>NZ_VOGW01000185.1:48636-110666 GCF_007896895.1 Streptomyces misionensis | reverse complement strand
GCCCGGGACTGGCCCTTCGCCGTGGAGTTCCGCGACCCCACCTGGTGGCACAGCGACCGCACCGCCCCCTTCCTGGCCGACCTGGACGCCACCGCCGTCGCCGTGGACACCGCCCGGCACCTCCCCGGCTCGCTCCCGCCGGACGCGCCCGTCACCACCCCCCGCCTCGGCTTGGTCCGCTTCCACGGCCGCAGCCCCCACTGGGGCACGGGCTCCAAGGAGGACCGCTTCCGCCACGCCTATTCCGCAGCGGAACTGGCGGAATGGCTGCCGCGCGTCCGCCGCCTGGCCGATCGCACCGACGAACTCCACCTGCTGTTCAACAACTGCTGCGCGGACGCGGCCGTCCGCGCGGCGGAGACGATGCGCACCCTCCTCACCGGCGCGCTGCCGGGGCCGCGCGCGGAGACCCGCGGATCAGGCCGCGGTGAAGCCGCCGTCCGCGGCGAGTACGGCGCCCGTGACGAAAGCGGACCGCGGTGAGACCAGGAAGCACAGGACTTCCGCGATCTCACGGGGCTGTGCCACCCTGCCCAGGGGCTGGGCGCCGGCGAAGGACGCGAGATACGCGCGGCTGTCGGGGCGGAAGGTGTCGAGGAAGTCGGTTTCGACGACGCCCGCGGCGACGAGGTTCGCGCGGATGCCCAGGGGTCCGCCTTCCAGCGCCAGCACTCTGGTCAGCTGGGCCAGCGCGCCCTTCGACGCGCTGTAGGCGACCCCTTCGGGCAGTCCGACGGTGGACGCGTAGGAACCGGTGCCGACGATGGCGCCGCCGCCGCGCTCCGCCATGGCCCGGAAGGCTTCGCGGGCGAAGAAGAAGGCGCCGCGGGCGTTGACGTCCATCACGCTGTCCCAGTCCTGTGCGGTGGTGTGCGTGACGGGCTTGTTCAGGGTGCGTCCGGCGTTGTTGACCAGGATGTCCAGCCCGCCGAAGGCGTCGACGGCGGCCGCTACCGCGCGGGTGGCGGTCTCTTCCGCGGTGACGTCGCCGGTCACCGTCACGATGCCTGGCAACTCGGTGGAAAGTGAGTCCAGTCCGGGTCGTATGTCGAGGGCGACGACGCGTGCGCCGCGGGCGTGGAGGAGTGCCACGGTCTCCTTGCCGATGCCGCGCGCGGCACCGGTGACGAGAGCCGTCTTTCCCCTGAACTCGGCGGCTTCGGTGGACGGGGTCGTGGATGTCATGCGAGTGCTCCCCGGTGGGGTGGTGGTCGGGTGTCCGTGCGTGTGGTCGGGTGTCCGTGCGTGGTGAGGGACGGCCTGGTGACGGAGCGAGGGGCCGCGTCGTCAGTGGTCTCGGCTGCCGGTCCGGTGCCGGATGAGGAGGGTGCCGCCCAGGCCGGCGAGCACGGCGGCGACGATGACGGCGGTGGCGGAGCCGTAGCCCGCCAGAGGGTCGCTTCCATCCGCCCGCTGTCCGGCTTCGTCGACCGCGGTGACGAGGGCGAGGACGACGGCACCGCCGATCTGCATGAAGGTGTTGAGCAGGGCTCCCGCCAGCCCCTGGTCCCGGTCGGGCACCCCGGCCACCGCGCTCGTGTTCAGCGCGGGGAACGTCGCCGCGGTGCCGATCCCGTTGACGACCATGACCGGCAGGACCACGGTGAGGTAGGAACTGTCCGGCCCGATCCGGAGGAACAACGCGTAGGACAGCGCGAGGAGCAGCATCCCGGCGGCGATCATCCTGTGTACCCCGAACCGGGTCGCGAGCCGTCCCGCGAACGGCGCCAGCGCGCCGTTGGCGACGCCGAGCGGGACGAAGGCGCCGGCCGTCTGCAACGGCGTCCAGTCCAGCACGTTCTGCAGGTAGAGCGTGGCGAGGAACGCGAAGGACGTGTAGGCGCCCCACATGGCGAAGATCGTCAGGTTGGGGCCGGCGGTCGCGCGCCGGGTGAGGAAGGACAGCGGGACCAGGGGCCTGTGCGCGCGGGACTCGACCCGGAGGAACAGGCCGAGCAGACCGGCCGCGGCGGCGAAGAGGAGGAGGGTGCGGGCGGACAGCCAGCCGTGCGCGGGAGCCTGGGTGAGGGCGTAGACCAGAAGCACCAGTGCTCCGGTGGCCGTCAGCGCACCCGGAACATCGATCCTGCCGCGGGCGCCGTCCCGGCGGTCCGCCGGGAGCAGGCGCAGCCCTGCGAGCAGTGCCGCCACGGCGATGGGCACCGGGAGCGCGAAGACCAGTCGCCACGACAGTTCGGTCAGCACGCCGCCCAGAACGAGCCCTCCGATGAAGCCGCAGGCGCCGGCGGTGGCGTACCACCCGAGAGCACGGCCACGCCGCGTGCCTTCCGGCCAGTTGGTGGTGATCAGGGAAAGGGCCGCCGGGGCCAGGAAGCCCGCCGCGATGCCCTTCACCAGCCGTGCCGCGATCAGCAGGCCACCGGTCGGAGCGAGCGCTCCCAGCACGCTCACCACGCCGAAGACGGCGACCGCGGTCAGGAAGGCGCGTCGTCGGCCGAACAGATCGGCGACCCGGCCGCCCAGGAGAAGGAACCCGCCGTAGCCGAGGGCGTAGGCGGACACGACCCACTGGAGGGAACCCGATGGCATGCCGAGGTCACGCTGGATGGCCGGCAGGGCCACGCCCACGTCGGACAGGTCGATGGCGTCCATGAAATGAGCCGCGCACAGCACCAGCAAGGCCGGAGTGCCGGGTGACGGGGAAACCCCCGCGACGCGCCCGATCCCGCCGGCGCCGGTGGCGCCTTCGCCGTGGGGAAGACCGACGCCGCCGCGCGCCCTCACGAGGGCTTCTCCGTCCGGTCCTCGCGGTAGAGCACGAGGTGTTCGTGGTAGAGCACGCCGTCCCGGATGTCCCCCGTGGCGGTGAATCCGGTGTCGTCGACGTAGTCGAGGTGGCTGCCGGTCACCGTGTACCGGCCGGTGTACGCGCTGCGCCGGTCTCCCCGGGCCTCGTCGTAGCGTCCGTCCGGCAGCAACTCCTGCCGGATGTGACCGTCCGCGGTCACCCACATGCCGACCACGTCGGCGTTTCCCGGAGTGCGGTCGCTCCGCGCATCGCCTGTCATCAAGTTTCCCTTCCTCGGTGGGGCACGGGTGCCGTGCCTCACCGAGTCTGCGCAGGTCAGCGCAGGGGTACCAGGGTGCTCTCTGCCTGGGTGCGGCACACCCGGGAAGGGGGAGCAGCCACAGCACTAGCCTGGTGGCCATGGACGACAACCATCTCGGGGAGTTCCTGCGCGCGCGCCGCGCCCGCCTGCGGCCACAGGACGTCAACATGGCGAGTCACGGTGTGCGCAGGGTCGCCGGACTGCGCCGCGAGGAGGTCGCCGTCCTGGCCGGTGTCAACGCCGACTACTACACCCGGCTGGAACAGGGGCGGGAGCGCCATCCCTCGCCACAGGTGCTGGACGCTCTCGGCCGCGCGCTCCTGCTCGACCCGGACGCCCGCGCCCACCTGCACCGTCTGGCCGGGGTGTCACCGGACGGCCGAGGCTCCCTCCATGTCACCGAGCGGGTCAGTCCCGCGCTGCGTCAGCTGATGGACGGCTACGCGCACACCCCGGCGTTCGTCATGAACCGCACCCTCGACCTGCTGGCCGCCAACGCCCTGGCCGACGCCCTCTACGCCCCCTTCACCGCCGTGGACAACCTGGCCCGCATGACCTTCCTCGACCCGGCCGGACGGCCGTTCTACCGAGACTGGGACCGGGCCGCCCAGGCCGCCGTCGCCAATCTGCGCCAGGCGAGCGGCTTCGACCCCGAGCACCCGCGTCTGCGCCACCTCGTGGACACCCTGACCGAGCACAGTGCGGAATTCCGGCGGTTGTGGGCGCAGCACACCGTGCGCGGCAAAACCCAGGACGCCAAGCAACTCCTGCACCCGGACGTCGGACCTCTCTCCCTCACCTACCAGTCCTTCGACGTCCGCGATGCGCCCGGCCAGCAGCTCGTCATCTACCACGCCGAACCGGGCAGCCCCTCCGCCCAGGCCCTCACCCTCCTCGGCACCCTGCACGCCAGCGAGCAGCGGGCCCCGTCCGGCTCCGCCGGACAGTGAGTCCCGCGCGCACCGCGACTCAGCGTTTGTCCACGGCGAGTTCGCCGTTCAGGATCACCATGCGGAGGTCGCGGAGGCTGCCGATGTCCGCGGTGGGATCGGCGTTCAGCAGGAGCAGGTCGGCGCGCTTGCCCGGGGCCACCGTGCCGAGGTCGGGGCGGGCGCACTGCCGCGAGGCGCCGCTGGTGGCCGCGGCCAGCACCTGGGCGGGCGTCATCCCGGCCGCCACCATGAGCTCGGCCTCCTCCAGGGTGTTGGCTCCGAACAGGCCCCGGCCGCTGAAGGTGTCACTGCCCAGCGCGATGCGCACGCCGGCCTCGGCCACCTTCCTGAGGTTGCCGCGGGCGTCCGGGTGGGCGTCGTCGATCCAGAGCGTGGGGGTGTAGGTGACGCCGTGGTCGAGCATCAGGTCGATGAGCGAGTGGTCGGTCAGGGGCTCGACGGTGACACCGTGCTCCAGGCCGTCCGCCCCGGCCTCGATCGCCTCGCGTGCCGCGGCCTGCTGGGTGGTGTGGACGGTGACCCGAAGGCCCCGCTCGTGGCCGGCCTCGACACCCGCCCGAAGGAGATCGAGGGGAAGCCGTTCCAAGGCGACACCATCCGGGAAGACGGGATTGCGCCAGAGGTACGTCGGCCCGCCGGAGTGCGCGCACGCCCCCTCTGACAGGAGTTTGATCGCGTCCACCTCGCGGTCGGCGAGGTGGTGCACCAGGTCACGGATCTCCCGCACGCTGCCCACCTCTCCCGTGAAGCGCTCGCGCGCCCAGGGGTTGCCGCCGAAGACCGTGGCGGCGGGGTGGCCGTCGCGTCCGGTGATGCCGCACCCGGTCGCCAGCAGCCGCGGTCCCCGCAGCGTGCCCGCGGCGATCCTGGCCCGGGTGTCCAGGATTGCGTCCGTCGGATCGCCCACCGACTTGATGGTGGTGATCCCGTGGTCGAGGAACAGCCCGAGCCGCCCGGGCAGTTCGTTCTCCTCGAAGGCCCGCATCGAATCGGGATCGGTGACGGCGCGCACGTCGTAGAAGTGGATATGCGTGTCGATCAGTCCGGGCACGACCCATCCGCCGGCCGCGTCCACCTGCTGTCTGCCCCTGAGCGGCTCGGCCGACAGGGACGTGATCTCCGCGCCGTCGACGGCGACGTCGTACAGACCGGTGAGCGCCTGGTGGCCGTCGAAGACACGTGCGCGACTGATCACGAGGTCATGGGTCGCGGGACCACGAGCCCCGGCGCCCGCGGTCGTTTCGGCTTTCCGGTGCATCGCTTCGACTCCTGAGACGTTCCGAGTAGGTGTTCAGGACGGGGTGCGTGTTCCGGTCACGCCCGCAACCCGTCCACCGCCGCGTCGACCGCCGCCAGGGCCGCGGTCCTGTCGAGCCCCGCCCGCGACACGAGCGAGAGACCTTGGACCAGGTAGAGCAGCATCTGGGCCTGGGCCTCGGGGCGGGCGCCGTCCGTGACCTCTTTGGCGGCCTGCGCGCGGCGGAGCGCGTCGGCGACGATGCCGGTGAACCGGCGGTACGAGCGGGTGACGATCTCCGTGGCCTCGCCGTCCTGGGGGACGAGTTCGGCGGTCGTGTTGCCGACCAGGCAGCCCTGCGGCACGCCCACGTCGGAGACCAGTTCGTCCAGCCGCACGGGATGGGTCAGGATCTCGCGCAGGGCGGGCAGCAGCGGGCTGGTGTCGAGCGCGGCGATCAGGTGGCGCTCGTACACCTCCCAGTAGAGCCTGACGGCTTCCAGGTAGAAGCGGCGCTTGTCGCCGAACGCGCCGTAGAGGCTGCCGCGTTCGACGGCCAGTGCGTCGACCAGGTCCTGGATCGACGTCGCCCCGTATCCCCGGGACCAGAACAGTTCGAGTGCGCGCTCCAGCGTCTGTTCCCTGTCGAACTCGCGGGGGCGTCCGGTTCGTGCCACGCGCTTGATCCTACGACTTCTTGACTGGCCGTTCAAGAAGTCGTAGCTTCCGTTGCGGCACTTCTTGAACGCATGCACAGAAGTCGGCCGCTCCGGTCGGCGCGAAGGGCGAAGCAATGGAATTTGCAGGCAAGACGGCACTCGTCACCGGGTCCGGCGCGATCGGCGGACTCGGGCACGCGACGGCCAGGGTGTTGGCCGCGGGCGGCGCCGACCTGATCCTGACCGGCACCGATCCGCGGCGCGGTGCCCAGGTCGTGGAAGACCTCCGCGCAGCCGGCGGCGAGTCCGCCGCGGCGGTGCGTTTCATCGCTGCCGACGTGTCCGACCCGGCGGGCGTGCGACAACTGGTCGAGGGCGCCGGAGCCGTCGACATCCTGGTCAACAACGCGAGCGTCATGACGTTCTCCCCGACCACCGGGCAGGACCTCGCGAGCTACGAGGCCGCCTTCGCGGTCAATGTGCGCGCTCCGTTCCTGCTCACCGCCCTGCTCGCGGAGAAGATGGCCGCGGGCGGCGGCGGCAGCATCGTCAACGTCAGCTCCACCGCGGCCGGACTCGGCATGCCGGGCATGGCCGTCTACGGCGCCACCAAGGCGGCGCTCGAATCGCTGACCCGCACCTGGGCGGCGGAATTCGCCGCGTCGAACGTGCGGGTCAACGCCGTCGTCCCGGGCCCGATGCGCACCGCGAAGGTGGTCGAGGCGATGGGCCCGGACATGGGTGGCATGGGCCTGACCACCGCGCTCAAGCGCACCTCCGACCCGGCCGAGGTGGCCCACGTGATCGCCTTTCTCGCCGGCGACCGGGCGAGCTACATGACCGGTGCGATCGTGGCCGCCGACGGTGGCCGCACCGCGATCTGAGGAGAGACAGGACAATGGATCGTCTTGCGGGAAAACACGCGCTGATCACAGGGGGGACGAGCGGCATCGGCCTGGAAACGGCCCGCGAGTTCCTCGCCGAGGGAGCGACCGTCGCCATCACCGGCCGTTCACGGGAGAAGCTGGACGCGGCAGCCCGGCAACTGGACGGCCCGCTGCTGACCATCGTCAGTGACGCCGGCGACGTACCCGGCCAGGCGGTGCTCGCGGCACGGCTGCGGGAGGAGTGGCCGAAGCTCGACATCCTCATGAGCAACGCCGCCGACGTCACCCACCTCCCGATCGAGGCATGGACCGAGGAGGCGTTCGACCGGCTCCTCGCGACCAATCTCAAGTCGCCGTTCTTCCTGATCAGGGACCTGCTGCCGCTCTTCTCCGCGCAGTCCTCGGTCATCCTCGTCGGCTCGGTCTCCGCGTACATCGGACACGAGAACGCGACGGTCTACGGCGCGGCCAAGGCGGGCCTGCTCTCCTACACGCGAGGGCTGACCCATGAGCTGAAGGACCGGGGCATCCGCGTCAACGGACTGAGCCCGGGCCCGACGATCACCAACGTGTTCGCGTCCCTCGGGCCCGAGCGCCAGGCCGCCCTCTACGAGGAACTCCGGCGGACCGTGCCTCTCCACCGCCTCGGAACCGCCACCGAACTGGCGAAGGCGGCGGTCTATCTCGCCTCGGACGAATCCGCGTACACCGCGGGGACCGTGCTGCGCGTCGACGGGGGCATCGGGCAGCTCGCGTACTAGGAGGGGTGTCCGCACGTACGAGGAGGGGTGTCCGCACGGCGGCGGCGGTCGCCGTCACCGCGCCGCGGAAGGCGTGCGCCCGCTTGTCGAGGCGACCTGGGGTCGGTCCCGTGACCGGCCTCGGCATGCCGGACCGCGAAGTCCGCGGCGGCCCCCGGCGGGCGGTTGCGCCTCCGCCCGAGCGGGCGCGGTCCAGGCTCCCGGGCTCTCGCGCGAGGCGCCGGTGGCGGCAGTCCGGCGGGGGAGCCGCGGGCGCCGGTCAGGTGGAGCGGGTGGAGCGTGGCATCGGGCATCGGGCATCGTCCGTCCGCGTGCTCCGCCGCGTCCCGAGATCGGCGACGGGGGACTCTGGCCGGACGGCGGCTTCGCGTCGCCGGCCGTACGAGGACCGCCCGGACAGGCACCCCCGCGCTCGTGGTTCCACCTGACCGGCGCCGGCCGCTCCATGGAGCGGTACGTCCCGCTCCTGGCGGTCGGTCACCCCGCGCTGCCCCACGACGCCGAGGGCCCGGTGCCCGAGCGGGGACGGAACCCGCACGACGGCCTGCGGCACGCGGCGCCCTCGCTGCGCCACCGGCCGTGGACCCGGGCCGACGGGGGCGATCCGCGGGACACCGCACCGGCCCTGATCACCCCGCGCGGCACCTCCCCCGGCACGGCCCGGCGCGGGCGACTACGCTCCACCCAGGACCAGTGACCCGAGGGGAGCCCCAGAATGACGCCGGGCCGCAGAAGCAGCACCTTCACGCGCCTGCTCCGACACGGCTTCACCGACGCCACCGCCGCCGAGCGGCTGCTGGACACCCCCGAACTGGCCCCCGTCCGCGACGACCCCTTTTTGCTGGAAGCCCTGGGCGCCACCGCCGACCCCGACCTCGCCCTGCACGGCCTGGTCCGCCTCCTGGAGGCCCAGCCGGCCCCCGCCGCCCGCCGTGAACTCCTCGACACCCTGATCGCGGCCAAGCCCCTGCGGGACCGCCTCCTCGGAGTCCTGGGCGCCTCCGCCGCCCTCGCCGACCACCTCGCCCGCCACCCCGGCGACTGGCAGGCCCTGGTCACCTACGAGTCCCAGGACCTGCACCCGGGCCTCACCGAGTTCGAACGCGGCCTCGCCGGGGCCACCGACCCCGTCGCCCTGCGCATCGCCTACCGCCGCTGCCTGCTGTCCATCGCCGCGCGGGACGTCTGCGGCACCACGGACGTGGCCGAGACCGCCGCCGAACTCGCCGACCTCGCCACCGCCACCCTGCGCGCCGCCCTGGCCATGGCGCGGACCGAGGCCCCGGCCGACGCCGCCGCCTGCCGCCTCGCCGTGATCGGCATGGGCAAGTGCGGCGGCCACGAACTGAACTACGTCTCCGACGTGGACGTGATCTTCGTCGCGGAAGCGGTGGAGGGCACCGACGAGACCAAGGCCCTCACCGCCGCCACCCGCCTCGCCTCCCGCCTGATGCGCATCTGCTCGGAGACCACCGTCGAGGGCTCCATCTGGCCGGTGGACGCCAACCTCCGCCCCGAGGGCCGCAACGGCCCCCTGGTCCGCACCCTCTCCTCCCACCTCGCCTACTACCAGCGCTGGGCGAAGACCTGGGAGTTCCAGGCCCTGCTCAAGGCCCGCCCGGTGGCCGGCGACCAGGACCTCGGCCAGGCCTACCTGGACACCCTGCACCCGCTGGTCTGGCAGGCCGCGGACCGCGAGAACTTCGTCACCGACGTGCAGCAGATGCGCCGCCGCGTCGTGGACAACATCCCGCCCACCGAGGTCGAACGAGAACTCAAGCTGGGCCCCGGCGGCCTGCGGGACGTCGAATTCGCCGTACAGCTCCTCCAGTTGGTGCACGGCCGCACCGACGCCACCCTGCGCAGCGGCACCACCCTCAAGGCCCTGCAGGCACTGGCCGCCGGCGGCTACGTCGGCCGGGAGGACGCCGCCCGCCTCGACGAGGCCTACCGCTTCCTGCGCGCGATGGAACACCGCATCCAGCTCTACCGCCTGCGCCGCACCCACCTCGTGCCCAAGGCCGAGGAGGACCTGCGCCGCCTCGGCCGCTCCCTCGGCCTGCGCGCCAACCCGGTCACCGAGCTGACCCGGGAGTGGAAGCGGCACACCACGGTCGTCCGGCGCCTGCACGAGAAGCTGTTCTACCGCCCGCTGCTGGACGCGGTCGCCCAGCTCGCCCCCGGCGAGACCCGGCTGAGCCCCGAGGCCGCCCGGCAGCGCCTGGTCGCCCTCGGCTACGCCGACCCCGCCGCCGCCCTGCGCCACCTGGAGGCGCTGGCCTCCGGAGTGACCCGCAAGGCGGCCATCCAGCGCACGCTGCTGCCCGTCCTCCTCGGGTGGTTCGCCGACTCGGCCGACCCGGACGCGGGCCTGCTCAACTTCCGCAAGGTCTCCGACGCCCTCGGCAAGACCCCCTGGTACCTGCGCCTGCTGCGCGACGAGGGCGCCGCGGCGGAGAACCTGGCCCGCGTGCTCTCCGCCGGCCGCCTCGCCCCCGACCTGCTGATGCGCGCCCCCGAGGCCGTCGCGCTCCTCGGCGACGGCGACGGAGCGGGCCTCGCCCCGCGCGGCCGCGCCGCCCTGGAACAGGAGATGCTCGCCGCCGTGGGGCGCGCCGAGAACGGTGAACAGGGCGTCACCGCCGCCCGCGGGGTGCGCCGCCGCGAACTGTTCCGCACCGCCGCCGCGGACATCGTCGGCTCGTACGGCACCGAGGCCAGCCCGGTGGAGGCCGACCAGGGCGCCCTCGTGGACCTCGTCGGCGCGGCCGTCTCCGACCTCACCGCCGCCACTCTCGCGGGCACCCTGCGCGCCGTGGTCCGCTCCGGCTGGGGCGACACCCTGCCCACCCGGTTCGCGATCATCGGGATGGGCCGCTTCGGCGGCCACGAACTGGGCTACGGCTCCGACGCGGACGTCCTGTTCGTGCACGAGCCGCAGGAGGGCGTGGACGAGCACGAGGCCGCCGCGGCCGCGGGCAAGGTCGTCTCCGAGATGCGCAGACTGCTCCAGCTGCCCAGCGCCGACCCGCCGCTGCTGATCGACGCCGATCTGCGCCCGGAGGGCAAGTCGGGCCCGCTGGTGCGCACCCTGAAGGCGTACGAGGCGTACTACCGCCGCTGGTCCCTGGTCTGGGAGTCCCAGGCGCTGCTGCGGGCCGAGCCGGTGGCCGGCGACGCGGAGCTGGGCCGGCGCTTCACTGAGCTGATCGACCCGCTGCGCTACCCGGCGCGGGGCCTGACCGAGGACGCCGTGCGGGAGATCCGGCGGCTGAAGGCGCGGATGGAGTCGGAGCGGCTGCCGCGCGGCGCCGACCCGAGGCTGCACACCAAGCTGGGCCCCGGCGGCCTGTCGGACGTGGAGTGGACGGTCCAGCTGCTCCAGATGCGGCACGGCCACGAGATCGCGGGCCTGCGCACGACCCGCACGAGGGCGGCGCTGGCGGCGGCACGGGACGCGGGGCTGCTGGGCGAGGAGGAGACGGCGATCCTGGACGAGGCCTGGGTGCTGGCCACCCGGGTCCGCAACGCGGTGATGCTGGTCCGGGGCCGCGCGGGAGACACCTTCCCCACCCAGCCGCGCGAACTGGCGGCGGTGGGCCGTTACCTCGGCTACGGCGAGGGCCACGTCGGCGACATGCTGGACGACTACGGCCGTACCACCCGCCGGGCCCGCGCCGTCATGGAAGAGCTGTTCTACGACGACGCGCCCTGACCGGGCCGCGACGTCAGGCCCGGGCCGGCTCGGGCGCGGACCTGCCCGCCACCACCCGCGGCAGCGCGTACGGCACGGCGCCGTACCAGACGCGGGCCACCAGGAACCCGAACGCGAGGCACAGCACGCCCCCCACCGCGTCCAGCCAGAAGTGGTTCGCGGTGGAGACGATCACCAGCAGCGTCACCGCCGGGTACAGCAGCCCCAGCACCCGCACCCACGGCACCGAGGCCAGCGCGAAGATCGTCAGCCCGCACCACAGCGACCAGCCGATGTGCATGGACGGCATCGCCGCGTACTGGTTGGACATGTGCTTGAGGTCCCCGGAGGCCATCGAGCCCCAGGTGTGGTGCACCATCACCGTGTCCACGAAGTGCCCGCCGCGCATCAGCCGGGGCGGGGCGAGCGGGAACAGGTAGTACCCCACCAGCGCGCCCCCGGTGGTCGCGAAGAGCGCCAGCCGCGCGGCCGCGTACCGGCCCGGGTGCCACCGGTACAGCCACACCAGCACCCCGATGGTGACGATGAAGTGCAGTGTGGCGTAGTAGTAGTTCATGCCGATGATCAGCCAAGTCACCGAGTTCATGGCGTGGTTGACCGACCGCTCGAC
Source organism: Streptomyces misionensis (assembly GCF_007896895.1). Lineage (GTDB taxonomy): Bacteria > Actinomycetota > Actinomycetes > Streptomycetales > Streptomycetaceae > Streptomyces > Streptomyces misionensis_A. The sequence goes on along the minus strand of NZ_VOGW01000185.1, from coordinate 98,773 downwards.
GTCGATGCCGAGCGCGCCCTCCGTGGACCAGATCCAGTCCGCGTTGCGCAGCGCCTTGTCCTTCTGCTCCGGGACGGCGTTGCGGATCAGCGAGTACGTCCAGTAACTCACCGCGATCAGAAGGATCTCGAACCACAGCCGGGGTCTGCGCGGCCGCCGCAGCCGGCCCGGCGCACCCCCGCTGTCTCTGCCCGTGACGGCCTGCGGACCGGCCTGTTCCTCGCGACCTTCCCACTGCGTCACGGTCGAGTCACTCATAGGCATCAAGTCTGCCAGAAAAGACTTCTTCGCCCGATCATCCCCTGGTCGGGTCCGCGACGCACCTTCTACGACGTACGGACGAGCCACGACGTACGGACGGGCGCGCGGTCCCGCGCCGTCAGGAGGCCCGCAGCGCGTGCGGTGCCGAGGCCGTCGAGCCCCGCACCACCAGCTCCGGCATGAACACGAACTCGCTGTGCGGGGCGGGCGTACCGCCGATCTCCTCCAGGAGCGTGCGCACGGCCGCCTGGCCCATCGCCGGGACCGGCTTGCGGACGGTGGTGAGCGGCGGGTCGGTGAAGGCGATCAGCGGGGAGTCGTCGAAGCCCACCACCGAGAAGTCCGTGGGCACCTCCAGGCCGCGCTGGCGGGCGGCCCGTATGGCGCCCAGGGCCATCATGTCGCTGGCGCAGACGACCGCGGTGCAGCCCCGGTCGATCAGCGCCGACGCGGCCGCCTGGCCGCCCTCCAGGGTGTACAGCGAGTGCTGCACCAGCTCCGACTCCACGGCCTGCGCGCCGAGCCCCAACTGGTCCTGCACGGCCCGCACGAAGCCCTCGATCTTGCGCTGCACGGGCACGAACCGCTTCGGTCCGAGCGCGAGCCCGATCCGGGTGTGGCCGAGGGAGACCAGGTGGGTCACCGCGAGGGTCATCGCGGCCCGGTCGTCGGGGGAGATGAAGGGCGCCTGCACCAACGGCGAGAACCCGTCCACCAGCACGAACGGCACGCCCTGCGCGCGCAGCCGCTCGTAGCGCTGCATGTCGGCGGTGGTGTCCGCGTGCAGCCCGGAGACATAGATGATGCCCGCGACCCCGCGGTCCACCAGCATCTCCGTGAGTTCGTCCTCGGTGGAGCCGCCGGGGGTCTGGGTGGCGAGCACGGGGGTGTAGCCCTGGCGGGTCAGCGCCTGGCCGATGACCTGCGCCAGGGCCGGGAATATCGGGTTCTCCAGCTCCGGCGTGATCAGGCCCACCAGGCCCTCGCTGCGCTGCCGCAGCCGTACCGGGCGCTCGTAGCCCAGCACGTCGAGGGCGGCGAGCACGGACTGGCGGGTGGTGGCGGCGACGCCCGGTTTCCCGTTGAGGACCCGGCTGACGGTCGCTTCGCTCACCCCCGCCTGCGCAGCGATGTCGGCAAGCCGTGTGGTCACGCCACCGGACTGTACCGGTCGTCTCTCGCCTTGCCCACCGCCCGGACGCCGGGCGCGCCCGGTCGGACGTCCCGCTACGGGTTGCTGCCTCATCGCGCTCCCTCGAGTTGGTGGTGGCAAGAGCTTGCAGAGTCTTGCACAAGTCGGCCGTCGTCGTCTCACCGGCTTCGTTCCGCGGTTGCGGGCCGATCGAGGCAGGGTTACGGCGCGATAACCATCGTGTTCCCTTGCACTTTTTTTCTGCAAGGTCTTTCGCGGCGCTTACATCGCTGTTACGTTCCTGGTCGCCCGGCCGCGGCAACGGCGCAGTCGGCAAGTCGCAGGGGCGGGCGGGACCGCCCCCTGTACCACTCGGGCTTTACCCTCAAGGAGAACTCATGCGGCGTGGCATAGCGGCCTCCGCGCTGGTGGCGTCCCTCGCCCTCGCGGCGACGGCCTGCGGCGGCGGGAGCAGCGACGGCAAGTCGGACGGCCCGGTGACCATCACCTGGTGGGACACCTCCAACGCCACCAATGAGGCGCCGACCTACAAGGCCTTGGTGCAGCAGTTCGAGGCTGCCAACAAGAACATCAAGGTCAAGTACGTCAACGTCCCGTTCGACCAGGCGCAGAACAAGTTCGACACGGCCGCGGGCGCCACCGGTGCCCCGGACGTGCTGCGCTCCGAGGTCGGCTGGACCCCCGCCTTCGCCAAGAAGGGCTACTTCCTGCCGCTGGACGGCACCGAGGCCCTCGCCGACCAGTCCAAGTTCGAGCCGAACCTGATCAAGCAGGCCCAGTACGAGGGCAAGACCTACGGCGTGCCGCTGGTCACCGACACCCTGGCCCTGGTCTACAACAAGGCGCTGTTCAAGAAGGCCGGCATCACCGCGCCGCCCAAGACCTGGGACGAGCTGAAGGCGGACGCCGCCAAGGTGCAGGACAAGACCGGTGCCTACGGCTACTGGGGCTCCACCCAGGGCTACTACGGCCAGCCGTTCCTGTACGGCGAGGGCAGCGACACCGTCGACGCCGCCGCGAAGAAGGTCACCATCGACACGCCGGCCGCCAAGAAGGCGTTCGGCACCTGGCTGAGCCTGTTCTCCGGCAAGGGGCTGCACAAGGCCGACACCACCCCGGACGCCTACGCCCACATCCAGGACGCGTTCGTCAACGGCAAGGTCGCCTCGATCATCCAGGGTCCCTGGGAGGTCACGAACATCTACAAGGGCAGCGCCTTCAAGGACAAGTCCAACCTGGGCATCGCCGTCGTCCCGGCCGGCTCCACCGGCAAGGCGGGCGCCCCGACCGGCGGCCACAACCTCTCGGTCTACGCCGGCTCCGACAAGGCGCACCAGGCCGCGGCCCTGAAGTTCGTGAACTTCATGACGTCGGCCTCCGCCGAGGAGACCATCGCCCTGAAGAACGCCACCCTGCCCACCCGTTCCGACGCCTACACCGCGAAGGTCACGGCCGACCCGGGTATCGCCGGCTACCAGGGTGTGCTGTCCGCCGCCCAGCCCCGCCCGGCGCTGCCCGAGTACGGCTCGCTGTGGGCTCCGCTGGACACCGAGCTGCCGAAGATCGCCAGTGGCAAGGAGTCGCTGGACACGGGCCTGAACAACGCCGGTGTGGCCATCGGCAAGCTGGTCCCCGACTTCAGCAAGTGAGCCCGGCAGGCCGTCGGTCGCCCCCACCCACGAGGGGGGCGACCGACGGCCGCCGCCCTGTGCCCGGCCCCCCGTTCTTGAACCATTGAAGGTGTCGAACCATGACAGTCGCCATCGACCGCGCGACCGGCAAGCGCCGCGGTGACCGCGCGCCTCGGCCCGGGCTGGGGCAGCGCATCAGAAACGGCTACCAGAAGTACTGGTACGCCTACGCGATGATCGCCCCGGTGGTCGTCGTGCTCGCCGTCCTCGTCGGCTACCCGCTCGTCCGCGGCTTCTACCTCACCCTGACCGACGCCAACAGCCTCAACTCGGCGCGCACCATCGGCGTCAACCACATCGCGGCGACCTACAAGTTCGTCGGGCTGTCCAACTACAAGGAAATCCTGTTCGGCCCGCTGTCCTACGACCGGTTCTGGTCCCACTTCCTGTGGACGGTCGTCTGGACGGCCGCCTGTGTGACCCTGCACTACACCATCGGCCTCGGCCTCGCCATGATGCTCAACCAGAAGCTGCGCGGCCGCACCCTGTACCGGGTGCTGCTGGTGCTGCCCTGGGCCGTGCCGACCTTCGTCACGGTGTTCTCCTGGCGGATCATGCTCGCCGACTCCGGCGCGCTCAACCAGGTCCTGCACGCGCTGCACCTGCCGCAGCCGCAGTGGCTGGAGGACACCTTCTGGCAGCGCTTCGCCGCGATCATGGTCAACACCTGGTGCGGTGTGCCGTTCATGATGCTGTCGCTGCTCGGCGGGCTCCAGTCCATCGACTCCTCCCTGTACGAGGCGGCGAAGATGGACGGCGCGAACGCCTGGCAGCGCTTCCGGCACGTGACCCTGCCCGGTCTGCGCGCGGTCAGCTCCACCGTGGTCCTGCTCGGCGTCATCTGGACCTTCAACCAGTTCGCCATCATCTTCCTGCTGTTCGGGCCGACCAGCGCCCCGGACGCGCAGATCCTCGTCACCTGGTCGTACTACCTGGGCTTCGGCCAGCAGCCGCGCGACTTCGCCCAGTCCGCCGCCTACGGTGTGCTGCTGCTGTCCATCGTGACCGTCTTCACCTCCTTCTACTTCCGCTGGCTGAAGCGCAATGACCAGCTCGCCGTCTGACGCCGCAGGAGCCGCCGCCATGAGCACCACCACCCTCGACACGCCGGCCGACGCACCGGCCCCCGCCGCCGAGCCCGCCCCGCGGGGCCGCCGGCCGGGCGAGCGCGGCCCCCTCGGAACCGTCCTGCTGCACGCGGGCCTCGTCGTCGCGAGCCTGATCGCGCTGGCCCCGGTGGCCTGGCTGATCTACCTCTCGCTCGGCCCGGCCAAGGACGACTACCTGCACCCGGGCAAGATCGCCGGGAAGATGAGCTTCTCCAACTACAGCTTCGTGCTGCAGCACACCGAGTTCTTCGACTGGTTCAAGTCCACGATGATCGTGGCCCTCGGCACCACCGTGGTCGGCGTGCTGCTCGCCGCGACCACCGGCTACGCGGTCTCCCGGATGCGGTTCCCCGGCTACAAGCAGCTGATGTGGATCCTGCTGCTCACCCAGGCCTTCCCGATCGCCGTGCTGATCGTGCCGATGTACCAGATCTTCAGCGACCTGGGGCTCATCGACTCCTACTGGGCGCTGATCCTCGTCAACTGCACCACCGCGGTGCCGTACAGCGCCTGGCTGCTCAAGGGCTACTTCGACACGATCCCCTTCGAGATCGACGAGGCCGGCCGGGTGGACGGGCTCACGCCGTTCGGCACCTTCTTCCGGCTGATCCTGCCGCTGGCCCGCCCGGGCCTGGCCGTCGCCGCCTTCTACAACTTCATCACCGCGGTCGCCGAGGTCGCCTTCGCGACCACCTTCATGCTGGACGACTCCAAGTACACCTTCGCCGTCGGCCTGCAGACCTTCGTCAGCCAGCACGACGCCGAGTGGAACTACATGGCCGCCACCGCGGTGCTGATCGCGATACCCGTGGCGGTGTTCTTCTACCTCGTGCAGAAGAACCTGGTCACCGGTCTCACCTCCGGCGGCACCAAGGGCTGAGGCCCGAGCACACGAGGCTCCCGCGCGTTCCACCGCGCGGGCAGGCGGCCGCGGTGCCCATCCGACCCCGCCGTCACCGCGGCCGCCTCACTCCGCCCCCGGCCCGCCTCCACCCGCCGGGACCACGGGCCCGCCACCGCGGGCGCCCGTGGCACCCACGCGTCCATGACCCGTTCTCCGTCACCTCGAGGAAGCCATGAGCCAGCAGCACCCTGCAGCCCCGGCCACCGACTCCGCCACCGCCACCGTCGCCGCGCGCCGCCGCGACTGGTGGCGCGAGGCGGTCATCTACCAGGTCTACCCGCGCAGCTTCGCCGACAGCAACGGCGACGGCATGGGCGACCTGGAGGGCGTGCGCTCCCGCCTGCCGTACCTGCGCGACCTCGGCGTCGACGCGGTGTGGCTGAGCCCCTTCTACGCCTCCCCGCAGGCCGACGCCGGCTACGACGTCGCCGACTACCGCGCGGTCGACCCGATGTTCGGCACCCTGCTGGACGCCGACGCGCTGATCCGCGACGCCCACGGGCACGGCCTGCGCATCATCGTGGACCTGGTGCCCAACCACTCCTCCGACCAGCACGAGTGGTTCAAGCGCGCCCTCGCCGAGGGCCCCGGCTCCCCGCTGCGCGAGCGCTACCACTTCCGCCCCGGCAAGGGCGCGAACGGCGAACTTCCGCCCAACGACTGGGAGTCCATCTTCGGCGGCCCGGCCTGGACCCGGGTCACCGAGCCCGACGGCACCCCCGGCGAGTGGTACCTGCACCTCTTCGCCCCCGAGCAGCCCGACTTCAACTGGGAACACCCGGCGGTCGGCGACGAGTTCCGCTCCATCCTGCGTTTCTGGCTGGACATGGGCGTGGACGGCTTCCGCATCGACGTGGCCCACGGCCTGGTGAAGGCCGAGGGCCTGCCCGACCTCGGTTCCGGCGACCAGCTCAAGCTGCTGGGCAACGATGTCATGCCGTTCTTCGACCAGGACGGCGTGCACGCGATCTACCGGCAGTGGCGCACCATCCTCGACGAGTACGCCGGGGAGCGGATCTTCGTGGCGGAGGCGTGGACGCCGACCGTCGAGCGCACCGCCAACTACGTCCGCCCGGACGAGCTGCACCAGGCGTTCAACTTCCAGTACCTGGCGACCGCCTGGGACGCGGACGAGCTGCGCGCGGTCATCGACGGCACCCTGGAGGCGATGCGCCCGGTCGGCGCCCCGGCCACCTGGGTGCTGTCCAACCACGACGTCACCCGGCACGCCACCCGCTTCGCCAACCCGCCGGGCCTCGGCACCCAGATCCGCACGGCCGGCGACCGTGACCTCGGCCTGCGCCGGGCCCGCGCGGCCACCCTGCTGATGCTGGCGCTGCCCGGCTCGGCCTACCTCTACCAGGGCGAGGAACTCGGCCTGCCCGACGTGGTGGACCTGCCGGACGAGGTGCGCCAGGACCCCGCGTACTTCCGCGGCGCGGGCCAGGACGGCTTCCGCGACGGCTGCCGGGTGCCGATCCCGTGGACCCGCACCGGGCCGTCGTACGGCTTCGGCGACGGCGGCAGCTGGCTCCCGCAGCCGGCGGTCTGGGGCGAGCTGAGCGTGGCCGCGCAGACCGGGCGGCCCGGCTCCACCCTGGAGCTGTACCGCGCCGCGCTCGCCGCGCGCCGGGCGCACCCGGACCTCGGCACCGGGGACGCGGTCGAGTGGCTGCGCGCGCCCGAGGGCGTACTCGCCTTCCGGCGCGGCGAGTTCGTCTGCGTCACCAACACCACGGGGGAGTCGGTGACGACCCCGGCGTACGGCCGGGTGCTGCTCGCCAGCGGCGAGGTGGCCCGGGTCGGCGACGAGGCCAAGACGCCCGCCGACACCACCGTCTGGTGGACCACCGCGGTCTGACGGCCGTGTGAATTTTCTTGCAACAACTTCTCGGCGGCCCGCTGCCTTTTCGGGCGGCGGGCCTCTAACATCTGCGTCACCGCAAGGTTTCAGCAACCTTGCGCAATCCCCTTCAGCGACGAAGGAACCCCCACATGGTGCGCAGGACCCTTTCCGGGGTGGTCGCCCTCGCGGCCGCCGCCCTTGTCATGACCCCGACTACCGCCGACGCCTCCCCGCCCGGCACCAAGGACGTCACCGCCGTCCTCTTCGAGTGGAACTACGCCTCGGTGGCCCGCGAGTGCAGCAACACCCTGGGCCCCGCGGGCTACGGCTATGTGCAGGTCTCGCCGCCCGAGGAGCACATACAGGGCTCCCAGTGGTGGACCTCGTACCAGCCCGTGTCGTACAAGATCGCGGGCCGGCTCGGTGACCGGACCACCTTCAAGAACATGATCTCCACCTGTCACGCGGCCGGGGTGAAGGTGGTGGTGGACACCGTCATCAACCACATGACCTCGGGCAGCGGCACCGGCACCGGCGGCACGCAGTACACCAAGTACAACTACCCGGGCGTGTACGCGGACTCCGACTTCCACACGTGCCGCACGTCGATCGACAACTACCAGGACCGCTCGAACGTCCAGAACTGCGAACTCGTGGGCCTGGCCGACCTGGACACCGGCGCGGAGCACGTCCGCGCGACGATCGCCGGGTACATGAACGACCTGCTGTCCCTCGGTGCCGACGGCTTCCGGATCGACGCGGCCAAGCACATCGCCGCGAGCGATCTGGCGAACATCAAGAGCCGGCTGACCAACCCCAGCGCCTACTGGAAGCAGGAGGTCATCTACGGCGCGGGCGAGGCCGTCCAGCCCACCGAGTACACCGGCAACGGGGACGTCCAGGAGTTCCGCTACGGCTACGACCTCAAGCGCGTCTTCAACAGCGAGAAGCTCGCCTACCTGAACAACTTCGGCGAGGGCTGGGGGTACCTGCCCGGCAACGTGGCCGGCGTCTTCGTGGACAACCACGACACCGAGCGCAACGGCGCCACCCTGAACTACAAGGACGGCGCCAACTACACCCTGGCCAACGTCTTCATGCTGGCCTGGCCCTACGGCGCGCCCGACATCAACTCCGGCTACGAGTGGAGCGACGCGGACGCCGGGCCGCCCAACAACGGCCAGGTCAACGCCTGCTGGCAGGACGGCTGGAAGTGCCAGCACGCCTGGCCGGAGATCAAGTCCATGGTCGCCTTCCGCAACGCCACCCGCGGCCAGGCGGTCTCCAACTGGTGGGACGACGGCAACAACCTGATCTCCTTCGGCCGCGGCAGCAAGGGCTATGTGGTGATCAACCACGAGGGCACGACGGCCAACCGCTCGTTCCAGACCTCGCTGCCCGCCGGCACCTACTGCAACGTGCAGAACAACACCACGGTGACGGTCAACTCCACCGGCTGGTTCACCGCGTCGGTGGCCCCGAACACCGCGCTGGCCATCTACGCCGGCAAGTCCTCCTGCTGAACCGGCGCCCGGCCCGCACCGCACCCCCATGGCGGTGCGGGCCGGCCCTTCTGGAACTCCCGCCTGAAATTCCTTGCCGATTTTTTCACGACTCTTGCTGCAACCCTTTCGCGGGCGGTACGGTCGCGCGGGCGCCCGGCATCGATGCCGAGCCGCGGCGTGGGGTCGGACCCGAACTGAGCCGTCATCGCAAGGAGTTCCCACCTGTGATACCGAGATGGCCGGCGTCCCCAGGGCGCCGCACCACCCGCCGCACAAGAGCCGCGGCCCTCGTCGTCGCCGCCCTCACGGCCGCCCTCGTGCAGCCGCTCACGGCCCACGCCGACCAGGCCGCCGCCCCGCCCCCGTCGGACGCGGCACTCGCCGCCCAGCCGGCCCGGCACGACGACACCCGTGAGCAGTTCTACTTCGTCATGCCGGACCGCTTCGCCAACGGCGACAAGGCCAACGACAGGGGCGGCCTCACCGGTTCGCGCACGGCGACCGGCTACGACCCCACCGACAAGGGCTTCTACCAGGGCGGTGACCTCAAGGGCCTGACCCGGAAGCTGGACTACATCAAGGGGCTCGGCACCACCGCCCTGTGGCTGGCGCCGATCTTCAAGAACATCCCGGTGCAGGGCACGGGCGCCAACGCCTCGGCCGGGTACCACGGTTACTGGATCACCGACTTCACCCGCGTCGACCCGCACTTCGGCACCAATGAGGACCTCAAGGACCTCATCGCCACGGCACACGCCAAGGGCATGAAGGTCTTCTTCGACGTCATCACCAACCACACCGCCGACGTGGTGACGAACAAGGAGAACTCCTCCGACTACCGCTCCAAGGGCGCCTACCCGTACCTCACCGAGGACGGCAGGCCCTTCGACGACGCCGACTACGCCGACGGCGGCAAGAAGTTCCCCGCCGTCTCCGCCGCCTCCTTCCCGTACACCCCCCGGGGCACCAGCCGGACCAAGGTCCCGGCCTGGCTCAACGACCCGACGATGTACCACAACCGGGGCGACTCGACCTTCGCCGGCGAGTCCGGCACCTACGGCGACTTCTCCGGCCTGGACGACCTGTGGACCGAGCGCCCCGAGGTCGTCCACGGCATGGAGCGGATCTACGAGCGGTGGGTGAAGGACTTCGCCGTCGACGGCTTCCGCATCGACACCGCCAAGAACGTCGACATGCCGTTCTGGACCCAGTGGGCCACCGCGCTCGACGGCTACGCGGCGGCGCACGGCCGGAAGAACTTCTTCCTGTTCGGCGAGACCTACGACACCGACACCTCGGTCACCGCCCCGTACGTCACCCAGGGCCGGCTCGACGCCACCCTCGACTTCCCCTTCCAGGACGCGGCCCGAGGCTACGCCTCCCAGGGCGCGAGCGCCCGGAAGCTGGCGAGCGTCTTCGGCGACGACTACAAGTACACGACCGACAAGGCCAACGCGTACGAGGAGGTCACCTTCCTCGGCAACCACGACATGGGCCGCATCGGGTACTTCCTCAAGCAGGACAACCCCGGCGCCTCCGACGCCGAACTGCTGAAGAAGGACCGGCTCGCCAACGAGGTGATGTTCCTCAGCCGCGGCAACCCGGTCGTCTACTACGGCGACGAACAGGGCTTCACCGGCTCCGGCGGCGACAAGGACGCCCGCCAGACCATGTTCGCCTCCCGGGTGCCCGACTACCTCGACGACGACGAGATCGGCACCGACCGCACGGCCGCGAGCGACTCCTACGACCCGAGCGCACCGCTCTACCGGGACATCGCCGCCCTGTCCCGGCTGCGCAAGGCCAACCCGGCCCTGACCGACGGCGTGCAGACCGAGCGTTACGCGGCCGACGGCGCCGGGATCTACGCCGTCACCCGCACCGACGCCAGGACGGGCCAGGAGTACGTCGTCGCGTTCAACAACGCGACCGGGACCGAGAAGGCGACCTTCGCCACCGGTTCGGCCGGCATGTCGTACCGCGGCGTCTACGGCGCCACCGGCACCGTGACCTCCGACGCCGACCGCAAGGTCACCCTCACCGTCCCGGCCGAGTCCGCCGTCGTCTACAAGGCGTCCGGCCCCCTCGACCGGCCCGCGACCAAGCCCTCCCTCACCCTGAACGCCCCGGCCGCCGGGGCCACCGGCACCGTGACCGTGGGCGCCGACGTCCAGGGAGGGCAGCTGAACCGGGTGGTCTTCGCCGCCCGGACCGGCAACGGCAGGTGGCAGGTCCTGGGCTCCGCCGACCACGCGCCCTACCAGGTCACCCAGACCCTTTCCGCCAAGCTCCCGGCCGGGACCGCCCTGCGCTACAAGGCCGTCGTGATCGACAGCGCCGGGCACACCGCGAGCGCCCTGGCGAGCAGCACCACCGGCACCCCGCCCACGCCCGCACCGCCCACCGCGTCCTCCCGCGACTACGCGATCGTCCACTACCGGCGCGCCGACGGCGACTACGCCGACTGGAACCTGTACGCGTGGGGCGACATCGCCGACGGCGAGGCCACCACCTGGCCGGCCGGCCACCCCTTCGTCGGCCGCGACGCCTGGGGCGCCTTCGCCTACGTCAGGCTCAAGCCGGGCGCCTCCGGCGTCGGCTTCCTGGTGGTGGACAAGGACGGGAACAAGGACGTCTCCGCCGACCGGACCATCGACGTCACCAAGACGGGTGAGGTCTGGGTCGAGCAGGGCAAGCCCGACACGCTGACCCAGCGGCCCGCGTACCCGGCGCCGGACACCACCAAGGCGGTCCTCCACTACCACCGCGCCGACGGGAACTACGACGGCTGGGGCCTGCACGTCTGGACGGGCGCCGCGGACCCCACCGACTGGTCGGCCCCGCTGAAGCCGGTGAAGACTGATGCCTATGGCGCGGTCTTCGAGGTCCCGCTCGCCGCGGGTGCCACCAGCCTCAGCTACATCATCCACAAGGGCGACGAGAAGGACCTCGCCGCCGACCAGTCCCTGGACCTGCGGTCGGACGGCCCCGAGGTGTGGCTGTTGAACGGCCAGGAACAGCACCTGCTGCCGCAGCCCGCGGGCAGCGCGGCCGCCCTCGACCCGAGCACCTCCAAGGCCGTCTGGATCGACCGGGACACGGTCGCCTGGAACGGCGTGGACGGCGCCGTCTCCACCCAGCTCCTTTCCTCCCGCGACGGCTCGATCACCGTCAAGGACGGGACGCTGACCAGCGACGACGAGCGCTGGCTGCGGCTGGGGAAGACCACCCTGACCGACGCCCAGAAGGCGAAGTTCCCGTACCTGAAGGACTACACCGCCTGGTCGGTCGACCCGCGTGACCGCGGCCGGGTGCGCGCGGCGCTCACCGGTCAGCTGGTCGCCTCGCAGCGCGCCGCGAACGGAGCCGTGCTGGCCGCGACCGGGGTGCAGACCGCGGGCGTGCTGGACGACCTCTACCCGGCCGCCACCAAGGCCCGGCTGGGCCCGGTCTTCCACGGCGGCAGGCCCACCCTGTCCGTGTGGGCGCCGACCGCCCAGAGCGTGTCCCTGGAGCTGGACGGCACGGTCACGGCCATGCGCCGGGACGACACCACCGGCGTCTGGTCGGTCACCGGCCCGGCGTCCTGGAAGGGCCGGACGTACCGGTACGTGGTGAAGGTCTGGGCGCCCAGCGTCGGCAGGATGGTCACCAACAAGGTCACCGACCCCTACTCGGTCGCCCTCACCGCGAACTCCGAGCGCAGCGTCGTCGCCGACCTGGACGACAAATCCCTCGCCCCGAGCGGCTGGTCCGCGCTGCGCAAACCCAAGGCCGTGCCGCTGAAGGACGCCCAGATCCAGGAGCTGCACGTCCGGGACTTCTCGGTCGCGGACAAGACCGTGCCGGCGAAGGAACAGGGCACCTACCTCGCCTTCACGGACAAGAACAGCGACGGCTCCAAGCACCTGAGGGAGCTGGCGAAGTCCGGGACGTCGTACGTGCACCTGCTGCCCGTCTTCGACTTCGCCACCGTGCCCGAGAAGAAGGCCGACCAGCGCGGCCCCGACTGCGACCTCGCCTCCTACCCGGCCGACTCCGACCGGCAGCAGGCGTGCGTGGCGAAGAGCGCCGCGCAGGACGCCTACAACTGGGGCTACGACCCGTACCACTTCACGGTGCCCGAGGGCTCGTACGCCACCGACCCGGACGGCACCGCGCGCACCCGGCAGTTCCGGCAGATGGTGCAGGGGATCAACCAGGACGGCCTGCGGGTCGTGATGGACGTCGTCTACAACCACACCTCGGCCGCCGGGCAGGCGGACACCTCCGTCCTGGACAAGATCGTGCCCGGCTACTACCAGCGGCTGCTCGCCGACGGCTCGGTGGCCGATTCCACCTGCTGCTCCAACACCGCGCCGGAGAACGCGATGATGGGCAAGCTGGTCGTGGACTCGATCGTCACCTGGGCCAAGGAGTACAAGGTCGACGGGTTCCGCTTCGACCTCATGGGCCACCACCCGAAGGCCAACATCCTCGCGGTCCGCAAGGCCCTCGACGCGCTCACCGTGGAGAAGGACGGCGTCGACGGCAAGAAGATCATCCTGTACGGCGAGGGCTGGAACTTCGGCGAGGTGGCCGACGACGCCCGCTTCGTGCAGGCCACGCAGGCCAACATGGCCGGCACCGGCGTCGCCACCTTCTCCGACCGGGCCCGGGACGCGGTGCGCGGCGGCAGCCCCTTCGACGCCGACCCCGGCGTCCAGGGCTTCGCCTCCGGCCTGTACACCGACCCCAACGGCTCGGCGGCGGGCGGCACCGCGGCCGAGCAGAAGGCCCGGCTGCTGCACTACCAGGACCTGATCAAGGTCGGGCTCACCGGCAACCTCGCCACGTACCGCTTCACGGACACCGACGGCAAGGAGGTCACCGGCGCGGAGGTCGACTACAACGGGGCACCCGCCGGGTACGCGAAGGCACCCGGCGACGCCCTCGCCTACGTGGACGCGCACGACAACGAGTCACTGTTCGACGCCCTGACCTACAAGCTGCCCAAGGACACCTCCGCGTCCGACCGGGCCCGGATGCAGGTCCTGGCGATGGCCACGGCCACCCTCTCGCAGGGACCGTCCCTCTCCCAGGCGGGCACCGACCTGCTGCGCTCCAAGTCGCTGGACCGCAACTCCTTCGACAGCGGGGACTGGTTCAACGCCATCCACTGGAACTGCGCCGACGGCAACGGCTTCGGCCGGGGCCTGCCCATGGCCGCCGACAACCAGGACAAGTGGCCGTACGCCAAGCCGCTGCTGACCTCGGTCAAGGTCGGCTGCCCGCAGATCACCGGTGCCTCGGCCGCCTACCAGGACCTGCTGCGCATCCGTACGACGGAGAAGGCGTTCTCGCTCGGCACGGCCGCACAGGTCCAGGACCGGCTGTCCTTCCCGCTGTCCGGCAAGGACGAGACGCCGGGCGTGATCACCATGACCCTCGGCGATCTGGTCGTCGTCTTCAACGCCACCCCGCAGCGCCAGGAGCAGCAGGTCGCCGGCCTCGCCGGGGCGCACTTCCGGCTGCACCCGGTGCAGGCATCCGGCGCGGACCCGGTGGTGAAGACCTCCGCCTACGCCGCCGGCACGGGCACCTTCACCGTGCCGGCCCGGACCGTGGCGGTGTTCACCCGGTCCTAGGAACCCAGGGCGGACAGCCGGCCGACGAGCTCCGCGAAGGGGCCGTCGGCCGGCTCGTCCTTGAGCATGGCGCGCAGCACGTCCGCCATGCCCTCGTCCTGGGCGGCGCTGACGGCGACCAGCGCGGCGAAGTCGTGCACCAGCTGGAGCTCCAGCTCCGCGCGCGGGATGCGCCGGCCGTCCAGCCAGATCAGCGCGGTGGACTCGGCCAGCGAGATCCAGGAGCGGATGACCAGCTCCAGGCGCGGCGGCGCGTCGGCGAGCCCGAGATGGGCGAGCATCTGGTCGTACGCGGCCTGCCGCACGGAGTCGATCAGCGCGTTGGTGGTCGTGGAGCCCACCGCGGGGCCGCCGCGCATCAGGGCCGAGAAACCGGGGCCGTGCTCGTCCACGTGCTCGAAGAAGCGGCCCATCACATGCAGCAGCCGCACCCCGAGCGGACCCTCGTGGGGCTCGGTGAAACGGGCCTTCAGCTCCTCCGAGGCCCGCTGGAGCGCGGCCTCGTACAGGCTCATCTTGCCGGGGAAGTAGTGGTACACCAGCGGCCGCGAGATGCCCGCGGCCGCCGCTATCTCGTCGATCGAGACCTCGTCGGGCGAGCGGCGGCTGAACAGGTCGAGGGCGACACCGATCAGCTGCTGCCGTCGCTCCTCGACACCCATCCTGCGGCGAACCCCGGTACTCATGCGAACACCTTACCGAGCGGATCCGGCCGTCAACGGTACGGACCCGAACCGGTGTTCACCTCACCGGCTCACAGGTCCAGCACCAGGCGCCCGCCCCGGGCCCGGGAGACACAGATCAGCATCGAGTCGGCACGCTCCGCATCCGTGAGCAGCTCGTCCCGGTGCTCCACCTCGCCCGCCAGCACCCGCTGCTGACAGGTCCCGCAGAAGCCCTGCTCGCAGGAGTAGGCGAGGTCCGGCAGCTCCCGGCGCACGGCGGCCAGCACGCTGGTGCCGGCGGGCACCGCCACCGTCCGGCCGGTGCGCCGCAGTTCGACCTCGAACGCGGCATCGCCGTCCGCCGGGGCGCCCGGTGCGAACCGCTCCAGGTGCAGCGCGGCCCCCTCGGGCATCCGCTCGGCGACCGCGTCCATCAGCCCCCCGGGACCGCAGCAGTACACCGCCGTGCCCGCCGTCACGTCCGCGAACAGGGCGTCCAGGTCCGGCCGCCCCTCCTCGTCCTCGGCGACGACCGTCAGCCGGTCCCCGGCCAGCTCGCCCAGCTCCGCCAGGAAGGGCATCGAGGCCCGCGTCCGCCCGCAGTACAGCAGCCGCCACTCGGCGTGCGCCGGCAGCGCGCGCAGCATCGGCAGCACCGGGGTGATGCCGATGCCGCCGGCGACGAAGACGTACGACTGCGCCTCGGCCAGCGGGAAGCGGTTGCGCGGGCCGCGCACCTCCAGTTCCATGCCCTCGGTCAGCTGCTCGTGCACCTCCCGGGAGCCGCCCCGGCCGTCCTCGACCAGCCGGGCGGCGATCGTGTACGACGAGGTGTCCCCGGGGTCCCCGCACAGCGAGTACTGCCGCACCAGCCCCGAGGGCAGCACCAGGTCGAGATGGGCTCCGGGCGTCCAGCGGGGCAACCCGTCCCCCTCCAGGCGCAGTCGGACGACGCCGTCGGCGATCGTCTCGTGCGCGGTGAGCAGCAGCCGCAGGGCCCGTGCGCGCGGCCGTCCGGAGACCGGCGGGTCGAGCGCGGGCAGCGGCCACAGCGGCGAGGTCCGGACCCGGCGACGCAGGGCCCGGCGGGTGAGCAGGGCGGCGCCCGCGACGACGGCGACGGTACGCAGCATCGGCATCACGCGGCCTCCCGCGCGGACGGCTCCGCCCGCTCCGCGGCGAGCGCGGCGGGAGAGGCCTCCAGATAGGCGACGGCCTGGGCGGTGGAGAACTCGTGGGAGGGGTGGTAACCGCGGCCGAGATAGCGCGGGATGGACCTCAGCATGGCGCCCGTGGAGGGCAGCACGCCCTGCCGGCCGCGGTCGTGGAAGTCCTTCACGGAGTACTTCGGGGCGGTCAGCGTCGGGTCGTTCTCCATGAAGAAGCGCACCCCGCGCTGCCAGAGGAAGACCAGGGCGGTGAAGGCGGTCGCCCAGGTGCGCGCCCGGCGCCGGTAGCTCCCGTCGAGGTGCTGGAAGAGGTCGAAGGCGACCGAGCGGTGCTCGACCTCCTCCGCGCCGTGCCAGCGCAGCAGATCCAGCATGGTCGGGTCGGCGCCGCGCCGGTCCAGCTCGGCCGCGCCCAGCACCCAGTCGCCGAGGAACGCGGTGTAGTGCTCGATCGCCGCGATGAGCGCCACCCGCTCCAGCAGCCACCAGCGGCGCGCCCGGCCCGGCGGCAGGGTGCGGTCGCCGAGCAGCTTCTCGAAGAACCAGTCGACCTGCGCGGTGTACGGCGTCGGGTCGAGGCCCTGTTCGCGCAGGTGCGGCAGCACCTCGTCGTGGGACTGGGAGTGCACGGCCTCCTGCCCGATGAACCCGATGACGTCCGCGCGCAGCCGCTCGTCCTCGATCAGCGGCAGCGCCTGCTTGTACACGTGCACGAACCAGCGCTCGCCCGCGGGGAGCAGCAGGTGCAGCACGTTGATGGTGTGCGTGGTGAACGGATCGCCGGGCACCCAGTGCAGCGGCGTGTCCTCCCACGAGAAGGACACGTTGCGGGCCTTGAGCGGCACGCGCTCGGACTCCACCGGTCCGGCCTGCGTATGAGACATGGCGTCAATGTACTGACGAGTACGGCGGGTGGAAACCCCTCCGGCGCCTCTTGTTGACGCGAATGTCAACTAGGTTCTCTCGTTTGGACCAGGCCGGATCAGGGAGCGGCCGGTCAGCGCAGCCCCTCGATCGCCCGGCCGCCGGCCAGCGAGCCCTTCAGCTCGGCCCGCGCCCCCTGCGGGGCCCTGGCGACCAGCAGCGAGCCCGGCGCGGACGCGGTGATCCCGCCGCTCGCGTGGATCGCCACCGTGTCCGGGCCGCCCGCGGCCAGCAGGTACCAGTGGCCGCCCCGGGACTTCCACAGCACCCCGGCCAGCACCTGCGGATCACGCGGACCGCACGCGGTGACGTCCGTGCCCTTGGCCGTGACCGCCCCGTACCGCGCGCCGGGAGTGCGGAACTGGGCCAGCGCGACGGTGCCGCCGCCGCGCCAGGTCTCGGCCCGGGTGCACACCCACTGGCCCGCCCCGCTGCCGTCGGGCAGCGGCTGCTCCGCGAAGTCCCAGGCGTTGACGCCGCGCACGCCCGAGGAACGCTCGGTCGCCAGCGAGCAGGCGAACGGCGCCCACGCCTGGAGCCCCTCCGGCGCGGCTGCCTCGCCCGCCGCACCGGGACGGCCCGCGGTCAGATGCGCCGGGACCAGCTCGCCGAGGTCGGTGGAGAGCTGGGTGCCCACGCCGTCGGACAGCTGGAGCACGGTCCAGGAGGTGCAGTTGCCGGTGCTCAGGGCGGGGCTGGTCAGCGGGGCGGTGACCCCGTCGGTGACCTTCAGGGCGCTCGGCGCGGAGGCCGGTTTCATCAGGTCCCGGGTGGCCGCCTTCTTCACCCAGGGGGCCAGCAGGTACTGCACATTGCCGTCCGAGCGGCCCAGCACCAGGGCGCTCGCCTCCGCGCCGGTCGCGCCGTCCACCCGGGCGAAGTCCAGGGCCGCGCCCGCGGTGCCGTCCACCGGTTCCGCGTAGCGGGCGATGCGCAGCCCGTCGTAGAAGACCACCACCCGCGCGGCGTCCACCCGGCCCGCGTACAGCAGCTGGGGCGGGCCCGCCGGGCCGCCGGTCTGGGTGCCGGGAGTGGCCGAGACCCGGACGTTCGCGCCGGGCCGCGCCCAGACGGCCAGCGCGCGGCGCAGCAGGTCCCGGTCGCCGGTGAGCGCGCCGCGCGCGGGCCAGGCCGAGAAGTCGGTACGGGAGGCGGAGCGCCAGGCGGTGGGGGAGACGCGGGCCAGCCGGGCCGGGTCGAGGGCGGCCTCGGCGGCCGGGTTGCCCGCGTAGACGGGCGCGGCGGCGCCGTCCGGACCCCAGCCGCCGCCCGGCAGCGCGAGCAGTGCCCCGCACACCGCGAGGGCGGCCGCGGCGCCCAGGGCCGCCCTGGTGTGCTGGCGGCGGCGCATCAGATCGGTGGGCCGGGCCTGGAGGGCGCACGGGTCGAACTCGGGGGAGGTGAGCAGGCCCGGCTGCGCGGGCACGCTGTTCGCCGAGGCGAGCGCGCCGCCCGGGTCGGCCACCCCGGCGGCCTTGAGGATCTTGCGGACGGCGGCGTCGGGCAGCCGCTCGAGACCGCGCAGCACATAGGCCGCGCGGGCCGGTCCGGACAGCTTCGACAGCCGTTGCTCCAGGGCGAGTTCGTCGGCGCCGCCGGTGCGCGGGGTCAGGCGCAGGCCCCACACCCGGGGGAGCGGCCGGGGCCGGCCCGAGCGCGGCCGGGCCGCCGCCAGGGCCGCGCGCAGGACCCGCTCGCGGAGGTAGGCGTACCGGGGGTCGTCGTCCGGAGCCTCGCCGGCCGCGGGGGCCCGGCGCGGTGCCTGGGCCGGGACCAGGGACGCCTGCCTGCGGCCCCGGGGCAGGGCGCGCTGGGCGAGGGCGTGTGCGGTGAGCACCCGGCGCTCGCGGCCGAGGCCCGGCGGCAGCACCAGGTAGGCGAGCCGGACCAGCCGTGGGTAGTGCTCCACGAGCGAGGCCTCGGCCCGCTCCAGGTCGGCCGGGCGGCCGGAGGCGGGGGCGTGACGCTGGGCTACATCCTGTGACTGCACGTCCGGGAAAACGAGCGAGCCCTTGGTAGGTCACCGTCAAGCGGCGTGCTCACGCCCCCGGACCGGCCAGGGCACGGGCGTAGTTGGCCATCGACCGCCGGTAGCGCGGCAGATGGGGGGCCAGCGCGCCGAGCACCAGCGACAGCCCCTCGCGGTCGCGGCCGAGGCTGGACAGGCACAGCGCCAGACAGGCCCGTACGGCGTCGTCCAACTCGTCGCTGGGCGCGCCCAGTTCGGGCGTGAGCAGCTCGACGCCCTCCGCCGCCCTGCCGGTGTTGCGCAGGGAGCCGGCCAGCTGGATACGGGCGCGCCGCCCCCGGTAGCCGTCGAGACCGCGCGCCAGGGCCTCCTGGTACAGCGGCACCGCGCGGTCCGAGAGCCCGGTCGAGTCGAAGGCGCAGGCCCGCTCGAAGGGGCCGCGCGCGCTGTCGCCGGGCAGTTCGGCCACGAGGGCGTCGATCAGCGCGCGGAACTCCGCCGCCCGCTCCTCGGGGTACTCGCCCCGGTCGAAGGCGGCCCAAGCGGCGGTCACGCGGTCTTCCCAGTCCTGGTTCACGGCGTCACCCTCGCACACGCGTGCCCTCACGGGCAGCGCTTTTCCGCGGACTCAGCGGTGCCCGCCGTCGAGGTGGGCCAGTACCGCGAGGACGCGCCGGTTGTCGTCGTCCGACAGCTCGAGGCCCAGCTTGCCGAAGATGTTGGAGGTGTGCTTGGCCACCGCCCGCTCGGTGACCACCAGTTGGGCGGCGATGCCCGCGTTCGACCGGCCCTGGGCCATCAGCTCCAGCACCTCCCGCTCGCGCGGGGTGAGCCGGTCCAGCGGCCGGCCGCCGGCCGAGCCGCCGCGGGCCAGCAACTGCTGGATGACCTGGGGGTCCATCGCCGTGCCCCCTGCCGCCACCCGACGTACGGCGTCCACGAACTGGTCCGCGTCGAAGACCCGGTCCTTGAGCAGGTAGCCGATCGCCCCGTCCCCGTCGGCGAGCAGCTCGCGCGCGTACAGCTGCTCCACGTGCTGGGAGAGGACCAGCACCGGCAGTCCCGGCCGCGCCCGCCGGGCGGCCAGCGCGCACTGCAGGCCCTCGTCGGTGTGGGTGGGCGGCAGCCGTACGTCGACCACCGCCACGTCCGGCTGCAACTCGGCGAGCGCGCGGGAGAGTTCGGGGCCGGACTCGACGGCCGCCGCGATCTCGAAGCCGTACGCCTGAAGCAGCCGGACCAGTCCGTCGCGCAGCAGGAAGAGGTCTTCGGCTAGGACAACGCGCACGGGATCTCCATGGTCACCATCGTGGGGCCGCCCGCGGGACTGCTGACGGCCAGGACGCCGTCGAATGTACCGAGCCGCCGCTCCACCCCGGCGAGCCCGGAGCCCGCGCCGACCGCCGCGCCGCCCCCGCCGTTGTCGGTGACCGTGATCCGCAGCCGGCCCTCGCCGTGGTGCAGGTCCACCCAGATCCGGTCCGCGCCCGCGTGCTTGACCGCGTTGGTGAGCACCTCGCTGACCGCGAAGTAGGCCGCCGACTCCACCGGCGCGTCGGCGCGCCCCGCCAGCTCCACGGTGACCTCGGCGGGCAGCGGCAGCCGCAGCGCCAACGCCCGCACCGCGTCCCCCAGTCCGCGCTCGGCGAGGACCGGCGGATGGATGCCGCGCACCAGGTCGCGCAGCTCCGCCAGGGCGTCCGCGGAGTTGCGGCGGGCCTGCGCGAGCAGCGCCCGGGCCTGTGCCGGGTCCTTGTCGAGCAGCATCTCGACGGTGCCGAGGTCCATGCCCATGGCGACCAGCCGGGCCTGCGCGCCGTCGTGCAGATCCCGTTCGATGCGCCGCAGTTCGGCGGCGGAGGTGTCCACCGCGTCCCGCCGGGTCTCCGTCAGCACCCGCACCCGCTCCACGAGTTCACCGTCCCTGTCGCCCAGCACGGCCCGGGTGAGCCGGAAGTGCGCGGCCAGCAGGCGCGGGGTCAGGCGCCAGGAGACGGCGAGCAGGACGACGGCGAGCATGCCTGCGCCGAGGGCACTGGCCTCCCCGGTGACCGGGACGAACGCGTACCAGTAGGTGCCGCCGTGCGCGTACGCCCGCCACAGCCCGGCCGGCAGCAGCAGCCCCTCGACGGGGTAGAGCAGCAGCACGGCCGGGAGCAGCGCGGTGACGAACCCGGCCGTGATGTCCACCGGCAGCCAGCGCACGTCCCGCCAGGTCTGGGGGTCGCCCAGCATCGTGAAGGTGCGGGTCCACGGGTTGGTGCCGCGCGGCACCGTCCGGTAGACCGCCTGGATCCGCACCCCGCACCACTCGGCCGCGAGCCTCCTGCGCACGTCCGCCAGCGCCCGGACGCCGGTGAGCACGGCGGGGGTCGTCACCAGCCCGATGCCGAGCGGTATCAGCGCGAGGGACAACAGGGTCAGCACCAGGAAGGCCACGCCGAAGGGCAGCACGAGGAGGGACAGCACCAGCCCCCGGACGGCGGCCAGCAGTACCCGCCGGGCGTGATCGCGCTTGTTCTCGCTGTTCATGCGGCCAGTCTCGCCGAACCCCCGCCGGGGGTCACTGGCCCGAGGCCCCCTCTCGGGGGGTGGTGCCAGGTACACCCTCGCGCAGGCCCGCCAGCACCTTCGCCGCCACCTCCGGGGCGAGCCGCGGGGTGACGCGGTCGGGCCGCCGGGGCGCCGTCCCGCCGATCGCGGTCAGCCACCGCCAGGTGTCCTCGACGGTCTCCGTCACCGGCCGGCACACCAGTCCGGTGGCCAGCGCCCGGCCGACACCGGCCCGGTGGACGGCGTCGTACATCTCGCCGCCCGGCGGCACCCACACCGGCAGCTCGGTCCACGGCTCGATCCCGGCGTCCAGGATGCGCTCCGGCTCGGCCCAGCACAGCTCGGCGTCCGCGCCGGTCGCCGCGACGCACGCGTCGAGCAGCGCGCCCATGGTGGTGTGCCCGGGCGGGCTCACCATGTCGTACGGGCCGCTCAACTCCTGCTCCAGGGCGCCCAGCAGCCAGTCGGCGAGGTCGCGGGCGTCGATGTACTGGATCGGCAGGTCGCGCGGGCCCGGCGCCAGGACGGGACCGCCGCGGGCCACCTGGTCCAGCCACCAGGGCAGCCGGCCGACGTTCTCGTACGGGCCGAGGATCAGTCCGGCCCGCACCAGCAGCGAGCGGTCGGCGCCGAAGGTCTCCAGGACGGCCAGCTCGCCGCCCCGCTTGTCCCGGGCGTACTCCGTCGCCCCGGCGTCCGCCGCGCCCTCGACCACCGGGGCGTCCTCGCCGGCCCCGGCCGGCCAGGGCCAGGCGTACACCGAACGGCTGGAGACGTACGCGTACCGCCCGGCGCGGCCCCGCAGCAGCCGCGCCGCCTCCAGGACCGCGCGCGGCGCCGCCGACCAGGTGTCCACCACGGCGTCCCAGTCGCCCTCGGCGAGCGCGGCGAGGCCGCCGTCGGCGGTGCGGTCGCCGATCAACACCCGGGTGCCGGGCGGCGCTTGGTGACGGCCCCGGTGGAAGGCGGTCACCTCCCAGCCGCGCCCGAGCGCCGCCTCCACCACGGCGCGCCCCACGAACTCCGTTCCGCCCAGCACCAGAAGTCTCATGCCGGGCAGCCTGCCCGGTCCGGGCGCGGCCCGCACCGTGGTCCGCCGAGGGCGGAAACGGGGTCAGCCTCCGGTCGGGGGAATGTACTTGTAGCCGACCCGGCGCACCGTCTGGATCGTCCGGCGGTGCTCGGCGCCCAGCTTGCGGCGCAGCCGGGCGATGTGCACGTCCACGGTGCGGCCGTCGCCGACGTGGCCGTACCCCCACACCGTGGTGACCAGCTGGTCGCGGGTGTGCACCCGGTGCGGGTGCGCCACCAGGTGCGCGAGCAGCTCGAACTCCAGGTAGGTCAGGTCGAGTTCGCGTCCGTCGACGGCGGCGGTGCGGCGCACCGGATCGATCCGGACGAGCGGCTCGGGGGCCCGGCCGGGGCCCTGCTCGGCGGTGTCCGCCGGGTCGGGCACCGCGACCGGCGCGAACGGCGGCCGCTGGTCCGCCGGGACCAGCACCAGGTAGCCGACCATCGGCGGCCGGCCGGGCAGGACGGGCAGGGTGTGCTGCGGGGCCGGCAGCCAGGTGGCGCCCGGCGGCAGGAAGTCCGCTACGTCCACCACCTCGTCCCGGTCGACGGCGCGCAGCCGGTGCCGGGCGGGAGCGGCGGGCGAGGAGGCGGGGGTGACGGAACGGGTGGTCGCCATGAGAGGTCAGCTCTTTCGCGCGAGAGGTTCGTCGGGAAGGGCGACGGCCGCGATTCGTGGTCGGGGCGCGCCGGAGACGTACGTCGTTCCGCGCTGGCCGGAGGCCGGGGGTACGGCTTCAGAGGGCCCGCGCGGTCGTCGCGCGACAACACACCCGGTCGAAGTCGTGGTGCTGGCGGGAGGGCCAGAAGGGCTCGAGGTCGTGACGACCCGTCGCGGTGATCTTCTGGAAGCTGGCCATGCGCCCATTGAAGCAGAGGCGCGCGCCGGGCACGAGGGTTCTCTCACAAGGTGGACGTGGCAATGGCGCGAAGTCGGTGTGACGGAACCCGTCGGGGCCGTGACGACGGCCCTGATCAGCGGGTTGCGGGCCCGAAGACGGCCGGATCGCTGTCTCGGAATGTGGACATCGGGTGTGCGGAAGGGGCGCGCTCCGATGCGCGCGAGGGGCGCCCGCGGGCATGCGGAAGGGGCGCCCGCCGCGATGGCGGGCGCCCCTTCCCGAGCCGGGGTGGATCAGACCTGGCCGGCCTTCTCCAGCGCCGAGCAGCAGGTGTCCACCAGCAGGCGGGTCACCACGTAGGGGTCGACGTTGGCGTTCGGGCGGCGGTCCTCGATGTAGCCCTTGCCCTCCCGCTCGACCTGCCACGGGATGCGGACCGAGGCGCCGCGGTCGGAGACGCCGTAGGTGTACTTGTCCCAGGGGGCGGTCTCGTGCAGCCCGGTCAGGCGCTCGTCGATGCCGGCGCCGTAGTTCTTGACGTGGTCCAGCGGCTTGGAGCCCTCGCCCAGCGCCTCGCAGGCGGTGATGATTGCGTCGTAGCCCTCGCGCATGGCCTTGGTGGAGAAGTTGGTGTGCGCGCCCGCGCCGTTCCAGTCGCCCTTGACCGGCTTGGGGTCGAGGGTGGCGGAGACCTTGAAGTCCTCGGCGGTGCGGTAGAGCAGCCAGCGGGCCACCCACAGCTGGTCGGAGACCTCCAGCGGGGCGAGCGGGCCGACCTGGAACTCCCACTGGCCCGGCATGACCTCGGCGTTGATGCCGGAGATGCCGAGACCGGCCTTCAGGCAGTTGTCGAGGTGCGCCTCGACGACGTCCCGGCCGAAGATCTCGTCGGCGCCGACACCGCAGTAGTAGCCGCCCTGCGGGGCCGGGAAACCGCCCTCGGGGAAGCCCAGCGGGCGGGTGCCGTCGAAGAAGGTGTACTCCTGCTCGATGCCGAAGATCGGCTCCTGCGCGGCGAACCGCCCGGCGACCTCGGCCAGTTCGGCGCGGGTGTTGGAGACGTGCGGGGTCATGTCCGTGTTCAGGACCTCGCACAGCACCAGGATGTCGTCGCCGCCGCGGATCGGGTCCGGGCAGCTGAAGACCGGCTTGAGCACGCGGTCCGAGGCGTGGCCCTCGGCCTGGTTGGTGGAGGACCCGTCGAAGCCCCACAGCGGCAGTGCGTCGGTACCGGCCGGGGCGCCCGTGATGATCTTCGTCTTGGAACGGAGCTTGGCCGTCGGCGCGGTGCCGTCGATCCAGATGTACTCGGCCTTGAAGGTCACGGGGGGCACTTCCTTCGGGTGGTTCGGGCGCACTCGCGGCGCTGCGACGCGACGGCGCCGCCTCGATCTGCCCGGAAGCCTGCCGACAGGCCGTTTCCCGGCCATTGCCCGTATGTGAACCCCGTGTTACCTGGGCGTATTGTGGCGCGGATCACGAAGTGGTGGCACCGGCGGGACACCAAAGGGACGTACGGTGACCGGTTACGACAGCGAGGTCTTCCGGAGCGCGTACGAGGCGGTCCTGGCGAAGTGGCCCGCCGACCGCGAGGCGCAGAGCATACCCACACCCCACGGCACGGCCCGCGTCAACGCCTGCGGCCCGCGCGAGGCGCCCCCGCTGCTCCTGCTGCCGGGCGGCGGGGCCACCTCCGTCTCCTGGTACGCCCAGGCCGGGCCGCCGCCCGGGG
This sequence comes from Streptomyces misionensis, assembly GCF_007896895.1. Taxonomy (GTDB): domain Bacteria; phylum Actinomycetota; class Actinomycetes; order Streptomycetales; family Streptomycetaceae; genus Streptomyces; species Streptomyces misionensis_A. Next base: position 73,752 of record NZ_VOGW01000185.1, on the reverse strand, counting down.
TGTCCGGCTGATCGGGGCGGGCCGGTACGGCGGGCCCCGATCAGACCGTTGTGGCCGGGCGGCTCGCCGGCGGCCCGGGGTGTCCGGTCGATCAGGACGAACCCCGTTCGCGGGTGATGGCCTCCTGGACGGCCTCGTCGGTGCGGGCCACCAGGGTGGTGCCGTCGTCGGCGGTGATGATGGGCCGCTGGATCAGCTTCGGGTGCTCGGCGAGCGCCTTGACCCAGCGGTCCCGGGACCCCTCGTCCCGCGCCCACTCCTTGAGCCCGAGCTCCTTGGCGACCGCCTCCTGGGTCCGCGTGATGTCCCAGGGCTCCAGGCCCAGCCGCCCGAGCACCGCCCTGATCTCGTCCTCGCTCGGCACATCCTCCAGATAGCGGCGCACGGTGTACTCGACCCCCTCGGCGTCGAGCGTGCCGAGCGCGCTGCGGCACTTCGAACAGGCCGGATTGATCCAGATCTCCATGCCCCCACGGTACGCGAGAACCCGTCCGCCACCCGCGCCCCGGGGGCCCCGAAAGCCCTTGTGGCCAGGGGCTTTTGTCAGTGGCCCGCCGTAGAATGGAAGCAGTGTTCGAGGGTGCCGCCGGGCTCGCCGGCCGGTGCCCTGATCGCGTCAGGAGGATGCCCGTGCCCGCCGCCGCCCTGCAGCCGAAGCCGTCGCCGACCCAGTCCACCGCCAAGCGTCCCGTGCTGTTCGACTCGCCGTACGAGCCCATGACGAAGCGGCCCCTGCCGGCCGGTCGGCCCCGGGAGTGGTACGTCACGCACAACCGGCGCCTGAAGGCCATGCGCCTGGCCATCGCCCTGCTCGACTCCGGGACCTACCTGCCGGACCAGGCGGGCAACGACACCATCCGCGCCACCGCCGAGGAGATCGGCATGCGCCCGCCGTCCGACATCACGTGCCACATGGTGCGGGCGTTCATGCGCTACAACCGCTGATCCGCGACGGCGCCGGGCGGCTCGCCGGCCGGGCCGCCCGGCGCCGTCAGCAGCGCGCTCACCAGCCGCCGCCGGTCCCGCCCGTGCTCGCGGAACCACAGGCCCAGCTTGTGGTCCGCGTCCGGGAGTTCGAGCCGGGTGTGATCGGCGCGCGTGGACAGCGCGTCGTGCAGCGCCCGGGTCACGGCGGCCGGGATGACCGTGTCGGTGCCGGGCACGGCCAGCACCGCCCGGCCCGTGTACGCCCGGTACACCTCCAGCGCGGGGGAGTCCCGCCAGCTGTCCGGGGTGCGCAGGATCTCGGTGAACCGGCCCCGGCCGTCCCCGAAGGGCAGCTCCCAGGCGTCCGGCGCGTAGACGGCGGGTGCGCACAGGGCGAGCCCCGCCACCCGGCCGCCGTAGTGGCGCACCAGGTCGGCGACCGTCTGCCCGCTCATGCTGAAGCCCACCAGCAGCAGCGGATCGGCCGCCGGCGCGTGCGCGTCGATCACCGCCACCGCCTGCTCGAACCGGCGCCGCAGGCTCAACTCCGCGAGCGCGCCGCTGCTCTCGCCGTGGCCCGAGAAGTCGAACGCCAGCGCGTGACAGCCCGCGGCGGCGAACTCGGCCGCCAGCGGCAGCAGCCGCTCCTTGCTGCCGTTGCCCGCGCCGTGCAGCAGTACCGCCGTCGCCCGCCCGCCGGGCCCGCCGCACACCCCGCTGAGCCGCTCGCCGTCGTACTCCCCTGTGAAGCCCCTGAGTTCGCCCATGGGGGCCATTCACTCACGTGCGCTTGCCGCACTTCTGCGGCGGATCGGCCCGCGGAGCGGCCATCGGCCGCTCCCTGGGCCCTCACGCCGCACCCTGACCCGCGCCGTCCGGGCGGCCGAGGTCCTTGCGCCGCCCCATGCCCCGGACCTCACACCCGTATGCCGGTACGGCGGTGAGTCCGCCTGGGCTTCGATGACTTCCGGCCACGCTTCGGTCCGGCCTGTCGTGTACTTGCCACCGTATGCCCGTATGACCCTTTTTAAGTCTTTGGTCGGGAAGGTGGCCGCGCGCCATATGGTGTGGGTCACAACTTCCGGCCGATGGTGCATGACGCCGAGAAGCTCGGGGATACACGGCCGTCCTTCACCCGCCGCACGCCGTCCCGAGTTGGCCGATTCCCCGGTGCGCGATATGACGCCCCTCGGCTCCTCGCCTACGGTTTTTGGAACGGCAAGCCGATACAGCGGGAGGGGCACTTGCCCGAAAATCCGAAGGCGCGCATTCAGGGGCTTCCGGTCGAAGACATCGTGGACGAGTTCGGAACACCTCTGTTCATCTACGACGCGCACGTTCTCCGCGAGACGTTTCGAAGGATTTCGGCGGCGTTACCGGACGGCGTGGAGGTTCTCTATTCACTGAAAGCGAATCCGAACATCAGCGTGTGTGGCTTCCTCGGGGCCCAGGGTGCGGGCGCGGAGGTGTCGTCGCTGACGGAACTGATGACCGCCGTGCGGGCCGGGGTGGACCCGGCGGACATCATCTTCCTCGGGCCGGGAAAGAGCCGGGCCGACCTCGAGGCGTGTGTCTCGGCCGGCATCTCCGCCGTGGTCTGCGAGTCGCTCGCCGAACTCCGGCTCCTGGACGAGGTCGCGGCCGCACGGGGGGCCACCCCGTTCCCCGCGGTGTTGCGGGTCAACCCGAGCTTCCACAGCAAGGGGTCCGGGCTGTCGATGGGAGGAAAGCCGCGGCAGTTCGGTGTGGACGAGGAGGAAGTCCGTCGGGCGCGGCCCTTGCTCGACGCCTTGGAGCACGTCGAGGTGAAGGGTTTCCATGCCTATATGGGAACGCGTTTCCTCGATCACCGGGACGTCGTCGCTAACACGGAGAGCATTCTCCGGATGGCGGAAGACCTCGCCACGGAGTTGGGTGTGGACCTTTCCTTCGTGGATTTCGGAGGCGGTCTGGGTGTGGCCTACTTCGAGAACGAGTCGGACCTCGACACGGCGGAGCTCGGCAAGGGTATGCGGGGTCCGGTGGACGATTTCCGTGCCCGGCATCCGTCCTGCCGGATCATCATGGAGCTGGGCCGGTTCCTCGCGGCCGACGCCGGCCTCTATGTGACACGGGCCGTCTATGTGAAGGAGTCGATGGGGGAGTTGTTCGTCGTGGCGGACGGCGGCACCAATCACCATATGGCCGCAGTGGGCATCGGGAGTTTCGTGAAACGGAACTTCCCCGTCGTCCACCTGGGCAGCCCCTCGGCCGAGCCCACCGGCACCTACACCGTCACCGGTCCGCTGTGCACACCGAACGACACCCTCGTGAAGAAGGTCAGGCTTCCCGAGGTCCGGCCCGGTGACCTCCTCGGCATCGAGCGGTCCGGCGCCTACGGCCCCACCGCCTCGCCCGGGCTGTTCCTCGGTCACGGCTATCCCGCGGAGGTCTTCGTGCACGACGGACAGGTGACCCTGGTGCGTGAGCGGGACACGCCCGAGGAACTGCTGTCCCGGCAGCGGCTGGCGGTCTTCGAGGACGCCTCGTGACATCCGGTCGGCCCGTAGGAGTCGGTCTGGACGTCCTCGACCGCGACGAACTGAAGAGGCTCCTGACGCGCGGCTGGTTCCTGCGCTACTGCTACGCGCCGGAGGAGATCGAGCAGGCACGGGCTCTCCAGGGCGTCAGGCGGCTGGAGTACCTGGCCGGTCGCTTCGCCGCCAAGGAGGCCGTCCTCAAGGCGCTGGGCAGGGGGCTGTTGCAGGGAATCGCCCCGCGGAACATCCGCGTCGAGCGTGCCGCGGACGGGTCCCCGAGCGTCGAACTGCGCGGGGAGGCTGCCCGGGTCGCGGCGCGGCAGACCGTGCGCGTCTCGATCACGCACAAGGAGTCCGTGGTCGCCGCCGCGGCCCTGCTCGTGCGGCCCGAATGAAGGACGCGCCCGTCAGCCCGTCGGCACGCTCGTCGGCGCCCACGGCAACGGAAGAAGGGATGGCATGATCATGACCACTTCTGAAGGCTCCGCCGAAGGTGACGCGCACACCGTCACAGCCCGGCTGCGCATCAGAATCGGTCAGGAAGAGGCCCACTACGGAGGTGGACTCGTCGACGGCGCAAGGCTGCTGCGCCTGTTCGGCGACCTCGTCACCGAAGTCACCATCCGCACCGACGGCGACGAGGGACTGCTCTCCGCGTACTCCGACATCCGCTTCACGGCACCCGTCCGTCCTGGCGACTACATCGAGGCCACCGCCAGGCTCACCCGCAGCACCAGACTGCGCCGCTTCGTCGCCCTGGAGGCCCGGAAGGTCATCGCCTCCCCCGACACGAGCACCAGCGCGGCACAGGTGCTCGCCGAACCGGTCGTCGTCTGCACGGCGAACGCGGTGACCGTCGTCCCCAAACCGAAGCGCACCGGACCGGCCGGCAGCGTCCGGCGCCCCGGCGAGAAGGAAGCCGTACCGATGGGAGGACGCCAGTGACCCAGCCCCTCACCCTCCATTCCCTGCTCGACGACGCCGCCGCCGTACACAGTGACCGGCGTGTCCTGAGCACCGGGACGGACGCCGTCTCCTACGGGGAGTTGGCGCTCGCCTCCCGCCGAGCCGCGCACCTGCTGCGGGCGTACGGTGTCCGCCGCGGTGACCGAGTCGTCGTCTCCTCGCCCGACGCCATCACCGTCGCGGTCGCCGTGCACGCCGCCTCCCGTGCGGGCGCGATGTTCAGCGTCCTGCACCAGGACGTTCGGGACCGCCCGCTCGAACACGTCCTGGGTGACTGTGAGCCGACCGCGATCGTGACGGACGACCCCGGTGTGTCCACCACCGCGCAGGCGCATGGTGTACGCGTCATCTCCTCCAGGGAGTTGCGCCACGCTCCCGAGCCGGGTCCGGACGCCGACGGGCGATCGACGCCCGCTCCGCTCGGAGTCGACGGGGCGTGCCTGATCTACACCTCGGGCACCACGTCGCTGCCCAAGGCCGTGGTCAGCACCCACCAGCAGATGCTCTTCGCCGCACGCGCCATCCAGGACTGTCTGGGCTACCGCGCGGACGACATCGTCTTCAGCCCCCTGCCGCTGTCCTTCGACTACGGCCTCTACCAGCTGTTCCTGACGTTCCTGGCCGGTGCGCAGTTGCGCGTGGGCGACGTCGCGGAGGCCGGACCGCCGCTGCTGCGCGCCCTCCAGGAGAGCGAGGCGACCGTGCTCGCCGCCGTTCCCTCCGTCTCCGACCGCCTGGCCTGGCTGGTGCGGCGGGCGAAGAACAAGCCCAAGCTGCGTCTGGTGACCAACACGGGGGCGGCCCTGTCCGAGCGGACCATCGCCGACCTGCGCGAGGCGATACCCGGCCTGTCCGTGCAGCTGATGTACGGACTCACCGAATGCAAGCGGGCCACGATCATGCCCCCGGACGGAGACCTCCTGCGGCCCGGCGCGTCCGGACGTGCGCTTCCCGGCACCGAGGTCTTCACCGTCGACGACGACGGCGAGCGGCTGCCGGCCGGAGAGGTCGGCCAGTTCGTCGTCCGCGGCCCGCACGTCATGGCCGGCTACTGGCGCCGTCCGGAGCTGACCGCCGAGCGCTTCCACCGGCGGGACGGCCTCTTCCCGGAACTGCGGACCGGCGACTACGGCTGGATGGACGACGACGGCTACCTCTACTTCTCCGGCCGCCGCGACGACCTCTACAAGGAACGCGGTTTCCGCGTCAGCGCCACCGAGGTGGAGGCCGCCGCCCGCCGCGTCGAAGGCGTGTCCTCCGCGGCCGTGCTGCCGCCCGGCCCCAGGACCGGGAAGACCGCGGTCCTGGCCGCGGTGACCGAGTTGGACGGACCCGACGTGCTGGCCCGGATGCGCGGCCTGATCGAGGACCACAAGATCCCCCGCCGCTGCGTCCCGGTCCCCGCACTGCCCACCAACAACAACGGCAAAGTCGACCGGCAGGCCCTGACCGATCTCGTTCAGGACCCCGCACCCCTGCGAAAGGAGCACGCACGATGACCCTCAAGCGCACCGACGTGACCGCCGCCATGGAGACCGCGCTGAGCAGCGTGCTGGAGAGGCCGGTCACCGGACTCTCCGGACAGACCAGGCTCTTCGACGATCTCCACCTGGACTCGACCACGATGCTGGAGATGCTGATGGAACTGGAGGACTCCCTCGGCCTCGAGGTCGACCCCGAGGAACTCGAGGCCGACGACTTCGAGACGGTCGACACCTTCACCGACTTCGCCATCGCCCAGCTCGAGACCCGCAGCGCGGCCTGAACTCCCCCGGAAAGGAAAGTCGCACATGATCGTCCGTTCGTTCCAGGACGTCGAAGGCACCGACCGGCACGTCAAGTCCCGCTCCGGCACATGGGAGAGCAAGCGGATCGTGCTGGCTCGCGAGGGAGTCGGCTTCTCCCTGCACGAGACGACCGTCTACGCCGGCACCGAGACGACCATGTGGTACGCCAACCACATCGAAGCCGTGCTGTGCGTCGAGGGCGAGACCGAACTCACCAATGAGGAGACCGGCGAGAAGCACCTCATCACACCCGGCACCATGTACCTGCTGGACGGGCACGAGAAGCACACGCTGCGCCCGAAGGTGGACTCCCGCTTCGTCTGTGTGTTCAACCCGCCGGTCACCGGCCGCGAGGACCACGACGAGAACGGCGTCTACCCGCTGCTCACCGAGGAGGCCACCGCATGACCGCGCCGGCGTCCGGCTCCACCGCGACCCGAGTCCGCCCCGAGTACCGCCCGCCGCGTGCCGAGGACGCCCAGGCCATGTGGCAGATGGTGCACGAGTCCGACGAACTCGACGACAACAGCCCGTACTACTACGCCTTGTGGTGCCGCGACTTCGCCGAGACCTCCCTCGTGGCATCCCTCGGCGACGAGATCGTCGGCATGCTGACCGGCTACTTCCGCCCCGAGCAGCCCGACACCTATCTGGTCTGGCAGGAGGCCGCCAGGCCCCGGCACGGCATTCCGATGCTCGGGGTGCAGCTCTTCGAGCGGGCGGCCGAGCGCGCGGTCGCCCAGGGCGCGCGCTACATCGAGGCGACCGTGTCGGCCGACAACAAGGCCATCATCATGGTGCTGAAGAAGTGCGCCAAGCGGTACCAGGCCCCCGTGCACACCGAAGTGCTGTTCCCGGCCTCCCTCTTCCCCGAGGCACACCACGACGAGGTGCTCTACCGGATCGGCCCCATCGAACCGGTCCCCGGCTGAGCCGGCAGGCGGCTTCGCCGAGGCGGTGACACCGCGCGCGTGCCCTCACGCTTCCCCGCGGAAGGTGTTGCGGTACGCGCGCGGTGACACGCCCAGCGTCTCCCGGAAGTGCTGACGCATCGCCGTGCCCGTGCCGAAGCCGGCTTCGGCCGCGATCCGGTCCACCGGCTCGTCCGTGCGTTCCAGCAGCCGACGGGCGTACTGCAGGCGCTGCTGAGCGAGCCACTGCATCGGTGGCATCCCCGTTTCCTGCCGGAACTTGCGGGTCAACGTCCGCACGCTCGTCGCCGCCCGGCGCGCCAGGTCCTCCAGGGTGAGGCCGTCACCGAGGTGCTCCAGGGCCCAGGCGCGGGTGGCCGCGGTGGAAGTGTCGCCGGGTTCGGGCACGGGACGGTCGATGTACTGGGCCTGACCGCCTTCGCGGTGCGGGGGGACCACGGTGCCGCGGGCGACGGTGTTGGCGACGTCGGCGCCGTGGTCACTGCGGATCATGTGCAGGCACAGATCGATTCCCGCGGCCACACCCGCGGACGTGAGCACACCCTTGTCATCGGTGTACAGCACGTCGGGGTCCACGTCGATCTCCGGGTAGAGGGCGGCCAGTTCGGGACAGGACTTCCAATGCGTCGTCGCCCGCCGCCCCGTGAGCAGGCCGGCCGCCGCCAGCACGAACGACCCGGTGCAGATGGAGGCCAGACGCGCTGTCGGGGGGATCTCCGTGAGCGCCGCCCGCACCGGCGGGCTCAACCGGCCGCGCCGCTGCGGGCGGTAGTCCTCGATCGCGGCGGGCACGATCACCGTGTCCGCGTCGCGCAGCGCCTGCGGCCCCAGCGGCACGTTGACGGTGAAGTCGGCGTCCGTGCGTACCTCACCCGGTTCCACGGCACACGTCACGACCGAGTACAGCGGCCGGCCGGCCGCATCCGTCGCGGTCCCGAACAGGCGGTGCACGATCCCCAGCTCCATCGGCAGGAGACCGGAACGTACCAGAACCGCCACCCTGTGCAATGACTCGTCACCCACCGTCATGTCCAGATTCTTTCACTAGCTGACCAAAGGCCACTGGTTCCGGGTTCCCTCTCGCTGAAGGATGAAGATATGGATGACACGATCGGCCAGCACACGAAGGACGCCGGGCACCGCGCCTGGTGGGTGGCCGCCGTCGCCGGAGTGGCGATCGTCATCGCGGGCGCCTTCTCCACCATGCCGGGGATTCTGCAGGACCCCCTGCGCGCGGAATTCCACTGGTCCCGCGGCTCCATCGGCCTGGCGGCCTCGGTCAACATGGTGCTCTACGGACTCACGGCCCCCTATGCCGCCGCCCTGATGGACCGGTTCGGCATCCGCCGGGTCGTCGTCGCGGCGCTCGCGACCGTCGCCGCCGGAGCGGTCCTCACCACGATGATGAGCGCCGCATGGCAGTTCACGCTCTTCTGGGGCTTCCTCGTCGGCCTCGGGACCGGATCGCTGTCGATGACCCTCGGCACCACCGTCACCAACCGCTGGTTCACCGCCCGCCGCGGCCTGGTGACCGGCATCCTCTCCTCCGGCAGCGTTCTGGGGCAGATGGTCTTCCTGCCCGCGCTGTCCTGGACCATCGACCACTACGACTGGCGGCCCGCCCTCGTCACCCTCGCCCTCGCCGCCGTCGCGGTCGCTCCCCTGGTGTACCTCGTACTGCGCGACCACCCCGCCGACATCGGACGACGCCCCTACGGCAGCGACACCTTCACCCCCCGGCCCGACCCCGTTCCCGGCGCCGCCCGCCGCACCGTGACCGTGCTGTGCGGCGCCGCGCGGACCGTTCCCTTCTGGCTGCTCGCCGCCACGTTCGCCATCTGCGGCGCGTCCACCAACGGCATCATGTGGACCCACTTCGCCCCCGCGGCCCACGACCACGGCATGCCCGTCACCACGGCCTCGACCCTGCTGGCGTTCATCGGCGTCTTCAACGTGGCCGGCACCATCGTCTCCGGCTGGCTCACCGACCGCCGGGACGCCCGCCGGCTCCTCGCCGTCTACTTCCTGCTGCGGGGCCTGCTCATGGTCAGTCTGCCGCTGATCATGACGGCCACCGTCAGCCCGCCCATGCTGGTCTTCGTGGTCGCCTTCGGCCTGCTCGACCTGGCGACCGTGCCGCCGGTCATCGCCCTGTGCCGGACCTTCTACGGCGAGGACAGCGCCATCGTCTTCGGCTGGACCAACGCGGCACACCAGCTCGGCGCGGCGTCGGCCTCCTTCCTCGGCGGCGTGGCCCGTGACACGTTCGGCAGCTACGACCCCGTCTGGCTCGCACTCGGCGCCGCCTGCGCGAGCGCCGCCCTGCTGTCCCTGAGCATCCGTGTCCACCGTGCGCCCACGCCCCCGGCCGAGGCCGACGAGAAGACGTACGCGTCGTCCGCCCCGCGGCGGTGACGACGGCCGCCGGCCCGCCGAAGCGGCGAATTTCACAACCCGGGCGCCCCCCACACCGGGAACCAGCGGCCCAGATCCTGCTCGATCCGCAGATCGCTCGCGAGCACGGACTTCACCTGGAGCTCCAGCGCGTTGTCCCGCCGCTCACCGGCCCCGGCCAGCGGGGCGAACGGGTAGAAGGTGCCGCGCTTGTACAGGTACACCAGGGCCAGCCCGCGGCCGGCGTCGTCGGTGAAGCCGGCCAGCGAGCACAGCAGCTGCGGGCCGAACCCGTTGATCTCCATGGAGCTGTTCACCGCGTGCAGATCGTTGACGAGCTGCGGCAACTGGTCGGGGGAGCGCCGGGAGACCAGCCACGAGTAGCCGTAGCCGTCGCGGCACAGCTCCACCGGCGGCCCGGCGCGGTCGGCGTCCGCGTCCAGCAGCGCCTGCACCTCCCGGTGGGTCTGCTCGAAGGCCGCGCCCTCCACCGTGGCGAAGCACACCGCACCGGTCCCGGTCGGGGTGAAGCCGACCGCGGCCTGGAGCGTGACGGCGGCCGAGGGCAGCGCGAAGAGCTGGTCGAGATCGGGGGCGACGGGTTTGGTGCGCCCCAGCAGGATGTCCAGCAGCCCCAACGCTCAGCCCGCCTTCCGCCGCGGAACCGGATGTCCGTCCTTCGGTGCGCTCATGCCCGGTCGGCCTCCCCCGGTACGGCCGCCTCGCCCAGCTCGGCCGAGATCCGGCCCAGCTGCTCCAGCCGCTGCTCCAGCGTGGGGTGGGTGGAGAAGAAGCGCTCGATGCCGGGCTCCTTGCCGGTGGCCGGGGTGAAGTAGAACGCGTTGAAGGCCTGGGCCGTGCGCAGGTCCTTGGTCGGGATGCGGGCGATGTCCCCGGTGACCTTGGTCAGCGCCGACGCCAGCACGGAGGGTCGGCCGGTCAGCAGCGCGGCGGCGCGGTCGGCGGCCAGCTCCCGGTACCGGGACAGGGCCCGGATCAGCAGGAAGCTGATCGCGTACACGGCCGCCGAGACCCCCATCACCCCGGCGAAGACCAGGGCCGTGTTCTGGTCCCTGCGGCCCCCGCCGAACAGCTGCGAGTAGAAGGCGAAGCGGACGATCAGCCCCGCGATCACGCCCAGGAAGGAGGCGATGGTGATCACGGCGACGTCCTTGTGCGCCACATGGGACAGCTCGTGCGCGAGCACGCCCTCCAGCTCGGCGGGCTCCAGGCGGCGCAGCAGTCCCGTGGTCACGCAGACCACGGCGTGATCGGGGTTGCGGCCCGTCGCGAAGGCGTTGGGCATGTCCATGTTGGACACGGCGACCACCGGTTTGGGCATGTCGGCCATGGCGCACAGCCGGTCCACCACCGCGTGCAGCTCCGGATACTCCTCGCGCTCCACGACCCGCCCGTGCATGGCGAACATCGCGATCCGGTCGGAGAACCAGAACTGGGCCACGAACATCGCGCCCATCACGACGACGACCAGCAGCCAGGACTTCAACAGCACGAGCAGCGCGGCGATGAAGGCCACGTACAGCAGTCCGAGCAGGAACATCGTGACCGTCATCCGCACGGTCAGTCGCCGGTCGCTCCTAAAGCGGCTCCGCATCTCGCATCACCCCGCAGTCAGGCACTCGTCCCGCTGTCCAGTGTGCACCTGCCGCCTCCCATGAACAGGTCCCATACGTCCCTGTTGCGGGCAAAAGCTTCCCGGTGGGAGCGGTGCCGGGCCCCACCGGGAGACCGCCATGCTCAGTAACCGTCGCGTATCCGAGCGTAACCCAGGAGCAGGATCACCGCGGCCACACAGCCCAGCACCACCGCCGTGGACACCCAGGAAGGGCGGTCCGGACGGGCGCTGTCCGGGTCGGCGCGGAACGGGGCCGGGTCCGGGGGGTTCTCCTTCCAGCGGGCGGCGAGCATCCGGGCCCGGGCGGAGGGCTCCTTGTGCTCGGCGGAGTTCGCCCAGCGTTGATCGAACTCCCGCTCCCACTCGTCCTGTTCTGCCATTCCCCGGTCAACCTCTCTCGTCGGCGCGTGCGGGGAGCCTGATCCCCGGAAATAGGAATCACGGGAGGGCCGAAAGGTTGCACAGCCTCCCGCCGGGGCCCGCCCGGCGTCCGGATGCCGGGTCCTCACCCGGCCGCTAGCATTTTCAGCAGAGCCGCGCCGCAGGGTGCGCCGGACGTGCGCCATCCCCGCCGACCAGGGGAACGTCAGCCCTGCTTCCTGAATCCAGGCGGCACCACCCGGACCGTGTCCCGCCGTCGGCGGAGCCGCGGCCTGTCTTCCCGTGCCCGAGGCGGCACGGGGGGAACGGAAGGAGGGCAGTTCGATGAAAGCACAGCGTGCGAGGCGTCTCGCCGCGGTGTCCGCCGTCGGCGTTCTGCTGGCAGGCGGAGCCACCATCGCCACCGCCGGATCCGCGTCGGCGGCCACCCCGACCCACGTGACGACCAACCGGGGCTGCTACGGCCACAACTGCTTCGGCTTCAACCGGGGCTTCAACCGGGGCTTCGACCGCGGCGGTTTCTTCTTCAACAACGGCTTCAACCGCTTCGGCTACGGCAACACTCCGGTCGTGGTGGTCGTGGTGCGCTGACCGGCACCCGACCCCCCAGACACAGCCGGGGCCGCCTCCCGAGGGAGGCGGCCCCGGCTGTGTGCCGGCACTACCCGATGCGCCGGCCTCGCGACGGCCGAAGCACGGACGGTCCGGGCCGGAGCGGCTGCCCGCTGCGGCCCGGGGCGACATCACACGTCGAAGTAGAGCTCGAACTCGTGCGGGTGCGGGCGCAGGGCCAGCGGGGCGATCTCCTGGGTGCGCTTGAGGTCGATCCAGGTCTCGATCAGGTCGGACGTGAAGACGTCGCCCTGGAGCAGGAACTCGTGGTCGGCCTCCAGCGCGTCGAGGACGGCGCCGAGGGAGGTCGGGACCTGGGCGACGTTCGCGTGCTCCTCGGGAGCCAGCTCGTAGAGGTCCTTGTCGATCGGCTCGGCCGGCTCGATCTTGTTCTTGATGCCGTCCAGGCCCGCGAGCAGCAGGGCCGAGAAGGCCAGGTACGGGTTGCCGGAGGAGTCGGGCGCGCGGAACTCCACGCGCTTGGCCTTCGGGTTGGAGCCGGTGATCGGGATGCGCATCGCGGCGGACCGGTTGCGCTGCGAGTACACCAGGTTGATCGGCGCCTCGAAGCCCGGCACCAGGCGGTGGTAGGAGTTCACCGTCGGGTTGGTGAAGGCCAGCAGCGACGGGGCGTGCTTGAGGATGCCGCCGATGTAGTAGCGGGCCATGTCCGACAGGCCCGCGTACCCGGCCTCGTCGTAGAACAGCGGGTCGCCGTTGCTCCACAGCGACTGGTGGACGTGCATGCCCGAGCCGTTGTCGCCGAAGATCGGCTTCGGCATGAAGGTCGCGGTCTTGCCGTTGCGCCAGGCGACGTTCTTCACGATGTACTTGAAGAGCTGGAGGTCGTCGGCGGCGGCGAGCAGCGTGTTGAACTTGTAGTTGATCTCCGCCTGGCCGGCCGTGCCCACCTCGTGGTGCTGGCGCTCCACCTTCAGGCCGGACTTCTCCAGCTCCAGGGAGATCTCGGCGCGCAGGTCCGCGAAGTGGTCCACCGGCGCGACCGGGAAGTAGCCGCCCTTGTAGCGGACCTTGTAACCGCGGTTGTTCTCCACCGCACCGGTGTTCCAGGCGCCCGCCTCGGAGTCGATGTGGTAGAAGGACTCGTTGGCGCTGGTCTGGAAGCGCACGGAGTCGAAGACGTAGAACTCGGCCTCGGGGCCGAAGAACGCGGTGTCCGCGATGCCGGTGGAGGCGAGGTAGGCCTCGGCCTTGCGGGCCACGTTGCGCGGGTCGCGGGAGTACTGCTCGCCCGTGATCGGGTCGTGGATGAAGAAGTTGATGTTGAGCGTCTTGTCCCGGCGGAACGGGTCGACACGGGACGTGGACAGGTCGGCACGCAGCGCCATGTCCGACTCGTGGATGGCCTGGAAACCGCGGATCGACGATCCGTCGAAGGCCAGCTCCTCGTCCGGGTCGAACGCCTCGACGGGCACCGTGAAGTGCTGCATGACGCCCGGCAGGTCGCAGAAGCGGACGTCGACGAACTTGACGTCCTCGTCCGCGATGAACTTCTTGGCCTCGTCGGCGTTCTGGAACATCCAGCTCCTCCTACTCCCGACCGTCCTCGCCGGGGTGGTAGATCGTTCGTGCGGCCAGTGCGGTGGCACACGCTCGTCCTGACCCTATGGACGGGTGATTTCTCCGGCGTGACCCGATTGTTTCGCAGAAGTTAACCGGCCACGCTTCCCACCGTAGCCCCGGGACACCCCGGCGTCCCCCGGTCATATACGGACGCAGTACCGTGGTCGGGTGGACAACAGGCAGGCAATCGGATCGTGGCTCTCCGGCCCGCGCGCGGCCATGGAAGAGGCCGGCGCGGACTTCGGGTACCGGGGCGAACAGCTCGGTCTGCCCGAGGACGGGCCGAACTCCCTCGCCCGGCCCGGCAGGCGGCTCGGCGCCATCGCGGTGGACTGGGGCCTCAGCGTCCTGATCGCATACAGCCTGATCACGCACGGCTACAGCCAGGCCACCAGCAACTGGGCGCTCGGCGTCTTCTTCGTGATGAGCGTGCTGACCGTCGGCACCATCGGCTTCACCCCGGGTAAGCGGCTGTTCGGCATCCGGGTCGTGGCCCTGGAGACCGGCACCGTCAACCCGCTGCGTTCGCTGCTGCGCACGGTGCTGCTCTGCCTCGCCATCCCCGCCCTGGTCTGGGACCGCGACGGCCGCGGCCTGCACGACCGGCTCGCGAAGACCGTCGAGGTCCGCGCCTGAGCGGCCGTATCGCGGCAGCACGACGAAGGGGGGCGCCCGGTGTCACACCGGGCGCCCCCCTTCGTCGTAGCGCATCGTGGCCGCGAGGTCCTGGGGCCTCCCGTTTGGATCAGGCCTGATCCAAACGAAAGACCCTAGCGGCCGCGCGGGCCGCCCTTCGGCAGCTTCATGCCCTTGGGCATCGGGCCCTTCGGCACCGGCATGTTGCTCATCAGGTCGCCCAGGGCGCGCAGCCGGTCGTTGGTCGCGGTCACCTGGGGGCCGGTGAGCACCCGCGGGAACTTCAGCATGGTGGTGCGCAGCTTCTTCAGCTCGACCTGGCCCTCGCCGTTGCCCACGATGATGTCGTGCACCGGGACGTCGGCGACGATGCGGTTCATCTTCTTCTTCTCGGCGGCCAGCAGGCTCTTCACCCGGTTCGGGTTGCCCTCGGCGACCAGCACGATGCCGGCCTTGCCGACCGCGCGGTGCACGACGTCCTGGCTGCGGTTCATCGCCACCGCCGGGGTGGTGGTCCAGCCCCGGCCGACGTTGTCCAGCACCGCCGCCGCGGCGCCAGGCTGCCCCTCCATCTGGCCGAAGGCCGCCCGCTCGGCCCGGCGGCCGAACACGACCGCCGTCGCCAGCAGGCCGACCAGCAGGCCGAAGATGCCCAGGTACACCGGGTGGCCGATCAAGAAGCCGATCACGAGGAACACCGCGAGCGTGCCGAGACCGACGGCCGCGAGCACCAGGCCGATCTTGGTGTCGACCTTGCGGGTCATCCGGTACGTGAGGGCGATCTGCTTCAGTCGCCCGGCATTCGCGGCGTCCGCCGCGGTTTCCTTCCTCGCCATGCCACGAAGTCTACGTGGCCCCGGGAGCGCGGACGACGGCAGTGCCCGCGGGGGCGGCTCGGGCGGGCGGGGCGTTACCGGCGGTCCGCGGACCGCTCCAGGAAGCGCTGCGCCTCCACCCGGTCCCTGGCCCGGCGGCGGTCCTCCAGGACGGAGGTCCACGCGTTGCGGCGGGCGGTGCGCTGGCCGCCGCTCATCAGCAGCGACTCGACGGCGCGCAGAGCGTCGGTGAGGGACGGGATGGTGGTGGCGCGTACCGGCGGGGCCTGCATGACCGGGCTACCCCCTGGGAGCGGACGGTGTACGAATCGTGATAAGAGCGTCACAGATCGGTGTTACCAGGGCGTGTCCGACCGGTCAAACGCCGATGAAGCCTTGATGGGGCGGCCGCAAAGACCGACGCGGCCCTGACGGGCGCCCTCATCAGGGAGGACGGTCAGGACCGCGCCGAGCCGGCCATTACCGGCCGGTAATTACTTGTGCGCGAATTCACACGCCGGGAACCGGGCGGCGCTCACACCGCCTGGCCGGCGACGAAGCTGCCCCGCTTCTCGATCGCCATCTGGTACAGGCGGCCGGCGCGGTACGAGGAGCGCACCAGCGGGCCGGACATCACACCGGAGAAGCCGAGCTGCTCGGCCTCCTCCTTCAGCTCCACGAACTCCTGCGGCTTCACCCAGCGCTCCACCGGGTGGTGGCGCACGGAGGGGCGCAGGTACTGGGTGATGGTGATCAGCTCGCAGCCGGCCTCGTGCAGCTGCTTCAGCGCCTCGCTGATCTCCTCGCGGGTCTCGCCCATGCCGAGGATCAGGTTGGACTTGGTGACCAGGCCGAAGTCGCGCGCCTCGGTGATGACCTTCAGGGAGCGCTCGTAGCGGAAGCCGGGGCGGATCCGCTTGAAGATCCGGGGCACGGTCTCCACGTTGTGCGCGAAGACCTCGGGGCGGGACTCGAAGACCTCGGCCAGCTGCTCCGGTACCGCGTTGAAGTCCGGGGCCAGCAGCTCGACCTTGGTACGGCCGCCCGCGCGCTCCGCCGTCTGCCGGTGGATCTGGCGCACCGTCTCGGCGTACAGCCAGGCGCCGCCGTCCGCCAGGTCGTCACGGGCGACGCCGGTGATGGTGGCGTAGTTGAGGTCCATGGTGACCACGGACTCGCCGACGCGGCGGGGCTCGTCGCGGTCCAGCGCCTCGGGCTTGCCGGTGTCGATCTGGCAGAAGTCGCAGCGCCGGGTGCACTGGTCGCCGCCGATGAGGAAGGTCGCCTCGCGGTCCTCCCAGCACTCGTAGATGTTGGGGCAGCCGGCTTCCTGGCAGACCGTGTGCAGGCCCTCGCTCTTCACGAGGTTCTGCATCTTCGTGTACTCGGGGCCCATTTTCGCCCGGGTCTTGATCCACTCGGGCTTGCGCTCGATGGGGGTCTGGCTGTTGCGGACCTCCAGGCGCAGCAATTTGCGTCCGTCGGGTGCGACTGCGGACACGACCGGCTCCCTCAGCTTTGATTCTTCGGCGTTCCCCAGGGTACGCCCGTGTTCTTCACGTCCTGGCGGTGAGACAACCTCGTGACCGCAGGGCGCATTCCCCTCGTCGGGGTCGGTCAGGCGGACGCCTTCTCGATCGGCCTCGGCCGCAGGTCCGCGTTCTCCAGGACCTCCCGCAGGTGCTTCTCCACCACCGGCAGGACCTCCTCCACGGTGATCTCGCGGCCCAGCTCCCCGGCCAGGGAGGCCACGCCCGCGTCGCGGATGCCGCACGGGATGATGCGGTCGAACCACTTCATGTCGGGGTTCACGTTGAACGAGAAGCCGTGCATGGTGACGCCTTTGGCGACGCGGATGCCGATCTGGGCGATCTTGCGGTCCTCACGGCGCTGGCCCGCGTTGGACGGGGCGTACTCGGGGCCGTTCAGCCGGGGGTCGAACTCGTCGTCGGTCAGCCGCGGGTCGAAGTCGAGGGAGAGGCCGCCGAGCGAGGGCCGCTGCTCGACGGGGTCACCGAGCACCCAGACGCCGCTGCGGCCCTCGACCCGGGTGGTCTCCAGGCCGAACTCGGCGCAGGTGCGGATCAGGGCCTCTTCGAGGCGCCGCACGTGCGCGACGACGTCCACCGGGCGCGGGAGCTGCTGGATGGGGTAGCCCACCAGCTGGCCCGGGCCGTGCCAGGTGATCTTGCCGCCGCGGTCCACGTCGACGACCGGGGTGCCGTCCAGCGGACGCTCGCTGTCCTCGGTGCGCCGCCCGGCCGTGTACACCGGGGGGTGTTCCAGGAGCAGCACGGTGTCCGGGATCTCACCGGCGAACCGGGCCGCGTGCACGCGGCGCTGCTCGTCCCAGGCCTCCTGGTAGTCGACGGCATCCGCGCCGAATCCCATGCGGACGAACCGCAACTCACTCACGGCAAGCGCCTCCCTCGGTGTCAGGCATGAAACGCGCCCACGCCACTGTACGTCCGTCCGCGACGCGTCAGCCCTGCGGGCACTGCTCACACGAACGGATGAATGAACGCTGAAGTATCCGAGCGGGTGCTCACTCTCCGCTACATTCGCGCCGTTCGTACGGCCAAATGGGCTGCTCACAGGCAATCCCGGCACTTCACTGGCCCGGAGGCAGGAGACCGCACCACAGATGACGGACCGACCCGCGCAGCGCACCCCCAACCGTCAGCTCGCCGCGCTCATCGCAGAGGCGGGGTTCTCCAATGCGGGTCTGGCCCGGCGCGTCGACCAGCTCGGCCTCGAACACGGGCTGGACCTGAGATACGACAAGACCTCCGTCACCCGCTGGCTGCGCGGTCAGCAGCCCAGGGGCACGACCCCGGCGCTGATCGCCGAGGTCTTCACCCGCCGGCTCGGACGCCGGCTCACGGCACAGGATCTCGGCCTGGACGCGTGTGCCCCGGTGTACGCCGGGCTGGAGTTCGCGGCCACCCCGGAGGAGGCCGTGGACATCGTCAGCGGGCTGTGGCGCAAGGACTCCGGCAGCCAGGCCGAGCTGCGCAAGATCGCGTTCACCCCGGCGGGGCTCGTCGTGCCCAGCAGGGACTGGCTGATCGGCCGGCCCGACGACCGGGTGGCCCGGGAACCGGCGCCCCGGGTGCCCGCGCAGGGGCGGCCGCCCGGGCTCGGGGCGCCGGTGCGGGGCCCGGCGCCGGCACAGGGGGCCCGCACCCGGGCGCGCGGGCCGCTGGAGCGCGTCCCCGGCCACCGGGTCGGCGGCGGCGACATCGCGGCGCTGCGCTCGGTGGGCGAGCTGTTCCGCGCCCTGGACGACCGGTTCGGCGGCGGCCACGCCCGGCAGGCGCTGGTGCGGTACCTGGAGCACGAGTGCGAGCCGATGCTGCGCGGCAGCTACGACGAGCAGACCGGGCGGCGGCTGTTCGCGGCCGCCGCCGATCTGACCCGGCTCGCGGGCTGGACGTCGTACGACATCGCCGCGCACGGGCTGGCCCAGCGGTACTTCGTGCAGGCGCTGCGGCTGGCGCAGGCGGCGGGGGACCGGCCCTACGGCTCCTTCGTGCTGGTCACCATGAGCCGGCAGGCCGTCTACCTCGGGCACGGCAGGGAGGCGGTGCAGCTGGCGCGGGTCGCCCAGCAGGGGATCGGCACCGGGGGGCCGCCGGCGGTGCAGTCACTGCTGCACGCCGCCGAGGCCCGGGCGCACGCGGTGCTCGGGGAGGTGCGGGCGTGCACCGCGGCGCTGGTGCGGGCCGAGCGCGCGCTGGAGGCGGCCCGGCCCGGGGACGAAGTCCCGTACTGGGCGCGGTTCTTCGACGAGGCGCAGCTCGCGGACGAGCTCGGGCACTGCCACCGGGACCTCCAGCAGTTCCGGGCCGCTGCCCAACACGCCGAGCGCTCCCTCCAGTTGCGGGCCCCGGCGTACGCCCGCAGCCGCCTGTTCTGCCGGGTCGTCCTCGCCACGGCCCGCCTCGGCCTCGGCGAACTCGACCAGGCCTGCGCGCTGGCGGCCGAGGCCGCGGCCCAGGCGGCCGACATGCGCAGCGCCCGGGCCGTCGAGTACATCCGCGACTTCGAACGCCGCCTGGAGCCCCACAAGGACTCCGCCCCGGTCAGGTCCTACCGGGAGAAGGCGGCGGTGCTGGGCTGAGGCGCCGTCGGCTCAGGCCGCCTCGGGCAGCGTGGGCGCCGGGTCGGCCCGGTGGATGGAGCCGGCGGCGCCCAGGTCGGACAACAGGGCCCGCACGGCCCGGCGGGCGGAGTGCAGGGCGCCCTGGACGGTGCTGGTGTCGCGGTGGTCGCCGCAGACGTAGAGGCCGGCGAGGAGCCGTACCGGGCGGCGCAGGTCGTGCGGCGGGCGCATCACCGGTACCGCCTCCGGGGTGTGGTGCACGGCCAGCGTCTCCCAGCGGCGCGTGGAGGTGCCGTACAGCCGCGAGAGGTGGATGCGGACCGCCGTGTCCACGCCCTCCGGCGGGGTGCCGAGCACCGTCGAGGAGATCAGCACCCGTCCGGCCGGCGCCCGGCTCGGGTCCACGTTGCTGAGCACCGACGTGTGCGCCACCGGCCCGCCCCGGTCCGCGTCCAGCAGCAGCGACGAGCCCGTGGCGAACGCCGCCGCCGGCTCGTCCGTGGTGTGGTGGACCACCGTCACCGGGTGGAACTCCGGCACCCGGAGCCCCGGCAGCAGCTCGGCCGCGGCGCGCGCGTCGGTCGCCAGCAGCACCGCCCGGCAGCGGATCTCCCCGTGCTCGGCGGTGGCCACCGAGGTGGTGGAGACCGAGGTGACCCGCACCCCGGTGTGCACGGTCCCCGGCGGCAGGGCCCGCGCCAGCAGCTCCGGCAGCATCTCCGCGCCGCCCTCCGGCACGCACAGCCGCCCGCCCGCGAAGGCCCGCAGCGCGAGATCGGCGCACCTGCTGGAGGTGGTCAGCCCCGGGTCGCACAGCAGCGCGGCGAGCAGCGGCCGCAGGAAGCCCTCGACGGTGCGGGCCGGTACCCCCCGGGCCGCGAGCGCCTGGGCGGCGGGCAGCTCCGGACGGGCGAGGAGCCGCTCGACCGGCGTCGCGGCGATCCGGTTCAGCGCCGCGCCCAGCCGCGCCTGGTCCATCGCCCCGCCGACCGGGGCCCCGCCCCGGCCGGGCGGCGCCGACGCCCCCCTCGGGGCGCTCGCCAGGGCGCGCACCACGTGGAGTGCGCCCCTTGCGCTCCCCCCGCCCGCCGGCGCGCCCGCCCGATGCACGCGCCCGTCGCGGTGCAGCAGGACGCCCGGCGCGAAGCGCCGCAGGACCAGGGAGTCCAGCCCCGGGGTCCCCCGGAGCGCGGGATACGCCGTGGACAGCAGCTGTCCGATGCGGTCGAGCCGGAAGCCGTCGACCTTCTCCGTCGACATACGGCCGCCCGTGTAAGGCGCGGCCTCCAGGACTGCGGTCGTTACTCCTGCGCTGGTGAGCCGGTGTGCCGCCGAGAGTCCGGCGATTCCGGCTCCCACGATGACGACGTCCACCTGGTTCGCGGGCTCAAGCACGAGGCCCCTCCTGCTGTGGTTGCGCGGTCGGCGGAGACGTCATGCCTCGGCCGGCCCCAGGGATACTCGAGTTCGCGTCGAGTATCAGTGCCGTGATCGGTCGTAAGGAGTCGCGCATCGACAGGGCACGGTCGCATAGAGGTCGCATTTGGTCACATCCGTTCCGCGGGCCGCAGAGCACCCCCGCGCGCCACGGCGGAGCCCTCGCAGAGTGCCCCCCGCGGTCGGCACGGAAACCCGGTGGGCCGCCGGGAACCGCCGCCTTAAGGTGATCACCATGCCCGAACCGTACATACGCCTCGCCGTGGCCGACGACGACGAGCGCCTCGCCCTTCTCGACCGGTCCCTGTGGTCCACCCTGCACGCGGTCACGCCCCGCCCCGAGCCGCCGTACCCGCCGTTCTTCGACGAGCGCCACCCCGTCGGGGAGTTCCTCGTCGCCGAGCTGGACGGGCGGGTGACCGGCTACATCCGCCTCGCCCAGACGATCCCGCTCGCCTCCCACGCCCACGTCCTCAGCATCCAGGGCTTCGCGGTCGCCGAGGAGGCCCGCGGCCGGGGAGTGGGCCGGGCGCTGATCCGGGCCGCCGTCGCCGAGGCCCGCGAGCGCGGCGCGCGCCGCCTCACCCTGCGTGTGCTCGGCCACAACGCCCCGGCCCGGCGGCTCTACGAGTCCGAGGGCTTCGCCGTGGAGGGCGTGCTGCCCGGCGAGTTCCTGCTCGACGGCTCCTACGTGGACGACGTCTGCATGGGCCGCTCCCTGTGAGGCCCTGACGGTGAGGCCCGCAGGGCCGCGTCAGCCCACCAGCGCGCCCGTGTCCACCGGCTCCGTCGCCGTGGCCGCCCGCTGGGCGTCCTGCGCCACCTCGGCCGCCGTCAGCACGTACCCCGTCTCGGCGTCCGAGGTGGAGCGGGCGAAGACCATCCCGAACACCCGCCCGTCCGTGGTCAGCAGCGGGCCGCCGGAGTTGCCCGGCCGGACCGTGGAACGGATCGAGTAGATCTCCCGGGTGACCGCGCCGTCGCTGTAGATGTTCTGCCCGGTCGCCCGCACCAGGTTCCCCACCGTCGCCGCCTGCAGGTTCAGGCTGCCGTCCTGCGGATAGCCCGCCACCACGGCCGAGTCCCCGCGCGAGGCACCGGTGTCGAAGCGCAGCACCGGCGCGCGCAGCCCCGGTACGTACAGCACCGCCACGTCCCGGTCGGGGTCGAAGAGCACCACCCTGGCCGGGTACGCCTCGCCGACCCCGCCCACCCGCACGCTCGGGTGCGCGATGCCCGCCACCACGTGCGCGTTGGTCATCACCCGCTGCGAGGCGAAGACGAAGCCGCTGCCCTCCCGGCCCTCGCTGCCCGAGACGCCCTCGATCTTCACCGTGCTCAGCTTGGCGGCGGTCGTCGCGGCGGGCGTCACGCTGTCACCGGTGGGGCGCGGCACCCGGGCCGTCGACTCGTTCTCGAACGGGTTGAAGACCTGCGGGAAGCCCGCGTCCGTCAGCGCCGAGGTGGCCCGGGAGAACCAGGCGGGCGTGGTGTCCGGCATCGTCCGCTGCACCGCGCCCAGCAGCGAGGAGTCCCGGATCGCCGTGGTCAGCGCGGGTGAGGGGGCCGCGCTGAGCACGCTCGCCGCCACCCAGGCCACGATCAGCACGGCGACCGCGTTGGCCGCCGCGCCCCCGATGCCGTCCACCACCCGCAGCGGGCCCCGGTCCAGGCCCCCGCGCAGCCGCAGCGCGAGCCGGCCCGCCAGTTCGTGCCCCACCGCGGCGGGCACCAGCACGGTCAGCACCGCGAGCACCGTCGCCGCCGCCGAGCCGCGGGCCACGTGGCCCGTCACCCAGGGCAGCGCCCAGACGCCGACGACCGCGCCGCCGACGAACCCGGCCAGCGACACACAGCCGGCCACCAGGCCGCGCCGGTACCCCGACGCGGCGTACAGGAGGATCACCAGCACCAGCAGCAGGTCGAGCAGGTCCACGGAGCCGCCTTTCTCTCGGGCCCCCGGCACGCACCGGTCGGCCCGCCGAACGGTCACACGTACATGATCGGCCGCCGGAGCCGAACCGGCCACGCGTGCCGGTAACACCGGAAACGTCCCGGACCGGGACGATGGTTCCGCCAGGTGGCACAGCGCACATCGCGGGCGGTGGCCGGCGGGCGAAGAGTGGGGCCATGTCCCTCCTCCGAAGAGCCGGGAGTGCCGGGCGTGCCGGGAGAGCCGGAGAAGCCCGGCGGGCCCGGTGGCCCCGGGGAGCCGGGAAGGCCGGGAGAGCCCGGTCGGTGCCCGCCGCGCGGCCGCCGCGTTCTCCCGGCCCGCCGCTGGTGCTGCCGGGCTCCCTGCCCGGCCTGCTGGCCGTCCTCGCGCTGGCCCTGTACGCCTGGGGCGCGGCCCGTCCCGCGCGGATACCGCCCGACCGGCCCGCCGCCCTCGACCTCGGGCGCACGGCCGGCGCCCACCGCGCGGCCCGGCCGCCCATCGTGCCCCGCACCGCCTGGGCCGGCGCCACCACCGGGCGCTCCCAGCCGCCGCCGCGCTACGACGACAAGGTGATCGCGGTCTTCGTGCACCACACCGACTCGCCCAACGGCTACCGGTGCGCCGACACCCCCGAGATCATCCGCCGCCTGTACGCCGGGCAGACCGGCCCGCGACAGTGGGACGACATCGGCTACAACTTCCTCGTGGACCGCTGCGGCACCATCTACGAGGGCCGCGCCGGGGGCACCGACCGGGCCGTCGTCGGCGCCCACGCGCAGGGCTTCAACCACCGCACCGCCGGGATCGCCGCCATCGGCACCTTCACCGCGGGCGTGCCGGTGCCGCGCGCCCTGACCGACGCCATCGCCGCGCTGGCCGCCTGGAAGCTCGGCCTCGCCGACGTCGATCCGCGCGAGCGGGTGCGCCTGGTCTCCAGCAACAGCGGAAGTCGCTTCCACGCCGGCACCACCGCCACCCTGCCCGCGGTGGCCGGCCACGGCGACGGCTTCATGACCAGCTGCCCCGGCGTCGCCCTCGCCGCCCGCCTGCCCGAGATCAGACAGACGGCCGCGCGCCTCCAGGGCCGGACCGTGCCTCAGCCCCTGAACCGCTCCCACAGCCGCGGATAGCGCGCCGCCAGGGCCGACTCGTTCTCGAAGTCGACCGGGCTGCCGGCCGGCTCCGCGGGTGCGGGCGGCAGCCCCAGGTCGGCGGCCACGGTGCCGGTGAGCCGCTCGTACGCCTCGTCGGCCGCGTAGCCCAGCTCCTCGCCGTCGCCGTCGACCTCCTCGTCGAAGTCGTCCAGCAGCTCCGCCAGCGCGTCCGGGTCGTGCAGGGCGCCCTCGAACACCTCCCGGCCCTGGCCGATCAGCCAGCACCGGAAGAAGTCGAACGCGTCGTCGCCGGCCCCGTCCAGCAGCACCCAGGCGGCGCCCCACAGATCCCAGCGGTAGGCGCGGTTGTAGCGGGCCTCGAAGTGACGGGCGAAGTCCAGGACCTGCTCCGGGTCCAGCTGGACCAGCCGGTCCACCAGCAGTTCGGCCTGGTCCTCGGGATCGCCCCCGGCGGCCTCACGGGTGGTGTCGACCAGCGCCCAGAACTCCGTCTCGTCCATCACCGCTCCAGCATCGGGCCTCGGCCCCCCGGACGCACGCGGAGGTGCGGCCGCTCACGCCCCCGCGCCCCGGTACAGCTCCGCGAGCCGGGCCGCGTCCCGCGCGAACCGCTCCCGCAGGCTCCGCGGCGCCAGCACCTCCACCTCCGGCCCGAGCCCGGTCAGCTGGGCGTGCGCGATCTCCTCCGACTCCACGGGCAGCGTCACCGTCACCCACCCCGCCTCGTCGGGCTCACCGGCCCCGGCCAGCCCCTCCCGGGCCGACAGCGCCTCGACGGCGTGCGGCAGCCTGCGCACGCCCTCCGGGGACAGCCGTACCACCGCCTCGGCGCGCAGGATCGAGCGCGCGAACCGCTCCGCCTGGGCCGCCCAGTAGCCGGGCAGGTCGAAGTCCTCGTCGCGCCCGAAGCGGGTGTCCGCCGGCACGACGGCGGTGAAGCGGTCGACACGGTACGTGCGGAAGACGTCCGCGTCCGGCACCCGGGCGCACAGGTACCAGGCGCCCGCCTTCAGCACCAGCCCGTACGGCTCCAGCAGCCGCTCCACCTCGCCGTCGCCGCGCCGGTAGCGGGCCGTGACGCACAGGTCGTCCCACACCGCCTCGGCGACCGCCGGCAGCAGCGCGGGGGTCTCGGGCTCGCGGAACCAGCCGGGCGCGTCCAGGTGGAACCGCTGGGCCGCCGTGCGCGGGGCGTCCCGCAGGGCGGGCACCAGCGCCGCCGACACCTTGAGCCGGGCCGCCGACGCCGCGTCCGCGAGTCCCATCTCCCGCAGCGCGCCCGGCACCCCGCTCAGGAACAGCGCCTCGGCCTCGCTGCGCCCCAGCCCCGTCAG
>NZ_VOGW01000185.1:38183-48356 GCF_007896895.1 Streptomyces misionensis | reverse complement strand
GCCGCCGCGTCCCGCGTCACCGTCCGCTCCGACACCTCCAGCTCCCGCGCGAGTTCGCCGGCGGTCATGGACGCCCGCGCCTGGAGAAGCAGAACCATCTTGATGAGCCGCGCCGCACGCATGGGGCCATCATGCCGAAAGGCACCGACAAAGAAGGGGTACGGCGAGTGCCGTACCCCTTCCCCGGGTTCCTCGGAACCGGTGACTACAGGCCGTACTTCTCCCGGGCCTCCTTCACCGCCGTCGCCTTGACCTCGCCGCGCCGGGCGAGCTGGGCGAGGGCGGCGACGACGATGGACTCCGCGTCCACGCCGAAGTGGCGGCGGGCCGCCGGGCGGGTGTCGGAGAGGCCGAAGCCGTCCGTGCCCAGCGAGGACCAGTCCTGCTCCACCCACTGCGCGATCTGGTCCGGGACCTGGCGCATGTAGTCGGAGACCGCGAGGACCGGGCCCTCGGCGCCCTGGAGCGCCTGGCGTACGAAGGGCACGCGCTCCTCGCCGCGCAGCAGGGCGGCGTCCGCCTCCAGCGCGTCACGGCGCAGCTCGGACCAGGAGGTCGCCGACCAGACGTCGGCCGCGACGCCCCACTCCTCGGCGAGGAGCCGCTGCGCCTCAAGCGTCCAGTGGATCGCCGTGCCGGAGCCCAGCAGCTGGATGCGCGGGGCGTTGGCCGGGACGGTGACGCCCGCCGACTCCGCCGTGTTGAACCGGTACAGGCCCTTGACGATGCCCTCGTCGATGCCCGCGACACCCGGCTTCGCCGGCTGCGGCAGCGGCTCGTTGTAGACGGTCAGGTAGTAGAAGACGTTCTGGTCCTCGCCCGGCTGTGCCTCGCCGTACATCCGGCGCAGACCCTCACGCACGATCACCGCGATCTCGTAGGCGAACGCGGGGTCGTACGACAGCGCCGCCGGGTTGGTCGCGGCGATCACCGGCGAGTGGCCGTCGGCGTGCTGGAGGCCCTCGCCCGTCAGCGTCGTACGGCCCGCCGTGGCGCCCACCAGGAAGCCGCGGCCGAGCTGGTCGCCGAGCTGCCACATCTGGTCGGCGGTGCGCTGCCAGCCGAACATCGAGTAGAAGATGTAGAACGGGATCATCGCCTCGCCGTGCGTCGCGTACGCGGTGGACGCGGCGATGAAGTCGGCCATCGACCCGGCCTCGGTGATCCCCTCGTTGAGGATCTGGCCGTTCTTGGCCTCCTTGTAGAACATCAGCTGGTCGCGGTCGACCGGCTCGTACGTCTGGCCCTTGGGGGAGTAGATCCCGAGCGACGGGAAGAGCGACTCCATACCGAAGGTGCGCGCCTCGTCGGGGACGATCGGCACCCAGCGCTTGCCCGTCTCCTTGTCGCGCACCAGGTCCTTGACCAGGCGGACGAAGGCCATGGTGGTGGCCACGTTCTGGGAGCCGGAGCCCTTGTCGAAGGAGGCGAACGCCTTCTCGGCGGGGGCCGGCAGCGGAGCCAGCGGGTGCGTGCGACGGGCCGGGGCGGGACCGCCCAGGGCGGCGCGGCGCTCCTGGAGGTAGCGCACCTCGGGGGAGTCGGCGCCCGGGTGGCCGTAGGGCACCACGCCGTCGACGAAGTCGCTGTCCTTGATCGGCAGCTCGAGCAGGTCGCGCATCGCCTTGAACTCGTCCACCGTCAGCTTCTTCATCTGGTGGTTGGCGTTCTTCGACGCGAAGCCCTGGCCGAGGGTGTGGCCCTTGACCGTCTGGGCGAGGATCACGGTCGGCGCGCCCTTGTGCTCGACGGCCGCCTTGTACGCCGCGTAGACCTTGCGGGACTCGTGACCACCGCGCGAGAAGTGGAAACACTCCAGGATCTTGTCGTCCGAGAGCAGCTTCGCCATCTCGGCCAGCGCCGGGTCGGCGCCGAAGAAGTCCTGGCGGATGTAGGCGGCGTCGCGGGTCTGGTACGTCTGGACCTGCGCGTCCGGGACCTGGCGCAGCCGGCGGACCAGCGCGCCCGTGGTGTCGAGCGCGAACAGCTCGTCCCAGGCGGTGCCCCACAGCGTCTTGACGACGTTCCAGCCGGCGCCGCGGAACTGGGCCTCCAGCTCCTGCACGATCTTGAAGTTGGCGCGGACCGGGCCGTCCAGGCGCTGCAGGTTGCAGTTGATGACGAAGGTGAGGTTGTCCAGCTCCTCACGGGCGGCGAGCGCGAGGGCCGCCGTCGACTCCGGCTCGTCCATCTCGCCGTCGCCGAGGAACGCCCACACGTGCGAGGACGAGACGTCCTTGATGCCGCGGTTGGTCAGGTAGCGGTTGAAGCGCGCCTGGTAGATCGCGGAGAGCGGGCCGAGACCCATGGAGACCGTGGGGAACTCCCACAGCCAGGGCAGCCGGCGCGGGTGCGGGTACGACGGCAGGCCGTTGCCGCCGGCCTCCTGGCGGAAGTTGTCCAGCTGCGCCTCGGACAGGCGGCCGTCCAGGAAGGCGCGGGCGTAGATGCCGGGGGAGGCGTGGCCCTGGATGTACAGCTGGTCGCCGGAGCCGTCGCCCTCCTTGCCCTTGAAGAAGTGGTTGAAGCCGGTCTCGTAGAGCCAGGCGGCGGAGGCGAAGGTGGCGATGTGGCCGCCGACGCCGTGCTTGCTGCCCCGGGTCACCATGGCGGCCGCGTTCCAGCGGTTCCAGGCGGTGATGCGGGCCTCCAGCTCCGGGTCACCGGGCAGGCCCGGCTCGGCGGAGGTGGGGATGGTGTTGACGTAGTCCGTCTCCAGCAGCTTCGGCAGCGCGATGCCGCCCGCCTCGGCGCGCTCCAGCGTGCGGCGCATCAGGTACGCGGCGCGATGCGGGCCTGCCTCCCTGGCCACGGCGTCCAGGGAGGCCTGCCACTCGGCGGTCTCCTCGGGGTCGCGGTCCGGGAGCTGGTCCAGCTCGCTCGGCTGGATGGCGTTGGGGTCGGTCATGTCGCCGCCTTCCTCAGTCGAAGGGGGTTCCCTCACAGGCAAGGGTTCGGGGGTGCCCTAGGTCTTTGGCAGGACAGGGCAGAGGACTTCGGGTGGAAGTCCGTCCGTGACTGTAACTCCCTGATCGATGATCGATCAAAGGGTGGAACCGGAAAATCTCTCGATTTCAAGAAAGTCGGCACCCGGTGCCTTCGAAGAGGGCACCCGGTGCCGACTTCGATCAGCGAATTCGCAGGTGAGCGGGGACGCGCTCGCGCCACGCCGGGGTGTCGGCGTGCGGGCGCGGCCGGGTGGCTCAGGCGCGCGGGGCGCAACCCAGGACGTGCGCCTTCACCAGCTCCGCGATCCGCGGGTCCCGGCGCTTGAAGGCCTGCACCAGTTCCTCGTGCTCCTCGGCGTACGACTGCTGCACCGTGCCCAGCCAGCGGATCGACAGCGCCGTGAAGACCTCGATGCCGAGCCCCTCCCAGGTGTGCAGCAGCACCGAGTTGTCGGCGGCGCGGACCAGTTCGCGGTGGAAGCCCACGGTGTGCCGGACCTGGGCGGTGCCGTCGGCCGCGCTGTCGGCCTCGTACAGGGCCAGCACATGGGGTTCCAGGGCCGTGCAGTCCCGGGCGAGCCGGTCCGCCGCCAGCTCCGCCGCGATGGCCTCCAGACCGGCCCTGACCGGGTAACTCTCCTCCAGATCGGCCGCGGTGAGGTTGCGTACCCGCACGCCCTTGTTCGGCGCGGACTCGATCAGCCGCAGCGACTCCAGCTCGCGCAGCGCCTCCCGCACCGGGGTCTGGCTGACCTCCAGCTCGGTGGCGATCCGCCGTTCCACGATCCGCTCACCCGGCTGCCAGCGCCCGCTGACGATTCCCTCCACGATGTGCTCGCGGATCTGTTCGCGCAGCGAGTGGACTACGGGCGCGGTCATGAGGGCTCCTCCCGGGGGCAGACATTTAGACAATACGGCGGCAGCGCTTCGCGGGAAGGGCGCGTGGGGGTGCTTTTGCGCAGGTGAGACAAGGCTTACACGGGGTGTCGGGGGCGCAAACGGCGCATACGCTCCCAGCAGCGGAAAACGCCGGTGCCCCCGTCCGGAGGTTCCGGACGGGGGCACCGGCGTGTGCGCGCGGTGACCGCTGGTTACAGGCCGAGCTCGATCTCGAACTCGCCGGCCTCCAGGATCGCCTTGACCGCCGTCAGGTAACGGGCCGCGTCGGCGCCGTCGACCAGACGGTGGTCGTAGGAGAGGGTCAGGTACGTCATGTCGCGGACGCCGATGACCGTGCCCTCCTCGGTCTCGATGACGGCCGGACGCTTGACCGTGGCACCGATGCCGAGGATCGCGACCTGGTTCGGGGGCACGATGATCGTGTCGAACAGCGCGCCGCGCGAACCGGTGTTGGAGATGGTGAAGGTCGCGCCGGACAGCTCGTCCGGGGTGATCTTGTTGGCGCGGACCTTGCCCGCCAGCTCCGCCGTGGCCTTGGCGATGCCCGCGATGTTGAGGTCGCCGGCGTGCTTGATGACCGGGGTCATCAGGCCCTTCTCGGAGTCCACCGCGATACCGACGTTCTCGGTGTCGAAGTAGGTGATCGTGCCCTCGGCCTCGTTGATGCGGGCGTTGATGACCGGGTGGGCCTTCAGCGCCTGGGCGGCGGCCTTCACGAAGAACGGCATCGGGGAGAGCTTGACGCCCTCACGGGCCGCGAACGAGTCCTTCGCCTGGGCGCGCAACTTCATCAGACGGGTGACGTCGACCTCGACGACCGACGACAGCTGGGCCTGCTCGTGCAGCGCCTTGACCATGTTGTCGCCGATGACCTTGCGGATGCGGGTCATCTTGACGGTCTGGCCGCGCAGCGGGGAGACCTCCAGCGCCGGGGCCTTCTTGGCGGCCGGGGCGGCCGCGGCGGCCGGAGCCGGGGCGGCGGCGGGGGCACCGGTGCCGTCGTCGATCACGGCCAGCTCGGCGCCGACCTCGACCGTCTCGTCCTCGGCGACCTTGATGGAAGCCAGCACACCGGAGGCGGGGGAGGGGATCTCGGTGTCGACCTTGTCGGTCGAGACCTCGAGCAGCGGCTCGTCGGCCTCGACGCGCTCGCCCTCGGCCTTCAGCCAGCGGGTGACAGTGCCCTCGGTGACGCTCTCACCGAGCGCCGGAAGGGTTACGGAAACCGCCATGGTTTCGGTTGCTCCTTACGAATTGCGGAAGTCTGTGTCGTCGCGCCCGTTGACCGAAGGTCAGTCGTGGGAGTGCAGCGGCTTGCCGGCCAGGGCCAGGTGGGCCTCGCCGAGCGCCTCGTTCTGCGTCGGGTGGGCGTGGATGAGCTGGGCGACCTCGGCCGGCAGCGCCTCCCAGTTGTAGATCAGCTGGGCCTCGCCGACCTGCTCGCCCATGCGGTCGCCGACCATGTGGACGCCGACCACGGCACCGTCCTTCACCTGGACGAGCTTGATCTCGCCCGAGGTGTTGAGGATCTTGCTCTTGCCGTTGCCCGCCAGGTTGTACTTCAGAGCGACGACCTTGTCCGCGCCGTAGATCTCCTTGGCCTTGGCCTCGGTGATGCCGACGGAGGCGACCTCGGGGTGGCAGTACGTCACCCGCGGGACACCGTCGTAGTCGATCGGAACGACCTTGAGACCGGCCAGACGCTCCGCCACCAGGATGCCCTCGGCGAAGCCGACGTGCGCGAGCTGGAGCGTCGGGACGAGGTCGCCGACGGCGGAGATGGTCGGGACGTTGGTCCGCATGTACTCGTCGACCAGGACGTAGCCCCGGTCCATGGCGACGCCCTGCTCCTCGTAGCCGAGGCCCTGGGAGACCGGGCCGCGGCCGACGGCGACGAGGAGGACCTCGGCCTCGAACTCCTTGCCGTCGGCCAGGGTGACCTTGACGCCGTCCTGGGTGTACTCGGCCTTCTGGAAGAAGGTGCCGAGGTTGAACTTGATGCCGCGCTTGCGGAACGCGCGCTCAAGAAGCTTCGAGCTGTTCTCGTCCTCGACCGGGACGAGGTGCTTCAGACCCTCGATGACGGTGACGTCGGCACCGAAGGACTTCCACACGGAGGCGAACTCGACGCCGATGACACCGCCGCCCAGGATGATCGCGGACTTCGGCACGCGGTCCAGGACGAGGGCGTGGTCGGAGGAGATGATCCGGTTGCCGTCGATCTCCAGGCCCGGCAGCGACTTCGGCACGGAGCCGGTCGCCAGCAGGACGTGGCGGCCCTGGATGCGCTGGCCGTTCACATCGACGGAGGTCGGGGAGGACAGCCGGCCCTCGCCCTCGATGTACGTCACCTTGCGGGACGCGATCAGACCCTGCAGACCCTTGTACAGGCCGGAGACGACGCCGTCCTTGTACTTGTGGACGGCCGGGACGTCGATCCCCTCAAGGGTGGCCTTGACGCCGAACTGCTCGCTCTCGCGGGCCTGGTCGGCGATCTCGCCCGCGTGCAGCAGGGCCTTGGTGGGGATGCAACCCCGGTGCAGGCAGGTGCCGCCGACCTTGTCCTTCTCGATCAGGGCGACGTCCAGGCCCAGCTGCGCCCCGCGCAGGGCCGCGGCGTAACCACCGCTACCACCGCCGAGGATCACTAGGTCGAAAACGGTGCTGGCGTCGTTCGCCACGTCACGTCCTCCATGCATGTGCGCCTTGCGCCGATCTCCGATGACCGGCGGGCGGCTGGTGTCCGGCCGCTTGATGCTTCGGCCCTTCGGTGGGGGCCCTGTCCTGCCGGGCTCCATCTTTGCACTTGTTGGAGGTGTACGAGTCGCCGGGCCGGTGTGTGAGACGTCCCACGTTCCCGGGAAACGGACGGGAACGCGCGGACGGAACGCGCACGGAAAGCGGACGGAAAAGGGGCGCGGGCGACCGCGCGAGCGGTCTCCCGCGCCCCCTCGGCCGGGGCCGCGAGCCGTGCGGCCGAGCCGGTGGGCGGGCGTCAGCCCAGGTCACCCTCGGCGGTCAGCTCCGCGAGGCGGACCAGCGTGCGCACCGCCGTGCCCGTGCCGCCCTTCGGCGTGTACCCGAAGGGGCCGCCCTCGTTGAACGCCGGGCCGGCGATGTCGAGGTGCGCCCAGGCGATGTCCTCGCCGACGAACTCGCGCAGGAAGAGACCGGCGAGAAGACCGCCGCCCCACCGCTCGCCGACGTTGGTCATGTCGGCGACCTGGGACTCCAGGCCCTTGGCCAGGTGCTCCGGCATCGGCATCGGCCACGCCGGCTCGCCGACCTCCTCGGCGGCCTCGTACACCGTGGTGCGGAACGCGTCGTCGTTGGCCATGACGCCCAGCGTCCGGGTGCCCAGCGCCACCATCATCGCGCCGGTCAGCGTGGCGACGTCCACGATCGCGTCGGGCTCCTCCAGGGAGGCCGCCCACAGCGCGTCCGCGAGCACCAGCCGGCCCTCGGCGTCGGTGTTGAGCACCTCCACCGTCTTGCCGCTGTACATGCGCAGCACGTCACCCGGGCGCACCGCCGAGCCGGACGGCATGTTCTCGGCCAGCGCCAGCCAGCCGGTGACATTGGCCTCCAGGCCGAGCCGGGCCGCGGCGACGACGGCGGCGAACACGGCGGCGGCGCCGGCCATGTCGCACTTCATCGTCTCGTTGTGGCCGGCCGGCTTCAGGGAGATGCCGCCCGAGTCGTAGGTGATGCCCTTGCCGACGAAGGCGAGGTGCCGCTCCGCGTTCGGGTGCGTGTACGCCACCTTCACCAGGCGCGGAGCCGACGCGGAGCCGCCGCCGACCCCGAGGATGCCGCCGTAGCCGCCCTTGGTCAGCGCCTTCTCGTCGAGCACCTGCACCTTCAGGCCGTGCTCCTTGGCCGCGGCCTGCACGATCTGGGCGAAGGCCTGCGGGTTGAGGTCGTTCGGCGGGGTGTTGACCAGGTCGCGGGCGCGGTTCAGCTCCTCGGCCACCGCGACGGCGCGGGCGACGGCACCCTTGTGGGCGGCGTCGCGCGGCTTGCCGCCGAGCAGCGCGGCCTCGGCCAGCGGAGCCTTGCCGTTCTTGGCGCGGGCGCTCTTCGCCCGGCCGCCGTTCTCCTTGTACGCGTCGAAGGTGTACGCGCCGAGGAGCACGCCCTCGCCGATCGCCTCGACGGCGCCGGGGCCGTCGACGGGCAGCGCGAACGCGGCCTTCTTGCTGCCGGCGAGCGCACGGGCGGCCGTACCGGCGGCCTTGCGCAGCACCTCGGCGTCGAAACCGGGCTCGCCGTCCTCGGCGTCCGGCTCCGCGCCCAGGCCCACCGCCACCAGGAGCGGGGCCTTGAAGCCCGCCGGGGCCGGCAGCTTCGTCAGCTCGCCCTCGGCACCCGAGGCGCCCAGGGTCTCCAGGACGCCGGCCAGCCTGCCGTCGTACGCCTTGTCCACGGCCTCGGCGCCCGGCGCGACGACGGGTCCCTTGGCGCCCTTGGCGACACCGATCACGATCGCGTCGGCCCGCAGGCCGGGCGCCGCGGCGGTGCTGAGAGTCAGAGCAGTCACGGTGGTGAATTCTCGCTTCCGATGTGAAGTTGCTGTGGCCGAAATGGTGTGGGTCGACCGGGCCCGAGAGCCGACCCTAGGTCCAGGCCTGGGGACAAATGGCAACCGGGGTCTTCACCCTGTCGGCGAACACCCGGGACGAGGTTACGCGTGTGCGCCCGATTGCTCACGCCTGAGGGTGTTTCGGATGTCCGGCCGATGCCGTCACCGGGCGGTCAGGGCGCGAAGGCCAGCACCACCAGTGCCGTCGTCGCGGCCGTCTCAGCGAGGGCGCCGAACACGTCTCCGGTGATCCCGCCGAAGCGTCGTACGCAGCGGCGCAGCAGGAGTTCGGCGGCGGCGAGGGCGAGCAGCACGGCGGCCGCGGCACGCCATCCGCCGTGCGCGCCGAGGGCGGTGCCCCAGCCGGCCGCGGCGGCCGTGCACAGCGCCGTGACCGCCAGCGCGCCCGGCACCGGCACCACCCCGGCGACCGCCGCGCCGAGCCCCTCCGGCCGGGCGGCCGGCACCCCGGTGCGGGCGGCCAGGGTGAGCGCGAGCCGGGCGGCCACCGCGGAGGTCACCGCCGCCGCGGCGCCCCGCGCCCACGAGTCGCCGAACAGCTGCGCGAGCACGGCGACTTGGGCCAGCAGCACGAGGACCAGGGTGAGCACCCCGAACGGGCCGATGTCCGACTGCTTCATGATGCGCAGCGCGTCCGCGGCCGGCTTGCCGCTACCCAGCCCGTCGGCGGTGTCGGCGAGCCCGTCCAGGTGCAGCCCCCGGGTCAGCGCGGCGGGGACGGCGACCGCGCCGACGGCGGCGAGCAGCGGGCCCGCGCCGAGGAACAGCAGCACCGTCCCGAGGGCCGCCGCGAGGGCGCCGACGACCAGCCCGACGGCGGCGGCGGCGAGCATGCCCCCGCGCGCCGCCCCGCGGTCCCAGCGGTGCACCCGCACGGGGAGCACGGTGAGGGTGCCGAAGGCGAAACGGAGACCGTCGAACGGAAAGGACGTGCGCATCGGCGCAGGTTACCCGGCGGTCCCGGGGCCGCCGAGGGCGAGGCGCCGGGGATAAAGTGCGCACATGGGGCACTGGTGGGTGCGGAACATCATCGAACCGGGCAAGCTTCCGCTGCTGCTCGCCCTCGCCGCCTTCGTCCTGACCTTCGTGGTCACCCGGGTGATCACCCGGCTGATCCGGGCGGGCAGGGGCCCGTTCCGCAATGTCAGCGCGGGCGGGCTGCACATCCACCACGCCGTCCCCGGGGTCGTGCTCACCGTCGTCGGCGGCTTCGGCGCGTTCGCCGGCGACCGGCACGGCGTGAGCGAGGCGATCGCCGCCGTGGTGTTCGGCGCCGGCGCCGGACTGGTCCTGGACGAGTTCGCGCTGATCCTGCACCTGGACGACGTGTACTGGACCGAGGAGGGCCGCAAGAGCGTCGAGGCGGTGGCGCTCACCGCGGCCCTCGTGGCACTGCTGCTCGCCGGGTTCGTGCCGTTCGGCGTCAACGACCTCACCGCGCAGGAACTCGCCGACCGGGGCACGGTCATCGCCGGCATCTGCGCCAACTTCGCGCTCTCGCTCATCGCCCTGAGCAAGGGCAAGGCCCGGCTCGCGGTGTTCGGCGCGATCGTCCCGCTGGTCGCGCTGTTCGGCGCGGTCCGCCTGGCCCGCCCGGACTCCCGGTGGGCCCGCCGCTTCTACGGCCGCCGCCCCCGCACCCGGGCCCGCGCCACCCTGCGCGCCTACCGCCACGACCGCCGCTGGTCCCGCCCCAGCCGTGCCCTCCAGGACTGGATCGGC
>NZ_VOGW01000185.1:33695-37903 GCF_007896895.1 Streptomyces misionensis | reverse complement strand
TCGCCAGGCACAGCGATCCCACGGCCATCAGCGCGGCCAGATGCTCCTTGCCGGCCAGGTTCTCCTTCAGCAGCACCTCGGCCACCATCGCCACGGTCACCGCGCCCGCCGTGTGGTAGGCGCCGTGGCGCCAGGCCACGAACACCGCGAGGCCCACCACGGCCGCCGACGGGCCGGTGTCCACCACCTGCGCGTCCGTCCACGGCAGCCCGAACGGGGCGTGCGCGCCGAGCGTGATGCCGATGCGCGCGTACAGCGTCCCGGCGAGCGTGGCGAGGTAGGCGACGACCAGCGTCCGCCACCAGCCCAGGCACAGCTCGGCGATCCCGA
Organism: Streptomyces misionensis; assembly: GCF_007896895.1. Classification (GTDB taxonomy): domain Bacteria; phylum Actinomycetota; class Actinomycetes; order Streptomycetales; family Streptomycetaceae; genus Streptomyces; species Streptomyces misionensis_A. The sequence continues at coordinate 37,573 of NZ_VOGW01000185.1, read as the reverse complement.
AGACCAGCAGGACCTGCGCCAGCGCGCCCCACACCGGCAGGTCGAGGGCCGGCACGAACAGCGACAGCGGGGTGCGCAGCAGCCCCAGCCACAGCGGGTCCTCGGCCCGCACCGCGCCGAGGTTCTGCACCAGCCGGAAACCCCACGGCCGGTTCTGCACGAACTGGAGCAGCGCCGTCAGGAACACCGCCGCGGCGGTCACCGGCATCGCCCGCGGGCGCGGCCTCGGCAGGGGCCCGCGTACGGTGCCGTACAGCGGTCCCCACTCGGCGCGGGCCCAGCGGGCGAACGATCCCATGCGGTCTTCCCTACCCCGGTACGGTCATCGACGGCCGCCCAGCTGCCTGCGGTGCAGCCACTTGGGCAGCCCCGGCGCCTCCAGGAAGCCCTCCGCGCGGGCCGAGGCGAGGCCGATGCGCGGCAGGTCCGCGCTCTTCTCGAAGAGCAGGAACCGCGGCTCCCAGATGGGCCGGTACTTGGCGTTGGCGCGGTACAGCGACTCGATCTGCCACCAGCGGGAGAAGAAGCTGAGCAGCGACCGCCACAGCCTGAGCACCGGGCCGGCGCCCAGGCGCGCGCCCCGTTCGAAGACCGAGCGGAACATCGCGAAGTTCAGCGAGACCTGGGTGATCCCGATCTCCGCGGAGCGCCGCAGCAGTTCGATGACCATGAACTCCATCAGCCCGTTCTCGGCGTCCCGGTCGCGCCGCATCAGATCCAGCGACAGCCCCTTCGGGCCCCAGGGCACGAACGACAGCAGCGCCCGCGGCCGGCCCCCCGCGTCCGTGCACTCCAGCATCACGCAGCGCCCGTCCTCGGGGTCCCCGAGCCGGCCGAGCGCCATGCTGAACCCGCGCTCGGTCGCGCCGTCCCGCCAGTCGTCCGCGCGTTCGACGAGCAGCGCCATCTCGTGCGCCGGGATGTCCTCGTGGCGCCGCACGCGCACCTCGTACCCCGCGCGCTTCACCCGGTTGTAGGCCTGCCGCACGGTGCGCATCGCCCGCCCCTCCAGGGTGAAGTCGGCGACCTCCACGATCGCCTCGTCCCCGAGCTCCAGCGCGTTCAGCCCGTGCCGGGCGTACACGGTGCCCGCCTCCTCGCTCGCCCCCATCACCGCCGGGATCCAGCCGTGCGCCCGCGTCTTCGCGAGCCACGGCACGATCGCCCCGGGCCAGGCCTCCGGATCGCCCAGCGGGTCCCCCGAGGCGAGGCTCACCCCGCCGACGACCCGGTAGGCGACGGCCGCCTTGCCGGTCGGCGACCACACCACGCTCTTCTCCCGGCGCAGCGCGAAGTAGCCGAGCGAGTCCCGCTCGCCGTGCCGCTCCAGCAGCGCCCGCAGCCGCTTCTCGTCGTCCGCGGTGAGCGGGTCCACGGCCCGCCGGGAGCGGAAGGCGGCGTAGAAGACGGCGAGCACCAGGGCCGTGCTGAGCACGTTGATCGCGACATTGGCCCAGTTGGGCGGGGCGATGCCGGGGAAGTGGTGCTCGTCGGCGGAGACCGAGACCAGCCGCAGGGCGCCGAAGTGCCAGCGCTCCAGGAAGGTCGAACGGGCCGCGTCCGGCGCCTCGTTGGTGACCGTCACCAGCAGCCCGGCCAGCAGCGAGGCGGCCAGGCCCCCGCCGGCGGCGACCGTGGCCGCGAGCCGGGGGTTGGAGCGGTCGCCCTTGGCGTAGAACTCCCGCCGCCCCACGAGCAGCGACCCGACGAACGCGGCCGTCAGCGCCAGCGAGACCCAGTTCTGCGCGTACCGGTGGATCTCCGGGAACGCCATGGCGAACGCGAACAGCGCGAGGAAGGCGCCGCTGAGCACCAGGTTGAGGATCCACGCGGCGCGCTTGCGGCGCCGCATCGTGATCGCCAGGAACGTGGTGAACACCCCGGAGGCGAAGCCGGCGGTCAGCAGGTACGGCGTGAAGAAGTCGTCCTGGTTGTGCCGGCGCACGTCCTGGTAGAGCGAGACCCACACCGCGGTGAGGAAGTTGACGAAGGCGACCGCGCGCAGGTACCAGACGGCGAAGGCGGCGGCCCGCCGGGACGCCCCGCCGCCCCGCCGCCCTTCCTCGGCCGAACCACCCGCCTCCACGCGTCGCGAAACGGCAATCCGGGCATCTCCCATGAAGAAGATCTTATGGGTGCCGTCGTGGTGAACCGGACTCATCCGGGGACGTGCTCGTGGATGCGGCCGGTCGAGCGGGGGTGCGGCGTGCCCTACTCCGCGGACTCCTCCCGCCGCCCGGCGGCGTCCGGCTCCGCCTCGTCGCCCGCTTCCTTCCCGTCCTCGGCGTCCGGCTTCTCCGGCTTCTCCGGCAGCTCCGCCGCCAGCGCCGCCGCGGCCTGGACCAGCGGCAGGGCCAGCAGCGCGCCCAGCCCCTCGCCGGCCTTCACGCCCTGCGTCAGCAGCGGCTCCATCGCCATCCGGTCCAGCGCCTTCGCCTGGCCCGGCTCCCCGCTGTCGTGCCCGGCCAGCCACCAGTCCGGCGCCCGGAAGGCGACCCGCTGCGCGACCAGCGCGCACGCGGCGGCCACCACCCCGTCCAGGATCACCGGCAGCTTGCGCACCGCGCACTGGAGCAGGAACCCGGTCATCGCCGCCAGGTCCGCCCCGCCCACGGTGGCCAGCAGCTGCAACTGGTCGCCGAGCACCGGCCGCGCCCGGCGCAGCGCGTCCCGGATCGCCGCGCACTTGCGCATCCACGTCAGGTCGTCGATCGGGTGCCCGCCCCGCCCGGTCACCACGGAGGCGTCGGTCCCGCACAGCGCCGCGACCAGCACCGCGGCCGCCGTGGTCCCGCCCACGCTGACGTCGCCGAGCACCACCAGGTCGGTACCGGAGTCGGCCTCCTCGTCGGCCACGGCCATGCCCGCCCGCACCGCGGCCTCCGCCTCGTCCAGGGTGAGCGCGTCCTCGATGTCGATACGGCCGCTGCCGCGTCGCACCCGGTGCCGGGTGACCTCCGCGGGGAAGGCGTCCGGGTCGCAGTCCAGGGCCATGTCCACGATCCGCACCGGCACCTGGAGCCGGCGGGCGAGCACCGCGGCGGGGCTCGCGCCCTCCAGCACGTCCCGCACCAGGTGCCGCGCGCCGCCCGCGGGCCGCGCCGAGACGTCCAGAGCGGCGATGCCGTGGTCGCCGGCGAAGAGGATCAGCCGGGGCCGTTCGACGGGCCGTACCGGTACGGCGTTCTGCGCGGCGGAGAGCCACTCGCCCAGCTCGTCCAGGCGCCCCAGCGCCCCGGGCGGCACGATCTGGCGCTCCCGCCGGGCCTCGGCGTCGCGGCGCACGCCCCCGTCCGGGCGCTCGATCAGATCGGTGAAGTCGTCCAGATTAAGCACGCTCATTCGCCGAACAGTACCGCCCGGAGGCGAACGTCCCGGCGCCACATCGGCCCGATGTCGTTGCACCCGGGATCGGCATCCCATACGTTCCGTTTTGCAGCGAAATGTCGCACAGGGAGTCGCCCGTCCATGCCGACCTTCCACGAACGTCATCTGGAGCAGCTCCTCCACCGGCTCACCGCCCGCGCCCTGTCCGCGCTGCCGGAGCCGGAGAGCTGGCTGGACGTGGACACGGGCGACGGCCGCTTCCCCGAGGCGGCCAGGAAGCACTTCCCCTACACGAGCTTCGACGGCCTCGACCCGACGGACGGCCTGGAGCGGGCCCTGGCGGCGGAGCGGATCGAGGAGGCGTACCGCGGCCGGCTCACCACCCCGGGACTGACGGACCGTCTCCGCTCCCGCTACGACGTCGTCACCGTCCTGCGCCCCCCGGCCGACACCCCGGACGCCGAACTGCGGGCCGCCCTCACGGTCCTGCGCCCCGGCGGCCACGTCGTCCTGGACAGCGGCTGGAGCCGGATCGCCGCGGGGACCCCCTC
>NZ_VOGW01000185.1:6096-33415 GCF_007896895.1 Streptomyces misionensis | reverse complement strand
CCCCGCAGCACCATCGCCTGCCCGGCGACCACCAGCAGCACCTGCTCGCACTCCGCGCCGAACGCCGCGTTCAGCCGCCCCAGTTCGTCGCGGTAGCGGCGGCCCGACGCCGTCGCCGGCACGATCCCCGAACCGACCTCGTTCGACACGGCGACGACGGTGCGCCGGGTGCGGCGGACCGCCTCCGCCAGCGCGCGCACCCGCTCCCGCAGCGCCTTCTCGCCCCCGCCCGCCCACTCGGCGTCGTCCCACGCCCCGACCTCGTCCATGACGTCGGTCAGCCACAGCGACAGACAGTCGATCAGCACCGGCGGCCCGTCCTCGCGCAGCACCGGCTCCAGGTCCGTCGTCTCCGCCGTACGCCACGAACCCGGCCGCCGCTCCCGGTGCGCGGCCACCCGCGCCGCCCACTCGGTGTCCCCGCCCCTGGTGCCGCCGGTCGCCACGTACAGCACGTCCGGGAACGACTCCAGCCGCCGCTCGGCCTCCACCGACTTGCCCGAACGCGCCCCGCCGAGCACCAGCGTCCGCCGCGGCACGTCCGGCACCTCCTCGTACGCCCCGACCACCAGCGTCGTACCGTCGGGCACCGCGCGCGCCCCCGCCGCGGCCAGCCGCCGCCGCAGCTCCGCCCCGGGCGGCACGTCGTGGTCCAGATGGACCGCGACGACGTCCGTGGTCGGCCCCGCGGAGCCCACCGCCCGCAGCCGGGCCAGCGCGTCCGGGCGGCCCACGACGTCCGCGAGGACCATGTGGTACGACTCCGCCGTCCCCGCCTCCAGACCCGCCGGCGCCCCGCCGGGCGGCAGGTACAGCAGCCGCTGCCCGTCCGGACCGGTCACCGCGTACCCGGTGCCGCCCGCGTCCATCGCCACCGCCCGCACCCGGTGCCCGGTCAGCAGCGCCAGCTCCCGCCCGTCCGGCACCCGCCCCGGCTGCGGCAGTCCGGCCGGCACCTCCACCGGGGGCCCGTCGTGCGGATGGGAGAGGAGCACCTGGCGCACCCCGGCCAGCGAGTGCCCGGCCCGGGCCGCCGCGAAGGCCGCGCCCGGCGTGAGGTCCAGCAGCAGCGCGCCGTCCACCAGCAGCGCGGTGGCCGCCCGCGCGTCCGGCCCCAGCGCCATCGCGCAGGCGGCGCAGGGACAGTCGGGGCGGGGCAGTCCGGCGGGGGCGCCGGTACCGAGCAGAGTCACTTCCACGGAACGATTTTCGCCTGTCCGATCGGGTATTGCGCTTCCGTCTACTCTTCCAGCACGTGTTGGATCACAAGGAGGCCCACATGACGGCATGGACGTGGCGGTTCGAGAAGGCCGACGGGACGGAGGTCCAGCCGGCGGTCCAGCCCGAGGAGTTCAGCACCCAGGGGGACGCCGAGTCCTGGGTGGGGGAGCACTGGAAGGCGCTGCTGGAGGGCGGCGCGGACCAGGTGCGGCTGTTCGAGGACGACACCGAGATCTACGGGCCGATGAGCCTGCACGCCGACGCCGCCTGACCCCGCGGTGGGGAGGGGCGCGCCCCCGGAGCCGTGCCCCGGACGCCGTACCCCTCCTCACTGCTCGCCCAGCGTCACCTGCGCCGTCCGCTGCGTCCCGTCCCGCTGGTAGGCCACCGGGACGCGCCGGTCCGGCCGGTTCGACGCCAGCGCCTCCTGGAGGGAGGTGATGGTGGTGACGGACTGCCCGCCGACCCGGGTGATGATGTCGCCGACCCGCAGCCCGGCCCGGTCCGCGGGGCCGCCGCTCTGCACGGTGACGACGGCGACCCCGGCCGGCTGGAGCCGGTCGTCCACCACGGTCCGCCCGGTGATGCCGAGCGCGGCCCGTCCCGAGTCCACCACCCGGCCCTCCCGGACGATCTGCCCGGCGATGGTGCGCGCCATCGACGCCGGGATGGCGAAACCGATCCCGGCCGCCGCGCTGCCGATGCCGGGGTCGGCCGCGGCCAGCGTCGGGATGCCGATGACCTGCCCGTCCAGGTTGACCAGGGCGCCGCCGCTGTTGCCGGGATTGATGGCCGCCGACGTCTGCACCATGTTGGCGATGGTGGCGCCGGTGCCCCCGCCGCCGCTGCCCTCGCTCACGGTCCGCCCGGTCGCCGAGACGATCCCCTGGGTCACGCTGGACGACAGCCCGAGCGGCGACCCCATGGCCAGCACGATCTGGCCGACCTCCACCTTCTCGCTGTCGCCGAACACCGCGGGCCGCAGCCCGCGCGGCACCCGGTCCAGCTTGATCACCGCGAGGTCCTGCTGGGGGTAGGAGTACACCAGGGTCGCGGTCAGCGGCTCCTCGCTGCCCGCCGTCGTCACCCGGAACGTCTTCTCGTTGCCGACCACATGGGCGTTGGTGACGATGTGCCCCCGGTCGTCGTACACGATCCCGGAGCCGAGATCACGGCTCGCCTCGATCTGCACGACCGACGGCAGCACCTGCCGGATGACCCGCTGGTACGCGCTCTGCAGATCGCCCGCCGCCATCGGTACGGCCGCCGGGCCCGCCGTCGCCGTCTCGTGCTGCCGCGCGCCCGGCGCGGCGGTGCCCTCGCAGCCGGCGAGCGCCGCGCAGCACACCAGCAGCAGGACCGGGATCACCCGGCGCAGGACAGGGGTACGGGAAGCGTCCATGCCCCGAGTCTGGCCGCGCGTTGATCAGCGGGCCCGCCGTGTTGCCCCGAACGGGCTCAGCCCCGTACCCCGCACAGATGCAGCAGCGCCGCGACCCCCCGGTAGGGGTCCGTGCGGCCGGCCCGCTCCTCGACCGCGAGCAGCGTCTCCAGGTCGGCGGGCAGGACCGCGTCGTCCGCCGCCGTGTCCGTGAAGACCCGGACGCCGTACCAGGCGTGCAGCGGGGCGGCGATGCCGGCGAGGGTGGCGGTCAGCTCGGACAGCCGGTCGGCCCGCACGTTCAGGCCCAGGCGGTTGGTGTAGGCGGTGGTGTCGAAGGCGGCCAGCGCGCCCGCCCAGTCGCCGGCCAGGCCGGGCCGCATGGCGAGCCCGTCGCCGTTGCGCACCAGCAGGGAGAGCAGGCCGCCGGGCGCCAGCATCCGGGCCAGGCCCGCCACCAGCGGATCGGGCTCCTCGACATACATCAGCACGCCGTGGCAGAGCACCAGGTCGAAGCTGCCCGGCAGGAAGTGCACCCCGGTGTCCCGGCCGTCGCCCTGCACCAGCCGGACCCGCTCCCGTATGCCCTCCGGCTCCCGGTCCAGCGCCTCGCGCGCGGCGGCGACCATCACCGGGTCCTGCTCGACGCCGGTCACCTGATGGCCGAGCCGGGCCAGCCGCAGGGCCTGCGTGCCCTGGCCGATCCCCACGTCGAGCACCCGCAGCCGCCGCCCGACCGGGAACCGCCCGGCTATCTGCTCGTCGAGCTGCCGTGCCACCAGTTCCTGGCGCACGACATCGCGCAGCCCGCCCACCTTGTCCAGCCAGGAGTGGGCCGCGCCCGAGGTGAAAGCGTCTGCGCTCAGGGCCGCTCTCCGCGCTTGACCTGCGGCTTCGGCAGCCGGAGCCGGCGCATCTGGAGGGAGCGCATCAGTGCGTAGGCCACCGCGCCGCGGGTGTTGCCGTCCGGGAAGCGCTCCTTGAGCCGCTTCTTCAGCCGGAAGCCGCTGACCGCCGCGTCCAGCACGATCAGGACGATCACCACGGCCCACAGCAGCAGCGCGATGTTCTGCAGCGCGGGCACCCGGACGACGCTCAGCACGAGGATCACGATGGCGAGCGGCAGGAAGAACTCGGCCACGTTGAACCGGGAGTCCACCCAGTCACGGGCGAACCGGCGCACGGGACCCTTGTCCCGGGCCGGCAGATAGCGCTCGTCGCCGCTCGCCAGCGCCTGGCGCTGCCTCTCCAGCGCCTGCCGGCGCTCCTCGCGCGAACGCTTGGCGGCGTCCTTGCGGGTCGTCGGGGTGTTGGCGACGCTGCGGCGCTGGGACTGGGCCTCACTGCGCTTGGGAGTGGGCCTGCCCTTGGGGGCCTGCGGGTCGCGGGGCTGCTTGGAGAAGTTCACCGGCTTGTCGGCCTGGGGCTTCTCATCCTTGGCACGGCTACGGAACACAAAGACCAAGGGTAAGGGCTCCGGCGGCATGGACCGCAGCCCGAACGGGAACGATCCCGCAACACCGAGCGTCTGTATGACGCAGAGGGGGTGTTCCGGCAGGGCCGGACGCGGCTTCGCCGGGTCCGGTTAGGGGACCGCCTCCTCCCTGCGCCGGATCGGCACTCTCCGCAGTCGTTCTTGGGGATGAGCGCATCACGCCCCGGACAGTGCGGTAATGGAGGCAGGGCCCGTACTGTGGGTCTTGTCGCAGGATCGGTGAGCTGGAGTCCGTCAGAAGGGGGCGCGCGAAGCCCATGAGCGGTGTCATGAAGCGTATGGGGATGATCTTCCGCGCGAAGGCGAACAAGGCCCTTGACCGGGCCGAGGACCCGCGCGAAACCCTCGATTACTCGTACCAGAAGCAGCTCGAACTGCTCCAGAAGGTGCGCCGCGGCGTCGCCGACGTGGCGACCAGCCGCAAGCGCCTGGAACTCCAGCTCAACCAGTTGCAGCAGCAGTCCGGCAAGCTGGAGGACCAGGGCCGCAAGGCGCTGGCGCTCGGCCGCGAGGACCTGGCCCGCGAGGCGCTGTCCCGGCGCGCCGCGCTCCAGCAGCAGGTGACCGACCTGGAGACGCAGCACGCCACCCTCCAGGGCGAGGAGGAGAAGCTCACCCTGGCGGCCCAGCGCCTCCAGGCCAAGGTGGACGCCTTCCGCACGAAGAAGGAGACCATCAAGGCCACCTACACCGCCGCCCAGGCCCAGACCCGGATCGGCGAGGCCTTCTCCGGCATCTCCGAGGAGATGGGCGACGTCGGCCTCGCGATCCAGCGCGCCGAGGACAAGACGCAGCAGCTCCAGGCCCGCGCCGGCGCCATCGACGAGCTGCTCGCCTCCGGTGCCCTGGACGACCCGACCGGCATGGCCAAGGACGACATCGCCGCCGAGCTGGACCGGCTCTCCGGTGGTAGTGATGTAGAGCTGGAGCTTCAGCGCATGAAGGCCGAGCTGGCCGGCGGGACCCAGCAGCAGGCCATCGAGGGCGGTGCCGGGCAGGGACAGGCCCAGGACCGGCAGCAGCAGGACACCCCCCGCTTCGACAAGCAGTAGGTCCTGCGACCAGCGGCAGGACGGCGCCGGGACGAGCCGAGGAGGCCGACGTGATCGTACGGATCATGGGAGAGGGCCAGGTCAGGCTGGACGACTCCCACTTCGCCGAGCTGAACCGGCTGGACGACGAACTGCTGGCCGAGATGGAGGGCGGCGACGAGGAGGGCTTCCGCCGCACCCTCGCCACCCTCCTCGACGCCGTGCGACGGCTCGGGGCGCCGCTCGGCGCCGACGAGCTGGAGCCCTCGGACCTGATCCTCCCGGCGCCGGACGCGTCGCTGGAGGAGGTCCGCTCGATGCTCGGCGAGAACGGACTGATCCCGGACTGAGCGTCCGGGACGGCACGGACACGGCGGACGGCACGGACACGGCGGACGGCACGGGCGCGGGGGCAGGCGGTGCCGTCGTCCGCGACGGTCCCCGCCGTACTGTTCCTCACGTGACCCCTCTGGAACGTGCCCGCTGCGAGCTGAAGGCCCACCCCCTCGCCCTGGACGCGGGCCTCGCTGCGGGCGTCCTCGTGTGCATGGTCGCCGGCTCCTTCGCGATACCGCACGGCACCGACGGCGTCACCTGGGGCATCCGCACCCCCGCTCCGCTCAGCCTGCTGCTGATGCTGCTCGCCGCCGCCGCCCTCGTGCCGCGCCGCCGCGCCCCGCGCACGGTCCTCGCGCTCACCTGCACCCTCTCGGTCGTGGAGTGCGTCACCGGCGACCCCCGCGCCCCCGTCGCGATGTCCGCCGTCATCGCCCTGTACACGGTCGCCTCGACCACCGACCGCACCACCACCTTCCGCGTCGGCCTGCTCACGATGACCGTGCTGACCGCCGCCGCGATGTTCTTCGGCCCGCTGCCCTGGTACGCGCAGGAGAACCTGGGCGTGCTCGCCTGGACCGGCATCGGCGCCACCGCGGGCGACGCGGTCCGCAGCCGCCGCGCGGTCGTGCGGGCCATGCGGGAACGCGCCGAGCGCGCGGAGCGCACCCGCGAGGAGGAGGCCCGTCGCCGCGTCGCCGAGGAGCGGCTGCGCATCGCCCGCGACCTGCACGACGTCGTCGCCCACCACATCGCCCTGGTCAATGTGCAGGCCGGGGTCGCCGCGCACGTCATGGACAAGCGCCCCGACCAGGCCAAGGAGGCCCTCGCCCACGTCCGCGAGGCCAGCCGCAGCGCGCTCAGCGAGCTGCGGGCGACCGTCGGCCTGCTGCGCCAGTCCGGAGATCCGGAGGCCCCCACCGAGCCGGCCCCCGGCCTCAGCCTCCTGGAGGAGCTGGCCGGCACCTTCCGCAGCGCCGGGCTCCCCGTGGAGGTGGCCCGCGCCGACCAGGGCACCCGTCTGCCGGCGGCCGTGGACCTCGCCGCCTACCGGATCGTCCAGGAAGCCCTCACCAACGTGCGCAAACACGCGGGCGCCGGGGCGCGGGCCGAGGTGAGCGTCGTCCGCGTCGGATCGCACATCGAGGTCACCGTGGTGGACGACGGCTGCGGCGAGACCACCGCCCCGCAGACCACCGCCCCGCAGACCACCGCCCCGCAGACCACCGCCCCGGAGACCGGCGCCTCCGAGACCGGCGCCGCCGAGCCCGGTGCCTTCGAGACCGGCGGGGGCCACGGGCTGCTCGGCATGCGCGAACGCGTCGGCGCCCTGGGCGGCACCCTCACCACCGGGCCCCGCTACGGCGGCGGTTTCCGCGTCCATGCGATCCTGCCCGTCAGCACCACCGACAACCGCGTCGAAGGCCGTACGACGGCACCGGGGGAGCCCGTATGACGATCCGTGTCCTGCTCGCCGACGACCAGGCACTGCTGCGCAGCGCGTTCCGGGTGCTGGTCGACTCCGAGCCCGACATGGAGGTGGTGGGGGAGGCGTCCGACGGCGCGGCGGCGGTCCGGCTCGCCAAGGAGCGCCGCCCCGACGTCGTCCTCATGGACATCCGGATGCCCGGCACCGACGGCCTCGCCGCCACCCGGCTGATCGGCGAGGACCCCGAGCTCGCCCGGGTCCGGGTGGTCATCCTGACCACCTTCGAGGTGGACGACTACGTGGTCCAGTCGCTGCGCGCGGGCGCCTCCGGCTTCCTCGGCAAGGGCAGCGAGCCCGAGGAACTGCTCAACGCCATCCGGGTCGCCGCGGCCGGCGACGCCCTGCTGTCCCCGTCCGCCACGAAGGGCCTGATCGCCCGCTTCCTCGCCCAGGGCGACCGGGACGACGGCCGCGCCCCGGCCGGCTCCGAGCGGCTGGGCGCCCTCACCGGCCGCGAGCGCGAGGTGCTCGTGCAGGTCGCGGGCGGGCACTCCAACGACGAGATCGCCGAGCGCCTCGCGGTCAGCCCGCTGACCGTGAAGACGCACGTCAACCGGGCCATGGCCAAGCTGGGCGCGCGCGACCGGGCACAGCTCGTGGTGATCGCGTACGAGTCGGGGCTGGTCCGTCCGCGGATGGAGTGATTTCGAAGGCGGCCAAGCTCCGGCGGACGGCCGCGGCCGAGCCGGACCTGGCCCAGGTCTGAGCACCGGTCCGGCACGGACGCACGACAGCGGCGACGCCCCGCACCCGGTGAGGAACCGGGTGCGGGGCGTCGCCGTACGGGGAGGCCGGCGGCTACGGAAGCGCCAGCATCCGCTCCAGCGCCAGCTTCGCGAACGCCTCGGTCTCCTGGTCGACCTGGATGCGGTTGACCAGGTTGCCCTCCGCGAGGGACTCCAGGGTCCACACCAGGTGGGGGAGGTCGATGCGGTTCATGGTGGAGCAGAAGCAGACCGTGCGGTCGAGGAAGACGATCTCCTTGCCCTCGGGGGCGAAACGGTTCGCCAGGCGGCGGACCAGGTTCAGCTCCGTGCCGATGGCCCACTTGGAGCCGGCGGGGGCGGCCTCCAGGGCCTTGATGATGTACTCGGTCGAGCCGACGTAGTCCGCCGCGGCGACGACCTCGTGCTTGCACTCGGGGTGGACCAGGACGTTCACGCCGGGGATGCGGGCGCGCACGTCGTTCACCGAGTCGAGGCCGAAGCGGCCGTGCACCGAGCAGTGGCCGCGCCACAGGATCATCTTGGCGGCGCGCAGCTCGTCCGTGGTCAGGCCGCCGTTCGGCTTGTGCGGGTTGTAGACCACGCAGTCGCCCAGGGACATCCCCATGTCACGGACGGCGGTGTTGCGGCCGAGGTGCTGGTCCGGCAGGAAGAGCACCTTCTCGCCCTGCTCGAACGCCCAGTCCAGCGCGCGCTTGGCGTTGGAGGAGGTGCAGATCGTGCCGCCGTGCTTGCCGGTGAAGGCCTTGATGTCGGCCGAGGAGTTCATGTACGAGACGGGGACCACCTGCTCGGCCACCCCGGCCTCGGTCAGCACGTCCCAGCACTCCGCCACCTGCTCGGCCGTCGCCATGTCGGCCATGGAGCAGCCGGCCGCCAGGTCCGGCAGGACGACCTTCTGGTCGTCGGAGGTGAGGATGTCCGCCGACTCGGCCATGAAGTGCACACCGCAGAAGACGATGTACTCGGCCTCCGGGCGCGCGGCCGCGTCCCGGGCCAGCTTGAAGGAGTCGCCCGTGACATCGGCGAACTGGATCACCTCGTCGCGCTGGTAGTGGTGACCGAGCACGAACACCTTGTCGCCGAGCTTCTCCTTGGCGGCACGGGCGCGCTCCACCAGGGCGGGGTCGGACGGCGAGGGCAGATCGCCGGGGCACTCGACACCCCGCTCGCTCTTCGGGTCGGACTCGCGGCCGAGCAGCAGCAGGGCGAGCGGAGTCGGCTGGGCGTCGAGCTCCGGGGTCTGGGCGGTGGTCACGGCACGCACCCTTTCTACTTTTCGTCTATCTGACGTTATCTATCATAACTGCTTCACGTCAGTTTGACGATGGCCATCGCGTCCATGTGACGTGAATCCCGGAGGGGACGTCCCGGAGGTGTCCCGGATCCCTCGTCGGGCCGCTGTCCGCGCGCGCGGGCATGTGCGAGCATGAAGAGGCAAAAAGCAAAATCGCGACCACGTGACGCCCGGCCCGGAATGAATCCGCGGAAGCGCCGGTTGCACTCGTCGGCAAGCAGTCTCCGTACAACCCGGGAGAGATGTAGATGTCCGTATCGGACGAGACCAAAACCGTCAGCGACGGCATCATCCTGACCGACGCCGCCGCGGCCAAGGTCAAGGCCCTGCTCGACCAGGAAGGCCGCGACGACCTCGCGCTGCGTGTCGCCGTCCAGCCCGGCGGCTGCTCCGGCCTGCGCTACCAGCTGTTCTTCGACGAGCGCTCGCTCGACGGCGACGTGGAGAAGGACTTCGGCGGGGTCAAGGTCGTCACCGACCGGATGAGCGCCCCGTACCTGGGCGGCGCCACCGTCGACTTCGTGGACACGATCGAGAAGCAGGGCTTCACGATCGACAACCCGAACGCGACCGGCTCCTGCGCCTGCGGCGACTCCTTCAGCTGAGCCGGCCGACGGTCTGAAACGCGAGGCGGCGGTCCCCATCACGGGGGCCGCCGCCTTCGTACGACCTGATCCGGACGAAAGACCCTAGTTCGCCTGCGGTCGCAGCGTGCCCGGCTTCGCCCGGGGGATCGGCCTGCCGTCCGCGCCGACCACCGTCCGCCCGTCCAGCGGCGCCTTCAGCCGCACGGTGCGCACCAGTTCCTTGGCGATCATCGGACACACCTTGCCCTCCTGCCGGTGCTCGGTGACCGTGACCGTCACCCGGTCACCGCTCTCCAGGGCCGCCGCCGTGTAGTCGGCGCACACTCCGCCGTAGAAGCCGACGGTGAGGGTCCGGCCGTCGGCCGTGTAGCCGTTCACCTTCACCGAGCCGGTGGGCGGGGACGCCGGATGGCGGGGGGCGACCGCCGGGTACGACACCGTGCCCGACCCGCGGGTCTCGAACAACCAGGACGGTACGAGCATCCGGTGCCCGCCGACCGGGTACGCGGCCAGGCCGAACACCGCCTTCTCCACCGTGACCGGCCCGGCCGTCCCCGGGTCCGCGCCGCACGGCTGCTCCAGCCGCGTCGCGAACCGCCCCGGGCTCGCACAGCCGCCGGGGCCCATCCGGTGGTCGCCCTTCGGTGCCGCGTTCATCCGGGCCAGGGTCTTCTCCGCGCTCAGCACGGGGTACGTCGCCCCCTTCACCGGCGTCGCCAGCAGGCCGTGCCCGCCGACCACGTCGCCCTGTCCGTCGATCGTCAGCCCGGTCGTCCAGCCGGTGGTGGGCAGCCCGCCCACCACCGGATCGGCGTTCACCACCCGCCGGCCCCCCATGACCTGGCTCACGTCGGTCCGCGCGCCGTCCAGACCGGCCGCCCTCAGCACGGGCGCCGCCGCCTTCCCGGCCACCGCCGCGCTCACCGGCGCACCCGTGGGACCCACCGGGCCGGGGTTGCACAGGGGCCCCTTGCGGCAGTCGTCGGTGCCGGGCGCGTACCGGCTGAAGGTCCAGCTGCCCGGCGCGTCCCGGTTCACCTGGAGCGTCGGCCCCGAGCCGTCCTTGCCGCCGACCCGCCAGAACCGCCCCTCGGCCACCGGCGTCCCTGTCACCCCGAGCGCCTTCGCCAGCCGGACCACCCGGTCCTCGCCGACCTCGCCTCCGGGGCCGTACACCGGCGCCGCGGCGGGCCCGTCCGGCAGGGCGCCCCGCGCCACGTAGCGGGCGCCGTACGGGTCCGGCTGCTCGTCCAGGGCGAGCGGCGGGGGAGGGGTGGCGTCCCGCCCGGACGCGGCCGGGGCGGCGCGGCCGTCCGGGCCGTCGCTCGCCGCCACGTACGCGCCACCGCCGCCGGCCAGCAGCACCGCGGCCGCGACGGACAGGACGACGGCGCGCGAGCCGCGCCGCCCGGTCCGTCCCGTCTCGTCCCGCGCCGCCTGCTCGTGCGCCATCTCGGGGGCCTGCCCGTCCCCGGAGTCGTGGGGCCGCTCCGTGTTCACCGCATCGCTCCTCGCCGTGTCCTGTCCCGCGTCCCCCCGCCGGGGGGACGGCCATGGGACGAAGCGGGGGAGCGCCGGGTTCCCGGGCTGCGCCGTACGGGTGACCGGAGCCGGTCAGTCGCCGTAGTCGGACATCCCGTCCAGCAGCCGCGCGGACCGCTCCGGTACGGCGACCCGGTGGATGCGCGAGGGGGACACCGGCCGGGAGGCGGTGCGCTCGGGGGCGGGCCAGCGCCGGGCCATCCGGGCGCAGTCGCCGCGCAGCGAGTCGAGGCCGCCCTCCAGGTCGCCGGGGGCGGGCGGTTCGGTGGCGGAAGGGCCCTTGGGGTTCGTCATGACGGAACCGTAGGCATGCCGACGGCCGCGAAGAAAGATCTACTATCGGGTAGTTTCGCCAGCTTCAGCGGGGGCTCCCGACCGGGTAGCGTGAACTGTCAACCTGCCCTCCCGTCTCAGTCCGCAGGAGATTCCCCGTCGTGCGCATCGCAGTCACCGGCTCCATCGCCACCGACCACCTCATGACCTTCCCGGGTCGGTTCGCCGACCAGCTCGTCGCGGACCAGCTGCACACGGTTTCGCTCTCCTTCCTCGTCGACAACCTCGACGTGCGCCGCGGCGGCGTCGCCGCGAACATCGCCTTCGGCATGGGCCAGCTCGGCACCAAGCCGATCCTGGCCGGCGCGGCCGGCTTCGACTTCGACGAGTACCGGGCCTGGCTCGACCGGCACGGCGTCGACACGGAGTCCGTCCGGATCTCCGACACCCTGCACACCGCCCGCTTCGTGTGCACCACCGACGCCGACCACAACCAGATCGGCTCCTTCTACACCGGTGCCATGAGCGAGGCCCGGCTGATCGAGCTGAAGACGGTCGCCGACCGGGTGGGCGGCCTCGACCTGGTGCTGATCGGCGCGGACGACCCGGAGGCGATGCTCCGCCACACGGAGGAGTGCCGGTCCCGCTCGATCCCGTTCGCGGCCGACTTCTCCCAGCAGATCGCCCGCATGGAGGGCGAGGAGATCCGGATACTGCTGGACGGCGCGACGTACCTGTTCTCCAACGAGTACGAGAAGGGCCTCATCCAGACCAAGACCGGCCTCACCGACGAGGAGATCCTCGCCAAGGTCGGCCACCGCGTCACCACGCTGGGCTCGCGGGGCGTGCGGATCGAGCGGGCCGGCGAGGACCCGATCGAGGTCGGCTGCCCGGAGGAGGAGCGCAAGGCCGACCCGACCGGCGTCGGCGACGCCTTCCGCGCGGGTTTCCTCTCGGGCCTCGCCTGGGGCGTCTCGCTGGAGCGGGCCGCACAGGTGGGCTGCATGCTCGCGACCCTGGTCATCGAGACCGTGGGCACGCAGGAGTACCAGCTGCGCCGGGCGCACTTCATGGAGCGCTTCACGAAGGCGTACGGGGACGAGGCGGCCGAGGAGGTCCGCGCGCACCTGGGCTGACGCGTCCGTCGGCCGAGGGGTCCGGGCATATCTGGATCGACGCGCCCGCCGGTCGAGGGGTCCGGGCGCACCTGGGCTGACGCGCCCGCCGGCCGAGGGGGCAGGGCCGGCCGAGGGGGCAGGGGCCGCCCGGGCCGCCCGGGCCGCCCGGTCCGGCCGGGGTGCCTCAGCCGAGCCGGCGGACCAGGTACGCCGTACCGCCGTCCGCCGGTTCCTCGCCCAGGTACTCCTGGCCCCGCATCTCGCACCACGCCGGGATGTCCAGGCGGGCCGCCTCGTCGTCCGAGAGGACGCGGACGGTGCCGCCCACCGGGACGCCGGGGAACGCCTTCGCCAGTTCGATGACCGGGATGGGGCAGCGCCTGCCGAGGGCGTCCACGACCAGGACGTCCTCCTCGGGGGCCGCCGCGGACGCGGGCGCCCCCAGCTTCTCCCGCACCCCGGCCACCGCCCCCGGCAGCACGTCCAGGAACCGTTCCACGTCCTCCTCGGCCGTGCCCGGCGGCAGCGACACCCGCACATTGCCCTCGCTGAGCACGCCCATCGCCCGCAGCACATGGCTGGGCGTCAGCGTGCTGCTGGTGCAGGAGGAGCCGGAGGACACGGCGAAGCCCTCCCGGTCCAGCTCGTGCAGCAGAGTCTCCCCGTCGACATAGAGACAGGAGAAGGTGACGATCCCCGGCAGCCGCCGCCGCGGCTCGCCCACCACCTCCACGTCCGGCACCAGCCGGGGCACCCGCGTCCGGATCCGCTCCGTCAGCTCCCGCAGCCGGACCGCCTCCTGGGCCGCCTCGGCCCGCACCGCGCGCAGGGAGGCCACGGCCGCCACGATGGCCGGAATGTTCTCGAAGCCGGGCGCCCGCCCCGACTCCCGTTCGTCCGCCGGGCCTTGGGGCGCGAACCGGACGCCCTTGCGCACCACGAGCAGCCCGACCCCCGAGGGGCCGCCCCACTTGTGCGCGCTGGCGGCGAGCAGCGACCAGCCGCCCTCGACCGGCCCCCAGCCCAGCGACTGCGCCGCGTCCACCAGCAGCGGCACCCCGGCCGCCCGGCACACCTCGGCCACCTCGGCCACCGGCTGCACGGTGCCCACCTCGTGGTTGGCCGACTGGAGCACGGCCAGCGCGGTGTCCGCGCGCAGGGCGGCCTCGTAACCCGAGGGGGCGACGGCGCCCGTGCGGTCCACCGGCACCTGGGTCACCGTGCCGCCCGCGGCCTCGAACACCTCCGCCGAATGGAGGACGGAGGAGTGTTCGACCGCTGACACGATCAGGTGGCGTCCGACCCGGCGTCTTCCGGCCAACGCCCCCGCGACGCCCGTATGCACGGCACGGGTCCCCGACGGCGTGAACACCACCTCGTCCGCCCGGCACCCGACCGCCTCGGCCGCCGCCTCCCGCGCCGCGTCCAGCAGCATCCGCGCCTTGCGTCCCTCCCGGTACAGCCGCGCGGGATCGGCCCATCCCTCGTCCAAGGAGGCCAACAGGGCCTGCCGGGCCACGGGATGGAGGGGTGCGGCCGATGCGGCGTCGAAGTAGGACACAGGTCAACGGTAAGACCCGCGGCGGCAAAGGAGAGGGGCGCGGGCTGTTCCGTCCGAGGTCGCGCCGGGCGCTCGACCAGCCACGACTCACCCGCGACCACCCCCCAAAACGGCACAACCCGAGCCAATGGGTTCGGGTTCCCACCCCAACCGAGTGACAGGCAACGCGTATGCCCCCCTCCCCGCGAACCCCCGGAGGGCGTCGGCTAGGGTTTGGTCCGCATAAACATCCAAACCCCTGCCCGACGCAGGGCGGCGACCGACCAGCGAGAAGGCCGCAGCCGACCGCGCGGGCGAGACTCTCGGGAAGGCGCTACGTGAGTCCCAACGGCTCCGACCGCTCGCCGCGGCGCCCGATGCGGCGGAAGCTGCTGCAGGCACTGACCGCGGGCCTGGTCCTGGCGACCGCAACCGGTTGCACATACAAGGACTTCCCCCGCCTTGGCATGCCCACCCCGACCACGGAAGAGGCTCCGCGGATCCTCTCCCTGTGGCAGGGTTCCTGGGCTGCCGCGCTCGCCGTCGGCGTGCTGGTGTGGGGCCTGATCCTGTGGAGCGCCATGTTCCACCGGCGCAGCCGCACCAAGGTCGAGGTACCTCCGCAGACCCGGTACAACATGCCGATCGAGGCCCTGTACACGGTGGTCCCGATCATCATCATCTCGGTGCTGTTCTACTTCACGGCCCGGGACGAGACGAAGCTCATGAGCCTCGACAAGAAGCCCGACGTCACGGTCAACGTGGTCGGCTTCCAGTGGAGCTGGGGCTTCAACTACATCGAGAACGTCCCCGGAGTCTCCGGCGACGCCAAGACGGACACCAACCTGTCCGCGATCCCGGACCGGTTCAAGGCCGCCTTCCCGGCGAACGCAGGCGGCGTCTACGACGTCGGCACCCCGGGTACGCGCAACCCGCAGACCGGTAACCCTGGTCCGACGCTCTGGCTCCCCAAGGGCAAGACGGTCCGTTTCGTTCTGACCTCGCGTGACGTCATCCACTCCTTCTGGGTGGTGCCGTTCCTGATGAAGCAGGACGTCATCCCGGGCCACACCAACGCCTTCCAGGTGACCCCCAACAAGGAGGGCACCTTCCTCGGCAAGTGCGCCGAGCTCTGCGGCGTCGACCACTCGCGGATGCTGTTCAACGTGAAGGTCGTCTCCCCGGCGGCGTACGAGCAGCACCTCAAGGACCTCGCCAAGAAGGGGCAGACCGGTTACATTCCCGCCGGCA
Source organism: Streptomyces misionensis (assembly GCF_007896895.1). Taxonomy (GTDB): domain Bacteria; phylum Actinomycetota; class Actinomycetes; order Streptomycetales; family Streptomycetaceae; genus Streptomyces; species Streptomyces misionensis_A. Next base: position 18,129 of record NZ_VOGW01000185.1, on the reverse strand, counting down.
TCGCGCAGACGAGCCACGAGAAGAACCGGGAGACGAACAACCTGTGAGCATCCTCAACGAACCCCAGGGTGCCGCGGCCGCTGAAGGCTCGTACGTGGACGAGCCGCCGGTTCGGCGTAAGCAGCCCGGCAATGCCGTGGTGAAGTGGCTGACGACCACCGACCACAAGACGATCGGGACGATGTACCTCGTCACGTCGTTCGCGTTCTTCCTGATCGGCGGCGTGATGGCGCTGCTCATGCGCGCCGAGCTGGCCCGTCCGGGTCTGCAGATCATGTCGAACGAGCAGTTCAACCAGGCGTTCACGATGCACGGCACGATCATGCTGCTGATGTTCGCGACGCCGCTGTTCGCGGGCTTCGCGAACTGGATCATGCCGCTGCAGATCGGCGCCCCCGACGTGGCGTTCCCGCGGCTGAACATGTTCGCCTACTGGCTGTACCTGTTCGGCTCGCTCATCGCGGTGGGCGGCTTCCTCACCCCCGAGGGCGCGGCCGACTTCGGCTGGTTCGCCTACTCCCCGCTGTCGGACGCGGTCCGTTCGCCGGGCGCCGGCGCCGACATGTGGATCATGGGTCTGGCCATGTCCGGCTTCGGCACCATCCTCGGCTCGGTCAACTTCATCACCACGATCATCTGCATGCGCGCCCCGGGCATGACGATGTTCCGCATGCCGATCTTCGTGTGGAACGTGCTGCTGACCGGTGTGCTCGTTCTGCTGGCCTTCCCGGTGCTGGCCGCCGCGCTGTTCGCCCTGGAGGCGGACCGCAAATTCGGTGCGCATGTGTTCGACGCGGCCAATGGCGGCGCATTGCTCTGGCAACACCTCTTCTGGTTCTTCGGCCACCCAGAGGTGTACATCATCGCCCTGCCGTTCTTCGGCATCATCTCGGAGATCATTCCGGTCTTCTCCCGTAAGCCGATGTTCGGTTACATGGGCCTGATCGCCGCGACCATCGCGATCGCCGGTCTGTCCGTGACGGTGTGGGCCCACCACATGTACGTCACCGGTGGTGTGCTGCTGCCGTTCTTCTCCTTCATGACCTTCCTGATCGCGGTACCGACCGGTGTGAAGTTCTTCAACTGGATCGGCACCATGTGGAAGGGCTCACTGTCCTTCGAGACGCCGATGCTCTGGGCGACCGGCTTCCTGATCACCTTCACGTTCGGTGGTCTGACCGGTGTCATCCTGGCCTCGCCGCCCATGGACTTCCACATCTCCGACTCGTACTTCGTGGTGGCCCACTTCCACTACGTGGTCTTCGGTACGGTCGTGTTCGCCATGTTCGCCGGCTTCCACTTCTGGTGGCCGAAGTTCACCGGCAAGATGCTGGACGAGCGCCTCGGCAAGATCACCTTCTGGACGCTGTTCATCGGCTTCCACACCACCTTCCTGGTGCAGCACTGGCTGGGTGCCGAGGGCATGCCGCGTCGTTACGCCGACTACCTGGCGGCCGACGGCTTCACCGCGCTGAACACGGTGTCCACCATCGGTTCGTTCGTCCTCGGCCTCTCCTTCCTGCCGTTCCTCTACAACGTCTGGAAGACCGCCAAGTACGGCAAGAAGATCGAGGTGGACGACCCGTGGGGCTACGGCCGCTCCCTGGAGTGGGCGACCTCCTGCCCGCCGCCGCGGCACAACTTCACCACCCTGCCGCGGATCCGCAGCGAATCCCCGGCGTTCGACCTGCACCACCCCGAGATCGCCGCGCTCGAGCAGCTTGAGCACGCCGGTCACGCGACCGCCGTCGCGGGCAGCAGCAAGGAGGCCGGCAAGTGAAGATCCAGGGCCGGATGTTCATCTGGCTGAGCTTCTTCATCCTGATCATGGCCGTCGTGTACGGCGTGTGGTCGAAGGAGCCGGCCGGTACCACGGCGCTCTTCCTGGCCTTCGGCCTGTCGATCATGATCGGCTTCTACCTGGGCTTCACCGCCCGCCGGGTGGACGCCGGTGCGCAGGACGACAAGGAGGCCGACGTCGCGGACGACGCGGGCGAGCTGGGCTTCTTCAGCCCGCACAGCTGGCAGCCGCTCATGCTGGGCTTCGGCGGTGCGATCGCCTTCCTCAGCATCGCGGTCGGCTGGTGGCTGATCTACTTCTCCGCGCCGTTCATCGTGATCGGTCTGTTCGGCTGGGTGTTCGAGTACTACCACGGTGAGAACCGCACCCAGTAAGCAGCGGAACGTGCACGACCGGGAGCCCGGACCCTCCGTCAGGAGGGTCCGGGCTCCCGGCTTTCCGCGTCCCCCGCGGAGCGCCCTCCCGGTGTCCGCGGGTTCCGGGCGTTTCCGCGTTCCGCACGGCGAGGCGGTCGTCTGCCGGTGTGTCGTCCCTCGTATGGGTTATGTGCCGCGCCAGTAATGTGTTCATCTCATAGCGTGATCGTATGAACCACTCTCCGCGGACCCGTACCGTCGTCAGCTGCGCCGTGCTGGTGACCGCCCTGGGCGCGGGCACCACCGCCTGCGGTTCGGACGGCGATCCCCTCTCGGCCAAGCCGTATGACGCAGCGGGCCTGATCTCCTTCAACGCCCCCATCGACGTGGGCAAGCGGGCCGATCCCGACAAGCCCCTGGAGGTCGCCGTCAAGGCCGAGGGGCGCATCACCGACGTCACCGCCCAGGACTCCACAGGCCGCTATGTGGCGGGCGAACTCACCGCCGACGGCAGTCGCTGGCACAGCATCTCCCCGCTGGCCGCGAGCGCCCACTACACGGTCACCGTGAGCACCGAGGACGACGACGGGGCACCCGGCCGCAAAGTCCTCGCCTTCGACACCACCAAGCCCGCCGACCAGAAGCGGCTGGGCGTCACCTTCGGGCCCGACGCGGGCGAGTACGGCGTCGGACAGATCATCACCGCCCAACTCAGCCAGGAGGTCGACGACAAGGCGCAGCGGGCCGTCGTGGAGCGCGGCCTGCGGGTGGACTCCGTACCCGCCGTCCCCGGCAACTGGTACTGGGTGAGCGGCAAGGAACTCCACTACCGCCCCAAGGAGTACTGGCCGACCCACGCGACGATCCAGGTGCACAGCAACCTGGACGGCGTCAAGATCAGCGACCGGCTGCGGGGCGACAAGTCGAAGGCGCTCAAGCTCACCACGGGCGACCGCGTCGAGGCCCTCACGGACGCGGCGGCGCACGAGATGACGGTGTACAAGAACGGCGCCGTGATCAACACCATTCCGGTCACCACCGGCAAGCCGGGCTACGAGACCCGCAACGGCGTCAAGGTGGTCCTGGAGAAGCAGTACTTCGTACGCATGCGCGGCACCACCGTCGGCATCGCCGAGGGCAGCCGGGACTCGTACGACCTGCCGGTCTACTACGCCACCCGGGTGACCTGGTCCGGCGAGTACGTGCACGCGGCGCCCTGGTCCGTGGGCTCGCAGGGCTACGCCAACGTCAGCCACGGCTGCACCGGCATGAGCACGGCCAACGCCCGCTGGTTCTTCGACAACGTCCACGAGGGCGACGTCGTCAAGGTGGTCAACTCCAACGGCCAGTCGATGGAACCGTTCGGCAACGGCTTCGGCGACTGGAACCTCGACTGGAAGAAGTGGCGTACGGGCTCCGCCCTCAACGGCCTGCCCAACGGCGGCCAGACCTCGCCGGACACGGTCCGCCTCCAGCCGGCAGCCGTGTGAGCAGCGCCCTGGAGGGGCGCGGGGAACCCCGCGACGAGCCGCCCGCCGGCGACCGCGCGCGGGCCCAGCGCCCCGGCCGGCCAGGGTCTTTCGTTTGGATCAGGCCGGATCAGGGCGCGGTGCCAGGGCCCGCGAGCCCGGCAAGATCCAAACGAGAGGCCCTAGGCGCCCACCAGGCTCCTGCGGCGCAGCAGGGCGGCCAGCGACGAGGCGAACTCCACCGGGTCCACCGGCAGCGTCACCGCGGCGTCGGCCCGGCTCCACGTGGCCAGCCAGGCGTCCTGGGGGCGGCCGATGAGCAGCAGCACGGGCGGGCAGCGGAACACCTCGTCCTTGATCTGCCGGCACATCCCCATGCCCCCCATGGGCACGGCCTCGCCGTCGAGCACGCACACGTCGATGCCCCCACGGTCCAGCTCGCGCAGTACCGCCGCGGGCGTCGCGCACTCCACGAACTCCAGCTGGGGCACGTCCGGGGCAGGACGGCGCCCTGCGGCCAGCCGTACCTGCTCACGGGTGTTGGAGTCGTCGCTGTAGACCAGCACGGTGGCGGTCGGCTGCATTGTTCCTCCGGGTCGTCGGCGTCGTACGGACTGGACGGACAGGACGGACGGGGCCGTTTGGGCGGATGTTACTCCCATGAACACCACGTCAACACCGGTTCGGAGGGCTGCAACACTCCGAACGGCACCCCCCGGAGTGAGGGCGAGATAAGCGACCGACATAATGTCGGTCGTGGCGACAGCAACGACAGTAGAAACCGGGCACGCGCACCCGTCGGTCAACCGGCCGAACCTCACCAGCGTCGGAACCATCATCTGGCTGAGTTCCGAGCTGATGTTCTTCGCGGCCCTCTTCGCGATGTACTTCACCCTCCGGTCGGTGACCGGACCGGCTCACTGGAAGCACATGGCCTCAGCGCTCAATGTGCCTTTCTCCGCGACGAACACCACGATCCTGGTGCTTTCGTCCCTCACCTGTCAGCTCGGCGTCTTCGCCGCCGAGCGCGGCGACGTGAAGAAGCTCCGTGGCTGGTTCATCCTCACCTTCATCATGGGTGCGATCTTCATCGGCGGTCAGATCTACGAGTACACGAGCCTGGTGAAGGAAGAGGGCCTCTCGCTCTCCTCCGACCCGTACGGCTCGGTGTTCTACCTGACCACCGGCTTCCACGGCCTGCACGTGACGGGCGGTCTCATCGCCTTCCTGCTGGTCCTCGGCCGCACCTACATGGCCAAGAGGTTCACCCACGAGCAGGCGACCGCCGCCATCGTCGTGTCCTACTACTGGCACTTCGTCGATGTCGTCTGGATCGGCCTCTTCGCCACGATCTATTTGATCAAGTAGCCGGGACCGCTCCCGCTAAGTCCAGAAGCACCGACGCAGAAGATCCTGACACCGGGGTAATCCGTGAAAAAGCTCTCCGCACGACGACGCCATCCGCTGGCGGCGGTCGTCGTCCTACTCCTCGCGCTGGCGGCCACTGGGGGGCTGTACGCCGCGTTCGCGCCCGCGGGCAAGGCGCAGGCCGATGAAACCTCCCAGTCCCTGACCATCAAGGAGGGTAGGAAGCTCTACGAGGTCGGCTGCGCCAGCTGCCACGGCACCGGTGGGCAGGGCTCCTCCGACGGGCCGAGCCTGGTCGGCGTGGGCTCCGCGGCCGTCGACTTCCAGGTCGGCACCGGCCGTATGCCGGCCGCGACCTCGCAGGGCGCCCAGGTCCCGCGCAAGAAGCCTGTGTACACGCAGACCCAGATCGACCAGCTCGCCGCGTACATCGCGTCGCTGGGCGCGGGTCCGATCGTGCCGACCAAGCAGCAGTACGGTCCGGCCGGCGCGGACATCGCCAAGGGTGGCGAGCTGTTCCGCACCAACTGCGCGCAGTGCCACAACTTCACCGGCAAGGGTGGTGCCCTGACCAAGGGCAAGTTCGCGCCCACGCTGGAGGGCGTCGACCCGAAGCACATCTACGAGGCCATGCAGACGGGCCCGCAGAACATGCCGTCCTTCCCGGACACGACGCTGTCCTCGAAGAACAAGAAGGACATCATCGCGTACCTGCACGCGGTCGACAGCAGCGAGACGACGAACCCGGGCGGTCTGGAGCTGGGCGGCCTCGGGCCGGTCAGTGAGGGCCTGTTCGCCTGGATCTTCGGTCTCGGCGCGCTGATCGCCGTCGCCGTCTGGGTCGCCGCTCGGACCGCAAAGGCCAAGAAGTCATGAGTAGCCAAGACATTCCTGAAGAGAACCTGCCCGCAGAGCAGGACCACGCGCACGGCGCGGTAGGGGTCGCGGACGAGGAGAACCCGTTCGCCGACCCGGGGCTGCCGCCCCACGAGCACCGCATCCAGGACATCGACGAGCGGGCCGCCAAGCGGTCCGAGCGCGTCGTCGCCCTGCTGTTCACGGTGTCGATGCTGGCCACCGTCGGCTTCATCGTCTCGTACGTGACCATCCCGCACGACAAGAACATCTTCGTCTTCCCGATCGGGCACATCAGCGCGCTGAACTTCGCGCTGGGCCTGACCCTGGGCGTCGCGCTGTTCTGCATCGGCGCGGGCGCGGTCCACTGGGCCCGCACCCTGATGTCCGACGTCGAGGTCGCCGACGAGCGTCACCCGATCGAGGCCGCCCCCGAGGTCCGGGCCAAGGTCCACGCGGACTTCCGCCAGGGCGCCAAGGAGTCGGCGCTCGGCCGCCGCAAGCTGATCCGCGGCACGATGTTCGGCGCGCTGGCCCTGGTGCCGCTCTCCGGTGTCATGCTGCTGCGCGACCTCGGTCCGCTGCCCGGCACGTCCCTGCGCCACACCCTGTGGGCCAAGGGCAAGCGCCTGGTCAACATGAACACCAACCAGCCGCTGCGTCCCGAGGACGTCGCCGTCGGCTCCCTGACCTTCGCCAAGCCGGACGGCCTGGAGGAGACGGACGAGGAGTTCCAGAACGAGCTCGCCAAGGCGGCTCTGATGATCGTCCGGCTCCAGCCGGACAACATCAAGGACAAGCGCGAGCTGAACTGGTCGCACGACGGCATCGTCGCGTTCTCCAAGATCTGCACCCACGTCGGCTGCCCGATCTCGCTGTACGAGCAGCAGACGCACCACGTGCTGTGCCCGTGCCACCAGTCCACCTTCGACCTCTCCGACGGTGCCCGAGTGATCTTCGGTCCCGCCGGCCACGCCCTGCCGCAGCTGCGCATCGGTGTGGACAGTGAGGGTTACCTCCAGGCGCTCGGCGACTTCGAGGAGCCCGTCGGTCCTGCTTTCTGGGAGCGCGGATGAGTACTGCAGCGAACGAGACCGCCCGCTCCCGCGGGCAGGCCCCGGCCGGCGAACGCATCGCCGACTGGGCCGACGGCCGGCTCGGGATCTACTCCCTGGCCAAGGCCAACATGCGCAAGATCTTCCCCGACCACTGGTCGTTCATGTTGGGCGAAGTGTGCATGTACAGCTTCATCATCATCATCCTGACGGGTGTCTATCTGACGCTGTTCTTCCACCCGTCGATGAACGAGGTCGTCTACCACGGCAGCTATGTCCCGCTCCAGGGGCAGATGATGTCGGAGGCCTTCAACTCGACCCTGCACATCTCCTTCGACGTGCGCGGTGGTCTGCTGGTCCGGCAGATCCACCACTGGGCCGCGCTGATCTTCCTCGCCGGCATGTTCGTGCACATGATGCGCGTGTTCTTCACCGGCGCGTTCCGCAAGCCGCGTGAGATCAACTGGCTGTTCGGCTTCCTGCTGTTCGTCCTCGGCATGTTCACCGGCTTCACCGGTTACTCGCTCCCGGACGACCTGCTCTCCGGCACCGGTGTCCGCTTCATGGAGGGCGCGATCCTGTCCGTGCCGATCGTCGGCACGTACCTGTCGTACTTCCTCTTCGGCGGGCAGTTCCCCGGCCACGACTTCGTCGCCCGGTTCTACTCGATCCACATCCTGCTGCTGCCGGGCATCATGCTCGGCCTGATGGTGGCGCACCTGATCCTGGTCTTCTACCACAAGCACACGCAGTTCGCGGGTCCGGGCAAGTCCAACAACAACGTCGTCGGCATGCCGCTGCTGCCGGTCTACATGGCCAAGGCCGGAGGCTTCTTCTTCCTGGTCTTCGGTGTCATCGCGGCCATCGCCGCGGTCGCGCAGATCAACCCGATCTGGGCCATCGGCCCCTACCGGGTGGACCAGGTCTCCACCGGCGCCCAGCCCGACTGGTACATGGGCTTCGCCGAGGGTCTGATCCGCTTCATGCCGGGCTGGGAGATCAACTTCTGGGGTCACACGCTCGTCCTGGGCGTGTTCATCCCGCTGGTGCTCTTCCCGCTGGTCCTGGCGGCCATCGCGGTCTACCCGTTCATCGAGTCCTGGGTCACCGGCGACAAGCGCGAGCACCACATCCTGGACCGCCCGCGCAACGCCCCGACCCGTACCGCGTTCGGTGTCGCCTGGGTGACGATCTACATGATCACCCTGGTCGGCGGTGGCAACGACCTGTGGGCCACCCACTTCCACCTGTCGATCAACGCCGTGACCTGGTTCGTCCGGATCTTCTTCTTCGTCGGCCCGGTCATCGCGTTCCTCGTCACCAAGCGGATCTGCCTCGGCCTCCAGCGCCGCGACCGCGACAAGGTGCTGCACGGTCGCGAGACCGGCATCATCAAGCGGCTGCCGCACGGTGAGTTCATCGAGGTGCACGAGCCGCTCAGCCAGGAGCAGCTGCACACGCTCACCGCGCACGACCAGTACCAGCCGGCCGAGATCGGCCCGACGGTCGACGAGAACGGTGTCGAGCGCAAGGTGAAGGCCGCCGAGCGGCTCCGGGTCAAGCTGTCCAACGCCTACTACGGCGAGGACAACCAGATCCCGAAGCCGTCCGTCGAGGAGTACAGGGAGATCACGAGCGGCCACGGCCACCACTGATTCCCGCGTCGCCACGCCACCGAAGGGCCCCGTCCGCACCGCGGACGGGGCCCTTCCCCGTCTCCCGGCTCGATAGGGTGGGTACGAATGACCACCACTGTGTACGAGGAGCGGCTGATGATCGCTGTGACCCCCGCTGGAGGCGACACCGCGGCGGGCCGCTCCTGGCCCGCCCTGCTGAACGGCCTGCTGACCGGCCAGGACCTGTCGGCCGACGACACGGCCTGGGCGATGGACCTGATCATGCGCGGCGAGGCGACCGACGCCCAGATCGCCGGGTTCATGGTCGCGCTGCGCGCCAAGGGCGAGACGGTGGAGGAGATCTCCGGCCTGGTGCGCACCATGTACGAGCACGCCAACGTGATCGAGGTGCCCGGGCCCGCCGTCGACGTCGTCGGCACCGGCGGCGACGGCGCCAAGACCGTCAACATCTCCACCATGTCCTCGATCGTGGTCGCGGGCACCGGCGCCAAGGTCGTCAAGCACGGCAACCGCGCCGCCTCCTCCGCCTCCGGCTCCTCCGACGTGCTGGAGAAGCTCGGCATCAACCTCCAGCTGACCCCGAAGCGGGTGGCCGAGGTCGCCGAGGAGGCCGGCATCACCATCTGCTTCGCGGTGAAGTTCCACCCCTCGCTGCGTCATGTCGCCGCCGCGCGCGGGCAGTTGGGCATCCGCACCACCTTCAACGTGCTCGGTCCGCTGACCAACCCGGCCAAGGTGCGCGCCCAGGCGGTGGGGGTCGCCGATCCGCGCATGGCGCCCGTGGTGGCCGGGGTGTTCGCCGAGCGGGGCAACTCCGCGCTGGTCTTCCGGGGCGACGACGGCCTGGACGAGCTGACGGTCACCGACACCTCCCGGGTGTGGGTGGTGCGGGACGGCAAGGTCACCGAGGAGGTCTTCGACCCCCGGGACGTCGGCATCGACCTGGTCCCCGTGGAGGCGCTGCGCGGCGCGGACGCCGCCTACAACGCGGAGGTGGCCCGCCGGGTGCTGGACGGCGAGCGGGGCGCGGTGCGCGACGCGGTGCTGCTGAACTCGGCGGCGGCCCTGGTGGCCCTGGAGCCGGCCGACGCCTCGCTCACCGAGCAGTTGCGCGCCCAGATGGCCAGGGCGGCCGAGTCGATCGACTCGGGCGCGGCGAAGCGGGCGCTGGAGCGCTGGGTGGCGGCCAGCAACGCCTGAGGTCATCGGGGTGATCGTTCCGCGATCCGGACACGGGTTGCGGGGCGATCACCCCGTCGCGTAGTTTCCCGTACCAGGTCATGAGTGACAGTCATGAGGCCCCGGCCGACTGTCCGGCAACCCTCCGTCCGTGGCGGGGTGCCCCGGGTGAGGACCAGGTCGTAGGCAGCGAGGTCTACGGCAAGCGCGGACCCCTCGAACCCAGGGGTCCTGGTCGTACGAGGGAGCCTTCCGTGAGCAAGCGAATGCGCTAGGGCCGCAGAGCCCCGCCTCCGCGTACCTCTTTCACCTTTTTCCGTACGTCCCCTCGGCGTACGTCCTCACGGGAGTCACCCATGTCGCAGACCACTGTTGCCGCCGACCCGTCGATCTGCTCCCCGCTGCCCGTTCTGGGGCGAGATGTCACCGTCCCGCTCGTCACGGGCGGCGACGTCACCTACGCGGCCCTCGACTACGCGGCCAGCGCCCCCGCCCTCCAGCGCGTCTGGGACGACGTCGCCGCCTACGCGCCCTACTACGGCAGCGTCCACCGGGGCGCCGGCTACCTCTCCCAGCTCTCCACCGACCTGTTCGAGAACGCCCGCCGCACGGTCGCCGACTTCCTCGGCTGCCGGGCCGACGACCAGGTGGTCTTCACCCGCTCGACCACGGACTCGCTGAACCTGCTGGCCCGGGTGATCCCGGCCGACTGCCGCGTCTTCGTCTTCGAGACCGAGCACCACGCCTCCCTGCTGCCCTGGCAGGACTCCCGGGTCACCTACCTCGACGCCCCGCGCACCCCGCAGCAGGCGGTGCGGACGCTGGAGCGGGCCCTCGCCGACCGGGACCCGTACGGCCCGGCCCTGGTCTGCGTCACCGGTGCCTCCAACGTCACCGGCGAGCTGTGGCCGGTGCGCGAGCTGGCCGCCGCCGCGCACGCGCACGGCGCCCGGATCGTCCTGGACGCCGCCCAGCTGGCCCCGCACCACCCCGTGGACATCGCCGACCTGGACGTCGACTGGGTGGCCTTCTCCGGGCACAAGCTGTACGCCCCCTTCGGCGCGGGCGTGCTGGCCGGCCGTGCCGACTGGCTGCGGGCCGCCGAGCCGTACCTCGCGGGCGGCGGCGCCAGCCGCCGGGTCACCCGGCGCACCGACGGGGGAGTGGACGTGGAGTGGCACGAGAGCGCCGCCCGGCACGAGGCGGGCTCCCCGAACGTCATCGGCGCCTACGCGATCGCCTCGGCCTGCAAGGCGCTCACCGAGGCCGGCTGGACGGACCTGGTCGCGCGCGAGCGGCGTCTGGTCGAGCGGGTCCGCGCGGGCCTCGCCGGCGTTCCGCAGGTGAAGGTGCTGTCCCTGTTCGGGGACGACGCTCCGCGGGTCGGCGTGATCTCCTTCGTGGTGGAGGGCTGGAACAGCTCCCACTTCGCGGCCGCCCTCTCCGCCGAGTACGGCATCGGCGTCCGCGACGGCCTGTTCTGCGCCCACCCGCTGGTGCGCACCCTGCTCGGCACCGATCCCCAGACCCAGGGCGAGTGCGGCGCGCCCGAGGCCGCCCCCGGCGAGAAGTCCCTCAACGCCATCCGTGTGAGCTTCGGCGCGGGCACCCCCGACGAGCACGTCGAGCGCTTCCTCGCGGCGGTGCGGGAGCTGGTGACCGAGGGCGCCAAGTGGACGTACCGCACGGAGGACGGCCGCTGCGTCCCGGCGGTGTGAGCCGAGCCCGAACGACCTGGTGAGGCGGCTTTCCGTCGGCTTCCAGCCGGTCTTCGGCCGGTCACTTCGGCCGGTCGCGTCAGCCGGTCAGGAGTCCAGACCGATCGCGAAGGCCGCCTCCAGGTCGTGCTGGGAGTACGTACGGAACGCCACGTGGGTGTCGGTCCCCTCGACGCCCGGGATCTTGCTGATCCGCCCCGGGATCACCTCGGCCAGGTCCTCGTGCTGCCGCACCCGCACCATCGCGATCAGGTCGTACGTGCCGGTCACGGAGAACACCTCGCTCACCGACTCCAGCGCGGCGATCTGCTCGGCGATCTCGGGAATCCGGTCCACGCTGGTCTTGATGAGGACGATCGCGGTGATCACGGCTGGTTCTCTCCCTCGGGTGCCGGAGCGGGTGCGGTTTTCACTCTAGCCCGCCCGTCTCCCGCCGCCGCCCTCCCGAGGCCGCCCTCCCGCCCCCGCCGCTCTGGGTCCCCCCCGCCGTTGGTGTCCCCGCCGCCCGCCCCCTTGCGCCGGCCCCGCCGGTGGGGGCCCCCCTGGTGTGCCGCCGCCGCGGGCCCGCCCGCCCCTCACCCCCCCCCGCCCCGGG
>NZ_VOGW01000185.1:0-5832 GCF_007896895.1 Streptomyces misionensis | reverse complement strand
CGCCGAACCCCACCAGGTGCGCCAGGTACGCCACCCCCGGTCCCTGCACCGACCGTCCCGCCGCCACCCACTGCAATGCCACCCAGAACGGCAGTACGACCCAGGCCGGGAAACGCAGCGGCAGGAAGAACAGGAACGGCAGGAGACTGGTGACACGGGCGCGCGGGAACAGGAAGAGAAACGCACCGAGCACCGCCGAGATCGCCCCCGACGCGCCCACCAGCGACTGCTCGGAGGTGGCGTTGGCCGCCGCGTACCCCAGCAGCGCGAGGTAGCCGCAGCCGACGTAGAAGAGGGTGAACTCCACGCGGCCCATCCGCTCCTCGGTCAGCACGCCGAAGACGAGGAGGAAGAGCATGTTGCCCAGCAGATGCACCCAGTTGCCGTGCACGAACAGCGCGGTGACCGGGGAGAGGGCGTGTGCCGCGGGGGCGGCGAACAGCTCCGCCGGGACCACCCCCCACTGGCGGAAGTACACCCGCTCCGTGTCCAGCAGCGCATACCCGGTGCCGTACCCGGGGACGATCCCGGACGCCGGGCCCAGGACGAAGATCAGGCAGCACAGGGCGATGAGGCCGTACGTCGTCGGCGCGGCCCTGAGTGCCCTGAAGGTCCTGCCGGCCGCCGTGCTCCACTCGCTGATCATGAACACAGAGCATGACGTAACCGGACGCAAGCTGACAGACCGCCTCGCCGCCGTGAACGGACGGGCGGCGAGCGCCCGCCAGGCCGTAGGGTTACGAGCCACACGCGTCGGCCGCCGGCGCGGTCCGACCCGAGAAGGAAGCGAACAGGCACGATGACGGTTCCCCTGCCGACCGCCACGACGCGTTGGCGCTGCACCCTCTGCGGAAACCTCACCCGCTTCGACGTCACCCGCTCGTCGAAGGTCGTGGAGTACGTCCACCTCGACCTGGCCGGCGAGCCGACGGTGGAGGAGCGCCAGGTGGTCAGTGAGACCATCGAGTCGGTGCGCTGCCGCTGGTGCAACGCGGTGGACCAGGTGGAACTCGTGGACCGGCCGGGCGCCGGCTCCTGACGGAGCGGGCCCGCCCGGGGATGTCGGCAATCGGTAGTGGGGTGTGACGGATGGTGGAGAGCGCAGGCGGGGGGCCGGGCGACGGCACCGCTGAGGTGCTTGACCGTCCGCTGCCCGACGGGGTGCGCCGCAGGGTCGTGGGGATCGTCTCGGACGGCTTCGGCCGGCTGACCGTGACCGAACTGCCCACCCAGTTGCGGCAGTACGCCCGGTTCGCCCCGAACCGCCGGGTGAAGTTCGCCGGGAACGCGATGGCGGCGGCGCTGGAGACCGACACGCTGTTCCGGCAGCGGATCGGCGAGAAGTTCCGCGAGACCCAGCCGGAGCTGGCCGGCGCCCTCGACTCCGGGGCGGCGCCCCCGGCCGCCGATCCGCTGGACGTGGCGGCCGCGGCCTATGTGCTGCGCCCGGCGGGCTGGGTGAAGCTGGTCTCCGCGGCCGGCGAGGAGGCCCAGCGCGCCGACGCCGAGCGGGCCGACGAGGAGAGCCGGGCCGAGCTGGAGCGGCTGCGCGTCGAACTGGACCACGCCCGCGAGCACACCCGGGCCGAGACCGAACGGCTGCGCGCGGAGCTGGAGTCGGCGAAGCGGGAGGCGGAGTCGCTGCACCGCAAGCTGCGCTCCGCGCTGAGCGATGTGCGCCGCGGCGAGGCGGCGCTGCGCAAGACGCAGAGCGAGATGGACATCGTGCGCGCCGAGGCGCAGCTCCAGGTGTCGGCCGCGGAGAGCGAGTCCCGGCGGCTCAAGGCGCGCCTCGGCGAGGCGGAGGCGGCCCTGGAGGCCACCCGCAAGGCCGCCCGCGAGGGCCGCAGCGTGGAGGACATGCGGGTACGGCTGCTCCTGGACACCCTGCTGGACGCCACCCAGGGCCTGCGGCGGGAGCTGGCGCTGCCGCCGGTGTCCGTGCGCCCGGCCGAGACGGTCGACGCGGTGGAGCCGGGCCGGATGACCCCGAAGGACATCGCGGCGCGCGCCCTGTCCGAGCACGACCCCGCGATCCTCGACCAGTTGCTCGCGCTGCCGCAGGCGCATCTGGTGGTCGACGGCTACAACGTCACCAAGACCGGCTATCCGCAGATGCCGCTGGAGAAGCAGCGGCTGCGGCTGCTCGGGCAGCTGTCGGCGCTCGCCGCGCAGACCGGCGCCGAGGTGACCTGTGTCTTCGACGGCGCCGAACTGGCCGCGCCGGTGCTGCTCGCGCCGCCGCGCGGGGTGCGGGTGCTGTTCTCCAAGCCGGGCGTCACGGCGGACGAGCTGATCCGCCAGCTGGTGCGCGCGGAACCGCCGGGCCGTCCGGTCATCGTCGCCTCCACCGACCGCGAGGTGGCCGACGGCGTGGCGCGGGCGGGTGCCCGGCCGGTGGCGTCTGCCATGCTTCTGAAACGACTGTCCTGAAAGGCCCGACGGGCGTACGCATTGCCCGAATTGGGCGTGCTGTCACGCGACGTAGCGTCAATCGCGCATCACTGCTCGTGTGTTGTGTGCAAAAAATACATTGCGTCACGGCATTTTTTGTCGTGAGGATTTGAATGATCACAACTGTGTCACTAGGGTCTGGGCTCGAACCTCCGAACGGGTGAACACTCACAAGAAGGAGTTCGTCCTCCGTGGCGTCCCACCGTCGACCCAAGCAGCAGAGCCGCGCACGCGTGACCGTGCTGACCACCGCAGCCGCCGCTGCCGTCGTGCTCAGCGCGAACGCCGCGAACGCCGCGCCGAGCCCCAAGCTCAGCAAGGACCAGGTCAAGTCCAAGGTCGACAAGCTGTACGAGGAGGCCGAGCAGGCCACCGAGAAGTACAACGGCGCCAAGGAGAAGCAGCAGAAGCTGCAGAAGGAGATATCCACGATCCAGGACAACGTCGCGCGGGGTCAGGAAGACCTCAACAAGCTGCGCGACGGCCTGGGTTCGCTGGCGACCGCCCAGTACCGCGACGGCGGTATCGACCCCTCGGTCCAGCTCTTCCTCTCCTCCAACCCGGACGACTACCTCGACAAGGCGTCCACCCTCGACCAGCTGAGCGGCCAGCAGGTCGACGCGCTGCGCAAGATCCAGGACAAGCAGCGCGAACTCGCCCAGGAGCGCTCCGAGGCCACCGAGAAGCTCAAGGACCTCTCGGCCACCCGGACCGAACTGGGCAACAAGAAGAAGGAAGTCCAGGCCAAGCTGGCCGAGGCCCAGAAGATCCTCAACAGCCTCACCGCCAAGGAGAAGGCGGACCTGGCCGCGCAGCAGCAGCGCGCCGACCGCTCCTCCAGCCAGCGCGTGAACCTCGGCGACGCCCCGCCCGCCTCCGGCCGGGCCGCGGCCGCCTTCGCCGCCGCCCAGGGCCAGATCGGCAAGCCGTACGTCTACGGCGCCACCGGCCCCTCCTCCTTCGACTGCTCGGGTCTGACCTCCTACGCCTACGCGCAGGCCGGCGTCTCCATCCCGCGCACCTCCGAGGAGCAGGCCACCATCGGCACCCGGATCTACAACCAGAGCGACCTCAAGGTCGGCGACCTGGTGTTCTTCTACGGCGACATCCACCACGTGGGCCTGTACGCGGGCAACGGCCAGGTGCTGCACGCCCCGCACACCGGTGCCGTGGTGCGCTACGAGGCGATGTCCGACATGCCGTTCCAGTTCGGCGTGCGGGTCTGAGACCCGCGGCAAACCTCACGAGGGCGCCCGAACGGGCGAACCTCCGGGACGAGGGTTGACCCCACGCCCCGCCGGTGACCTGCGTCAGCGGCGGGGCGTCACTCTTTGTCGCCGCCGAGGTCTTTGGCCGCGGCCCTTCCGCACGGCTACTGTCTGCCGCGTTTCCCCGGCGCCCGGGCCTCCCCGTCCCTGGCGCCGGGGGACGTCCCTCGTCAGCCAGTGGAAGGGGTTCGGCAACCCGTGGGGTCCCATCGCCGCCTTGCACCGTCCGGCCGCGACCGTGCACCGTCCGGTCGCCGCCGCGCACCCTCCGGACTCGCCCTGGGCGCCGCCGCCCTGTGCGCGCTGCCGGCCGCGGCCGCCGCGCTCGGCGCCGTACCCGCGCAGGCCGCGCCGCACGCCGACGCCCGCGCCGAGGTGGACCGGCTCTACACGGAGGCCGAGCGGGCGACCGAGGCCTACGACAAGGCCGAGGAGCGCGCGGACGGCCTGCGCCGCGAGGTCCGGTACGCCCAGGACCGCATCGCCCGCCGCCAGCAGGAGGTCAACTCCCTTCGGGAGGAGCTGGGTTCGCTGGCCGGGGCGCAGTACCGCACGGGCGGCATCGACCCGGCCGTCGCCCTGCTGTTCTCCGCCGACCCCGACGACTACCTCGACAAGGCCGCCACCCTCGACCGCATCGGCGCCGAGGAGTCCGTCCGGCTGCGGGAGCTGCGGTCCGCGCTGCGCGAACTCGACCAGGAACGGGCGGAGGCGGCCGGGAAACTCACCGAACTGGACCGCAGCCGCCGGGCGGTGGCCGCGCACAAGCGGACGGTGGAGCGCAAGCTCGCCCGGGCCCGGCAGCTGCTGGACTCGCTGTCCGCGGCCGACCGCGCCGCCTACGAACGCTCCTCCCGCTCGGCCGGCTCCGACCGCCTCGGGCTGCCCGATCCGACCGGTGCGACGGCCGCCGCCGACGGGCGGGCCGCGGCCGCGCTGGCCGCCGCCCGCTCCGCCCTCGGCCGCCCCTATGTGTGGGGCGCCAACGGGCCCGCGGGCTTCGACTGTTCGGGCCTGATGCAGTGGTCGTACGCGCACGCCGGCGTCCATCTGCCGCGCACCTCCCAGGAGCAGCGCCTCGCCGGCCGCCGGGTCCCGCTCTCCCAGGCCCGCCCCGGCGACCTGATCGTCTACCGCTCCGACGCCAGCCATGTGGCGATGTACGCCGGGGGCGGCCGGGTCATCCACGCGCCCCACCCCGGGGCGGCGGTGCGCTACGACCCGGTCGGGATGATGCCCATCTCCTCGGTCACCCGGCCCTGACGCCCGCGCGACGCGCCGTACGATCGTCGGATGGCCGGTGACGGGAGGGTGAGACGGGTCGCGGCGTCGGCCCTGTGCCTGCTGCTGCCGCTGGCAGGCTGCGCCGGGGGGACGGCGGCCGACTCCGCGCGGACCGAGGTGCAGCGCCTGCTGGACATGCGCTCGGCGGCGCTGCTGCGGCACGACGAGGGGGCGTACGACGCGACCGGCGCCCGCGGGGAGTACACCAGGCTGCGCGCCCTGCCGCTGGCCTCCTGGGCGTACCGGGTCACCGGGCTGCGCCGCACCGCCGCGGGCGCCACCGCCGACGCCGAGCTGACGTACCGGGTCGCCGGCTACGACCGGGCCCCCGTCGACACCCGGCGCACCCTCACCCTCGCCAGGACGGCCCAGGGCACCTGGTACGTCACCGCCGACCGCCCCGCCGGGCGGTCCGGGCAGCAGCTGTGGGACCAGGGCCCGGTGACCGCCGTACCGGGCGCGCACAGCCTGGTCCTCGGCGCCGGGCAGTCCGCGGCCGACCTGCGTGCCTACGCCCGGATGGCCGACCGGGCGGTCCCGGCGGTCTCCGGGCAGTGGGGCACGGACTGGACCCGCAAGGTGGTGGTCGTGGTGCCGAGGTCCCTGGACGGCATGGCGGGCCTGCTCGGCTCGCCGGCCGCCGACTACCGGGGCATCGCCGCCGTCACCACCGGCGAGGCGGGCGGCGCGGGCCGGACCCCGGCCGACCGGGTGGTGATCAACCCCGACGCCTACGCCGCCCTGGGCACCCTGGGCAAACAGGTCGTCCTCACCCACGAGACGACCCATGTGGCCACCCGCACCCGCACCACCGCCGCCACCCCCC
>NZ_VOGW01000184.1:47344-47838 GCF_007896895.1 Streptomyces misionensis | reverse complement strand
AGGACGCCCGCGGGGCCAGCCGGACCCGGCCCCCCGCCGGCACCCCCCGGGGGCGCGCGGGGGGCTACGCGGACTGGATCGGCTGCCGGGACGCCGGCCGCAGCCCCACCGAGGCCGCCCCGGAACGGGCCGGCGCAGTCCGCGACGGCCACGTCCCCGCCGCCCTGCCCACCGACAAGGACTTCGGCTTCACCAGCGACCCGACCGCACTGGCCCGGGCCTACGAGGGCGGCTGGCTGGCCTGCCGCATGATCGCCGACCAGTGGGGCCCCGCCCGTCTCACCGCCTTCTACCGCTCGCTCGGCACCCACTCCCAGCGCCCCGACGCCCTCGCCGCCGCCCTGCGGACCGTCCTCGGCACCACCCCGGAATCCTTCACCGCCACGTGGCGGCAGTACCTCGCCGACCAACTGCGCTGAGCATCTCGAGAGCCTCCCTCGACCACTTCTGCTCAGCCGCCCCCGCATGCCTCGCCGGGGCCGGCCGAGTGTGGT
>NZ_VOGW01000184.1:23800-47064 GCF_007896895.1 Streptomyces misionensis | reverse complement strand
AGGGCGGCGGTGGTCAGGAGGGCGTTGCGGAGCAGGAGGAGGATGGTGCCGTACCAGTCGCTCGCCACCACGTGGGCGAAGCCGACGGGGAATTCCAGGACGGTGAGGAACGAGGCCGCGAGGACGAGCAGGGCCGGGGGCGTCATGCGGGAGGCGCGGTGGGTCAGGCAGACGGCGGCCGTGCCGATCAGCCAGACCAGGTACTGGGGGCTGATCACCCGGCTGGTGACGGTGAACAGCAGGACCGCCGTGAACGCCGCGTCCGCCAGGGTGCGGGGGGTGAGGCGGCGCGCCCGCAGGCGCCACAGGAGGAGCCAGCCGAACGCGGCCGCGGTCAGGGCCAGCGCCGCCGCGCTCACCTCGGGCACGTACGGGCCGAGGAACTCGATCGAGCCGTAGTTCAGCAGCACCTCGCCGTGCCAGCCGAAGTGCCGGGCCACATGGAAGACCAGGCCGCCCAGCGACTCCACCTCCGTGCCCCGGTCCCGCTGGAAGGTGAGGAACGCGAACGCGCCCGGCATCGACACCGCGAACACCGCCGCCAGCACCGCCCCCGTCACCGCCGCCGACACCCACGCCCGCCGCCGCACCGCGCCGGCGAGCAGCAGCGCCGGCCACACCTTCAGCAGCGCCCCGAACGCCGCCAGCGCGCCCATCAGCCGCGGGTGCCGCGCCCCCGCCACCAGCGCCGCCACCGCCACCGCGGTCACCATCACGTCGTAGCGGGCGTACACCGTCGGGCCGAGCAGCGGGACGCCCGCCACCCACACCCACGCCCCGCGCCGCGAGCGGCCCGGACGCCCCGAGTGCCACAGCAGCGACGCCAGCACCGCCAGGTCCGCGAGGAACGCCAGGACGAAGAAGGCGTGCGCGTACGACAGGAAGGGCAGCAGGGCCGGGGAGAGGATCGCCAGCGCGGCGGCCGGCGGGTACTGCCAGGTGACGTCGTCCAGCGGGAACGTCCCCCCGCGCAGCACCTCGTACCAGCCCCGGTAGATCACCGACACGTCCGAGGTGACGTCCGGGCCCGGGAAGACGTACACCCCGAAGACGAAGAGCAGCAGCACCGCACGGGTGACGCCCCAGGTCGCGAGCAGACACGCCGGCGACCGCCGGGCGTCCTTGGTCTCCACGTGATCCCCTGCCGTCCGTTTCCGCTCCGAGTCCCGCCGTCGCGGCACCATGATGTCCCGACCGCCCGCGGCCGTGCCAGCGCGGGCCGCCCGCCTCCGGGTCGTGCGGCCGATTCGGTAGGGTCGGCCACGATGCACAAGACCCTGATCGTGACCAACGACTTCCCGCCCCGGCCGGGCGGCATCCAGGCCTTCCTGCACAACATGGCCCTCCGGCTGGACCCCGGGCAGCTGGTCGTCTACGCCTCCACCTGGAAGCGGAGCCGGGAAGGCGCCCTGGCCACCGCCGCCTTCGACGCCGAGCAGCCCTTCACCGTCGTACGCGACCGTACGACGATGCTGCTGCCCACCCCCGGGGCGACCAGGCGGGCGACCGCGCTGCTGCGCGAGCACGGCTGCGCCTCGGTGTGGTTCGGGGCCGCGGCACCGCTCGGGCTGATGGCGCCCGCGCTGCGCCGCGCCGGGGCCGAACGGCTGGTGGCCACCACCCACGGGCACGAGGCCGGCTGGGCCCAGCTGCCCGCGGCCCGGCAGCTGCTGCGCCGGATCGGGGACGCCACGGACACGATCACCTATCTGGGCGAGTACACCCGCTCCCGCATCGCCGGCGCGCTCACCCCGGAGGCGGCCGGCCGGATGGCGCAGCTGCCGCCCGGCGTCGACGAGAAGACCTTCCACCCGGACTCCGGCGGCGACGAGGTCCGCGCCCGCCTCGGCCTCACCGACCGCCCGGTCGTCGTCTGCGTCTCCCGGCTGGTGCCGCGCAAGGGCCAGGACACGCTGATCCGGGCCCTGCCCCGGATACTCGCCGCCGAGCCGGACACCGTGCTGCTGATCGTCGGCGGCGGCCCCTACGAGCAGGACCTGCGCCGGCTCGCCCGGGAGACCGGCGTCGCCGCCTCCGTCCGCTTCACCGGCGCCGTCCCCTGGTCCGAGCTGCCCGCCCACTACGGCGCCGGCGACGTCTTCGCCATGCCCTGCCGCACCCGGCGCGGCGGCCTCGACGTCGAGGGCCTCGGCATCGTCTACCTGGAGGCCTCCGCGACGGGACTGCCGGTCGTGGCCGGCGACTCCGGCGGCGCGCCCGACGCCGTGCTCGACGGCGAGACGGGCTGGGTGGTCCGGGGCGGCGACCCGGCCGAGGCCGCCGACCGCATCACCGCGCTGCTCCGGGACGCCGGGCTGCGGCGGCGGATGGGGGAGCGGGGCCGCCGGTGGGTGGAGGAGAAGTGGCGGTGGGACCTGCTGGCGGAGCGCCTGCGGACACTGCTCTGAGGCGTGTTCCGGGTTGTTTCCCAACGGCCCCGCCGGGCACGTCACTTGGCGTAGATCGCCTCGATCTCGTCCGCGAAGTCCTTCGCCACCACGTTCCGCTTCAGCTTCAGCGACGGCGTCAGATGACCGGAGTCCTCGGTGAACTGCCCCGGCAGAACACGGAACTTGCGCACCGACTCCGCCTTGGACACCGCCGCGTTGCCGTCGTCCACGGCCTCCTGGATCGCGGCGTTCAGCTCGGGGTCGTCCCGCAGCGACGCCACCGTGGAGCCCGCCGGCTTGCCGTGCTCCGCGGCCCAGCGCCCCAGGAACTCCTCGTCCAGGGTGATCAGGGCGCCGACGAACGGCCGCCCGTCGCCGACCACCATGCACTCGGCGACCAGCGCGTGCGCCCGGATACGGTCCTCGATCACGGCCGGCGCCACGTTCTTGCCGCCCGCGGTGACGATGATCTCCTTCTTGCGGCCGGTGATCCTGAGGTACCCGTCCTCGTCCAGGGTGCCGATGTCCCCGGTGTGGAACCAGCCGTCGGCCAGCGCCTCCGCCGTCGCGCCCGGGTTGTTCCAGTACTCCTTGAACAGGTGCTCGCCGTGCAGCAGCACCTCGCCGTCGTCCGCTATCCGCACCACCGAGCCCGGCAGCGGCTGTCCCACCGTGCCGATCTTCTGCCGGTCCCACGGGTTGAACGCGGTCGCCGCGCACGACTCGGTCAGGCCGTAGCCCTCCAGCACCGTGAAGCCGATGCCGCGGAAGAAGTGACCGAGCCGCTCGCCCAGCGGGGCGCCGCCGGAGATGGCGTACTCGCCCCGGCCGCCGAGGACCGCGCGCAGCTTGCCGTAGACCAGCTTGTCGAAGACCTTGTGCTTGAGCTTCAGCCCGAACGACGGTCCGGACGGCGAGTCCTGGGCCTTGCTGTAGGCGATCGCGGTGTCCGCCGCCTTGTCGAAGACGCCGCCCTTGCCGTCCGCCTGCGCCTTGGCGCGCGCCGCGTTGTAGACCTTCTCGAAGACGCGCGGCACACCGAGGATCAACGTCGGCCGGAACGAGGCGAGTTCGTCGGTCAGGTGCTTGATGTCCGGGACGCAGCCCAGCTTGATGGGCGCCATCATCGGCGCGATCTGCACCAGGCGCCCGAAGACGTGCGCCAGCGGGAGGAAGAGCAGCACCGAGCACTCGCCGGTGCGGAACAGCGGACGCAGCCGCTCCACGATGTTGCCGCACTCGGCGAAGAAGCTGCGGTGGGTGAGGACACAGCCCTTGGGGCGGCCCGTGGTGCCGCTGGTGTAGACGATGGTCGCCGGGTCGTCGGCGCGGGCGAGCGAGGAGCGCTCCTCCACCGTCGCGTCCGCCACGTCCTGCCCCAGCCGGCCCAGCTCCTCGACGGCGCCGGCCTCGATCTGCCAGACGTGCTTCAGCGCGGGCAGCGTGTCGCGCACCGTCTCCACGGCCGCCGCGTGCGCGTCCAGCTCCACCACGCACGCCGTCGCGCCCGAGTCGGACAGGATCCACTGCACCTGCTCCGGGGAGCTGGTCTCGTACACCGGCACGGTGACCGCGCCCGCGCTCCAGATCGCGAAGTCGAGGAGCGTCCACTCGTAGCGCGTGCGGGACATCAGGCCCACGCGGTCGCCCGGCTGCACCCCGGCGGCGATGAGGCCCTTGGCGGCGGCGTGCACCTCGGCGAGGAACTTCCGGGCCGTCACGTCCTGCCACACCCCGCCGGTCTTGCGGGCGATGACGGCGACGTCCGGATGCTGCGCGGCGTTTCTGCGGACGATGTCGGTCAGATTTCCGTCCGCAGGGACCTCGTACAAAGCCGGAAGGCTGAACTCGCGCAAGACTGCTGCTCCTCATAGGGCGCCGGCGCCACGACGTTGTGTGATGCGACGGTGCGGTCCAAGGCTCGGGCTGGTGCTCGGGTTCGCGGTGGCCGAAACCCTGAGCACGACTGGACTGCCCGGACGTTACCCGCCGGTATGGCGTTCCCGACAGGGGGTCCCGGCGAGATGTTCCTTGTGTCACACAGGTTGGCGTTCCTTCGCGCACAGTAGTCCACGGCCGCTCCGACCGGCGAGTAACCGCAGGCCAAGACCTGCACTGTTCACCTGCACCGCACACGCCTACGCTTGATCGCCATGGCTTCCACACCCCCTCGGAGCACCCGGACCCGTGTCCACGTGGTCAGCGACGTGCACGGCAACGCCCGGGACCTGGCGCGGGCCGGCGAGGGTGCCGACGCCCTGATCTGCCTCGGCGACCTCGTCCTCTTCCTCGACTACGCCGATCACTCGCGCGGCATCTTCCCCGACCTGTTCGGCGAGGAGAACGCCGACCGCATCGTGGAACTGCGCACCGCGCGGCGCTTCGAGGAGGCCCGCGCGTTCGGGGCCCGGCTGTGGTCCGGCATCGCCGGGGACCGGTACGCGGCCATCGAGAAGGCGGTGCGCAAGCAGTACGCCGAACTGTTCGCCGCGTTCCCCGTGCCGACGTACGCCACCTACGGCAATGTCGACATGCCGCCGCTGTGGCGGGAGTACGCCCGGGCCGGCACCACCGTGCTGGACGGGGAGCGGGTGGAGATCGGCGGCCGGACCTTCGGCTTCGTCGGCGGGGGGCTGCGCACGCCGATGCGGACGCCGTACGAGATCGACGACGAGGAGTACGCCGCGAAGATCGAGGCGGTCGGAGAGGTCGACGTGCTGTGCACGCACATCCCCCCGGAGGTGCCGGAACTGGTCTACGACACGGTCGCGCGCCGCTTCGAACGGGGGAGCCGGGCCCTGCTGGACGCCATCCGCCGCACCCGGCCCCGCTACGCGCTTTTCGGCCATGTTCACCAGCCGCTGGCCCGGCGGATGCGGGTCGGGGCGACCGAGTGCGTGAACGTGGGGCACTTCGCGGCGACCGGGCGGCCCTGGGTCCTGGAGTGGTGACGGGCGGCGAGGGGAGACGGGGTGAAGGGGGCAGGTCGGGCGCACGGTAGCCTTCACGCTGCACACACGTGCGCAGCGAGCGCACGCAAGAGTCTCTTCGGTCCGCATCTGGAGGAGCCACGGCGATGGCGGAACACACCAGTTCGAGCATCACGATCGAGGCGGCTCCGGCCGACGTCATGGCGGTGATCGCCGACTTCGCGCGCTACCCGGACTGGACCGGCGAGGTCAAGGAGGCGGAGGTCCTCAAGACCGACGAGCGCGGGCGCGCCGAGCAGGTGCGGCTCGTCATGGACGCGGGCGCGATCAAGGACGACCAGACGCTGGCGTACACCTGGAGCGGGGAGAACGAGGTGTCCTGGACGCTGGTGAAGTCCCAGATGCTGCGCTCCCTCGACGGGTCCTACCTGCTGAAGCCGGCGGGCGCGGGCGCCACCGAGGTCACCTACCGGCTCACCGTCGACGTCAAGATCCCCATGCTCGGCATGATCAAGCGCAAGGCCGAGAAGGTCGTCATCGACCGCGCCCTGGCGGGCCTGAAGAAGCGCGTCGAGTCGGCCTGACCTACCCGGTCGACCTGCCCTGACCTGACCGGTCGGCCTGACCTGACCGGTCGGCCCGAGCTTCCCCGGCCGTGACCGGGACGCAGGGGAACGCGGAGCGCCCTGTGCTCCCGGGCGGCCGTACCGAGCCGCCCCCGGCCGCCCCCGGCCGTCCCGCGCGGGCTTTCCGTTACGGTTCAGCCTCATGCGTACCATCCTGATCACCGGGCCGGGCGGCAGCGGGCGTACGACCGTCGCCGCCGCGACCGCGCTGCGGGCCGCCCGGGAGGGCAGCCGGACGTTGCTGCTGAGCGCCGACCGCACCGACACCCCGGGCGCGGTGCTGGGCACGGAGACGGGTGCCGCGCCCGTCGAGGCCCGGCCGGGGCTCACCGTCTGGCGGCCGGACGCCGCCGCCGGTTTCCGGCAGGACCTCGCCGACTTCCAGGCCCGCGCCGCGAGCGTCCTCGATCTGCTCGGTGCGTCACGGCTGGACGCCGAGGAGGTCACCCCGCTGCCCGGCGCCGAGGAGCTGACCTTCCTGCGCGCGCTCCGGGACGCCGCGCTGTCCGAGCACCACGACCTCCTCGTCGTCGACCTGCCGGCCCTCCCCGAGGCCCTCGCGCTGCTCGCCCTCCCCGAGGAACTGCGCCGCTACCTGCGCCGCCTGCTGCCGCCCGAACGCCAGGCCGCCCGCGCGCTGCGCCCCGTCCTCGGCCGGCTGGCCGGCGTGCCCATGCCCGCCGACTGGCTGTACGAGACGGCCGCCCGCTGGGACACCGAACTCGCCGCCGTCGAGGCCGTGCTGAACGACCGGCACACCGCCGTACGCCTCGTCGCCGAACCCGGCCCGGCCGGCGCCGCCGCGCTGCGCACCGCCCGTCTCGGCCTCGCCCTGCGCGGACTGCGCCCCGAGGCGCTGATCGCCAACCGCACCCTGCCCGACGCCGCCACCGGCCCCTGGCTCGCCGGACTCCGCGCCCAGCAGCAAGAGGCCGTCGAGGAGTGGCGGGGCACGTACGACGTGCACCCGGTGCCGCACCTCGGCCGCGACCCGCACGGCCCCGACGACCTCACCGCCCTCCCCGTCCCCGCCGTCGAGCCCGCCTCCGCGCCCGTCGAGTGGACCGTCGCCGACCGGATCGCCGAGGACGGGGTGCTGGTCTGGCACATCCCGCTGCCCGGCGCCATACGGGAGGAGCTCGACCTGATCCGGCGCGGCGACGAGCTGGTGATCACCACGGGCCCCTTCCGCCGGATCGTCCCGCTGCCCTCCGCGCTGCGCCGCTGCACCGTCTCCGGGGCCGGCCTGCGCGAGGGCGAGCTGCGGGTCCGCTTCGCCCCCGACCCCGGGCTGTGGCCCGCCGCGGCACGGTGAACCGGGGCGGCCCGTTCGGGTAACGTCGTAGGGGCCGAACCGCAGTCAGGAGGCCGCCATGAGCGAAGAGCGCCCCGCAGAACCGCACGAGGAGCCGCGGGTGAGCGACGCCGACGCCTGGGCCACGGCCTGCGCCGAGGACCTGGAGGCCGAGAAGGCTCGCCGGCGCACCACGTACGGCCCGCCGCCCGGCTCCGCCGCCGACGAGCTGAAGAGGCTCGTGGACACGGTGGCCGACAAGCTGTCCGGCCTCCAGTCCCCCCTCGTCGGCCTCGCCGGACCGGCCGCCCAGCAGATGGTCAGGCAGGCCGTCCAGCAGGCGAAGGCCGCCGTCGAGCCGGTCATAGAGCGCAACCCCGACGTCTTCGACCACCTCGCGGCCGCAGGCGGCGAACTGCTGGCCGCCTACCGCTCCGCCGTCCGGTCCCAGGAGCAGCGCTGGGCCTCCGGCCCGTCCGGCGTCGCGGACGAATGGCGCGCGGACCGGCCGGGCGACGGCGACGACCGGGGCGAGGGCACCGGGCCCTCGGAGCGCATCGACCTGGACTGAAGCCCTCGTCCGCAAGGGCCTCGGGTACGGTTGGCCGTAGCGGGGCTCGACCGAAACTGAGGGATTCATGGGACTCACCATCGGCGTCGACATCGGCGGCACAAAGATCGCGGCCGGCGTGGTCGACGAGGAAGGCAACATCCTCTCGACCTTCAAGGTGCCGACCCCCACCACGCCCGAGGCCATCGTGGACGCCATCGCCTCCTCGGTGGAGGGCGCGCGTGCCGGGCACGAGATCGTCGGCGTGGGCATCGGTGCGGCCGGTTACGTCGACCGGCAGCGCTCCACCGTCTACTTCGCGCCCAACATCGACTGGCGCAACGAGCCGCTGAAGGAAAAGGTCGAGGCCCGCACCGGCCTCCCCGTCGTGGTCGAGAACGACGCCAACGCCGCCGCCTGGGGCGAGTACAAGTTCGGCGCCGGCAAGGGCCACCGCAACGTCATCTGCATCACGCTCGGCACCGGCCTCGGCGGCGGCATCATCATCGGCAACAAGCTGCGCCGCGGCCACTTCGGCGTGGCCGCCGAGTTCGGCCACATCCGGATGGTCCCGGACGGCCTGCTGTGCGGCTGCGGCTCGCAGGGCTGCTGGGAGCAGTACGCCTCCGGCCGTGCCCTGGTCCGCTACGCCAAGCAGCGCGCCAACGCCACCCCCGAGCGGGCCGAGCTGCTGCTCTCGCTCGGTGACGGCACCCCGGACGGCATCGAGGGCAAGCACATCTCCATGGCCGCCCGCCAGGGCGACAAGGTCGCGGTGGACTCCTACCGCGAGCTGGCCCGCTGGGCCGGCGCCGGCCTCGCCGACCTCGCCTCCCTCTTCGACCCCTCCGCCTTCATCGTCGGCGGCGGCCTCTCCGACGAGGGCGACCTGGTGCTCGACCCGATCCGCAAGTCGTACAGGCGGTGGCTGGTCGGCGGGAACTGGCGGCCGGTCGCCGATGTGATCGCCGCTCAGCTGGGCAACAAGGCGGGCATGGTCGGCGCGGCCGACCTGGCCCGTGAGCCCGACCCGGTCATGTAAGGAGCCACCCGGCTCGGCGGCGGGGCCGTACCCCGGTACGGCCCCGCGCGCCCCGGGCACCCGCGGTCGTCCGCTCCCGACCGCGCGGCGTACATTGATCCACATGGCGCCGCTCCCCAACTCCCACACGGAACCCGACGGTTCAGCCGTCATCCGCGTCCTGAGCTACAACATCCGCTCGCTGCGCGACGACACCGACGCCCTCGCGAGGGTGATCACCGCCTGCGCCCCCGACCTGGTCCTGATCCAGGAGGCGCCCCGCTTCTTCCGCTGGCGCAAGAAGCTCACCCGGCTGGCCGCGGCCTCCGGGCTGGTCCTCCTCACCGGCGGCGGCACCGCGGCCGGACCCGCGATCCTGTGCTCGCTGCGGGCCACCGTGGAGCGGACCGAGGACGTACTGCTGCCGCTCACCCCCGGCCTGCACCGGCGCGGCCTGGCCACCGCGGTGGTCCGCTTCGGCGGCGCCCGCCTCGGCGTGATCAGCTGCCACCTCGGTCTCGACGGCCGTGAGCGCCACGTCCAGGGCGGGATGCTCCTGGACCGGCTCGACCAGCTCGGCGTGGAGCACGCCGTCGCGGGCGGCGATCTGAACGAGGGCCCCGAGGGCCGCACCTTCCGCCTGCTCGCCGGCGCCCTCCAGGACTGCCGGGAGGTGGCCCCCTGGGGCGGCGAGGAGACCTGGACGCACGGCGAGCCGCACCGCCGTATCGACGCGGTGTTCGCCACCAAGGGCGTCGAGGTGCTCGGCAGTGGGGTCCCCCTGGACCAGCCGGGCGTCACCCGCGCCGATCTGGCCGCCGCCACCGATCACCTCCCGGTCCTGACCGCCCTGCGTGTCCCCGCCGCCCAGCGCACACCGGAGCGCCTGTCCTGACGGCCCCGGACCATCCTGACGGCCCCGGACCGTCCTGACGGTCCTAGACGACGGCCCCGCGCCCCGGGTCGTCGTCCTCGTCCTCGTCCGTCCGCATCCGCGCGACCAGCGTGGCGAAGCCGCCGAGGAAGCCGCCGATGCCGGCGGTCGCCAGCCACCAGGTCATGTCCCAGCCGAGCAGCACCGCCAGCAGGAGCAGGACGGGGCCGCCGACCACGCCGAGCCACGCGAACTTCGCCGTGGTGTCGGCGTTCGGCAGCGGCGGCGGCTCGGGCGGCACGAAGTGGCCCTCGTCGTCCTCGCCGAAGTCGTCCTCGGACGGCTCCGGCGGCCGGTGGTCGCGGGGGCCGACACCGGGCGCGAAGGAGACGGAGCTGCCCAGCGGCCGGGCGGGCCGCTGCTCCCCGGAGCCCTCGCCCCCGGGCTGCTTCTCCTTCTCCTTCTCGGTCTCCGCGGGCGCGTCCTTCTCCAGCAGCGCCAGGTCCTCCACCGGCTTGAAGGGCCTGGCCCCCGGCGGGTCCGGCGGTTCCTCGCCGTACCCGGCGACGATGGCCCGCCAGGCGGCGTCCTCGTCGAAGGGCATTCCCTTCCCGTCGGACTCGCTCCGGCCCTCGTGGTCCTCGCGGCCCTCGGGACCGGGCTCGTGCTCAGCCAACTGCGGCCGTCCCTTCCTCGCCGAGACTCGGTGCGAGCCGGCCGATGAAACCGAGGCTCTCCTCGAAGATCCGGTCCGCGTCCACATCCAACGTCGCGACGTGGTAGCTGTGTTCCAGCACGATCTCGCGGACGTCCGTGGACGAGATCCGGCCGAGCACCCGGGCGGAGTCGGCCGACGGGACGACATGGTCCTGGGCGCTGCGCAGCAGCAGCAACGGCTGGGTGACCCGCGGCAGCTCACCGTCCAGCCGGTGCAGGAACCGGCGCAGCGAGTGCGCCGCGTGCAGCGGCACCCGGTCGTAGCCCGTCTCCGCCGCGCCCTCCTTGGCGATGTCGCTGGCGATGCCCTTGGTGGTGCGCACCAGGTGCCGGGCCACCGGCAGGGCGTACGCGGACAGGCCGTGGATCTTGTTGGCCGGGTTGACGACGACCACGCCGTCGATCCGCCCGCCGTGCAGTGCGGCCAGCCGCAGCGCGAGGGCCCCGCCCATCGACAGGCCCGCCACGAACACCCGGGAGCAGCGCTGGGCGAGCAGCCGCAGTTCGCGGTCCACCTCCGCGTACCAGTCCTGCCAGCCGGTGAGCTGCATGTCCTCCCAGCGGGTGCCATGGCCGGGCAGCAGGGGCAGCGAGACGGTCAGGCCGTGCGCCGCGTGGTGCTCCGCCCAGGGGCGCAGCGACTGGGGCGAACCGGTGAAGCCGTGACAGAAGAGGACGCCCACCTCCCCGCCTGCGTGGCGGTACGGCTCGGCTCCAGGGAGAACCGGCACCTTCGACGCTCCTGTTCCGGGGAAGGGCCCCGCCGTCGGCCGGGGCGTGGAGAACTCGCGGATGTGCTTCACCGTACGCGACCGCACGGACACCGACCAGGGCCGTCGGGTCCTTCGGGCGCCCCGGGGGTTAAGGTCTGTTCGACGGAAACGGGAGGCACACGGGTGTTGTACGGCACGATGAAGGTCGCCATCGGGGGGCCGCTGAAGCTCGCCTTCAGGCCGTGGGTGGAGGGCCTGGAGAACATTCCGGCCGAGGGCCCCGCGATCCTGGCCAGCAATCATCTGTCCTTCTCGGACTCGTTCTTCCTGCCGACGATGCTGGACCGCAAGGTCACCTTCATCGCGAAGGCCGAGTACTTCACCACGCCCGGCGTGAAGGGGCGGCTGACCGCCGCCTTCTTCAAGGGCGTCGGGCAGCTCCCGGTGGACCGCTCGGGCGCCCGCGGCGCCGGCGAGGCCGCGATCAAGAGCGGGATAGAGGTGCTGCAGCGCGGTGAGCTGTTCGGCATCTACCCGGAGGGCACCCGCTCGCCCGACGGCCGGCTCTACCGGGGCAAGCCCGGCGGCCTGGCCCGCGTGGCCCTCGCGACCGGCGCCCCGGTGATCCCGGTGGCCATGATCGACACCGAGAAGATCCAGCCGCCCGGCAAGGTGATGCCGAAGCTGATGCGCCCCGGCATCCGCATCGGCAAGCCCCTCGACTTCAGCCGCTACCAGGGGATGGAACACGACCGCTTCGTCCTGCGCGCGCTGACCGACGAGGTCATGTACGAGATCATGAAGCTCTCCGGCCAGGAGTACGTCGACATGTACGCCACCGCCGCCAAGCGGCAGATCGCGGAGGCGGCGAAGGCGGCCAAGGAAGCGGAGAAGAACGCCAAGGAGGCGGAGAAGGAAGCCGGGAAGGCCGAGAGGGAAGCCGGGAAGGAAGCCGAGGGCCAGTAGCGGCGGGACGCGGCGGGGGCCGGGGCACAGCAGAAAAAGGGGGGACATGGCCGGGCGCGAGCGTGTGCTGAGGATGTCGGTGGAGCTGCCGCTGTGGCGGGCGCTCGCCGGCTACCGCGTGCTGACCATGCTGTACGCGGCCGGCCTGTGCGTCACCTCGTACGAGGACTACACCCGCCCCTGGATCGCGGTCGGTTACGACGCCGTGCTGGCCGTGTGGACGCTGGCCACCCTGCCCCGGGTGCGCAACG
The DNA here is from genome assembly GCF_007896895.1 of Streptomyces misionensis. Lineage (GTDB taxonomy): Bacteria > Actinomycetota > Actinomycetes > Streptomycetales > Streptomycetaceae > Streptomyces > Streptomyces misionensis_A. The sequence continues at coordinate 34,732 of NZ_VOGW01000184.1, read as the reverse complement.
CGGCGAGCTGCACCAAGGCGTTCCTCTCCGCCGATCTGGCCATCGCGCTCGCCGGCATCCTGCTCACCGCGTTCGCCGACACCCACCAGCGGACCGCGGGCGGCCCCACGCTGCCGACGATATGGACCGGTGGCGCGGTGCTCGGCTTCGCCGTCAAGGGCGGCTGGCGCTGGGCCGCCGCCGTCTCCACGGTGGTGGCGGCCGCCAACCTGGCCGAGCGCGGCCAGATCGCCAAGGACACCCTGCACAGCCTGATCCTCGTCTGCATCGCCTCCATCGGCATCGGCTACGTCGTGGAGGTGGCCCGCGCCTCCGAGCGCACCCTCGCCCGCGCCCTGGAGATCCAGGCGGCCACCCGGGAGCGGGAGCGGCTGGCCCGGGACATCCACGACAGCGTGCTCCAGGTGCTGGCGATGGTGAAGCGGCGCGGCACCGCACTCGGCGGCGAGGCGGCCGAGCTGGGCCGGCTGGCCGGGGAGCAGGAGGTCGCCCTGCGCACCCTGGTCTCCGGCGGACTGCTGCCCGTCGCCCGCCTCCCCGAGGACGGCGCCGTACCGGTCCGCGAGGAGCCGGCCGAGCGCGGCCCGGTCGATCTGCGCACCCTCCTCGCGCCCTTCGCGCGCGACCGGGTGACCCTGGCCGAGCCCGGCGCCCCGGTGTCCCTTCCGCCGTCCGCCGCACGGGAGTTGGCCGCGGCGGTCGGCGCCGCCCTGGACAATGTGGAGCGGCACGCGGGCGAGGGGGCGCGGGCCTGGATCCTGCTGGAGGACGAGCCGGAGGAGATCGTGGTCACCGTCCGGGACGACGGGCCCGGCATCCCCGAGGGCCGGCTCGCCGAGGCGGAGGACGAGGGGCGGCTCGGCGTCGCCCAGTCCATCCGGGGCAGACTGCGCGACCTCGGCGGCAGCGCCGAGCTGATCTCGGTGCCCGGGCAGGGCACCGAGGTCGAACTGAAGGTACCGAAGGGCGCCGTCGCGGCGCGGGGGAAGAAGGCGGAGCAGCGATGACACAGCAGCAGGACCCGATCAGGGTGATGGTGGTGGACGACCACCCCATGTGGCGCGACGCCGTCGCCCGGGACCTGACCGAGTCCGGCTTCGAGGTGGTCGCCACCGCGGGCGACGGCGAGCAGGCCGTGCGCCGCGCCAGGGCCGCCGCCCCCGACGTCCTGGTCCTCGACCTCAATCTGCCCGCCAAGCCCGGCGTCCAGGTGTGCAAGGAACTGGTCGCCCACAACCCGGCGTTGCGCGTCCTGGTGCTGTCGGCGAGCGGGGAGCACGCCGATGTGCTGGAGGCGGTGAAGTCCGGCGCCACCGGCTATCTGCTGAAGTCGGCCTCCACCGGGGAACTGCTGGACGCGGTGCGCCGCACGGCCGCCGGCGACGCGGTGTTCACGCCGGGTCTGGCCGGACTGGTGCTCGGCGAGTACCGGCGCCTGGCCGCCGAACCGGCGCCCGCGCCCGACACCGACGAGCCGGGCGCGCCCCGGCTGACCGAGCGGGAGACGGAGGTGCTGCGGCTGGTCGCCAAGGGCCTGAGCTACAAGCAGATCGCCGAACGCCTCGTCATCTCCCACCGCACGGTGCAGAACCACGTCCAGAACACCCTCGGCAAGCTCCAACTCCACAACCGGGTCGAGCTGGTGAGGTACGCGATCGAGCGCGGCCTGGACGAGGGGTAGTCCGGATCGGGGCGCAATGCCCCCGATTCACCCGTCCCGCCTCTCCCGATGTGACGCGCATCACCATTAGCGTGACAAAGCGTCAGGCCAAGCGGGCGAAGGGACATTTCCATGCGGGTCGGAGTTCTCACCGGAGGCGGCGACTGCCCCGGGCTCAACGCCGTCATCCGGGGCGTCGTACGCAAGGGCGTACAGGAGTACGGCTACGAGTTCGTGGGCTTCCGGGACGGCTGGCGGGGCCCCCTCGAAGGCCGCAGCGTCCGTCTCGACATCCCCGCCGTGCGCGGCATCCTGCCCCGCGGCGGCACCATCCTCGGCTCCTCGCGGACCAACCCCCTCAAGCAGGAGGACGGCATCCGCCGGATCAAGGACAACCTGGCCAAGCAGGAGGTCGAGGCGCTGATCGCGATCGGCGGCGAGGACACCCTCGGGGTCGCCGCCCGGCTGTCCGGCGAGTACGGCGTGCCCTGCGTGGGCGTGCCCAAGACCATCGACAACGACCTGTCCGCCACCGACTACACCTTCGGCTTCGACACCGCCGTCAACATCGCCACCGAGGCCATCGACCGGCTGCACACCACGGCCGAGTCCCATATGCGGGTCCTGGTCTGCGAGGTGATGGGCCGGCACGCCGGCTGGATCGCCCTGCACTCGGGCCTGGCCGGCGGCGCCAACGTCATCCTCATCCCCGAGCAGCGCTTCGACCTCGACCAGGTGTGCGCCTGGATCACCTCCCGCTTCAAGGCGTCGTACGCCCCGATCGTCGTGGTCGCCGAGGGCGCCATGCCGAAGGACGGCGAGATGGTCCTCAAGGACGAGACGCTGGACTCCTTCGGGCACGTGCGGCTGTCCGGGGTCGGCGAGTGGCTGGCCAAGGAGATCGAGAAGCGCACCGGCAAGGAGGCCCGTACCACGGTCCTCGGGCACATCCAGCGCGGCGGCACCCCCAGCGCCTTCGACCGCTGGCTCGCCACCCGCTTCGGGCTGCACGCCGTCGACTGCGTGCGCGACGGCGACTTCGGCACGATGGTCGCCCTGCGCGGCACCGAGGTGGTCCGCGTCCCCCTCGCCGAGGCGACCGCCAGGCTGAAGACGGTCGACCCGAAGCTGTACGAGGAGGCCGGGGTGTTCTTCGGCTGAACCCGGGCGGACGCACCGGGGCTGCGGGCCGTCACCCGGCCCGCAGCCCCGGCCGCGAGAGCCTCAGAGCGCGCTCGCGCCGCGCAGCCTGCCCATCAGCTCCGCCACGATCGCCGCCCCGTCGAGGGTCAGCACCGACTCCGGGTGGAACTGCACCCCGGCGAACCCGGGCCCCCGTACGGCATGGACCTCGCCGTCGGCGGCCCGGCTCACCTCGATGCCGTGCGCGGCCAGCTCCCGCGCCGCCTCCTCGTCGCAGCGGGCGGTGAAGCTGTTGTAGAAGCCGACCGTCTCCGGGCGCCCGAACAGCTCGATCCGCGTCTGCGCGCCCTGGTACGGCACCCCCTTGCGGACGATCTCCAGGCCCAGCTCCGCCGCGATCAGCTCATGGCCCAGGCACACGCCCAGCACCCCGTGCCGGTGCTCCCGGAGCACCGCCGCCGTCAGCTCCCGCAGGAACCGCATCTTCGGGTCGGCCAGGTCGCCCGGGTCGCCGGGGCCCGGGCCCAGCACCACCGGGCCCTCGTGCGCGAGCACCGCCGCCCGCAGCCCCGGCTCGTCGTACCGCCGGACCGTCACCTCCAGCCCCGCCGAGCGCAGCAGATGCGCCAGCATCGCGGTGAAGGTGTCCTCGCCGTCCACCACCAGGGCGTGCCCGGTCACCTCGGCGGCCGGCTGCTGCATCCGCAGCCAGAACGGGGCGAGCGAGGCCCGCCGCCCGTCCAGCGCGGCCCGCACCCGGGGGTCGTCGGCCAGCCGGGGCAGCTCCCGCTCCGCGCGCGGCCGGCCGGGACGCACCCCGAGGGCCGCCAGCACGCCCGCCGCTTTCGCGTGCGTCTCGGCCACCTCGCCCGCCGGATCGGAACCGCGCACCAGCGTGGCGCCCACCGCCACCCGCAGCCGCCCGGCCGCGTCGATGTCGGCGGTGCGGATCAGGATGGGGGAGTCCAGGGTCTGCGCCCCGCCCGCGTCCCGGCCGAGCAGGGCCAGTGCACCGGCGTAGTACCCGCGCCCCCCGGCCTCGTGGCGCTCGATCACCCGGCAGGCGTTCTGCACCGGCGACCCGGTGACCGTCGCCGCGAACATGGTCTGCCGCAGCACCTCCCGGGCGTCCAGGGAGGACCTCCCGCGCAGCTCGTACTCGGTGTGCGCGAGATGCGCCATCTCCTTCAGCCGGGGCCCGACGACGACCCCGCCCATGTCGCCGACGGTGCACATCATCTTCAGCTCCTCGTCGACCACCATCGACAGCTCCTCGATCTCCTTGCCGTCGGCGAGGAAGTCCAGCAGCCGCTCCGGGGTCGGCCCCTCGGCGGGATAGCGGTAGGTCCCGCTGATCGGGTTCATCACGACCGTCCCGCCGGACATCCGCACGTGCACCTCGGGGCTCGCCCCGACCAGCGTCCGGTCCCCGGTGTGCACCACGAAGGTCCAGTACGCGCCCCGCTCGCCCGCCAGCAGCCGCCGGAACAGCGCCAGCGCGTCGGCCCGGCCGAAGCCGGGGACCGCGCCCTCGTACGTGCGCCGGATCACGAAGTTCGCGCCCTCGCCCCGGCCGATCTCGTCCGCGAGCACCCGCCCGACGATCCCGGCGTACTCCTCGTCGCCGACGTCGAAGCCGCCGCCCTCGACCCGCACCGCGTGCGCGGGCAGCCGCGCGAGCGCCTCGTCCGCCGGGATCTCGTACGACTCCTCGGGGGTCAGCACCAGCAGCGGGGTGCCGTCGTCACGGACGTCGAAGCCGCGCTCGCGGATCTGCCGGAACGGCACCAGGGCGAGCCCCTCGTCCGGCAGCTCGGCGAGCCGCTCCCGGCCGCTCACCGGGCCGATCAGCACCTCCACCGGGTGCTCGGCACGGCCGGGCACCCGGCGGTGCAGCAGGGCGAAGGGGCGGGGGTCGGACAACAGGTCCAGCAGGTCCACGGGTCGGTCTCCTACTCGGTCGGATGAGGAGAGGAACGACCCGACAAACGCCGAAGGCCGCCCCTCGGGCGGCCTTCGCGAAGTCTGGGTACGCGCGATCAGCGGGCCGCCGGATGAGCGGTCCACCACCAGTTCTGGTTGGAAAGCGCGAACATGCGAGTGACCCTACCGCACCCGGCACCCGTCCACCCAGCAGTCGTCCCGTCTCACTTTTCGGGCGACTCGTGGAACACGGGACATGACCCCGTAATGTTTACGAGGTGACCGTGAACGCTGATTCCCATGCCGTCGCCGCCGAGGCGACCTGGCGAGACCTGCCCGCGGCGCAGCAGCCCGAGTACCCCGACGCCGAGGCTCTGCGCGCAGTGATCGCGGACCTCGAGTCGTATCCGCCGCTCGTCTTCGCCGGCGAGTGCGATCAACTGCGCGCCCGGATGGCGGCCGTCGCCAAGGGCGAGGCGTTCCTGCTCCAGGGCGGCGACTGCGCCGAGTCCTTCGACGGCGTGGGCGCCGAGCAGATCCGCGCCAAGCTCAAGACGCTGCTCCAGATGGGCGCCGTCCTGACCTACGCGGCCTCCGTGCCCGTGGTCAAGGTCGGCCGGATCGCCGGGCAGTACTCCAAGCCGCGCTCCAAGCCGACCGAGACCCGCGACGGCGTGACCCTCCCGGTGTACCGGGGCGACTCCGTCAACGGCTTCGACTTCACCGAGGCCAGCCGCATCCCGGACCCCGAGCGGCTCAAGCGGATGTACCACGCCTCGGCTTCCACGCTGAACCTGGTGCGCGCCTTCACCACCGGCGGCTACGCCGACCTCCGCCAGGTGCACGCCTGGAACCAGGACTTCGTGAAGACCTCGCCCTCCGGCCAGCGCTACGAGCAGCTGGCCCGCGAGATCGACAACGCGCTGAACTTCATGCGGGCCTGCGGCACCGACCCGGAGGAGTTCAAGACCGTCGAGTTCTTCTCCTCGCACGAGGCGCTGCTGCTGGACTACGAGTCCGCCCTGACCCGGGTCGACTCCCGCACCGGCGAGCTGTACGACGTCTCGGCGCACATGGTGTGGATCGGTGAGCGCACCCGGCAGCTGGACCACGCGCACATCGAGTTCGCCTCGAAGATCCGCAACCCCATCGGCATCAAGCTCGGCCCGAACACCACGGCCGAGGAGGCGCTGACGTACATCGACCGCCTCGACCCCGAGCGGGAGCCGGGCCGGCTGACCTTCATCGTCCGGATGGGCGCCGACAAGATCCGCGACCGGCTGCCCGAGCTGGTGGAGAAGGTCACGGCGTCCGGCGCGACGGTGGCCTGGGTGACCGACCCGATGCACGGCAACACCTTCGAGGCGGCCTCCGGGCACAAGACCCGCCGCTTCGACGACGTGCTGGACGAGGTCAAGGGCTTCTTTGAGGTGCACAAGGCGCTCGGCACCCACCCGGGCGGCATCCACGTCGAGCTGACCGGCGACGACGTCACCGAGTGCGTGGGCGGCGGCGACGAGATCTTCGTCGACGATCTGCACCAGCGCTACGAGACCGCCTGCGACCCGCGGCTCAACCGCAGCCAGTCGCTGGACCTGGCGTTCCTGGTCGCGGAGATGTACCGGGACCAGTGAGGCGGCTCTCGGAGCCGTTCTGGGGCGCGGATCACATGCGATCCGCGCCCCTCGGTCTTTTGCGGTCGCGAAGCGACGGGTAAGGTTAGGTTTGCCTCACCGGGAACGGGACGGCAGAGATACGACGATCCCGTCGGGAGGTGGGCCGCGTGTACGTCTGCAGTTGCTTCGGCATCACCGACGCCGACGTCAGGCGGCACGCGGAGGACGGCGCCTGCACCCCGCGCCAGATCGCCTCCGCGTGCAAGGCCGGCACGGACTGCGGTCGCTGTGTGCGGCGCATCCAGGCGCTGCTCGGCCGGGGCGCCTGCCCCCGCCGCGAGCTGATCGAACAGCGCGCCCCTGTGACGCTCGACCGGCTGGACGACGCCGCCTAGGGTCAGCCCGAGAAGCCTCCGGTGCCCGGCCCCGAGGGGTCCGGCTGGCTCTGCTCGATCACCGTCGAGAGGTAGAGCGCCTCGCCCAGCTTGTCCACGAGTTCCAGCTGGGTGTCCAGGTAGTCGATGTGGTGCTCCTCGTCGGCCAGGATCGCCTCGAAGATGTTCGCGGACGTGATGTCGTCCTTGTCGCGCATGATCTGCACGCCCCTGCGCAGCCGGTCGATCGCCTCGACCTCGATCTGCCGGTCGGCCCGGAACATCTCGGTCACCGTCTGCCCCACCTCGACGTGCGAGAGCCGCTGGTAGTTCGGCAGCCCGTCGAGCAGCAGGATGCGGTCGGTCAGGAGTTCCGCGTGCCGCATCTCGTCGAACGACTCGCGCCGGGTGTACTCGGCGAGCTTCGACCACCCCTTGTGATCCTGGATCTTGGAGTGCAGGAAGTACTGGTTGATCGCCGTCAGCTCGGCGGTCAGCTGTTCGTTGAGCAGTTCGATGACCTCGGGGTCGCCCTGCATCGCAGCGGCTCCTTCCACACGGGAGAACGGGGGGAGGTGTGCGCCGCATGATTGCACCGGCGGCGAGGCTCGTCCAGTAAGTGATGACTTAGTAAATGTGCCCGCAATTGATGCTCTTTGCCCGTTTCGGGGAGGGTGGGGCGAGGGCATCGTCCGAGGTCTGTCAGGATGGACACATGGGTCATCCGGTGGAACGAGAGTCTGGAGCAACGGCAGGGTCCGAGCTTCCGCCGGGGCAGCGACTCCAGCGCGGCTGGCCCGTCACGCACTACGGACCCGTCCCCAAGTTCCGGCCCGAGCGCTGGGACTTCCGGGTCTTCGGCGCCACCGCCGACGGCGACAAGCACGGCTGGACCCACGAGGAGTTCACGGCCCTGCCGTACACCACCGTCGTGGCCGACCTGCACTGCGTGACCAAGTTCAGCATGCTCGGCGCGGAGTGGGGCGGCGTGCCGGCCGCCGCCGTCGTGGACCTCGCCCCGCCCGCCCCGGACGTCACCCATGTGATGGTCTGGGCGGAGTACGGCTTCAGCTCCAACCTGCGCCTGTCGGACTTCCTCGCAGAGGGCACCCTCTTCGCCACCCACAAGGACGGCGAACTGCTCACCGCCGAGCACGGCTTCCCGGTCCGCCTGATCGTGCCCCACCTGTACGCCTGGAAGGGCCCCAAGTGGGTGCGGGGCGTGGAGTACATGACCGCCGACCGCCGGGGCTTCTGGGAGGAGCGCGGCTACCACAACATCGGCGACCCCTGGAAGGAGCAGCGCTACTCCTACCAGGAGGAGCCGGGCGAGGGCCCGGAGCTGTGAGGGGCCGCCGGCCCCTCAGCCGTCCCTGAGGCGCTTGAGCCGGGCCACGTCCGCCGCGTGGCCCTCCTTGCCGCCCGGGGTCTCGATGATCAGCGGGACGCCCGCGGTCGCCGGGTGGTTCATCAGGGCGCGGAAGGGCTCCTCGCCGATGTGGCCGGAGCCGATGTTCTCGTGCCGGTCCTTGTGCGCGCCGACCACGTCCTTGGAGTCGTTGGCGTGGATCAGCTTCAGCCGGCCCTCGCCGACGGTCTCCACCAGCAGGTCCAGCGTCCGGTGCATGCCTTCCGGGCCGGTCAGGTCGTGGCCCGCCGCGAAGATGTGGCAGGTGTCCAGGCACACGCCCAGCCTGGGATGGGCGTCCAGCGCCTCGAAGTACGGCCCGAAGTCCCAGGTCCGCGAGCACAGCGAGGCGCCCTGGCCGGCGGTGGACTCCAGCAGCAGGAACGGGTCGTCGTCATGGGTCAGCTCGTCCAGCAGCGGCAGCAGGTGCGCGCGCACCTGCTTCAGCGCCACCTCCCGGGCCCGGCCGCCGGTCGCGCTGCCGGTGTGCACCACCACGCCCAGCGCGCCGATCTCCCGCCCGCGCCGCAGCGAGTGCCGCAGCGACTCCACGGACCGCTCCACGGTCGCCTCGGTGTGCGAGCCGAAGTTGATCAGGTAGGGGGCGTGCACATACGCCGGGACGGACTCCTCGGCGCAGGCCGCGCGGAACGCCTCGTCCTGCCTGGGGTTCCCGGCCGGGGTGGCCCAGCCGCGCGGATTGGCCACGAAGACCTGCACGGTCTCCGCCTCCAGCGCACGGGCGTACGACAGCCCCACGGAGTGCAGGCCGCCGGCCACCGGGACGTGGCCGCCGACGGGATTGCGGGGCGGGGAGGACTGAACGGGACTCACCCGTTCAGGGTGTCATGCCCGCCGGGGCGCCAGGACCGCGGTCCGGGGTGAACCCGGTCACCGGATGGTGATGGTGATGGTGGACCCCTTGGGCGCGGTCCCGCCGCCCTCGACCGACTGCTTCTTCACGGTGTCGCCGAACAGCCCGAGCAGCCCGCGGTCCTCGTTCACCTTGAACCCGGCGTCCTCCAGGGCCCGGTGCGCGTCGTCCACGCTGTCGCCGGTCACGTCCGGGACCTCGACCATCTGCGGGCCCTTGGACAGGGTGAGCGTCACCGTGTCGCCCCTGGCCACCTGCCCGCCGTCGCCGGGGCTCTGCCGGGCGACCTTGCCCTTGTCGTACTCGGAGTTGACCTGCGTGCCCGCGATCCTCACCTTCAGCCCGGCGTCGGTCAGCTCCTGCCGGGCGTCGGCCGGGTCCTCGCCGGTGACGTCCGGCACGTCGACGGGGCTGCCCTTGCTGACGGTCAGCGCGATCGCGGAGCCCGCGTGCCGCTCGGTGCCCGTACGGGGGGTGGTGGCGATCACGGCGCCCTGGTCGACCTCGTCGCTGAACCGCCGGGTGACCATGCCCGGCTCCAGACCGGCCGCCTTCAGCCGCGCCCGCGCCTTGGCGAGCGGCAGATCGGCCAGGTCCGGCACCTTCACCGTCTTCGGGCCGAGCGAGACGGTCAGCGTCACCGCGTCGTGGTCGCGGATGCGGGCCCCGGGCTTCGGGTCGGTGCCGATCACGGCGCCGCGCGCGACGGTGTCGTCGTAGGCCCGCTTCACCTTGCCGACATGGAGGCCGGCCTGCTCCAGCCGGTCCCTGGCCTGTGCCTCGGTCTTCGTCAGCAGCGGCGGGACCTTGGTGAACTGGCCCGAGTTGATGTACCAGACCCCGGTGCCGGCGCCGAGCACCAGCAGCACCGCCACCGCGACGCTGAGGACCAGCCGCCGGGGCCGGCGCCGCGGCGGTACCGGGGTGCCCTGGAACCGCGCGGTGTGGCCGACGCCGTCGCCCGGGTCCCCGTCGACGGGCAGCGGCCGGGGCACGGTCAGCGCGCGGGGGATCACGCTCGTCCGGTCGTCCGCGTTGTCGTGCTCCACGGATCTCGCCTGCGGCGGTACGGCGTCCAGCTGCTCCTCGGTCAGCGCCGCGCGGGCCTCGCGGGCCTGGGCGAGCAGCGCGACGGCGTCGCCCGGGCGTACCCCGGGGGTGCGGGCGGTGGCCGACGCGACCAGCTCGTCCAGCTGCGGCGCCAGCCCCGGCACCAGCGCCGAGGGCGGCGGCACGTCCTCGTTGACGTGCCGGTAGAGCACCTGGGCGGGGGAGTCACCGGAGTGCGGCTTGGCGCCGGTCAGCATCTCGTAGAGGACGACACCGCACGCGTAGACGTCCACGCGCGGGTCGGCGGTGCCCTGGTCGAGCTGCTCGGGCGCGAGATAGGCGACGGTGCCGAGCACGGAACCGGTCGTGCTGGTCACCGTGTCCACCGAGCGCACCAGCCCGAAGTCGGCGACCTTGACCCGGCCGTCGTCGCCTATCAGCACGTTCTCGGGCTTCATGTCGCGGTGCACGAACCCGGCCCGGTGCGCGGCGCCGAGCGCGGCGAGGACCGGCTCCAGGATGTCCAGCGCGGCGCGCGGACGCAGCGCCCCGCGCTCGCGCAGCACGTCCCGCAGGGTGCACCCGGGGACGTACTCCATCGCCATGTACACATAGGACCGGTCGGTCCCCTGGTCGAAGACCTGCACGACATTGGGGTGGTCGAGCCGGGCCGCGGACTTGGCCTCCCGGATGAACCGCTCCACGAACGACCCGTCCGCCGCGAGCGCCGGATGCATCACCTTCAGGGCGAGCACCCGGTCCAGGCGGATGTCCAGGGCCCGGTAGACCGTGGCCATCCCGCCGGCCGCGATCCGCGCGTCCACGCGATAGCGACCGTCGAGCACCTGCCCGACGAGAGCGTCCTGAAGGGTCGTATCCACATC
>NZ_VOGW01000184.1:16765-23529 GCF_007896895.1 Streptomyces misionensis | reverse complement strand
GCGGTGTGTGACGGGCCGGTCACGCAGGCGACGGGCGGCACCGGCTCAGAACGCGGGACGCTCGGGGTCCAGCGCGGCCAGGCCCTCCTCGGGGGAGGACGCCCGCGCCCAGTACCGCCGGGGGATGCGCCCGGCCAGCCGCGCCAGCCGGCCCGCCGACACCGCGTGCCGCATCGCCGCCGCCATCAGCTCCGGCTCCTGGGCGCGCGTCACCGCCGACGCCAGCATGACCCCGGCGCAGCCCAGCTCCATCGCCAGCGCCACGTCCGACGCCGTACCGGCGCCCGCGTCGAGGATCACCGGCACCCCCGCCCGCTCCACGATCAGCTGGAAGTTGTGCGGGTTGCGGATGCCGAGCCCGGACCCGATCGGCGAGCCCAGCGGCATCACGGCCGCGCACCCCACGTCCTCCAGCTTCCGCGCCAGCACCGGGTCGTCGTTGGTGTACGGCAGCACCGTGAAACCGTCGTCCACCAGCGTCTCCGCCGCGTCCAGCAGCTCCACCGGGTCCGGCAGCAGCGTCCGCTCGTCGGCGATGACCTCCAGCTTCACCAGGTCCGTGCCCAGCGCCTCCCGCGCCAGCCGCGCGGTCAGCACCGCCTCCCCGGCGGTGAAGCACCCCGCCGTGTTCGGCAGCACCCGGATGCCGAGCTTCTCCAGCACCGACAGCACCGAGCCCCGCACCGAGGGGTCCACCCGCCGCATCGCGACGGTCGTCAGCTCCGTCCCGGAGGCGGCCAGCGCCCGCTCCAGCACGTCCAGGCTGGGCGCCCCGCCGGTGCCCATGATCAGCCGCGACCCGACGGCCGTACCGCCGATGACCAGGGAATCGTCCGTCATGGCTCAGCCCCCCTGCACCGCGGTGAGGACCTCGACCCGGTCGCCCTCGGCGAGCGGGGTGCTCGCCCAGCGGGTGCGCGGGACGACGGTCTCGTTGACGGCGGCCGCCACCCCGGAGGGGGACCGGACCAGCGACCGTACGACGGTGTCCAGGGCGGTGCCGGGGGAGACCTCTCGGCGCTCCCCGTTGACGCAGATGGTGAACGGCACGGCGGTCATGCGGGCTGCTCCATGAGGACGGCGCCGAAGCGCTGCGGTGTGAACGGACGGGCTTCCTGCGGCAGCTCGCCGTCGCCCAGCAGCTGCCCCATCACATCCCCGGTGACCGGCGTGAGCAGCACCCCGTTGCGGTGGTGCCCGGTGGCGAGCAGCAGCCCGTCGAGGCCGGAGGGGCCGAGCAGCGGCGCGTTGTCCGGGGAGCCGGGACGCAGCCCGGCGCGGGTCTCGGTGAGCGGCAGCTCGGTGATGCCCGGCACCAGCTCGTGGGCGTCGCGCAGCAGCTCGTAGACCCCGCCCGCGGTGACCGTCGTGTCCCAGCCCAGCTCCTCGCTGGTGGCGCCGACGACCAGCTCGCCGTTCTCCCGGGGCACCAGGTACACCTGCCCGCCCCGGACCACGGCCCGCACGGTACGGCTGAGGAACGGCGCGAGCCGCCGCGGCACCGTCAGCCGCAGCACCTGCCCCTTCACCGGCCGCACCGGCGGCAGCACCTCCCGGGGCACCCCCGCGAGCCGCCCGCTGAGGCTGCCGCCCGCGAGCACCACCCGCCCGGCGGCGAGCGCCGTGCCGTCCGCCGTGGTGACCCCGGTGGCCCGGCCGCCCGCCACGTCGAGCCGTTCGGCCCACACCCGGTGGAACACCACCCCGGCCCGCTCGCACGCGGCCAGCAGGGCCGCGGCCAGCCGGCGCGGGTCGATCTGGTGGTCGCCGTCGACCCGCAGCCCGCCGCGCACCCCGGGCGCCAGCATCGGTTCCAGGCGGCGGCACTCCCGCCCGGACAGCCACTGCGACTCCAGGCCGCAGCGCTGCTGCAAGGCGTGCAGTTCGCGCAGATGGGCGCGGTCGTCGGCGTCCAGCGCGACCGCGAGCGTGCCGCAGCGGCGGTAGCCGAGGTCCCGGCCGCTCGCCTCGGTCAGCTCGGCCGCGAACTCCGGGTAGCGGCGCGCCGAGCGCAGGTTCAGGGCGAGCAGGGTCTCCTCGCCGTAGTGCAGTTCGGTGACCGCGGCCAGCATCCCGGCCGCGACCTGCGCGGCCCCGCCCCCGGGCGCGGGGTCCACCACGGCGGTGGCGAGCCCGCGCTGCGCGGCCCGCCAGGCCGTGACCAGGCCGATGATCCCGCCTCCGACGACAAGGACGTCGGATGTGTCGGACGTACGTGACGGCATGGGCGTCCAGCCCCTCCCTTCGCCGGCATGACCCGGATCAGGTTCGTACGGTCGGAGGCCGCCAGCCTCCCTCTCAGCCCGGTGCGTCCGGGCTCCCGCGAGTGCTTGTACGGTGGCCACCCTAGCCCGCCCCCCTCCTCACCCGTAAGGGAGCCCTCGCTCATGGCCGTGTCGTTGGACGGACTCCACCTCGCCCCCGTCGCGGACCAGTCCGCGGGTCAGGTGGGCACCCGCACCCGGTTCGCCTACCACGAGGAGGACGGCGCGGTGTGGGCCGAGTACCAGGGCGGCGACATCGTCCGCGGCCATCTGGTCGGCACCCGCGAGGGCGACCGGCTGGACTTCCGGTACGTGCAGCTGAGGACCGACGGGACGACGGCCTCGGGGCACTGCGTCTCCACGGTCGTGGAGCTGCCCGACGGCCGGGTGCGCCTGGAGGAGACCTGGGAGTGGGAGTCCGGGCCCGGCTCCGGCACGAGCGTTGTGGAACAGCTCACCGAGGACGCACGCTGACTGACTGATCGTCACGTGTCTATGGTGGGCGGGTGAGCGAGCAGACAGCGCAAGAGGGCACGGCACGGACGCGGCGCGTGGTCGTCGTCGGCGCGGGCATGGCCGGGGTGCAGACCGCGGTCGCCCTGCGGGAACAGGGATTCGCGGGCGACGTGACCGTCATCGGCGCCGAACCGCACCAGCCCTACGACCGGCCCCCGCTGTCCAAGGCCGTGCTGCTCGGCAAGGCCGAGGACTCCGCCTTCGACCTCGACTTCGACTCGCTCGGCGTCGACCTCCGGCTCGGCTGCGAGGCCCTCGGCGTCCGCCCCGGCGACCGGGAGCTGGACACCGGGGCGGGCCCGGTGCCGTACGACGTCCTGGTCCTCGCCACCGGCGCCGAACCGGTCACCCTGCCCGGCACCGAGGGCGTCCCCGGCGTGCATCTGCTGCGCACCCTGGACGACGCCGAACGGCTGCGGCCCGTGCTCGCCCTCCAGCACGACATCGTGGTCGTCGGCGCGGGCTGGATCGGCGCCGAGTTCGCCACGGCGGCCCGTGCGGCGGGCTGCGCGGTGACCGTCGTGGAGGCCGCCGACCGGCCGCTCGCCGGCGTGCTGCCCGCCGAGGTCGCCGCGCCCATGGCCGGCTGGTACGCCGACAGCGGCGCCGAACTGCGCACCGGCGCGCGCGTGGAGCGCGTCGAGCCCGGCGCGGTGGTGCTCGCCGACGGCACCCGGCTGCCCGCGGGCGCCGTCGTCGTCGGCATCGGCGCCCGCCCCGCCACGGGCTGGCTGGCCGGCTCCGGCATCGAGCTGGGGGCGTACGGCGAGGTCGTCACCGACGCCCGGCTGCGCGCCTCCGCGCCCGGGGTGTACGCCGTCGGCGACTGCGCCTCCTTCCCCTCGGCCCGCTACGGCGAGCGGCTGCTCGTGCACCACTGGGACAACGCCCTCCAGGGCCCGCGCACGGTCGCCGCGAACATCCTCGGCGAGACCGACGCCGTCTACGACCCGGTGCCGTACTTCTGGTCCGAGCAGTTCGGCCGCTTCGTCCAGTACGCCGGCCACCACGCCGCCGCCGACCGCCTGGTCTGGCGCGGCGACCCCGCGAGCCCCGCCTGGACGGTCTGCTGGCTGCGCGAGGACCGCCTGGTCGCCCTCCTGGCGGTGGGCCGCCCGAGGGACCTGGCGCAGGGCCGGCGGCTGATCGAGGCGGGCCGCACGATGGACCCGGCGGCGCTTTCGGACCCGAGCAGGCCGCTGAAGGACGCCACGACCGGCTGACCGGTTCGACGGCGCGGGGTGCGGAGGCGGCCGACCGCGACCGGCCCGCGACCGGGCACGACGGGCCGGCGGTGGAACCGGCACATGTCGAACCACCACATAAGGCACCACCCCCGGCCGAACGCCTACGCTAGTACCCGTGACCGAGATTGACGCAAAGATCGATGCTCTCGTCCCCGCCTGGCTCACCCTCCCCGACATCGCCGAACAGCTCGGCGTCGAGGTGACGCGCGTGCGGCAGCTGGTCAAGGAGGGCCAGCTCATCGCCGTACGCCGAGGTGAGAACCGGGCGCTGCACGTCCCCGCCGCCTTCATCGACGGGGACAAGGTCGTCAAGGGCCTGTCCGGGACCCTGACGCTCCTGCGGGACGACGGCTTCACGGTCGAAGAGATGATCGAATGGCTCTTCACCCCCGACCCGACCCTGCCCGGCACCCCCGCGCAGGCCCTCAGTGAGAATCGCGGCACGGAGGTGAAGCGCCGCGCCCAGGCGCTGGCCGTCTGAGCCCGACCGCCTGAGGGGGGTGGCGTACGGCGGCCCGAGCCCGTGCGCCACCCGCCCGCCCAGCAGCCACACCGACCCCAGGGGGAACACGCATGTCCGACACCGCCCGCGCCGCGCTCGCCGACGCCCGCCTCTACCTGTGCACGGACGCCCGCAAGCGCCAGGGCGACCTGCCCGAGTTCCTGGACGCGGTGCTGGCCGGCGGTGTCGACATCGTGCAGCTGCGCGACAAGGGCATGGAGGCCGCCGAGGAGCTGGCCCACCTGGAGGTCCTCGCCGACGCCTGCGCCCGCCACGGCAAGCTGCTCGCGGTCAACGACCGGGCCGACGTCGCGCACGCGGCCGGCGCCGGCGTGCTGCACCTCGGGCAGGGCGACCTGCCGGTCCCGGCGGCCCGCGCGATCCTCGGCGACGACGTGCTGATCGGCCGCTCCACGCACGCCGAGGAGGAGGCCGCCGCGGCCGCCGTCCAGGAGGGCGTGGACTACTTCTGCACGGGCCCCTGCTGGCCCACCCCGACCAAGCCCGGCCGCCCCGCGCCCGGCCTCGGCCTGGTCCGGTACACCGCCGCGCTCGGCACCGACCGCCCCTGGTTCGCCATCGGCGGCATCGACCTCGGCAATCTGGACGAGGTGCTGGACGCCGGGGCCCGCCGGGTGGTCGTGGTCCGCGCGCTCACCGAGGCCGACGACCCGGGCGCCGCGGCGGCCGAGTTCGCCAAGCGGCTGCGGCAGGTCTGAGCGGGACCGCGCGGCCCCGTTGTGGGAGTGTCCGTCCCAAGGGATGGACGGCAAATCGACAAATCGGGCAATTTTCCCGGGTTTGGTTGGGGGACCGCCGTCCCCTGGCTAACCTGCGGGTATGGCCCTCGGAACCGCATCCACCAGGACTGATCGCGCACGCACCGTGCGCGAGATCCTCGCCGGCGGCAAGAAGACGTACTCGTTCGAGTTCTCGGCGCCGAAGACCCCCAAGGGCGAGCGGAACCTGTGGAGCGCGCTGCGCAGGGTCGAGGCGGTCGCGCCCGACTTCGTCTCGGTGACCTACGGGGCCGGCGGCTCCACCCGCGCGGGCACCGTCAAGGAGACCCAGCAGATCGTCGCCGACACCACGCTCACCCCGGTCGCCCACCTCACCGCGGTCGACCACTCCGTCGCCGAACTGCGCAACATCATCGGCCAGTACGCGGACGCCGGCATCCGCAACATGCTCGCGGTGCGCGGCGACCCGCCCGGCGACCCGATGGGCGAGTGGGTGCCGCACCCCCGGGGCCTGACCTACGCGGCCGAACTCGTGCGCCTCATCAAGGAGTCGGGCGACTTCTGCGTGGGCGTCGCCGCCTTCCCGGAGATGCACCCCCGCTCCTCGGACTGGGACACCGACGTCGCCCACTTCGTGGACAAGTGCCGCGCGGGCGCCGACTACGCCATCACCCAGATGTTCTTCCGGCCGGAGTCCTATCTGCGGCTGCGCGACCGGGTGGCGGACGCGGGCTGCGACACCCCGGTGATTCCGGAGGTGCTGCCCGTCACCAGTGTGAAGATGCTGGAACGACTGCCGAAACTCAGCAACGCCGACGTCCCCGACGCCCTGAAAGAGCGGATCCTCGCGGCGAAGGACGATCCGGCGGCGGTACGCTCCATCGGTATCGACTTCGCCACGGAGTTCTGCGCGCGGCTGCTGTCCGAAGGCGTGCCCGGACTGCACTTCATCACGCTCAACAACTCCACGGCGACCCTGGAGATCTACGAGAACCTGGGCCTGCACCACCCCCCGCAGGCCTAGACCTGCCGCACCGTGGTGCGACACACTGCGTAACGGCCACTGGGAGAGGGGCGTACATGGGCTGGACGGTCCTCTACATCGCGTTCGGCGTCGTCGCGCTGTGGTTGCTCGGCGAGGTGCTGTTGCAGTACAAGGCGCGACTGCGCTGGCGGCTGCTCGCCTTCGCCGGGTTCCTCGGCGTGGTGGTGGGCGTCATGATGCCGTCCGTCCTCGTGATCGGGGCGGGCGCGATCGCCTTCACGGTCGGCCAGACCCTGGTCACCCTCTCCTTCCGCCGCGGCTTCGTGGCCGGTTGGGCGGTCCGTCGCCCCGGCCCCCACGCCGCCGCGGCGGCGCGTGGTGCCCCCCCCCGCGGCGGCCCCGTCGCGGCCGGCCCGCCGCACCGCCCCCCCGCCCACGCGCCCGCGGCGCGCGCAGCCCCGCGCCCGGCCCTCGCCGACCGCCAACCCGCTCGCGCCCCCCCGCCCCCCG
>NZ_VOGW01000184.1:0-16485 GCF_007896895.1 Streptomyces misionensis | reverse complement strand
CCGACGACACCGGCAACTACGGCGTCTACGGCGACACGGCCACCCACGCCGCCCCCCAGCAGGGACAGGAGGCCTACGACTACTCCGGGTACGCACAGCAGGGGTACGGCTACGACGCCGCCCCCCAGCAGGGCTACGCCAACTACTCGGACCCCTACGTCGGCAGCCAGTCCTACGGCGGCGCGGGCTACGACCCCGGCTACGCCCAGCAGCAGTACGGCCAGCAGGGCTACGCCCAGGACCCGTACGCCGCCGGCTACGGCGAGACCCCGCCCGGCGGGGTGTGGGTCCCGCAGCAGCGCACCGACGAGGGCCACGGCGGCGAACTCCCGCCGGAGCAGCCGTACCCGTACCAGGGGCACGGCCGGCAGCCGGACGCCGGATACGACGAGCAGTACCGCTACTGAGGCTCAGGCACCGCTCACTGCGAGCCCCGGAAGTCCGGGCCCTCCACGATCAGACCCGCCACCAGCGCGCCGGACATCCCCGCGTGCGGCAGCCCGCCGCCCGGGTGGGACCAGCCGCCGACGCCGAACAGGCCCGGTACCGCCGTGCCGTTGGCCGGGTGCAGCACCCCCTGCGGCGCGGCCAGCGCGGGCGGCGGCACCGCGCCGCCGGTGGCGCCCGTCTCCCGCGCGGTGTCCAGGGGGGTGCGCACCTCCCGCCACAGCGTCCGCTCCCGCAGGCCGGGCACCGCGCGCTCGGCGGCGGTGATCATGCGCTCGGCGAACGCGTCGGCGACACCGGGCGCCCCCCAGTCGTACCGCGTCGCCGCCGGTACCGTCGCCGTCAGCACCATCGACTCGTGGGCGTCGTCCGGGCGCAGCGCCGCGTCGTCCGGCCGGTCGATCCGGACCGTCGGCAGCTTCGGCGGGGTGCCGTGCCGGAACAGGTCCAGCTCGCCCTCGGCGTCGGGCGAGTGCACCACCGTGCGGTGCGCGGCGCCGGGTTCGCGGGCCCCGCGCAGCGCCAGGCACACCACCATCCGCCCGGGGAACCGGTCCTCGGGCCGCGGCTCGACGGTCCCGGCGCCGTACGGCGTCCCCTCGACCAGGCCGCCCAGCCGCCAGGGTCCGGCGCCGACCACGAAGTCCGCCTCCGCCACCGTCGCTCCCGCGGAACCGGAGGCCCCGGACGCGCCGCCACCCAGCTCGACGCCGGTGACCCGGCCGTCCTCGGTCAGGACCCGGGTGATCTCGGCACCGAAGACAAATTCCACCCGCCGGGCCAGGCAGCGTTCGTACACCGCGCGCGCCAACTCCCGTATCCCGCCGCGCACGTACCAGGTGCCGAAGGCGTGCTCCATGTACGGCAGCACGGCCGCGCTCGCCGGTGCCGAGGCGGGATCGACGCCGTGGGCCAGCGCGTACCCCGCGAGCAGCGCGGCCAGCCGGGGATCGCGCAGCTCCCAGGCGCCGATCTCGGCCAGGGTGGACGCCCGGCGGGTGCGCAGCAGGCGCTTGTGCGGGACGGCCGGATACGGCTCCTTGTCCGTCAGCACCCGCCAGTCGGACCACAGGGGCTCCTCCAGCAGCGGCCGGCGGGTGCGGTCCCAGGCCTCGCGGGCCCGTACCAGGAAGTCGCCCCAGCGGGCGCCCGCGCCGCCGCCCAGCGCCTCGTCCAGCGCCGCGACGACGCCCGCGCGCGAGGCGTTGGGCAGCGCGACCTCGGTGCCGTCGGCGAAGACATGCCGCGCGGAGGGGTCGACCTGGACCAGCTCGACGCGGTCCTCCAGCGGCTCCTTGCCGGTCTTGACGAACAGGTCGCGGTAGACGGCGGGCAGCGTCAGCAGCCCCGGGCCGGTGTCGAAGCCGAAGCCGTCCCGCTCCAGCCGGCGCACCGCACCGCCGTAGGTGTCCGTGCGCTCGTACACCACCACCCGGTGGCCCGCGACGGCCAGCCGGGCGGCGGCCGCCATCGCGCCCATACCGGCGCCCATCACCGCGATCCGTGCCATGCCTGCGACTTTAGCGACCGCCACCGACAGCCCGCGCCGCGGGCCGCGCGGTCCCGGCAGGGCTCAGAACGGGCGCGGAGCCGGTCCGCGCGTCTCCCGGCGGCGGGCGCGACGGCGCAGGAAGCGCCGGATGCGGGAGACCAGGAAACACAGCGCGAGCAGCCCGGCGGCCAGCAGCAGGGCCGCGACGACCGCCGCCGCCCACGGGTGGAACAGCGCGAAGGAGACCAGCCCGGCGACGCCCAGGTCCTCGCCGACGCTCAGCGCGATGTTGCTGAACGGCTCCGGCGAGGCGTTGACCGCCATCCGTGTGCCCGCCTTGACCGAGTGGCTGGCCAGCGCCGTCGCGCCGCCGACCGCCGCGGCCGCCACGTCCGAGAGGGAGCCGCTGTGCCCGGCGAGCAGCGCGCCCACCCAGGCGCCCGCGGCCGGCCGGACGACCGTGTGCACCGAGTCCCACACCGAGTCGACGTACGGGATCTTGTCGGCGGCCGCCTCGCACAGGAACAGCACGCCCGCGATGATCAGCACCTCGGGGCGCTGCAACGCCTGGGGCACCTCGTCGCTCACCCCGGTCACGCCGAACAGGCCGAGCAGCAGCACCACCGCGTAGGCGTTGACGCCGCTGGCCCAGCCGCTGGTGAAGACGAGGGGAAGCACGGACACGCAGGCGATCGTAGCCATGCCGTGCCCCACCCGTCCTGGGCATGCGCACGCAGACGTGAGTATCCGTACCTAGGCCCCCGGATGAGTAGCCGCACGGATGGGCCGCGCCCGGTGCGGACGAGACAGTGGAGGCACGGCAAGGGGGCGCGGCCCGGCACCGCCGGCACGGGGCGGCGGAACGGCGCCCGCCGCCTGGCCGTACCAGGGGGAGCGGGGGAAGTACGGGGGAGCACGGGGGAACGCCGAAGGCGCCGGTCCGGCAGTGGACCGGCGCCTTCCGCGTGTCGCCGCCGGGTCAGACCCGTCCGCTGACCCGGCCCTGGAGCAGCCGGGACAGCGCCGCGTGCACATCGTCCAGGGAGCGCTCGGGCTGGAAGGACTTCCAGTCCAGCGCGGCCACCAGCACCATGCCCACCAGCGCGGCCGCCGTCAGCTGGACGTCGATCTCGTCGCTGAACTCGCCCGCCGCCACGCCCTCGCGCAGCACCCCCTCGACCACCGCGACGGCCTCCCGGCGCACCACCATCAGCGTGGACTGCCAGGCCCGGTTGGTGCGCCACAGCTCGGCCACGTAGAGCTGGGTGAAGGCGGGGTAGCGGTCGATGAACACCAACCCGGCGCGGACCATCGCGTCCAGCGCGTCCACCTTGGTGCCGCCCCGGCGCGCGGTCTGCTCCGCGGCCTCCTTCAGGGAGGCGGTGAGCAGGCCGACCCCGTGCCGCAGCAGCTCCTCGAAGAGGACCGACTTGCTCGCGAAGTTGTAGTAGACCGTGCCCTTGGCCACTCCCGCCCGCTCGGCGATCTCGTCCACCGTGGTCGCGGAGAAGCCCTGCTCGGCGATGAGCGTGACGGCCGCCTCGTAGAGCTTCTGGCGGGTGGCCTCCCGGCGCGTACTGCCGCCGGACCTGGCGCTGCTGCTTTCCATGGCACCGATTCTCACAGGTCCGAGACCCTGCCGGGCCCGCCCGCGGGTCACAGGCTCAGCTCCGGGTGCAGCCGGTCCAGGGTCCACACCTGCCGGCGCCGGGCCGCGAGCGCGGTCAGCGCGAGGGCGCCCGCGGTGAACGCGACCAGCACCGCGCACGCCTGCCACACCGGTCCGAGTCCCCCGCCCGTGATCAGCCGGCGCAGCGCCGCCACGATGTAACTCATCGGCAGGTACGGGTGGATGGCGTTGAAGAAGCCCGGGCTGGTCTGCACCGGGTAGGTGCCGCCCGCCGACGTCAGCTGGAGCATCAGCAGGGCGAGGACCAGGATCCGGCCGGCCGCGCCGAAGCGGGCGTTGAGCCACTGCACGATCGCCGCGAAGCACGCGGTGACCAGGAACAGGAAGCCGATCGTGCCGGCCGCCCGCAGCATCCGCAGCCCGATCGCCCAGTGCAGTACGGCCATCAGCGCGCCCACCTGGAGGACGCCGACGGCGACCACCGGCAGCCAGCCCGCGAACGCGATCCGCCAGGCCGGCGAACCGGCCGCCAGGGCACGCCGGTTGAGCGGCGGGATCAGCATGTAGGCCACCATCGCGCCCACCCACAGGGACAGCGGGATGAAGTAAGGGGCGAACCCGGTGCCGTAGTTGGGCGCCTTGTGCAGATCGTGGGAGGCCAGCTGGACCGGGTCGGCCATCACGCCGGTGCGCTCGTCGCGGTCGTGCTTGTCGTAGTCGGGGATCTTCTTGGCGCCGTCGTGCAGTCCGCCGGCGAGCCGGTCGGAACCGTCCGCCAGCTTGTACAGCCCGCCGCTGAGGCTCTGGGCGCCGGTCTCGGCGGTGCCGATGCCCTTGTCGAGGGTGGTCGCACCGGTCCGGGCGGTGCCGATCCCGGTGTGCAGCTTCTTGGCGCCGGCGGCGACCTTCCGCGCGCCGTCGTTCAGCTCGTTGATCTTCTTGACCGCGTCGCCGACGTCCTCGGAGAGGTGGGGTGCGGTCTTCTGGAGGGCGCGGGCCTGCTTCCGGAGGGTGCCCAGGTCGGCCCGCATGGCGGTCAGGTCGCCGTGCTGGTCGGCGATCAGGGTGTTGAGGTCGTCGGCGACACCGGCCACGTCCTCGGCGGCCTGCTCGGCCTTCTTCAGCTGGGGGCAGAAGGGGTCGGGGACGGTGGCGGTCTCGCAGCGCGCCTTGTGGAGGCCGGCCAGGACGGCGGCGGACGCATGGGCGTCCTTCGCGGCCCGGGGCGCGTGCGCCACCAGGACGTCGAGGTTGTCCTGGACGGTTTTCGCCGAGTCGGCGACCAGTCCGGCGGTGTCGCCGATGGTCTTCTCGTTGTCCTTGAGGAACGGACCGGCCTCGGCGTAGACACCGTTGACCTTGTCGGCGAGCGCCTGGGTGCCGTCGGCGACCTGGCGCGAGCCGGTCTGCAGGTCACCGGCGCCCTTGTCCAGCTTCTTCAGGCCCTTGGCCAGCTTGTCGCTGCCGCTCTTGGCGTCGCCGAGCCCGTCGGCGAGGTCCTTGGAGCCTTTTTCCGCCTTCCCCAGGCCGGAGTTGAGCTTGTCGGCGCCCTCGGCGGCCGTGACGGTCTTGTCGTGGATGCCGGAGAAGGAGATGAAGATCTTGTCCAGGAAGCTCCGCGAGGCCTTGGTCGAGGCGGCGGTGCGCACCTCGTTGAAGACGGTGCGGGAGATCTGCCCGACGATGTAGTTGTTGGCGTCGTTGGTGCGCACCTGGAGGGCGCCGGTCTCCGGGGAGTCGCCGGAACTGGAGGCGACGCGCTCGCTGAAGTCGGTCGGCATGGTCAGCGACAGGTAGTACGTGCCGTTCTCGACGCCCTCGCGGGCCTCGGCGTCGCTCACCTGGTGCCAGTCGAAGCTCCGGCTGTCGCGCAGCCCGGCGACGATGTCGTCGCCCGCGGTGATCTTCTTGCCGCCCGCCGTGGCGCCCTTGTCGTCGTTGACCAGGGCCACCGGGATGCGGTCCAGGCGGCCGTACGGGTCCCAGAAGGACCACAGGTACAGGGCGCCGTAGAGCAGCGGGAGCACGAGCAGGGCGACGAGGGCGGCGCGGGGCAGCCTCCCCCGTCCGAAGCGCCGCAGTTCGAGGGCGGCCAGCCTAGGCGAGCGCATCGGCGTCCTCCTTGGGGCCGCCCGGCTTCCCGGCCTCCTCGTGGGGGCGTTCGGCGTCCTGGCCGGCGCCGTGGTCCGTGCGGACGGTGACGCAGCCCTGCGGGGCGGTGCGGCACACCGCGAGGACCGTCGTCCCGGCGCGCGTGAGGGAGCGCAACATCTCCCACACCTCGGCGCGTTCGGCGTCCGACAGCTTCATGTCGAGGTCGTCCACGCCCAGCAGCCGGGGCCGGCCGACGAGGGCCAGCGCGACGGACAGGCGCACCTCCTGCACCCGCTCCAGGTCGCGCACGGCCGTCCGGGAGCCCTTGGGCAGCGACTCCAGGTCGAGCCCGGCGGCGGCGAGCGCCGCGTCCACCCGCAACCGCGCCTCGTGCGAGCGCCCGGCCCGGGGGTGCAGCGCCTCGCGCAGGGAGTCGCCGAACCGGCGCTGGAGCAGGGCCCGTTCGCGCAGGTGCTCGCCGACGGTCAGGGCCGGCTCCAGGTCCGTCACCCCGGCCACGTTGGCCGGTGCGCTGACGCGGCGCACGGCCGCCATGTGCCGGGGGAGTTTGGCACCGGCGACGGTGGCCACTCCCTCGGTGGGCTTCATCCGCCCGGTGAGCGCGAGCAGCAGACATGTCCGGCCGGAGCCGGACGGTCCCTCGATCGCGATCAGCGAGCCGGGCTCCGCGTCCAGGGTGATGCCGCGAAAGGCCCACCCCCGTGGTCCCTTCAGCCCGAGGCCCTCGGCCGTGACGTGCGCGCCGTCCACAAGCCCCCCTGTGTGACGTGGTTTCGATTTGCACTGACTGGTCAGTACAAAACTATGCCCCAACTCCGCCCAGGGCAAAAGACCAGGTCGGAACGGATTGTCAGTGGCATACCTCACGATGGGCACATACGGCACCCGTGCCGTCACCAGACGACAGGAGGTTCGTCATGGCCCACTCGTCCGCAGCCGCCGCCCGTCGGCGCCGCGCCCTTGGCCCTGCCCCCTCACTGACCGGCCCGGCGAGCGATGTGCACCCCGTCCTGCGCCAGGCCGCGGCCCCGCCCGCCGCCCTCGACCTGCTCGCCCGGGCCCGCGCCGCCCTGGCCGAGGCCGCCGCCCTGGACGCGCCGAACGAGCGCTATGCGACGGCCCACCTCGCCGCCCTGCGCACCGCCGCCGCCGTGCTCGCCGCCCGCGGCCGCGCCGAGACCTCCCCGCGCCGCCGGGCCCGGATCCGCAGCGCCTGGGAGGTGCTGCCCGAGATCGCCCCCGAACTGACCGAGTGGAGCGCCCTGTTCGCCTCCGGCGCCGACCGCCGCGCCCGCGCCGAGGCCGGCATCCGCAACGCCGCGAGCCGGCGGGACGCCGACGACCTGATACGGGACGCGGGGATGTTCCTACGCCTCGTGGAGCGGATGCTCGCCCTCCAGCCGGTCCTGCCCCGGCCCCGCCAGGAACCCGGCGACGGGGACGGCCCGCGCGGGCGCGGCGGCCTCCCGGGCGGCGGGCGCAGTGGTCTCCCGGGGAGCGGGAGCGGCGGCCCGCGGGGCACCGGGCGTGGTGACCTTCCGGACGCGGGCTGACCACGGGCGGTGCGCCCCGCGTCCGCCGTGCGAGACGGACACGGCCGCGGCCCCCGCGATGACCAGGCGGAGCGCCGGAGGCAATAGGGTGGAGAGGCCTGAAGCCGTCCAGCCTGCCGAGGAGCCAACTGCCGTGTCGGATCCGATGCGCCCGCCCGTCTCCCCTGACCGCCCGCGTACGGCGTCGCTGCGCTCCGACCCCTCCCGGTCCCGCGCCTCGCTGCGCACCGCGGTGGTCTCGGAGGTGCTCCAGGACGCCCTCGACCGGCGGGTCAAGGCCACGGGACGGGACGCGCTGGACGTCCTGGACACCGGCGGCGGCAGCGGCAACTTCGCGGTGCCCCTCGCCCGCCTCGGCCACCGCGTCACCGTGGTCGACCCCAGCCCCAACGCGCTGTTCGCGCTGGAGCGCCGCGCCGCCGAGGCCGGCGTCGCCGACCGGGTCAAGGGCGTCCAGGGCGACGCGCACGGCCTGTTCGACGTGGTCGAGCGCGGCGGCTACGACGCCGTGCTGTGCCACGGTGTCCTCGAGTACGTGGACGACCCGGCCGAGAGCGTGCGCAACGCGGTCGCCGCGCTGCGCTCCGAAGGCGTCGTCAGCCTGCTGGCCGCGGGACTCGGCGGCGCCGTGTTCGCCCGCGCCCTCGCCGGCCACTTCACCGAGGCCCGGCAGGCCCTGACCGACCCCGACGGCCGCTGGGGCGCGGGCGACCCGATGCCGCGCCGCTTCACCGCCGACCAGCTGACCAGGCTGGCCGAGGGGGCGGGCCTGAGGGTCGGCGCGGTGCACGGCGTGCGCGTCTTCGCCGACCTCGTGCCCGGCGTCCTGGTGGACACCGAGCCCGCCGCCCTGGACGCGCTGCTGAGGCTGGAGGCCGCGGCGGCCGAGCTGCCCGCGTTCCACTCCGTCGCCACCCAGCTGCACGTGCTGGGCGAGACGCCGGGCGCGGCCGAGCTCTGAGCCCGGTACCCGGTGAGCGCCCGACCCGCCGCTGATCAGGGCGTCGGCGGCGGATGGAGTACACCACAAGACCCCCGATCGTGGGGTTTGCGCCGTATGATCGAGGTACACCACCCGGCATGACGGGTCGGCCACCGGGGAATGGAAGCATCGTCGAGCCGGGACGGCCAGGACGGAATCCGGTTGGTCAATTGGCGTAGAGGGGCGGGTTTCACGGGGGCGATTCCCTGCCTATCCTGAAGGGACCCCCCGGGTCGCCCCGGCGACCGCACGATGAGGAGGACTCCGTGCCGCTCTCGGAGCACGAGCAGCGCATGCTCGAGCAGATGGAGCGAGCGCTGTACGCCGAAGATCCCAAGTTCGCGTCGGCGCTTGAGGGAAGCGGGCTGCGCATGTACACCCGGCGGCGGGTCTATCAGGCGGTCGCCGGCTTCCTCGTGGGTATCGCGCTCCTCATGGCCGGAATGGTCGCCCAGCTGATCTGGGTCAGCGTCGTCGGTTTCCTCGTCATGCTCGGCTGCGCCGTACTCGCCGTCACGGGCTGGCGCAAGGCGCCGAAGCCGGGGGAGCACCCGACGGGCGCCGTGCGGCGCCCGGTGCGTGCCAAGCGCTCGATGATGGACCGCATCGAGGAGCGCTGGCAGCGGCGACGAGACGAACAGCAGGGCCGTTAGGCCCCGCGCGCTCGACAGGACTCTCCCCGAGGGGGGTGACCACAGTGGTCACCCCCCTCGGGCGTTGCACCGCCGTCTCGGCCAGGGACGCGTCGTGACCGGTGGCGCGCGGCGGGGGAGCCCGGAGGTGTGTCGTGCCCGGCGCTGCGGCGGGGGAGCCCCAGGGGGCGACGTGCCCGGACGTGCGGTCGGAGGGCCGGGGCGGCGGCCGGCCCTGCGGGCGGCGCCACCCCGGGGCACCCCGGTCAGCGATCCGCCGCCCGCCCCACCACGGGCCGCATCCCGGCCGCCCTGGCCCGCAACGCGGACCAGCGTGCCGACACCGCCCACAGCACCCGGACCGCCGAGCGCGGCAGCAGGCGGGCCAGCAAGCGGGCACCCCGGCCGGCCGTGGCGTGGAGGGCCCCCGTCGCCTGGCGGACGTCCTCGGCCACGCCCCCGGCCGGCCGCGGCCGAGGGGCGTACAGGACCTGTTCGACCGCGTCCGCGACGCGGTGCACCGCCGCCGCGGCCGGCCGGTCGAGGCGGCCGAGGCGGACGAGCCGCTCGGCCGCGCCGCGCGGGGTCAGCGAGTCGTCCGGCGGGATGCCCAGGTCCCAGGCGCTGTCCGTCAGCTCCTGCCAGGCGGCCAGCGTGTGCGCCGCCGCCCCCTGGGCGCCGCGCCCGTGCCCGCCGAGCCGTAGCGAACGCGTCCGGGCCCGCCACAGCAGCGGCGAGAGCGGGACCACCAGCACCGCCGACACGGCCAGGGCGACCAGCACGAACCACCACGGGCCGGGGCCGCTGCCGCCGCCCGCCGGGAGTGCCGCCGCCGACGGGGCGTCGCAGTTGTCCGGCCGGCCCGCGCACTTCCCGCCGGCCGAGGGGGCCGCCGAGGGTGCCGCGGAGCCGTGCCGGGACGGCAGGGACTGGTCCGGCTGGGAGGTGCCGGGCGTGACCGACTGGGTGTACGACGGCACCACGCCCCGGGACGGGGTCGGCTCGAAGCGGGTCCAGCCCACGCCCTGGAAGTACAGCTCGGGCCAGGCGTGCGCGTCCTTCAGGCTCACCGCCACCGAGCCGTCGGCCTGCGCGGTGCCGGGCGCGAAGCCCACCGCCACCCGGGCCGGGATGCCGAGGGTGCGGGCCATCGCCGCCATCGCGAAGGAGAAGTGGACGCAGAAACCCTGCTTCTTCTTCAGGAAGTTCGCTATGGCGTCCGGACCGCTGCCGGCCGCCACCTGGGTGTTGTACTGGAACCCCCCGTCGGCGGAGAACCAGTCCTGGAGCCGGACGGCCTCCTCGTAGTGGTCGGCGGCGCCCGCCGTGACCTCACGAGCGGTCCGCGCCACCACCTTGGGCAGCGTGGACGGCACCCGGGTGAACTCGCGGCGCAGCGCCCGCGGCGGCTCCGGCGCGGACGCCAGCTGCCCCGCCGTGGGCCGCACGTCCAGGCTGGTCACCTGGTACGTCTTGCCGCGCGTGGTCTGGCCGTGGTCGCCGACCAGCGTCATGCCGGCCGGCTCGTAGCGCCAGCTGCCGCCGATCCGCACCCCGCTCGGCGGATAGGGCATCGGCAGCCAGTCCTGGGCGTACCAGTCGGCCGCCCGGACGGTGGTCCGCACGGTGTCCCGCCGGATGTCCGGGCCCAGCCCGGCCGGCGTCGGGAACGTGTCGGGCACGTCGACGACGTGCCGCTGGGACGGTTTCCAGGTGGTGCCGTCGAAGTCGTCCAGGGAGACGATCCGCAGATACAGGTCGGAGATGTCGGTGCTGGTGGTGCGCAGGGACAGCACCGTGCGGTCGTCGCTGGTGTTCAGGCTGTCGCGGAGCGAGACGAGCGGGTTGACGGCGGAGATCGTGCCCCCGCGGCCGGAGCCCGCGCCCACGCCGGTGCCGGTCTTGTCCAGCAGGCCGCCCTGCATGGCGGGCAGCACGAGCGGCACCAGCAGCGCCACGCCGAGGGCGACCGCGCCGATCCGGCGGCCGGTGCGCACCGGGGCCACGGCGCCGCCCCGGCCGCCGTCGGCCGGGCGGGACCCGCTGCCGAAGACGCGGCCCCACTGGGCGAGCCGGTCCCGGCCCTCGGCGAGCAGCAGCATCAGATAGCCGCCCGCCGCCACCAGGAACCACAGCCAGTCGGCGCTGCCCTGGGAGAGACCCGCCGCCACCGAGTACAGCGCGAGCAGCGGCAGCCCGGCCGGGGCGGCGCTGCGGTAGGTCACCGCGAGCGCGTCCACCAGCAGTCCGATCAGCAGCGCTCCGCCGATCAGCATCAGCCGGATGCCGTCGGTGAGCGGGGCCGGTATCGCGTACTGGCCGACGTCCTGAGAGCCCTGCCGCAGCAGCTCGGTGAAGTACCGGAAGGTGTCCGGTCCGGGGACCAGCCCGGCGAGCGCGTGTCCGCGGGCGAAGACCAGGGTGAGCAGCAGCAGGGTGACCACGGCCTGTGCCGCCACCGTCAGCGGCCGGGCGAGCGGCACCCGCCGGGCCGCCGCGCCCACCCCGGTCTGCACGACCACCAGCGGGATCAGCTCCAGCAGCCAGGACGGCCCGTTCACCAGCGGCAGCAACGCGCACGAGGCCATCAGCGTGGCCGCGGCCGCGCACAGGGACAACCGCGCCCGCCCGCTCATCCCCGCGCCTTTTCCGCCGTGGCCGCCAGGCCCGCGCGTTCCCGGTCCGCCTGGTGCCACAGTTCGTCCAGCGCGGCGCCGCGGGGGACGTCCAGGACGGTCCAGCCCGCCTCGCGCAGCAGTCTCAGCCGCGCGGCGTGCGGGTCGCCCGGGGGCGGTGCCGCGGTGGGTTCGCGGGTCCAGGTGCCCGGGGCGAGGACGAAGGCGACGGCGCCGCCGCGCCGGTTCGTCCGGGCGACCGTGGCGGCCTGTTCCTCGTCGAGGTCGCCGAGGAAGGCGATCAGCAGGCCCTCGCCGCCGTCGCGCAGCGCGTCGCAGGCCCGGGACAGGTCCTCGCCGTCGGAGTGGTCGATCACCGCGAGGGTGTCCAGCATCAGCCCGGCCGCGTCCGCCGCCTCCTGGCCGCCGCCCGAGAAGCCGTCGGCGCTCTCGCCGGGCACCGCGCTGCCGGTGTCCGTCAGCAGCCGCACCGAGAAGCCGCGTTCCAGCATGTGCACCAGCACCGAGGCGACGCCGGCGACGGCCCATTCGAAGGCCGAGTCGGGGCCCGCGCCCTCGTAGGCGCCGCCCCGGGTGTCCAGCAGCACGGTGCAGCGGGCCCGGCGGGGCTGCTCCTCACGGCGCACCATCAGCTCGCCGTAGCGCGCGGTGGACCGCCAGTGCACCCGGCGCAGATCGTCCCCGTAGCGGTAGCCGCGCGGGATCACGTCGTCCTCGCCCGCCAGCGCGAGCGCGCGCCGGCGCCCCTCGCCGTACCCGCCGGCCTCGCCGCCGAACCGGCCCGGGGTCAGCGGGGTCACCCGCGGGATGACGGTCAGGGTGTCGAACGCCGAGAAGGAACGGGTGAGTTCGCACATCCCGAAGGGATCGGTGAGCCGCAGCTGGAGCGGACCCAGCGGATAGCGGCCGCGCAGGTCCGAGCGGACCCGGTAGGACACCTCACGGCGGCCACCCGGCTCCACCCGGTCCAGCACGAACCGGGGCCGCGGCCCGAGCACATAGGGCACCCGGTCCTGGAGCATCAGCAGCCCGGTGGGCAGCCGGGAGACGTTCTCCATCCGCAGATGGACCCGGGCCTCGCCGCCGGCCGGGACCCGCGCGGGGGTGAGCCGCCGGGTGCCGGAGACCCGGTAGCGGGTGCGGTACAGCACGGTCGCGCAGATCAGCGGCAGCGCGGCCAGCAGCAGTCCGACCCGCAGCAGATCGCTCTGGCCCAGCACGTACGCGCAGACCGCGGCGGCGATCCCGGCCGCGAGGAAGGAACGGCCGCGGGTGGTCAGACCGGTCAGGGCGGTGCGGACCCCGCCCGTCTCCCCGTGCTCGGCCGCCGCCCGCTCCGTCCCCCCGGCGCTCATCACAGGCCCCGCGGGGGCTGCTGGGGATAGGCCGGGACGCCGTCGAGACCGTCGCGCCGGCCCGGGGCCGTGGGCACCGGGGTGTGCTGGAGGATCTCCTGCACCACCTGCTCCGCGCCCCGGCGGTTGAGCTGGGCCTGGGCGGTGGGCAGCAGCCGGTGTGCGAGGACGGCCACGGCGAGTTCCCGGACGTCGTCGGGCAGGGCGTACTCCCGGCCCGCGAGCGCGGCGGACGCCTTCGCGGCGCGCAGCAGATGCAGCGTGGCGCGCGGCGAGGCGCCGAGTCTGAGGTCGGGGTGGGCGCGGGTGGCGGCGACCAGTTCCACCGCGTACCGGCGCACCGGTTCGGCGACGTGCACCCCGCGCACCGCCTCGATCAGCTTCACGATCTCGTGCGCGTGCGCCACCGGCTGGAGGTCCTCCAGGGGGCTGACGCCGCCGTGCACGTCCAGCATCCGCAGCTCGGCGTCCACGCTCGGGTAGCCGACGGAGACGCGGGCCATGAAGCGGTCGCGCTGGGCCTCGGGCAGCGGGTAGGTGCCCTCCATCTCGACCGGGTTCTGCGTGGCCACCACCATGAACGGGCTGGGCAGTTCGTAGCTCTGCCCGTCGATGGTGACCTGGCGCTCCTCCATGGACTCCAGCAGCGCCGACTGGGTCTTGGGCGAGGCGCGGTTGATCTCGTCGCCGATCACGATCTGGGCGAAGACCGCGCCGGGCTTGAACTCGAAGTCCCGGCGCTGCTGGTCCCAGATGGAGACGCCGGTGATGTCCGAGGGCAGCAGGTCCGGCGTGAACTGGATGCGCCGCACCGAGCAGTCGATGGACCGCGCCAGCGCCTTGGCGAGCATCGTCTTGCCCACGCCCGGGACGTCCTCGATGAGCAGATGCCCCTCGGCGAGCAGCACGGTCAGGGCGAGCCGTACGACCTCGGGCTTCCCCTCGATCACGCCCTCCACCGAACCGCGCACCCGCTCCACCGTGGCGCTCAGCTCACTGAGGTTCGCACGATCGTCATAGGTCGTCACCCGGCCCTCCTCGGCCCGTTCTGCCAGGGCCGGCCCGCTCACGCGTGGCCGGCCCGCCCCGGAACACGGGACACCACGCGGGAACGTTCCGCGTGATGCCTCACCCCGCATTCTTGCCGCCGTTACCGATTCGTGTCACTCGCCTGTGGACGACTGCCCGCACGATGTCGGTCGTACGGGGTTTTCGCCCACGTTTTCGAGTGATGTCGGCACGGCACGCGGCCGGGCGGGCCGGGGCCGCCGTCAGGCCGGGTCGACCTCGCGCAGCAGACCGGTGCGCACGTCGAAGACGAAGCCGCGCACGTCGTCGGTGTGCAGCAGGAACGGCGAGGTGCGCACCCGCCGCATCGACTGCCGCACGTCCTGGTCGACGTCCCGGAAGGCCTCCACCGCCCACGCCGGGCGCTGGCCGACCTCCATCTCCAGGTCGTGCCGGAAGTCCTCGGTGATGGTCTCCATGCCACAGCCGGTGTGGTGGATGAGCACGACGCTGCGGGT
The DNA here is from genome assembly GCF_007896895.1 of Streptomyces misionensis. Taxonomy (GTDB): domain Bacteria; phylum Actinomycetota; class Actinomycetes; order Streptomycetales; family Streptomycetaceae; genus Streptomyces; species Streptomyces misionensis_A. The sequence continues at coordinate 2,117 of NZ_VOGW01000184.1, read as the reverse complement.
GCCCAGGGCCCGCTGGCTGACGGTCAGCGAGCGGATCACGTCGTCGGTGACCACACCGCCCGCGTTGCGGATGGTGTGGCAGTCGCCCAGCTGGAGACCGAGCGCGGCGTGCAGGTCGAGGCGGGCGTCCATGCAGGCCACGACCGCGACCTTGAGGACGGGGCGGGCGTCCATGCCGGGGTCGGTGAACTCGGCGGCGTACCGTCGGTTGGAGTCGACCAGGCGGTCCGTCACGGTGCCCTCACCGGTTATGGCGCCTTCGGATCCAGTGGAAGCTGCTGCGGAAGTCGTCATACTCATGACGTTACTGGTCACCCCCGGGCCGGGCCCGCTGTGAGAGCGGACAAAGAACGTCATCGCGGCTTGTTGTGAGCTACCCCATAGGGGCGGCAAACGGGGTCCGGGCGGGTGAATTAGTTCGAAAGGCGGCGCCCGTGGCGGGTCGCTGCGCGACGCGCAGGCCGGTTGATTGACCGCGAGACACCGTGGACTAAAGTGACGCGAAGCGGGAGGCGTGGCTCTTCCCGCTGGTGACAACCCCGGAGACCCGGCACCCGCCCGGACCGTCTCCCCGCGTGCGCGGCGCGTACGTACGGCTCGGCCTCCTCCGCTCCCGGTCGGCAGACGCTTCCGGCGCCGGCCGCCTCCCCCTTCACGAGCCGGCGGGGGCCCGCGGTGCGCACGGCGCCTCGCCGGAATGAGAGGCCCCCTTGAGCGAGAGTCGACACGTCCCGGTGATGCTCCAGCGGTGCCTGGACCTGCTGGCACCCGCCCTGGAGCGCCCGGGAGCGGTGGTCGTCGACTGCACCCTGGGCCTCAGCGGCCACAGCGAGGCGCTGCTGGCCCGCTTCCCCGAGGCCCGGCTGATCGGCCTCGACCGCGACAAGGAGGCGCTGCGCCTGTCCGGGGAGCGCCTCGCGCCCTTCGGCGAGCGGGCTACCCTGGTGCACGCGGTCTACGACGAGCTGCCCGACGTCCTCGGCCGCCTCGGCGTCCCGCGCGTCCAGGGCGTGCTGTTCGACCTCGGCGTCTCCTCCATGCAGCTGGACGAGGCCGACCGCGGCTTCGCCTACGCCCAGGACGCGCCGCTCGACATGCGCATGGACCAGACGACCGGCATCAGCGCCGCCGAGGTCCTCAACACCTACCCGGCCGGCGAACTGGTGCGCGTCCTGCGCGCGTACGGCGAGGAGAAGCAGGCCAAGCGGATCGTCTCGGCGATCGTGCGCGAGCGCGAGAAGGAGCCGTTCCGCAACAGCGCCCGGCTCGTGGAGCTGATCCGCGACGCGCTGCCGCAGGCCGCGAAGCGCACCGGCGGCAACCCGGCCAAGCGCACCTTCCAGGCGCTGCGCATCGAGGTCAACGGGGAGCTGTCCGTCCTGGAGCGGGCGATCCCGGCCGCCGTGAAGGCGCTCGGGGTCGGCGGGCGGATCGCCGTGCTGTCGTACCACTCGCTGGAGGACCGGCTGGTCAAGCAGGTCTTCGCGGCCGGAGCGGCGAACACCGCGCCGCCCGGGCTGCCGGTGGTGCCCGAGCGCTACCAGCCGCGGCTCAAGCTGCTCACCCGTGGTGCCGAACTTCCCACCGAGGAAGAGATCGCCGAGAACCGCCGGGCCGCCCCCGCCAGGCTGCGGGGCGCCGAGCGCATCAGGGAGGACGCCGAGTGAGCCGGACGGGTGCGTTGGTTCCCCGGACCCGCTGGGGGAGCGGTGCCTAGGAAACCCGAACTGAGGGGGAGGGCCGCCCGGCTCGCCCGGCTCTTCCCGGCCGGGCGGGCCCGGGCGGCCCGCACCCCGTTCGTGCTCCTCGTCGTGCTGCTCCTCGGCGGCGGCCTCATCGGGCTGCTGGTGCTGAACTCCGCGCTGAGCGAGGGCTCCTTCAAACTGGCCGACCTCCAGAAGCGGACCAAGAACCTCACCGACGAGGAACAGGCCCTGCAACGGGACATCGACGCGTACTCGTCCCCCGACGCCCTCCAGCGCCGGGCCCGGGAACTCGGCATGGTCCCCGGCGGCGACCCGGCCTTCCTCGCCCCCGACGGCACGGTCAAGGGCGTCCCCGGCGCCGCCGTCCCCGAGTCGGCCGCCCTCTCCGGCCCGCCCGCGCCGGAGTCCCTC
>NZ_VOGW01000183.1:85184-127295 GCF_007896895.1 Streptomyces misionensis | reverse complement strand
GTCGAAGGCGGAGGTGGCGGGGAGGCGGAGTCCGGTGGCCTCGGTGAGGCGGTTGCGCAGTTCGACCACGGTGACCGAGGTCAGGCCCAGGTCGGTGAAGGGGCGTCCGGGCTGGACGGCCTGCCTGCCGGTCAGGCCGAGCAGGTCGGCGAGCTGGTCGCGGACCAGGTCGGTGAGGAGCCGGTCGCGGTCGGCGTCTGGAACGTCGGCGAGGCGCTCGCGCAGGGCGTTCGTGACGGCCTCGTCCGCGGTGGCGGTCCGGGCCGGCACATCGATCAGGTCGTGCAGGAGCGGTGAGCCGGGAGCGGCGGACGGGTCGAGCTTCATCACGACGAGCTGGGCGTCGTCCACGGTGAGGGCGGTGTCCAGGGCGGCCATCGCCTGCTGTTCGGTGAGCGCACCGCTCGTCGCGCCGCTCGCCGTGTCACCCTCGCCCTCCCAGGGGCCCCAGGCGAGGGACCGGGCCGGGATGCCCTGGACGCGCAGGTTCTGGGCGTAGGCGTCGAGGAAGGCGGCCGAAGCGGCCTCGGTGGTCTCGCCGGCCGCGCCCAGCAGGCCCTTGGTCGAAGAGGACAGTACGAAGGCGGTGAGGGCGGCGTCGCGGGTGAGGTCGTGCAGGGTGCGGACCTCGGCGGCCACGCGGGTCTCGGAGGGCTCGTCCACGGCGTCCCAGGCGTGGACGACCAGGGTCAGGGGAGAGGGTGCCTTGGCCAGCGCTCGCTTGAGTTTCGCGCGGTCGTCGAGGTCGGCCTCCGCGAGCCGGACCTCCGTGCCCTGCCGGGTGAGCCAGGCGCGCAGGCCGGCCGCTCCGGCGCCCTGTCCGGGCGGGGTGATCAGCAGCAGGCTGCGGGCGCCGTGGGCGGTGGCGAGGTGGCGGGCGATCGCCGTGCCGCGCCGGGTGTCGGCTCCGGTGACGACGGCGGTGCCCGCGCGGTCGAAGGCTTGATCGGGCTGCGCGACCGTGTCCGTCGCGGCGTCGAGGGTCACGCGTTCCAACCGGGGCAGCAGGACGACACCGTCGCGGATGGCGCTCTGCGGTTCACCGGACGCCACCGTGGCGGCCAGGGCGGCCGTGGCCGCGTCGTCGGCCACGTCGTCCAGGTCCACGACGGCGACACGGCCGGGGTGGGCGGCCTGGAGGGAGCGGACCAGGCCCCACAGCGCCGCCTGGCCGAGGTCCCGCACCGTCTCGCCCGGGTGGGTGGCCACGGCGCCGCGGGTGAGCACGACCAGCCGGGGGCCGGCCGGGTCGGCGGACGTGAGCCAGGGTTCGGCCGTACGCAGGAAGTCCTCGACGCTCGTGCCCGCGGCGGCCGGCAGCAGGGCCACAGAGGGCGTGTCGCCGGTCAGGTCGGTGCCGCAGGCCCGGAGGTGGTCGGCGAGGGCGGTGCCGGGGTCACCGAGGAGCGTCCAGTGGCCGTCGGCCGGCGCGGGCGCGGACGGCTGGGGAACCCAATGGGTGCGGAAAAGGGTGTCGTGGTGGGCGTTGCCGACCGCGCGGAGCCGGGCGGGACCGTCCAGGAGCCGGTGCCGGGTGACCTTACCGGTGGCCGTGCGCGGGATGCTCTCGATCTCGTACAGCTCCTCGGGGACCTTGAAGTACGAGAGCCTCTCGCGGCACAGGGAGAGCGCCTGAGCCGGGTCGAAGCCGCCGGGGGCGGGGACGACGAAGGCGACCGGTACTTCGCCGAAGACGTCGTGCGGCTTGCCGGCCACGGCGGCGTCGGTGACGCCGGGGACCTGGCGCAGCACGTCCTCCACCTCACCGGGGTGGATGTTCTCCCCGGCGCGGATGATGAGTTCCTTGAGCCGTCCGGTGACGGTCAGGTAGCCCGCGCGGTCGCGGACGGCGAGGTCACCGGTGTGGAACCAGCCGTCGCGCAGCGCCTCGGCGGTGGCGTCGGGCTGGTCGTGGTAGCCGACCATGATGTTCGGGCCGCGCACCCAGACCTCGCCCTCGGTTCCGTCGGGCACGTCGAGGCCGGTGCGGTGGTCGACGACCCGCAGCGCGAGGCCCGGCACGGGAAGACCGCAGGAGCCTTCGACGCGGGCGCCGGTCGGCCAGTTGATGGCGATGGAACCGGAGGTCTCGGTGGAGCCGTAGGCGTCGATGAGGGGGGCGTCGAAGGTCTCCTCGACGGAGCGGCGCAGCGCGGCGGTGAGGACGGCGCCGCCGACCAGGCCGACCCGCAGCCGGGGCGCGGTGAAACCGGGGGCCCGCGCGGCGCGGACGAGATAGTGGTAGAGCGTGGGGACACCGGCGATGACCGTGGAGCGGTCCTGTTCCCACAGGTCGAGTACGTCGTCGGCGGAGTGGCCGTCGGTGATGCGGGCGGTGGCACCGACGGCCGTCACGGCCAGCACGCAGACGATGTGGGACAGGCTGTGGAACAGCGGCAGCGGCCACAGCACCCGGTCCTCGGCGGTGAGGCCGAGCGCGGGGACGTAGGCGGCGGCGACCGACCACAGGCAGTTGCGCTGGGTGGCGAGGACGCCTTTGGGGCTGCTGGTGGTGCCGGAGGTGAAGAGCATCCAGGCGACGTCGTCGAGCCCCTGGTCGTCGCGGGCCGGGGTGGCGGGCTCGGTAGCGGCGAAGTGCTCGTAGGCGAGGCACCCGGCGGGGACGGGTCCGTCACCGTCCACCACGATCACGGTCAGCGGGCCGGTGCGGGGGGCCAGCCGGCGCACCGCGGGCACGTGGGCGGCGTCGGTGATGACGACTCGGCTGCCGCTGACGGTGAGCAGGTGCTCCAGCTCTGCAGCGGAGAGGTGCGGGTTGACCGGGACGCCGATGCCGCCGGCGCGGACGACCGCGAAGTAGCTCTCCACCGTCTCGACCCGGTTGCCGAGAAACATCGCCACCCGGTCGCCGGGCAGCAGGCCCAGTCCGGCGAGGTGCCCGGCGAGGCGGCGGGTACGGGCTTCCAGACCGGCGTAGCTGACGGCGCGCCGGGCGTCGAGGTAGGCGGTTCTGTCGCCGAGGCGCTTGCTTTGTTCGGTGAGGAGTTCGTGGATCGGGCGGATCAACTCGGCACGCAGCATGCTGCCTCCACACTCCCGTTTGCTGAGGTACGCGTGCCGCTGCGGCGGCTTCGGCCACGTCCAGCTTCACCCGCGCCGGGCCTCGGGGATCCCCTGAATCACCCCCTCAACTCCCCCTACTTGTGACCCGAGGGGCTTTCTCCGCGGTGTGCAGCGGAACGTCGTTGGTAGGTTCGCCGCACTTCCGGAGGGAGGGGCCGATGCGCACGTCGCAGGCGGATGTCCTGATCGTCGGGTACGGGCCCGTGGGTCAGGTGTTGTCGGTACTGCTTGCCGAGCGGGGCCGGCGCGTGACGGTGGTCGAGCGGTGGGAAGCCCCCTACACGCTGCCGCGGGCGACCAGTTTCGACGGCGAGACGGCGAGGACGCTGGCGGCGCTGGGGGTGGGCGACGCGTTCGCGGAGATCGGACTGCCGGCCGACGCCTACGACTGGCGCAACGCCGACGGCGCGTCGCTGCTCCGCGTCGAGCTGGCGCGGCGGGGCGCGCACGGCTGGCCGGAGGCGACGACCATGCACCAGCCCGCCCTGGAGGAGGCACTGTCCGCCCGCGCGCGGCGGCTGCCGGGGATCGAGGTGGTTCGCGGATGCACGGTGACGGAGCTGTCCGACGACGGGGACCGGGTGGCGGTGACGGCGGCCGACGCGGCGGGGCGGGAGCGGCGGTGGACGGCCTCGTGGGTCGTCGGGTGCGACGGCGCGAACAGTTTCGTACGGGAGCGGCTGCGGGTGCGGTGGAACGACCTGGGCTTCTCCTACGACTGGCTGCTGTGTGACGTGACGCTGGACGTGCCGAGGAAGTTCTCGCCGCTCAACGTGCAGTTCTGCGATCCAGCTCGGCCGACGACGGCGGTGGGCAGCGGACCCGGCCGCAGGCGCTGGGAGTTCATGCGGCTGCCCGGGGAGAGCGTGGCCGAGCTGAACCGGGAGGAGACGGCGTGGCGGCTGCTGGCGCCGTTCGACGTGACCCCGGCCAACGCCACGCTGCGGCGGCACGGCGTCTACCGCTTCCGGGCGGCCTGGGCCGAGGAGTGGCGGCGCGGCCGGGTGCTGCTCGCGGGGGACGCGGCCCACCTGATGCCGCCGTTCACCGGCCAGGGCATGTGCGCGGGCGTCCGGGACGTGCTGAACCTGTCGTGGAAACTGGACCTGGTGCTGAGCGGTGACGCTGGTGAGGAACTGCTGGATACGTACGGCCCCGAGCGCGCCGGACATGTGCGGGAGGCGATCGGCACGGCGGTGCGGCTGGGCAAGGTGCTCTGCGTGACCGACGCGGCCGCGGCGGCGGCCAGGGACGCCGCGCTGCTGGCGGGCGCGGACACCGGCCGGGGCGACGGCGTCGGCGTGCCGCTGCGGACCGGTCTGCTGTACACCGGGGCCGGCGCGGAACCGGTGCCGTCGGCCGGGGAGGTGGTGCCGCAGGGCCGGGTGCGGCGGGGAGGTGTGACCGGGTACTTCGACGAGGTGGTCGGCGCCGGTCCGGTGCTGCTGGGGTCGGCCGCTCCGGCGGCGGCACTCGACGGACCGCGGCTCGCCTTCCTCACCGGGCTCGGCACCCGGATCGTGCACCTGGTGGCGGACGGGGCGCCGGACGCCGGGGCCGCGCCGGACGCCGCCGTGGACGTCGACGGCGTGTACCTGCCGCTGCTGCGGGCGGCTCGGGCGCGGTACCTGCTGGTGCGCCCGGACCACCACGTCTACGGCCCGGCCCGCACCTCACGTGAACTGGCGGCGCTGGTCGACGCGTTCCGTTCGGGGCTGACCGGCCGGCCGGTCACAGCAGGTAGGGCAGTTCCTGGCGCCGTTTGACGTTGACCTTGCGGAAGACGCGGGTGAGGTGCTGCTCGACCGTACTGGCGGTGATGTACAGCTTGGCGGCGATCTCCCGGTTGGTGTACCCCTTGGAGGCCAGTGCCGCGATCTTGCGTTCCTGCCGGGTCAGCGAGGAGACGCCCTCGGGGCGTTCCTCCGCGTCGGCGGCGGGCGCGGCCTCGGAGCCGGCCGGGTCGAGGGCGGCCTTGTGGTACAGGTGTTCGATGCCGGTCTGCTTGGCGAGGTGCCAGGCGCGGTGGGCCACCCGGCGGGCGTTGCGCTGGTCGCCGGCGTCACGGAAGGCAGCGCTGAGGTCGATGAGGGCGCGGGTGAGTCCGTAGTCGTCGCCGCTCTCCTTGAGCATGTCGACGGCCTCGGTGAGCAGTTGCGGGCGGCGGGTGACCCGGCTCACCGCGGCCAGGGTGCGCAGGCTCTGCCCACGTTCCCGGGAGGGGCCGGGAAGCAGCCGGGCGAGCTGTTCGCGTACCAGGCGTTTGGCCTGTTCCTGGTCGTTCTGCGCGAGCCAGGCCTCGGCCGCGCTGAGGCGCCAGGGGACCACGTCGGCACCGGGCCTGCCCCAGGTCTCGGCGAAGCGGCCGCAGGCGAGGAAGTCGGCGAGCGCGGCCTGCGGATGGTGGGTGGCGAGCCGATAGTGGCCGCGGGCGTGCAGGTAGGCGGCGCCGTGGCGGCTGTGCAGGGCGTGTTCGGGCAGCGGCAGCGCCACGTACTTCTCGGCCGCCGACAGGTCTCCGGAGCGGGTGGCGGCCAGAATGGCGAACGCCAGAACGCCGGCGAGGCCGACCCCCCAGCCCTGCGGCGGGACGAGGGCCAGGGCGTGGGCGGCCAGGTCGCGGGCGTGGGCGAGGTTGCCGCGCCGCAGGTGGGCCTCGACGCGCACGGCGAGGAACCGGGCCTGTGAGGCGACGGCGTGGTGGGCGGCGGCCTCGGCCTCCAGTTTCTCGCACCAGGCGACCACCTCGTCCGGCCGACCCGCGTGGCAGAGGCCGCGCAGGGCCAGCACCCCGGACTCCACGTTCCACAACGAGTCGTGGTCGAGGCGGTAGGTGCTCAGCAGGAGTTCGGCGCGCTGGACCAGCTGCTCGTGGCGCCCGTCGACGTAGTCGTCGGACAGGGCGACCGCGGAGGGCAGCCATGGGTCGTGGCAGGGGACGGCCGCGGGGGTGGCCGCGGCGACGGAGTGGGCGAGTCTGCGCAGGCCGGTGTGGAGGGGGTAGGCCATCGCCGCCCAGCTCGTCAGGGAGCGGATGTCCTCGGTGCCGGGTCCGGGCCCGGTGTCCTGCCGGTACCGGGTGCGCAGGACGTCGAGCAGGGCGGTCAGGTCGTGCAGGGCGCCGGTGTCGGCGAGACCGAGGACGAGTTCCGAGACGCCCCGCCGGTCCAGGTGGCCGGCCTTGAAGTCGTCGAGCTGGGGGCGGAGGTGGCGGACGGCCGCCTGCGGTTTCAACTGCCGTTCCAGGCGGCTGAGCCGGGTCAGGACGCGGGCGGCGGTGGTGCCGTCGGTCCGGCTGCGCCGGGCGAGGCCGAGACAGCCGAGGGCGGTGCCGACGTCGCCGGCCGCCAGTGCCTCCTGGGAGGCGGTGAGAAGTACGTCGATGCCGTCGTCGATGCCCGCGTCCCCGGCGCTCGTGAGCTGCCGGGCGACCGTGAGAGCGGAGGCGCCGTTCTCCCGCAGCAGTTCCGCGGCGGCGTGGTGCAGCGCGGTCCGGTCGGCGGCGGGCAGGTTGTCCAGGACGGCGGCGGCACCGGCCGGATGCCGGAACGCGTACCGCTCGGCGCGCGCCGGTGCCGCGGTCCCGGTCCCGGCTGCCGGCACCATGACACCGGTACCGGGCAGGCCCGCGTGGGCGCTCGGCACTCGTGCGTCGGCGCTCAGCAAGCCCGCGTCGGCCAGGGCCCGCAGGGCCCAGCGGGTGGTCTTGGTGTCCTGCCCGGCCAGCGGGGCCACGTCGGCCGGCTCCGGGGCGCCGCCGAGCACCGCAAGGGAGCGGACCACGGCCGGTATCGGCGGCCGGGCGTGGGCCACGAGGTCAAGGAGCGCCTGTCCGTACCCTTCCGGGTGGCCGGTGCCGCCCGTCTGCTGATCGACGATCAGAGCACGTACGGCCAGCGGGTTGCCGCCGCTGACGGCGTACAGGTCGGCGGTGAGCCGGGGGGTGGCGGTGCACGGTCCGAGGAGCCGGGTGGCGAGCCTGTGCACGGCGGCTCGGCTGAGCGGGGCCAGAGGGACGCGCTGGACGTGAGGGCTCGGTGCGAGCCCGCCGAGGAGCGGTGAGCGCGGCCGGCGCATGGTCGGGTTGTCGGTGACAAGCACCAGGATGCGGGTGGAGTGCAGCCAGGCCACGACGCCCGCGAGGAAGTGTAAGGAGGGGGCGTCCACGTAGTGGGCGTTGTCGACACAGATCACCAGGGGGGTGCTTTCGGCCAAGTAAGCCAGTTCCACGGTGAGTTTCTGGAACGCGCCCGCGATCCGGGGGTCCGCGGTGTCCTGGGCCGCGGGGGCGGTGCCGCCGTGGAGGAGGGCGTGCTCGACCGCCGCGGCGAGCAGGGAGCGGAACGCCTCCCGGCGGGCCGGCGGGATGGCCAGGCCGTGGGAGAGTTGGGTCAGCACGCCGAACGGCAGCGCCTCTTCGCGCAGCGACGCGGTGGCCCGCAGGACGCGCGCGGTGCCGGGTTCCAGGGTCTCGAGGAACTCGTGGACCAGTCTGCTCTTGCCGCTGCCGAGCGGTCCCTCGACGACGACCAGCCGTCCTTTGCCGCCGGCGGCGTCCGCCAACGACGCGCGCAGCGCGGTCAGTGCGGCGTCGCGCTCGACCAGATCACGTCGGCCGGTGACGGCGGCCGTAGAATCGCGGCATTCTACAAAACCTAATGACATGCCAGCTCCCGACATTCCCTAGTGTTGTGCGGCCGCGAAGGGAACACCGCCGCTCGAACTGCTTGACGTACGGGCAGACGACAGCGGTGACGTTTCACGTCACGGCGAGAATGATGGAGGAAAAAAGACAGGTAAAAACCGGAGTCTTTGTGGTGACGGTGTGTGGTCAAGGCGCGGGTGGGCGCGCACCGAATGAGTGGGAGGACACCGAATGGGTGGGAGCAACTCTCAGAATCATGGATAAATCGCCGCGCACCGAAATGTCAAGCGATTGAGTCGTACGTCACGAACTGCTCCGGCTTCGCGCGCGGGCCGGGTGCGGCGGGGGAACGGGGCACTCGCGCCGAGTGTCCCGTTCTCTCGAAATGTCGGCGTCGTGCCGAGCTGATCCGCTGTCAGACCAGTTGCACGGCTTGCTCGTAGGACGGCCGCGCTCCCCGCTCGCGGAACGCGTTTTCGGCAGGGTGGCCGATGTTGACCAGCAGGATCGACTTCCACCGGCCGTCGGGGAAGAACTCCTCATCGACGGCGCGCGCGTTGAAGCCGCCCATCGGGCCCGCGGCCAGGCCCGCGGCCCGCACGGCCAGCACGAAGTAACCGGCCTGGAGCCTGGCGTTGAGGTCCATCTGGGCCACCCGCAGGGCCTCGTTGGACTCCAGTACCGCCCGGAGCTCAGGGTTGGACGGGGCCAGGAAGGGGACGTACTCCGCGAACTGCGTGTCCGCCGCCAGCACCGCGGTGACCGGGGCCGATGCGGTCTGCTCACGGTTGGGCGGTGCCACGCCGTCGAGGAGTCGGCGCTTGCCGTCCTCGGTGCGGACGTAGAGGATCCGCAGCGGGTTGATATTCGCCGAGGTCGGAGCCCACTTGAAGAGTTCGTATATGGCCTTCAGGTGGTCGTCCCCGACCGGCTCGTCGCGGAAGGCATAGGCCGTCTTCGCCTCGGTGAACAGTAATGCCTGTCCTTCGGGGGAAAGTGCGTACAAGCTCTGGTCCACTTCGGAGACCAGGGTGCTGTCCGACATGTCGAAATGCTCCTCTTTCATGGTACACGCGGTGCGTGATTGCCTGGCACAGCGTACGCGTTCGACGAGCCCGTCCACAGGCCGAAACCCGCTGTTGTGAAGGGGGATTTGGCCGCTGCCGGAAGAAAATGGCGCAAGGACATCGGTGCGGTCTACCGCGGGCTGATCGCACGTGGCAGGCTTGGCGCATGCGCCCGCCGACGATCCGCCGCCGCGACGAGTGGGCGGTCCTTTGAGGGCCGCCGTGCTGACGGAGCCCGGTGTGCTGTCCGTGACCTCCGTGCCGGACCCCACGTGCGGTGCCGGAGAGGTGCTGATCAGGATGCGCGGCACCGGCCTGTGCGGCTCCGACCTCGCGGTGTACGCGGGACGGCGGCCCCCGCCGCGCCGGCCGTGGATCCTGGGCCACGAGGGTGCCGGCCGCGTGGCCGCGATCGGCGTCGGTGTCGAGGGCCTGACGGTCGGTCAGGACGTGGTCATCGAGCCGGACTACTGCTGTCTGGCGTGCCCGCCGTGCCGGGAGGGACGGACGTCGGCCTGTGCCGGCCGGGCCGCGGTCGGGCTGACCGTGCCGGGGCTGCTGAGCGAATACGCGGTGGCGCCGGTGGAGTTCGTGTGGCCGGTCGCGCCGGACGTGCCACTGAAGGACCTGGTCTGCGTGGAGCCGGCGACCGTGGCATGGGCGGCGCTGCGCCGCTCAGGCATCACGCCCGGCCTCTCCTGCCTCGTGACCGGTGCCGGCTCGCAGGGCCTGCTGCTGTGCCGGGCACTGGTCGAGCACGGGGTGACGGTGTACGTCCAGGAGCCCAACGCGGCCCGCCTTGAACGGGCTTGTTCCCTGGGCGCGCTGTCGGCGCCGCAGGGCGGCGAGACATTCCCGTACCTCTTCGAGACCTCCGGCGCCTCCGGAGCCGTCGAGCAGGGGCTGCGGCGCCTCGCCCCGTACGGCACCGCCGTACTGATCGGCCTCGGCACCGCGCCGCTCGAGCTCTCTCCCCGTGACCTGGTGGCCGGGCAGGTCACCCTCATCGGCAGCATGGTCTACGACCACCCCGGAGACTTCGCCCGGACCGTCGGCGCGCTGCGCTCACCGTCATCCTCCCCCCTAGGCGCGGTGGTCAGCGATGGCTACCCCCTGGACGACGTCGACGAGGCGTTCGCCGCGGCGGCCACCGCATCGGGCAAGGTGTGGGTCGACCTCGGGTGACCGGCTGAGGGGGGTGATAGGGGTGGGAACGCCGCTCACGCACAGGGAGACTGTGACGCAGATTGTGACAGGCAAGCGTTCCCAGCGTGCTCCGTGGTTGTCCGTGGAAGGGACTTCTCAGCGACATGGCCGACCCGACCGAGCGGAACAGTGCGTGGATCCGCCGCTACCACCCCCGTTCCGACAGTGACGTCCGGCTGGTCTGTCTGCCCCACGCCGGCGGCTCCGCCTCCTTCTACCACCCGGTCTCGGCGGCGATGCCGCCCTCCGTCGACGTCGTGGCCCTGCAGTACCCGGGCCGGCAGGACCGGCGCGCCGAGCCCTGTGCGACCAGCATCGCCGAGCTGGCCGACGAGGCGGTGGCGGAACTGCTGCCCTGGGCGGACCGGCCATTGCTCTTCTTCGGGCACAGCCTCGGAGCGACCCTCGGCTTCGAGATCGCGCGCCGGCTGGAGAACGACCACGGCATCGTCCTGGGGGGCCTGTTCGTCTCCGCCCGACGTGCACCGTCCCGCGTCCGGGTGGAGACCGTGCACCTGCGGGACGACCAGGGCGTCCTCGCGGAGATACGCCGGCTGAACGGCACGGACGCGGGACTCCTCACCGATCCGGAGGTGCAGCGGATGGTGCTGCCGGCGATCCGCGCCGACTACCGGGCCATCGAGACCTACCGGTACGAGCCGGGGCCGAAGCTGCGGTGCCCGGTGGTGTGCCTGATCGGTGACGACGATCCCAAGGTGACCCTGGACGAGGCGCGGGCCTGGGCCAAGCACACCGAAGGGCCGTTCACGCTCCGGGCCTTCGCCGGCGGCCACTTCTATCTGTCGGCGCACCAGGCGCCGATCGTCGGACTGATCGCGGGGCACGCCGCGACAGCCGTATCCCCGAACACCCCTTACCCCACGGTGCAGGGCCCGACGACGGCGTAAGGGGGGTACCCCTCCTGCACGGGCCCGAGAATCTGGGGTTCCCGCGCTGACCTCGTCACTTTAAGGTGCGGTACGTGGAAGACATGACCAGCGCGCTCCTTTCCGAGGACGTCACCCGGCAGGACTGGGCCGGTGTCCGGATTCCCGATTCCTTCCGCGGCATCGTCACCCGCAAGGACGAGACCGGCCTCTTCGAGGGGGTGGACTCGGCCGACAAGGATCCGCGGAAGTCGCTCCATATGGCGGAAGTGCCGACCCCGTCGCCCGGCCCCGGTGAGGCGCTGGTGGCCGTGATGGCCTCCTCGGTCAACTACAACACCGTGTGGTCGGCCGTCTTCGAACCCCTGCCGACGTTCCGCTTCCTGGAGCGCTACGGCAGGCTCAGTGCGTCGGCCCGCCGGCACGACCTGCCTTACCACGTCCTGGGATCGGACCTGGCGGGCGTGGTGCTGCGCACCGGTCCGGGCGTCAACATCTGGAAGCCCGGCGACGAGGTCGTCGCGCACTGCCTCAGTGTGGAACTGGAGTCCGCCGACGGCCACGGCGACACCATGCTCGACCCCGAGCAGCGCATCTGGGGCTTCGAGACCAACTTCGGCGGCCTGGCGGAGATCGCGCTGGTGAAGTCCAACCAGCTCATGCCCAAGCCCGCGCATCTGAGCTGGGAGGAGGCCGCCGCCCCCGGCCTGGTCAACTCCACCGCCTACCGCCAGCTCGTCTCCCGCAACGGCGCCCAGATGAAGCAGGGCGACAACGTCCTTGTCTGGGGGGCGAGCGGTGGCCTCGGCTCGTACGCCACGCAACTCGTCCTCGCCGGCGGTGCCACACCGGTCTGCGTGGTCTCCTCGCCGCAGAAGGCCGAGATATGCAGGGGGATGGGCGCCGAGGCCGTCATCGACCGCGACGCCGAGGACTACCGCTTCTGGCAGGACGCCCACACCCAGGACCCGAAGGAATGGAAACGGTTCGGCGGCCGCATCCGTGAGCTGACCGGCGGCGAGGACGTCGACATCGTCTTCGAGCACCCCGGCCGCGAGACCTTCGGCGCCAGTGTGTACGTCACGCGCAAGGGGGGCACCGTCGTCACCTGCGCGTCGACGTCCGGCTACGAGCACGTCTACGACAACCGGTACCTGTGGATGTCGCTGAAGCGCATCATCGGCTCGCACTTCGCCAACTACCGCGAGGCGTGGGAGGCCAACCGGCTGATCGCCAAGGGCAGGATCCACCCCACCCTGTCCAAGGTCTACTCCCTCCAGGACACCGGCCAGGCCGCCTACGACGTCCACCGCAACCTGCACCAGGGCAAGGTCGGCGTGCTGTGCCTGGCGCCCGAGGAAGGCCTGGGCGTGCGCGACAAGGAGACGCGGGCCCGGCACATCGAAGCCATCAACCGCTTCCGGGTCACTGAGGACCCGCCCCCGGAGGAGACGGCCACTCCCTGACGACGGGTACCTGCTCACCCGGCGATCACCTTCGGTCACTGTGTACACGTCATGCCGAGAGCCGGGAGCAAGGTTCCTCGGAATCTTCGAGTTCGAGGAGTGCCGATGTACAGTGAACAACGCCCTTGACCTGCACAAAGCAGGCAGGGAGCCGAGTTGAAAATGCTGCGCACCATGTTCAAGTCCAAGATCTAGCATCTGGGCGGATCTGAGCCGGATCACCGGCGCCAAGGCTCCCTCCGGGATGCAGCTCGATGGCGGGCACGCCGTCCCCTGGCCCAAGAACAGCAATGCTCCCTTCCGCAGCCTCGGCACAAGCAAGAGCCCTCCCGCGGCGCCGGTGGCAGGTCCCGAAAGGCGGGCGAGGCCCGCAAGCTCGCCGAGGCCCGCAGGACCGCCCTCGTGCATCGCAACGGCTGAGAGCCGTTGCCCTGGCAGCCTGGCCACGGGATCGACAACTCTTGGCCCGACCCGAAGCCGTCCTGTGTGCCTCACCTACGAAGTCAACGCCGCTGGCCGCGAGAGGGTGCCCGCCGAAACGGACAGGATGATGTTGCCGGCACATCGCACTGCGCCCGGCATGACAAGCTGTGCTTGCCCACCCCCCGAACCCAGGAGGTCAACATGTCCGCAGAGCCCGTATCTACGGAAGGTTCGGAGCCGGCTGCCCCCGAGACGTCTCCTCTGGAGCCGGACAGCGACGGCAACTACGACCTCAAGCGCAAGTTCCGCGAAGCCCTGGCGCGCAAGCGTGGTGTGCAGGCGGATGCCGCTGATATGGCCGCCAAGTCCGATGCATCAAAGGTGCGTTCGGCGCACGGCCCGGCTGCGAGCCAGCGGTCGTTCAGGCGCAAGAGCGGCGGCTGAGTCGATGAGTCCCGCGATCTACTGACCTTGAATGCGTGATGTCGTCATGGTGGCTGGCACCGGAGGCCGGTGCCGGTGAGGCAGGCGTCGAGGACGTCGGGGCGGTACTGGAGCTGGCGTAGGCCGCGCCGGGCAGCGGTGATCAGGTCGTCGGCGTCGGCGAACGCGCGGTTGGCTGTGGTGGTGCGTCGCAGGACGGACCAGATGCCTTCGACCGGGTTGAGGTCGGGTGCGTAGGGCGGCAGTTGGAAGACGGTGAGCCAGTCGCGGTCGGCGATGTAGCGGCGCACTCCGGCCGTCAGGTGTGTGTTGAGACTGTCCCAGACCAGCACGATCGGGCCGCCGAGCTGCCGGTGGGCGGTCTGGCTCAGGTCGCGGTACTCCTTCCAGGAGAAGCTCTTGCGCCCATCAGGCCGGGCGTCCGGGCAGGGACGGTAGATCAGCCGCGAGGGTTCGCCGGCCTTGTAGCAGGCCAGGGCGGCCACCGATAAGCGGCGGCGGGAGCGGCCCCGCACGCGGATCACCGGGGTGTGGCCGCGGCGCGACCAGGTGCGGGTGGTCGGCGGCGTCATCGAGAAACCGGCCTCGTCCTCGAAGACGAGCCAGGCCCCGAGCGCCGCCACGGTCCTTCCACGCTCGGCCAGGTCTCCTTCACCCAGCCGGCCACCGCCGCCTCGTCGCGCTTCACCGCCCGCCGGGCCGCACCTGGCAGCTCGAGCCACGCCTCTTGAGCAGCGCGGCCACACCCTGCACGGTGTAGCTCTTGTGGAACCGGCGCCCGATGAGCGTCTTGATCCGTGACAGGGTCCGGGTCTGGTCCGGCCAGCCGTGTGCCACCGGCCCCTTGGCCAGTTCCCGCTCCAGCACCGCGAACAACTCGTCACTGAGCAGCGGCAATGACGCAGGACCCCTGGATGCCAGGGCTCTCGGCCCGCCCTGGGGCCAGGCCCTGCGCCAGCGCTGCACCGACCGGACACTGACCCGTAGCTCGTGCGCGATGACCGCGTTCTCGTCGCCTTGGACGAACCGCTCGGCCGCCTCCATCCTCAGCTGCTCGCGGAAGGCCCGCCGCTCGTCGGTCAGCCCGCCCCCTTGCGCATACCTCATGCAGTCGGCATACCGCAGGGATCATGAGGCGTCAGCCCCTACGACACCACGCTTTGAAGGTCAGTAACCGCTTCACCGGCACTCGCGCTATCCAGTCGCGCGACCGTGCAGTGGCCCGCGACGTGCGCATGCCCGTGCGCGCGTCGCGGGCGGGGCATAGCCGGGGGACTCGTCTGGGGCCCAGACGCGGTTGGCTCGGGCCGGTGGCGCCGCCGAACTGGAATTCCGGGATGAGGGCACTGCCTTGTCCGAGGGTACGCGGCCGGTGTTGCGCACCTTGCGTGCCCCTGTACCGCTGTCAAAACGACTGCGGCTGTTGTCAGTTCCTCGCCGTCCGGGCCTGAGGCTCGTACGGCGGGGCCACAGCACCGTCTCCTCCACGAAGGCATGGCTGAAGACCAGCTGCACCGCCTGCTTCAGACAGCGTTCCCGCTGATGAAGGTCGTCGAGGGTCAGGTACTGACCCGTCAGCCGCCGTTTCCTCGTGTCACGGCGTTGCCGCACCAGGATGCTGCTGTTTCCACCGAGCTGATCGACGGTCTGGTCCTTGATGGTCTTCGATATGGCCGCTACCGTGCGTGCCGGAGACGGGCCGTGACGCTTGTCGGAACCACCCTGACCTCCACGCCCGCCCGCACCATCTTTTGGGAGAGCAGCCCTTATGCGGGGCGCGCCCCCAGAACGTGCCGAAACGTTGCGCTTCGGCTGGGTCAAAATCTGTGTCCGCGAGCCGAGGTTTCAACGGGACAGGCAGGAAGATTCTCTAACGCATTAAGTGGGGTGGGATTCTTCACCGTACACAGGCCGCTGCGGCGTGCTCCTCTCGATGTCAGTTGCAGTTGTGGTTCCCAAAACTTCAAGTGCTCTCCGGTTCGGCGCCTGCGCTGCTGGAACCGCTTTTGTTATCTGGTTTCTTTTCCGGACGGGGTGATCATCTACTTGTAGCTGGATCCCGCGTCCTTCGGGGTGCGCGCCGCAGCTACTCGCATTTTCCCGGAGTGGTTTCGCCTGCGGGCGACAACCAGGAAAACCGTCGGCTCCCCGCATACGGAGCATCCTTCACGGGTGCCCGCATCCCTTCATCGCGGTGGACTCCCGAACATTGCGTCTGCTTCGCGCCACTCATTCCAGCTCCTGTGCCCGCACGGATTTTTCGTCGGTCAGATTCGCTTTCGCATTCCATCGGTCCATTCTTGCGATTCGCTGTGCTACTGATCCCTGCGGGAATTCCTTGATATGTGCCGCATCGAGGAAGTTTCCGCATGAACCGCACACGCACGAACGACCGCTTCACCCGCACCCGTAACGGCGGCGTCGAATCCGGAAGGGGTGACAGTCGATTCGGTTCGTCGGCCAGGAGCTCCGGCGGGCCGGGCCGTTCCGGTGATTACGGCCGCCGGCCCGCCGCGGTCCAGAAGGAGTTTGCGCTGCCTTCTTCGGGTGACGGGCCGCCCCTCCGCTACATCTCCTGATCGTCCGGCGCGGCTCAGGCCGTCTGACCGCTCGCCCCGGCTCAGGTGGCGTCAGGATCGTAGACGTGCGCGGGAGCCTGCTCCGGCGAGGCTGCTCGGCTCGCCCCACTGTCGGTTCGCGCGCCCCGCTCAGTCGGCTCGCTCGGCTCGTCGTTCACCGCGTCGGCCAGTTCCGCCAACTCCGCCCGTGGGTCCAGGGCGGAGCGGATCTCCTCGATCCCGAGGCCGTCGGCGTCGAGGAGGTGCTTGCGCACGAACGTCTTCGGGTGCAGGTCCGACAGCTCCAGGTCTTTGAACTCCGGACCCAGTTCCGAGCGGACATCCTCCCTGGCGGCCTCAGAGAACGCGCGGACCTTCCGCAGGAACCCGCTCACCTTCTGTATGACCTCGGGCAGCTTGTCGGGGCCGAACAGCAGGATGATCATAATTCCCAGGACGAGCAGGTCCAGGGGGCTCACGTCGAACAACGTCGGTGCCTCCGCTCTGTCACCGAAGGGGATGGCGGGCTCATGGCCGGACCAACTGGGTCTCGGCGGCGCTGACGTCGACGGCCGGTTCCGGCGGAGGTCGGCGGGCCGTGTCGCTGACCTTGATCAGAACAGCGACCAGCAGCCAGTTGGCCACCATGGACGAGCCGCCCTGGGCGAGGAACGGCAGGGCCTTGCCGGTGAGCGGGATGAGCCCGGTGACCCCACCCACGACGACGAAGACCTGGAGAACGAGCGCCGAGGCCAGGCCCCCGGCGAGCAGCTTGCCGAACGGATCGGTGACGGTCAGGGCCGTGCGCAGGCCCCGCTCGGCGAGCAGCGCGTAGAGCAGGATGACGAGCGTCACCCCGACCAGGCCCAGTTCCTCGCCGACCGTGGTGAGGATGAAGTCACTGCGCCCGGCGAACCCGATGAGCTCCGGATGGCCCTCGCCGAGACCGGTGCCGAAGAAGCCGCCCGAGCCGAAGCTGAACAGGGCCTGGGCGGCCTGGTCCGAGATCAGCCCCGGTGGGCGCTTGTCGGGCGGGAGGAAGATGTCCATCGGGTGCAGCCAGGCGACGACACGGCCGTGGACATGCGGTTCGAAGGAGCCGACGACGAAGGCGCCGACGGCGAACATGACGACGCCGAACACCACCCAGCTGGTCCGCTCGGTGGCGACGTACAGCATGATCACGAACAGGCCGAAGAAGATCAGCGAGGTGCCGAGGTCCCGCTCGAAGACCAGGACGAGCAGGCTCAGGATCCACACGGCCGCGACCGGGCCGAGCTGCCGGCCGCGCGGCAGATACATGCCCATGAGCCGCCGCCCGGCGAGCGCGAGGGCGTCCCTGCGCATCGTCAGATACCCGGCGAAGAACACCACGATGACGATCTTCACGAACTCGCCGGGCTGGAAGGACAGCGGCCCGATGAAGATCCACCGCTTGGCACCGTAGACGTCACCGGGGTAGAACGCCGGCGCCATCAACAGGACCATGCCCACGGCGATCGTGACGTACGGATACCGCTGCAGCCTGCGGTGGTCTCGCAGCGGCACCACCGCGGCGGCGAACACCGCCGTAGCTATCCCGCACCACATGAGCTGACCCGGCGCCGCGGCCGTCGAGTGGTGGTAGTGCGACGCGTAGGCGATGTCGAGACGGTGGATCAGGACGAGACCCAGACCGCTCAGCAGGGTGGCCAGGGGCAGGATCAGCGGATCGGCATGCGGCGCGAACCGGCGTACGACAACGTGGCACACCAGGGGCAGCGCGGCTGCGGCCGCGCACGTCGCCGCCATGCCCGGGGGCAGCTTCCCGGTGACGGCGAGGGCCGTCTCGGCGTAACCGTACATGCAGATGAAAATGGCGCCTATCAGCAGGACCAGTTCCAGTCCCCGGTCGCTCAGGCGCCCTGACCGGCCCGACCGCACGGCCAGTTTCGCCGGTCCTTGCCGACCCGTCATGCCTTCCCCCTCGATCGGGTCCATCGCCTTGAACCCCGCTCGGGGACACGGCCAACAGAGTTATATGGTTGCGCAACAGCGCAAACGAACTGTAGTCGAGGCCAGGTAAGAGGAGGGTCGGCGTGGCGGCACGCAGAGGGGGGCGCCGCAAGGCGTGGCCGGTACTGATCGGGCTGGGCGTGGTGCTCGCACTCGTGAGCTATTTCGCCGTCCGGTTCATCCGCTCGACGACTCCCGACGAGTGCACGGCGCACGGCCTGGACGGTACGACGGTCACGCTCGATCTGGACCAGGCGTCCCACGCCGCGACCATCGCGGCCGTGGCCCACGAGCGCGGCCTGCCGGAGCGGGCCGTCACCGTCGCCCTGGCGACCGCGATCCAGGAGTCCAAACTCCGCAATCTCGGCTACGGGGACCGGGATTCCCTCGGCCTGTTCCAGCAGCGCCCGTCCCAGGGCTGGGGCAGCCCTGCGCAGATCCGTGACCCCGTCTACGCGTCTGGCCGGTTCTTCGACGCGCTGGCCAAGGTGCCGGACTACCTCGACCTGCCGGTCACCGTCGCCGCGCAGAAGGTCCAGCGCAGCGGCTATCCCGAGGCGTACGCCCAGCACGAGGACATGGCGGTGACGCTGGCCAACGTGCTGACGGGGCACGACGGACCGGCACTGAGCTGCAGGGTGAGCGCGGCGATGGCGGCCGGAGCCACGGCGGCCGGAACCGAGTCGGGCGCCTCGGGCGAGGAGAGCGCCCCCGCCGGGGGGAACGGCGCAGCGGGCTCGGTGCCGCAGGGCGACGCCGGTGTCGCGGCAGCCGTCCGGCGCGAGTTCGGCCGGGTGCCGGCCGCCCTGCCCGCGACCGGTGGCGGCAACGTCAGCTACCCGATCGCGGCCGATCAGGCGGCCACGGGCTGGTGCCTCGCCCTGTGGCTGGTCTGCCACGCCGCCGAACTGCACGCCACGTCCGTGACGTACGCCGGGCGGCGCTGGAGCAGCACGACGTCAGACCAGGGCTGGACGCACACCGACTCCGCGTCCGTAGCCTCGTCCTCGCCCTCGTCCGGGGAAGTGTCGACGGTGACGGTGACGCTGAGCTAAGCCTGCACGGGCCGCTGGACCTTTATCGACTGGAGCAGCCCCACCGCCACCCACACGGCGAACATGGACGAGCCGCCGTAGGAGACGAACGGCAGCGGGATACCCGCCACCGGCATGATGCCGAGCGCCATCCCGATGTTCTCGAAGGACTGGAACGAGAACCAGGCGACGATCCCCGCGGCGACGACCGTGCTGTACAGCTCGGTCGACTCCCGCGCGATCCGGCAGGCCCGCCACAGGATGACCCCGATCAGGCCGATGATCAGGATGCCGCCGGCGAAGCCCAACTCCTCCCCGGCGACCGTGAACACGAAGTCCGTCTGCTGCTCCGGCACGAACTGCCCGGTGGTCTGCGCCCCGTGGAATAGCCCCTGCCCCGTTAGGCCGCCAGACCCGATGGCGATCCGAGCCTGGTTGGTGTTGTAGCCGACGCCGGAGGGGTCCAGATTCGGGTCGGCGAAGGCCGCGAACCGGTTGATCTGGTACGCGTCCAGCAGATGGAGCTGCCACACCGCGACCGCGCCGACGACCCCGACGGTGAGCAGGCCGAAGATCCACCGGCTGGACGCGCCCGAGGCCAGCAGCACGCCCAGGATCGTCACCGTCATGACCATCGTCGAGCCGAGGTCCGGCATCATCATCACGACCATGATCGGTACGGCGGCCAGCCCCAGTGCCTGGATCACGGTGCGGCTGTCGGGGTATGCCCGGTCGCCCGCGTCGACCTGGGCCGACAGCAGCATAGCCATGCCCAGGACGATCGCGACCTTCACGAACTCCGAGGGCTGGAGCGAGAAGCCGCCGCCCAGCACGATCCAGTTGCGGTTGCCGTTGATGGTGGCACCGAGCGGGGTGAGCACCAGCAGCACGCCGAGGACGGACAGGCCGTAGAGGACCGGCACGGCGTTGCGCAGGGCGCGGTGGCCCAGCCAGATCGTGCCGATCATCAGGACGAACCCGATGCCGAGGTTCATCAGATGCCGGACGAGGAAGTAGTGCGGGTCGCCCTGGTTGATCGTGGTGCGGTTGCGGGTCGCGGAGTAGACCAGCAGCGAGCCGATCAACGACAACGTGAGGGCCGACAACAGTATCGGCCAGTCCAGCCGACGGGTCACGGAGTCGCGCGCGAAGAACCGCGTCCACCACGGGCGTTCGGGGCCGTAGCCGGACACGGAGAAACTCTTCACGCTGGTCATGTCGGCACCCCTCTGGCCAACTGGGCAGTACGGGGATCCGTGCTCCCTTGATCTTCGGATCAGATAGTAGCTGCACAGTTGCGCAAAGCGGCAACTCACAGGGCGTTTCCGGGCTCGGGTCTTGCCGCAGGATACGGATCCTTGCCGACGGTTGACCGGATACGGCCTCACGGCACCTCAGGCCCTCGCGACTCCGGTATGCCGCCGGTCCAGCACCGCAGCGCAGCACTGCCGTATGGCTTGCCGGTTCCCGGCGGATCCTGCCCGTCGGGGACGGAATGCTGGCGGGTGCGCACGCCTGATGACGTCATGCCCCGTGTGCTGGGCCTCAGGAGAGATGCCCTGTGCGCGGATGCGTCGACCCTCCGCTTTGTCGCGCGCTCGGTCAGGAGGAGCCCAGTGCTGTGATCGGAGATGGTGCCCTGCCGATGCGGGCGGCGGACATCCCTCGCCCGGTACGGCGTCCCTGTTTCCGCCGAAGGTCTCATTGCTCGGCGAGGACCACTGCGTCGTTGGCGGTCAGCACCAGCGGCGCTGCCTTGGACGGGTTGAGGAAGACGCCGTACCGGGGTGGCTCCTCGCCATGGCGGACCAGGGCGGTAGCCGATGACATGCTCGGCACTCGGGTCAGTCCCTAGAGTTGCCGAACAGGATGCGGTAGCCGATGAGCAGCACCAGGGAGCCGGCGATCGCCGCACCCCAGGTGTAGGGATCGAAGAAGTTCTTTTCCATGTGGCGGTGGAGGAAGTGGGCGGAGAGCCAGCCGCCGATGAAGGATCCCGCGACGCCGATGAGAGTGGTGCCGATCAGGCCGCCCGGGTCGCGGCCGGGCAGCAGGACCTTGGCGATCCCTCCGGCGAACAGGCCGAGGATGATCCAGCCGATGATGCCCACTTCGTTGTCCTCCAGTCGGGTTGGGTCGGGCGGGGTCCGCCGGACGCCGGTGCTTCGGATTGCTTGTTTGCGCAAGCCTATGGATGGTCGCGAGGACCGGCCAGCCCCTGTGGCGACTGGTAGATAAGCCGTTGAAGTGCTGTCACTGGTTCATGACATTGCGCAAGCCGGGGAGCTGCAAGGGTTTAGGGTCACGTTGATCTCGACGGAGGCGGGGAGCGGAAGCAGCTGCGGAGGACGTGCGTGAGTGCGTCCCTGACCAGGGGCGGCAACGTGTCGCTCAGCAAGCAGGCCCCCGGCCTGACTGCGGCGACGGTCGGGCTGGGCTGGCAGGCGAACACCGGCTACGACTTGGACGCCAGCGCGCTGCTGTGCGACCAGTCGGGCAAGGTGCTGTCCGACGCGCGCTTCGTCTTCCTCAACAACCTGACCAGCCCCGACGGTTCGGTCCGCCACTCCGGCAGCGGCAGCCCCGCCGGCGCAGACGGCCAGCAGATCCACGTCGACCTCACCCTTCGGGGTCTCCGCTCAGGTCGAGAAGATCGTCTTCCCGGTGTCCCTCTACGACGGCGCCCCCCGCAGCCAGACCTTCGGGCAGGTGCACCGGGCGCACATCCGCGTCCTCGACTACGACCTCGCGGCCGGCGGCCTGTCGAGCGAGACCGCGCTGGTCTTCGGCGAGCTGTACCGGCACGGCGCGGAGTGAAAGTTCCGCGCGGTCGGCCAGGGCTACGCCTCGGGGCTCGCCGGAATCGCCACCGACTACGGGGTGGACGTTCTGAGCGAGACGGCGCCGGTCAGGCCGGCCCCGGTCACCCCGCCGCCGACGAGCAGCGCTACATACGCACCGCCGACCCCGACGGCACCGACGCCGACCGTCGTCTCCGCGTCAGCCCCCGCGCTCGCAGGGTCACCGCAACCGACAGGGAGTTCTTCCGTGACGTGTTTCTTCGACCCTAACCACGGCCCGGGCATGATGACCGTGACCTGGTCCCCGCAGTGGGGCGTGCCCCGGCCGGTGCAGGTGTGCGGCGGCTGTGCCCAGCGGGTGCAGACCACGGCGCCGCCGTTCTACACGCCCCCGCAGCAAGAAACGCAACACCGTCGAGCGGACGATCAACCGTCGGAAGCAGTCCCGAGCAGTCGCCACCCGAAACGACAAACGCGGGTACGTCTTCCTCCGCACCGCCACACCAGTGGCCCTGGTCATCTGGCTGCGCACTTGATCGCCCGGACAAGTCCTAGCCGGACGTGGTGGTCAACAACTACTACGAGGACTGATTCCTGCGTCCTGGGTGCGGGAACGCCGGGCATTCGGCCGCCTACACTGGGTGGGCACATGGGTGTCGGCTGTGTAGAAGGCGGGACGGGAGAGAGCTGTGACGGGGAACGTCGGTGGTGTGGAGGATCCGTCCGCCGAGGTTCTCGCCCAGGCGGCTGCCGCGTTCGGACTGCTCGCCTCCGAAGCCCGGCTCCATCTGATGTGGGCGCTGTCGCAGGGCGAGAGCGACGTCACGCACCTCGCCGACCGGGTCGGCGGAGCACTTCCCGCCGTCAGCCAGCATCTGGCCAAGCTGAAGCTGGCCGGGCTCGTGAACTCCCGCCGCGAGGGCCGGCGGCAGGTGTACTACGTCGATGACCCGGACGTCGTCACCGTGGTGCGGGTGATGGTCGGGCAGCTGACGGCACGGTCGCAGCATGCCCTCGCGCTGGTGCGCGAGCTGCGCGGGACCGGTGGCTGAGACCACCGCGGCACCGGGGCAGGACGCGGAGCTGCCTGGCCCGTCGGCCGTATGCGCACCCCGGGAAGGGGCTCCGCAGATCCTGTCCGCGCCGACCGTGCTGGAGACGTTGCGCCGGCTGGACAGCGGGCCGCGTGGTCTGACCGAGGCGCAGGCCGAGGAGCGGCTGGCGCGGCTTGGGGAGAACACCGGCCCGGGCTGGCGCGCGGCCTCCTGGCCACGGCTGTTCCTGAGAAGCCTGCGGGACCCGTTCACCGCGGTGCTGGCCTGCCTCGGGCTGGTTTCGGCGGCGGTCTCCGCCTGGAGTACCGCCTCGGTGATCCTGCTGCTCGTCGTGGTGAGCTGCGTCCTGCGGGCCTCCGGGGAACACCGGGCCGACCGGTCCACGGCGGCACTGCGTGAGCTGGTCGCTACGACCGCCACCGTGCTCCGGCGGGCCGACGAGGAGGCGGCCCCGGCGACCCGTGAGGTACCGGTGGCCGAGCTGGTGCCCGGAGACGTGATCCGGCTGGGGCCGGGCGACCTGGTGCCGGCGGACGTACGCCTGCTGCGGGCGAGCGGCCTCACCGTGCACCAGGCCGCGCTGACCGGGGAGTCCGCACCCGTCGCCAAATCCGCAGACGACCTGCCTCGCGCGGCCGGCGGCGGGCTGTTCTCCCAGCCGCAGCTCTGCTTCCAGGGCAGCAGCGTGGCCTCCGGAAGTGCCACCGCGGTGATTTCCGCGACCGGCGCGCGCACCCGGTTCGCCGCGGCGCACGAGCGCAGGGCCGGTCGGTCGGAGGCGAGTGCCTTCGACCGTTCCGTCCACGGCATCTCCTGGATCCTCATCCGGTTCATGCTGCTCACCCCGCCGCTGGTGCTGATGGCGAACGCGGCGCTGCGCGATCGCGGCCTGGAGACGCTGCCGTTCGCCGTGGCGGTCGCGGTCGGGCTGACCCCGGAGATGCTGCCGGTCCTCGTCACTCTCTGCCTGGCCCGTGGTGCCTCGCTGCTGGCCCGCACGCACGGCGTGATCGTCAAGCGCCTGCCGGCCCTGCACGACGTCGGCGCCGTCGACGTGCTGTGCCTGGACAAGACCGGTACCCTCACCCAGGATCGGCCCGTCACCGACCGCTCCCTGGGCCCGGACGGTCGGGAGGACTCCGAGGTCCTGCACTGGGCCGCCGTCAACGCCTGGTGGACCCTCCAACTTGCCGACCTGCCAGAACCCGACGCCTTCGACGAGGCGATCCTGGACGCCGTCGACGAGGACGCGCTCACGGCCTATGACGGGGTCGCGACCGTGCCCTTCGCCCCGGACCGACGTCTCTCCGTGGCGGTCGTGCGCACCCCCGGCCGGCTCGGCATGCACACGCTGGTCGTCAAGGGAGACGTCGAGGCCGTTCTGGACCGCTGTTTCCTCGCGGACGACGAGCGGGAACGGCTGCGCGCCCTCGCCGCCCGGCAGGCCGACGGCGGGGTACGCGTCCTGGCGGTCGCCACCGCGGAGCGATCCTCTCGCCGGCGCGACTACACGCTGACCGATGCACGCGGCCTGACCTTCCGGGGCCTGATCACCCTGCGGGACGCGCTCGCGCCCACCGCCGCCGATGCCCTGAAGGTCCTCACCAACCGGAGCGTCACCGTCAAGGTCCTCACCGGCGACCATCCGGGAACGGCCGTCCGCGCCTGCATCGATCTGGGGATCCCGGTCGCCGCGGATGCCGTCCTCACCGCCGACGGCATCGACCTCCTGTCGGACGCCGAGCTCGCCGCGGTCGCCTCCCGTACGACCGTCTTCGCGCGCTGCACCCCGGAGCACAAGGCCCGGATCACCGAGGCCCTGCGCACCGTCGGACACACCGTGGGCTTCCTCGGCGACGGCGTCAACGACCTGCCCGCGCTGCGCGCCGCCGACGTCGGCATCGCCCCCCGCAATGCCGCCGACGTGGCCCGGGAAGGCGCCGACGTGGTGCTGGCCGAGAAGGACCTCACCGCGATCGCGCACGCCGTCGCCGCGGGCCGGCACGCGGGCGGCAACATCGTCACCTACCTGCGCATCACGCTGTCGTCCAACCTGGGCAACGTCCTCGCGATGCTCTGCGCCGGTCTGCTGCTGCCCTTCCTGTCGATGCTCCCGGCCCAGGTCCTGCTGCAGAACCTGTGCTTCGACGCCGCCCAGCTCACCTTCGCACACGACCGACCCGCCCCCACCGCCCTACGCCGGCCGACCGTACTGGACCCAAGGGACCTGCTGGGCTTCATCACCGGCTTCGGTGTCCTCAACGCCGTCGCCGACCTGGCCACCTTCGGTGTCCTCGCCCTCGCGATGCACGGGACGGGGACACTGAACGACGAGGCGGTGTTCCACTCCGGGTGGTTCACGGAGAACCTGATCACCCAGGCCATGGTGATGATGTTGCTGCGCGTGGGCCGCCGTACGGCTGAATTCCGCAGACCGGGCCCGGTCGCCTGGGCGGCACTGGCCCTTGCCGTCATCGGCCTGGCGCTTCCCCCTTCACCGCTGGGCCCGATGCTCGGCCTGACCGCCATGTCCGCCGTGTTCTACCTGCTGCTCACCGCTGTTCTGATCCTCTACGCCGCAGGTCTCCTGGCGGCCAGGGCACACTTCGAGCGCCGTGGAGGCAGCGGCTCTGCTCCGGTGAGCCGACCCGAGCGCTCGCCGATGCCCGGCGCCGGCTCACGCCCGTCTTAATCCCCCTGCTGTACAAGGCTGTCGACCGAAGGCGGGGCACGAGGAAGGCGCGACATGACAGAGTCCCGGACCCCGAAGCGCCAACGGTTACTGCTCGTGCTGGCCTTCGCCCTGGTCGTGTACGTCATCGTGCGCGCGGCCGACACCCCGCAGGGCGATCCACCGCCCCACGGGAAGACGTCTGTCTCCCCATCGAGCCCGTCGGCCGGCTCCCCTACACCCTCCCCGTCGTCCGCGACCTCGTCGTACGACCCCGCCGACTACGCCATCCAGGTCCGTACCCGGGCCCGACAGGCCGATGTCAGCGCCCAGCTGGTGATGGCGATCCTCTACAACGAGGCGTACAAGCCACACGACCCGTCCTTCGAACGGGCCTGGCAGAAGTACAAACCGGATGCGGCTTTCGGTATCGCCAACATGCACCGCGCCGCCTTCGACGAGGTCAAGCGGAGCCGGGACTTCGCAGGCCGCCGTTGGGATCAACTGCCGGACGACCGTGACCTCGCCATCGAATCCGAGGCCTGGTACCTGCACGACCTGTCGGCCCAGCTCCCGGCTCACTGGACCGCCCCCTATACGAAGAGCGACCTGCTCGCCCTCGGGTACAACGCCGGGCCGGGCAACATGCTCGCCTTCGCCCGCGGTGCGACCCCGGCCGCCCAGGCCCGCTCGTACCTGGACCGGCTGCATACGAACTGGGCCAAGGCGGGCAAGGCTGTAGAAGCGTCCTGATGCTCCTGGATTGCAGAGTTGCGTAATAATCGAAGTTCAGCGGGGGTCCGCCCCCGGTATCGGGGGGAAGGATGGGCGTGCATGCCGCGCGGGGAGTACCGGCGAGTGCGTGAGGCGAACCTGCGGCTGGGCGCTGCTGTGGCCGAGGTCGAGGGACTCTATTCGGCGTTATTGAGGGCGAGTTCTTCCGAACGGCGGCGGAGGCTGCAGGCGGAACTGGCGCGTTCCGCGGGCCGTCTCGCCGATCTGGCGACTTCGCCACCGCAGGCACGGTCCTCGTCCGTTGGTGTGCGGCGGTCACGGTGGGGACGCAGGCGAGCACTGGCCGAGCGCGGTGCCGCGTGGATCACAGCGCGGTTCGGACAGGACACGCACTGAGATCACCTTCAGCCAAGTCCACCGGTCGCCGGAAAGTACGCATGGGCTGCTGTCCCTTCCAGTAACCCGCTCACGTACGCTGCCGCCACACCCACCGAGCGATCACCCCTGCGTCGGCACAGGCGGACGCATCGCGGCTCGTAGGCGATTCCATGAGATGCCTCACCTGGAATGTGTGGCCGGGGCCGTGCTCCTCGGGCTACAAGTTTGCTAGATTGCGCAACTACGCAACTGAGGCGAGTACCTGCTTCGCCTACCCGTGCACCGCCGCTGACGCCGGGCCGTACATCGACGGCCGGCCTCGCAGGCCCGACCGTTCGTGGGAGTGGTAGATGAGCGACCCGTGGGACGGCCCGGCCGGCCAGGCTACGCGCAGCCGCACCGGCCAGGTGCCCGGACAGCGTAGGGCCGAGATCGACGGGGCGCGTCAGCCGGGCGGTCGGGCTGCGGCACGGGCGGCGTCCCGTGCGCGTGGAGGCCGCAGTCGGTTGCGGCGCCGGACCCGTCCGGCAGGCCGCGGCAGAAGGGTGCTGAAGGCCCTCGGGATCTGCCTGTCGGTGATCATCATGGTCACGGCCGGCGCGGGCTGGTGGTTCTACCAGCACTTGAACGGCAACATCCACAGCTTCGCACTCGACGGCAAGGGCGGCACCGAGAAAGCCGACGCCTTCGGCCGCACCCCGATCAACATCCTGGTCATGGGCTCGGACGGCCGCACCAGCGCAGCCGACTGCAAGCTCGGAGGCGGCTGTTCGAAGACCGGCGTGCAGAGCGGCAACGGGAACGCGGACGTGGAGATGGTGGTGCACATAGCAGCGGACCGCTCCAACGCGACGGTGATGAGCATCCCGCGCGACACCATGATCCAGGTTCCGGCCTGCAGGGACAGTGAGTCCGGTCAGTCCACGTCCGGCTACTACGGCATGATCAACAGTGCGCTGCAGTACGGCCCCGCCTGCCAGGTGGCCACGGTCCACCAGCTCACCGGCATCCCGATCGACCACTTCGTCAAGCTCGACTTCTCCGGCGTGGTGAAGATGTCCGACGCCGTCGGCGGTGTCTCCGTCTGTGTCAGCGACGACGTCTACGACACCTACTCCCACCTGAAGCTGTCCAAGGGCACCCACACCCTCAAGGGCGAGGCGGCGCTGGAGTTCGTCCGCTCCCGGCACGGTTTCGGCGACGGCAGCGACCTCGGCCGTACGGTCTCGCAGCACATCTTCCTCAGCGCGATGATCCGCAAGTTCAAGAGCGCGGGCACCCTCACCGACCCCACCGCGGTCTACGACCTGGCCGACGCCGCCACCAAGGCGCTGACCGTGGACGACGGTCTGGGCAGCGTGAAGAAGCTGATCTCGCTCGCGGACGACGTGAACAAGGTGCCGACGAAGCGGATGACCTTCACGACGATGCAGACGGCCCAGGACCCCAACAACAAGGACCGGCTGGTCGTGGGCCCGGGCGCGAAGACTTTGTTCTCGACCATCGCCAATGACCAGTCACTGACCACCGGTTCCGGCAAGGAGGCCGCGGCGGCCTCGGCGACCGCGAAGGCCACCGCCCCGGCCGTACCCGCGTCGCAGATCGCCGTCACCGTGGAGAACGGCACCACGGTCACCGGCCGCGCCTCCGACATCGCCGGTGCGCTGACCGACCAGGGCTTCAGCTCGGCCACAACCACCGCCAACGCACCGAGCCCCGCCACGACCACCACGCTCACCTACGGCACCGGTCAGAAGGCCGAAGCCCAGATGGTCGCCAAGGCACTCGGGCTGTCCGGTTCGCATCTGGAGCAGGGGAGCAGCACGGGCCTGACCCTGGTGATCGGCGCCGACTGGCCCAGCGGCACCACCTTCCCGGGCGGCAGATCCTCGCCCGCGCCGGCTGACACGAAGGCCGCGGTCGGGGGCGCCCGTGCCTCGACCGCCGACCAGGCCAAGACCTGCGCCAAGGTCAGCACGTACAGGACGGTCGAAATCAACGGCGTCTCCATGACCCCGTCGCAGGCGTATGCGGCGGCGCGCGGCAAGCCCGACTCCGACAGCTGAGATCAGCGTGCGCCCTGTCCGTGGGCTGATGTTGCGGTGCTGGGGGTTTGGATAATTCGCTACTTGCGCAATCACTGAAGAGAGGACGGTCGGCGCAGCTCTCAGGATTCCGGCCAGGACGCCGCCCGCCGCCTGTGACTTCCTGGGAGCCCTGATGCTGCTGCGCCGTCTCTTCCGACGCACAAGCCGTCGGCGGAACCAACCGCAGCACGTCGTCGTGCGGCTTTCCGGAGAGAGCACCTCGAAGAACACCGGGCGCATCGAGGAGGACCTGCGCCATGCCCTTCGTTCGAAGCCCGGGCTCCTGGAAGTCGATCTGCTCCGGGTGACCTACCTCGGCGGCGACGGGGGCAGGTTTTCCTGACCGCGCCGCGAGCGGCACAGCCACTCGGTACCACAGTGATCGCCACCCACGTGAGCCCCCGTAGCACGCTCACTCGCCTCGGCCTCGATCCTCTGCTCACCATCTACGAGGGAGCGGCACCCGGGGCATCGTGAAGGTTCACGTCCCTTGCGGCTCCCTCCACAGTGGCCGACTCCCGGGGTAGTGAGCGAGCGCTCCGATGTCGGGTGGAGTCGGGGTGTTCGTCGTCGCCGACGGCGTCACCAGACTCGTACCTCTCACCGGCAAGGCCCTGCCCTTCCTGACCCAGGGTGGCTCGCCCATGGTCGCCAACTGGCTCCTCGTCGCCTGGTCAAGATCGGCGACACCGCGCGCCGCCCCACCCTCACCCCTGCCACCGACATGAGCGGGCCGTGCGGCGGGTGCACCACCGCGCGCCTGAACGCTTTACCATCTGCGCAACTCTTAAAGTCTCCCCATGGAGAGGCGAACACCGCGTGCCCAGGGCAGCAGCGCCAGAACCCGTACGGTCCCGCGAATCGAAGGCGGCTCTGACGCGGTGGAACGGAGGTACTCAGGTCGCGACACGAGAGCCGCACGGTCGCGGCAAAGTCCCGTCGCCCCATACGCGTTCCGCATGCGGCGCGCCTGGGACCGGCCGTTGACCGCCTACTACCTGGTGGCAGGCAGTGCGGTACTGATCGCCGGCCTCGGTCTGGTGATGGTCTACTCGGCCTCCCAGATCCAGGCAATGCGCTACGGGCTTCCGCCGTCGTACTACCTGCGCCGGCAGGTTGAGGCGGCTGTGATCGGCCTCGCCGTCCTCCTGCTGGCCTCCCGCACGCCGGTGCTGTGGCACCGGTGGACGGCCTACCCGCTCCTGGCCGGAGCCCTGATACTGCTCGGACTGGTACAGGTACCTGGGCTGGGACGGACCGTCAACGGCAGCACCAACTGGCTCGCGCTCGGCGGACCGTTCGTGCTCCAGCCCAGCGAGTTCGGAAAGGCCGCGTTCGTCGTCTGGGGTGCGGACCTGCTGGCCCGCAAGGAGTGCCACCGCCTGCTCAATCAATGGAAGCACCTTCTCGTCCCCCTGGTACCCGGGGCGTTGATTCTGCTCGGCATGGTGCTCATGGGAGGAGACATGGGAACCGCGGTGATCCTCAGCGCGGTGCTGTTCGCCCTCTTGTGGCTGGCCGGCGCGCCGTCGCGACTGTTCCTGAACGTCTTGGTGGGAGCAGGTCTGCTCGCCGCCGTGCTCATCACCAACAGCCAGCACCGCATGTCCCGCTTCGCCTGCCTCGGTGCCACCGACCCAGGACCCGACGACCGCTGCTGGCAGGTGGTGCACGGCCTGTACGCCCTCTCCACCGGCGGCCTGTTGGGCAACGGCATCGGAGCGAGCATCGAGAAATGGGGGCAACTGCCCGAGCCACACACCGACTTCATCTTCGCCGTCACCGGCGAGGAACTCGGCCTGCTGGGCACCCTGTCCGTACTCGGCCTGCTCGCGGCACTGTGCGCGAGCGGACTGCGGATCGCCGCCCGCGCGCAGGAACCCTTCGCGCGGTTCGTCGCCGGAGGAATCGTGATCTGGCTCTCGGTCCAGGCTTCGATCAATCTCGGTGGCGTCCTGGGACTGGTGCCGGTCGCGGGTGTGCCCCTGCCGCTGTTCTCCTACGGCGGCAGTGCCCTCGTGGCAGCCCTCTACGCGATGGGGCTGTTGCTTGCCGTCGCCAGGAGTGAGCCCCCGGTCCGGGCCGCACTCACCGCCCGGACACGCAAGAGAAACGCGACGTTCGTTGGTTTCCGGTCACAGCGCCGCCGACCACGCAACAAGTGAACACCGCGCGCAATCTCCCACCATGCGCAACGGATCCCCTTCGGCTCCGGGACCGCTGTTGGCGTGAGGAAACGTCCTGACGAGGGGCGACCGGCTGTGCGAAACCGACGACGCGGTACCCGGCGCCCCAGACACTGCCGGCTACGCAGCTCCCGGCCCGCCCCAGTCCACCACCCGCGGGGCGGGCCCTCTTCGAAACCGAGACCTGCGCACACGAATCGCACACGCACCGAAGGGGCCACGCCCGTGATCACCACAGGACGCGGCCCCTTCCCATGAACGATGCAGCCGGTCAGCCGGCGGTACCGGCACCGGCGGTCTTGCGGCGGCGCACGATGAACACGGCGCCCGCGCCGACGGCCACCGCGGCGCCACCCGCGAGGGCGATAGCCGGGAGCATGGAGCTGGAACCGGTCTGGGCGAGGTGGCCCTGCGGTTCGATCTTGTTGTTGCCCGTGGGCTGGTGCTTGGGCAGCGGCTTCTTGCCGCCCTGCGGTTTGGCGTCGCCGGGGGTGCCGGGGGCCGTGCCGGCCTTGAGTATGCCGAACTCGTAGTAGCTGTCGTCGCCGGAGAAGACGCAGTTGCCCTTGTCGTCGGCGTACATGCCGATACTGATGGCGTAACCGAGGCCGGCCGGGGCGGTCTTGTCCACGGCCAGGCGCAAGTCGATGGTGAAGGACTCGTGGGCCTTGACGTCGGTGTAGCCGAGGTACCCGGCGCCCTCGTCGTTCTCGTCCAGGGAGATGTTTACCCACTTGCCCGAGGACGGGTCCTTGTACTGCAGGGTGAGGTGGCTGGTGTCGACGAAGTAGTCCTTCTCGTCCACCTGGGCGGCGAAGACACCGAGGTCCACGCGCTGGTAGGCGCGGTCACCGGTGTTGTTCACGTTCAGCTCGAAACCGTGGAAGCCGCTCCCTGCGACGATCTTCGAGGGCAGGCCGGACAGACTGGTGTGGAGGTTCTTGTCGGTCTTGACCTCGTCGCCGTTGCATTCCACGGGGCCCGTCGACGCGGACGCGGACACCGACGGGGGAGCCGAGACGGCCGCGGAAGCCGAGGCGGAGGCGCTGGGCGAGGAGGGCTGAGAGGCGGCCGGGGTGCTCTCGTCCGAGACGGGTATGGACTCCTGCGCGGCCGGGGTCGTGCCATCGGCGGCCGGAGTCGTCTCATCGGCCGTAGGCGTGGACCCATCCGAGGCCGGGGTCGTCTCACTGGTGGTGGGTGCCGGGCTGTCGCCGTCCGACGCGTACGCGATCGGGGCCGCGAGCAGGACGGCCGGGGCGATGGCGGCCGTCGCGGCGGCGAGGGTCAGGGAACGGCGAAGCTTCATGCGAACCTCGGGGTAGGAGTGATCGGGGCGTTCGCAGACATGACCCACAGACCACATAAAGAGTTGCCCAAGCTCTCACGGAATTCTTACGTGACGTGAGTCACGGCGCCGACGGAAGGGAATACGGATCCGGACCCCGGACAGTCGAACACAGGAGGGGGTTGCACCTGGGAGGACCGGATCGTCAGCCATGGCCCGGCAAAGGCTGCGTGAACGATGCGGTGATGCGTCGGCCGGCAGAGCTGGAGGCCGTTCTCCTCGATCCCGATCAGCAGGCGGCGGGCCGGCTGCGTTTCCAGCTCCGCCCCGGCTGCTGCACAGGCCGGGTTGACCCGGGCGGTCCGCCCTCGTTTGGCCGACAGCGCGTGCAGCGCCCCGCTCGTTGAGCCGGTGTGGACGACGAGCGGAGGGTTCTGGACCGGTGGCCGTACGGGGCGGGGCGGCTGCGCCGCGCGCTGAGGCTCCGCATCGAGACGGCCCTCGCCGGGCGCCTGGGGGTGCTGCTGCCCAAGCCGTCAGAGTGGCCCGACCCGGTGAGCGCCAGCGGGACCAGGCCGTGCGACGGCAAATGCCGGGTTCTAGGCTGCGGCCCATGAGCGAGATAAAGACGCCGACGCGCCTTCGAACTGCTGCTGGCCGGTAACCAGCGCTTCGTGGCCATCAGGTGGCGTTCACAGGTCCGGGCGGTCGAGCCGGTCGACATCTCTTCCTGTCGGCGCCGCGTATCTCGTCGTCGAGGCCGCCGAAGTCGGATGATCCGGATCATCTGAATCAGAGGCATGAGGGCGTCGCGACAGTCGCTTGGGGGTCAGCGTCATCAAGGTCTCGTCAAATAGATGCCCGATGTCGTTACGGTGCCGCTAATGAGGCTCGCCGAGTGCGTGACGCAGAACTGTACTAAATAGGTCGGTACTTACCGCCATGCATCCTTTTCCCTGCACCCGCATTGTTTCGCCGTAGCCCAGCGTTCCCATCCCGTCGTCGCTACGGGGGTGACCCGCATGTCAGATCTTGGATTCATCGTTCTCGCCATCGCCGCGTTCGCCCTGATCGGTCTGATTGCCAAGGGGGTGAGCCGGCTGTGAGCGTCGACAACGTGGTCGGCTTGGCCGTCGCCGTCTGCCTGGTGATCTACCTGGTCCTGTGTCTGATCTTCCCCGAGAAGTTCTAGCCGCGTCCCGTATGGTCCGTAGCTGGAGAGGGTCTCCATGAACGCCACTCTCGCGGGCTGGCTGCAGATCATCGCCCTGGTCGGTGCGCTGGGCCTGACCTTCCGACCGCTCGGCGACTACATGGCCCATGTCCTCACCTCCCCCCGTCACTGGCGGGCGGAGCGCCTGGTCTACCGGGCCGGCGGCGTGCACGCGGACGCCGAGCAGACGTGGCCCGGCTATCTGCGCAGCGTGCTGGCGTTCTCCATGGTTTCGGTGCTGTTCCTGTACGGCTTCCTGCGGCTGCAGAACCATCTGCTGCTCTCCCTGGGCACAGAGCCGGTCGCCCCCGACCTGTCCTTCAACACGGCCGCTTCCTTCGTCACCAACACCAATTGGCAGGCTTACTCCGGAGAGTCGGCCCTGGGCCATCTGGTGCAGATGGCGGGCCTGGCGGTGCAGAACTTCGTGTCGGCGGCTGTCGGGATCGCCGTGGTCGCGGCTCTGATCCGCGGATTCACCCGCAAGAAGACCGACCGGGTCGGCAACTTCTGGCAGGACCTCACCAGGATCGTGCTGCGGGTATTGCTGCCGATCTCGTTGGTGATGGCGGTCGTGCTGGTCGCCGCGGGCTCGATCGAGAACTTCCACGGCTTCGAGTCGATCACCACCATCGCCGGGCGGCACCAGTCCGTCCCCGGTGGTCCGGTCGCCTCCCAGGAGGTCATCAAGGAACTGGGTACCAACGGCGGCGGGTTCTACAACGCGAACTCCGCGCACCCCTTCGAGAACCCCAACGCGTTCACCAACTGGCTGGAGATCTACCTGCTGCTGGTGATCGGCTTCGCTCTGCCACGGACCTTCGGGAAGATGGTCGGTGACAACCGCCAGGGCTACGCCATCGTCGCCGTGATGGCGCTGATCTGGGCCGCCTCGGTGGCCATCGTCACGGCCAACGAGCTGCACAGCGTGAGCAGTACGGCCGGGCACGCGGCGGGCGGAATGCTGGAGGGCAAGGAGCAGCGGTTCGGGATCTGGGCCTCGGCTCTGTTCGCCGTGTCCACGACCCTGACCTCGTGCGGTGCGATCAACTCCGCCCATGACTCGCTCACCCCGGGCGGCGGCGGCCTGACGATCTTCAACATGATGCTCGGAGAGATCGCGCCGGGCGGTACCGGGTCCGGCCTCTACGGGATCCTGATCCTGGCCGTCGTGGCAGTGTTCATCGCCGGCCTCATGGTCGGCCGCACCCCCGAGTACCTGGGCAAGAAGCTGCGCGGCCGGGAGATGAAGTACGCCTCGCTGTACATCCTCACCACCCCGGCGATCGTGCTGGCCGGCACCGGTGTCGCGATGGCCCTGCCGGGCGAGCGGGCGGCGATGCTCAACCACGGTCCGCACGGCTTCTCCGAAGTGCTCTACGCCTTCACCTCGGCCGCCAACAACAACGGTTCCGCGTTCGCCGGGCTGAGCGCCAACACGGTCTGGTACAACACCGCGCTCGGGCTTGCGATGATCCTGGGCAGGTTCCTGCCGATGGTGTTCGTGCTTGCGCTGGCCGGATCGCTTGCCCAGCAGCAGCCGGTGCCCGTCACGGCGGGCACGCTGCCCACGCACCGGCCGCAGTTCGTCGGCCTGCTGTCCGCCGTGATCCTCATCGTCGTCGGCCTCACCTACCTGCCCGCGCTCGCGCTGGGACCGCTCGCGGAAGGGTTGCACTGATGCCCACCACCTTGGAAGCCAAGACGTCGAAGCGCCCGCCGGGTGCTGCACCACACCGGATCTCCGCGGGAATGCTGGATCCCAGGCTGGTCATCGGCTCCGCCCCCGGCGCGCTGCGCAAGCTCGACCCGCGCCTCATGGTCAAGAACCCCGTGATGTTCGTGGTCGAGGTCGGCGCCGTGCTGACCACCTTGTCGGCCATCAGGGACCCGAGCGTCTTCGCCTGGGTGATCACTGTCTGGCTCTGGCTGACCGTGGTCTTCGCCAACCTCTCGGAGGCGGTGGCGGAAGGACGCGGGAAGGCGCAGGCGGAGACACTGCGCCGGGCGAAGAAGGACACCATGGCCCGCCGCGTCGTCCGTGCCCGGGAAGCCGGCGCACCGGAGGTCACCGAGGAGGTGCCGGGGACCGAACTGCGGCCGGGCGATCTGGTCGTGGTCGAAGCCGGTGAGATCATTCCCGCTGACGGCGATGTGGTCGAGGGCATCGCGAGCGTGGACGAGTCCGCGATCACGGGTGAGTCTGCACCGGTGATCCGCGAATCGGGCGGCGACCGCTCGGCGGTGACGGGCGGGACGAAGGTGCTTTCCGACCGCATCGTGGTGCGGATCACCTCGAAACCCGGGGAGACCTTCATCGACCGGATGATCGCACTGGTGGAGGGTGCGGCCCGGCAGAAGACCCCTAACGAGATCGCACTCAACATCGTCCTGGCCTCGCTGACCATCATCTTCCTGATCGCTGTGGTGACCCTGCAACCCTTCGCGATCTTCGCCGGCGCCGAACAGTCCATCGTCATCCTCGTGGCGCTGGTCGTCGCCCTGATCCCGACCACGATCGGCGCGCTGCTCTCCGCGATCGGCATCGCGGGAATGGACCGGCTGGTGCAGCGCAACGTGCTGGCCATGTCCGGCCGCGCCGTGGAGGCCGCGGGCGATGTCAACACCCTGCTGCTGGACAAGACCGGCACCATCACCCTGGGCAACCGGCAGGCCGCCGAGTTCCTGCCGGTCAGCGGTGTGGACCTGGGGACGCTGGCGGACGCCGCCCAGCTGTCCTCGATCGCCGACGAGACACCCGAAGGGCGCTCGATCGTGGTCCTCGCCAAGGAACGCCACGCGCTGCGCGCACGGACCGAAGGCGAGTTGGCGCACGCCGAGTTCGTCCCGTTCACCGCGCAGACCCGGATGTCTGGGGTGGACCTCGATGGCGAGCTGGACAATCGCTCCCTGCGCAAGGGCGCGGCCACCGCGGTCATGCGCTGGGTCCGCGAACATGGCGGCCACCCCACCGACGAGGTCGGCCCGCTGGTCGACGGCATCTCTGCCACCGGCGGCACGCCGCTGGTCGTCGGCGAGGTGGTACGGCGGGCAGGGGCCGAGAGCGCCCGGATCCTCGGCGTCATCCACCTCAAGGACGTCGTCAAGCACGGCATGCGCGAACGCTTCGAAGAGCTGCGCCGCATGGGCATCCGCACGGTGATGATCACCGGTGACAACCCGCTCACTGCCAGGGCGATCGCGGAGGAAGCCGACGTCGACGACTTCCTCGCCGAGGCCACCCCCGAGGACAAGATGGCCCTCATCAAGCGGGAACAGGCCGGCGGCAAGCTCGTCGCCATGACCGGTGACGGCACCAACGACGCGCCCGCGCTCGCCCAGGCGGACGTCGGGGTGGCGATGAACACCGGTACGTCGGCCGCCAAGGAGGCCGGCAACATGGTCGACCTCGACTCCAACCCGACCAAGCTGATCGAGATCGTGGAAATCGGCAAGCAGTTGCTGATCACCCGGGGCTCGTTGACGACCTTCTCCATCGCCAACGACATCGCGAAGTATTTCGCGATCATTCCCGCGATGTTCGCGAGCGTCTACCCGGGGCTGCGGCATCTCAACGTCATGGGTCTGCACAGCCCGACCTCGGCCATCTCCTCCGCGATCATCTTCAACGCACTGATCATCATCGCGCTGATCCCGCTGGCCCTGCGCGGGGTGCGCTACCGGCCGTCCTCGGCGGCCGCGCTGCTCAGCCGCAACATCTGGATCTACGGCCTCGGCGGCCTGGTGCTGCCGTTCCTCGGCATCAAGGCCATCGACCTGATCATCCAGTTCGTCCCCGGACTGCACTGACCGACAAGGAGGGCGATCCTCATGCTCGGCTCTCTCGCCCACGTGGTCCGCCACCACCTGGCGGCGCTGCGCATGCTGCTGGTCTTCACCGTGATCACCGGCATCGCCTATCCGCTGGTCGTCACCGGCATTGCCCAGGGACTCTTTCCGCACCAGGCAAACGGATCCATGATCAAGGACAGCGGACGCCCGGTCGCCTCCGCCCTCATCGGGCAGAACTTCGACCACCCGCCGCGCACAGACCAGACCACACCGGCGCCCGACCCCAGGTGGTTCCAGCCCCGCCCGTCGGCGGCGGGAAGCACCGGCTACGACCCGACCAGATCCGGCGCATCCAACCTCGGCCCCAACAACGCCACACTGTCCAAGACGATCGCCCAGCGCCGCACTGCGGTGGCCGCGTTCGACGGCGTTCGGCCGGGCAGCGTGCCCGCCGACGCGGTCACCGCCTCCGGCTCAGGTCTCGACCCGGACATCTCACCCGCGTACGCCTACGAGCAGGTGAACCGGGTGGCGAGGACCCGGGGACTGGACCCGGCCGCGGTCCGCAGGCTCGTCGCCGCGCACGTCAGTGGCCGCCAGCTGGGCTTCCTGGGGCAGGAAAGCGTCAACGTCGTCCAGCTCAACCACGATCTGGCCGCGTTGAAGTGACGATGAATCCCGGTGTGAGAGGCCGTCCGGCGCAAGGAGAGAGACAGAAGGGACAGAGATGACGCGACACGTGCTGGTCATCGACCACGAGCCGCACCTGTTGCGTGCCCTGGATGTCGGTCTCACCGCGCAGAGCTACGCAGTCGCCACCGCGCCCGACGTGGGCGACGCCCTGCGCCTGGCCGCCGGCAAGCCGCCGGACGCGGTCATCGTCGACCTCGACGATCTCGACCCCCCGGATGCGGACGGCACCGACCTCATCACCGGCCTGCGGTCCTGGTCGTCCACGCCGGTCATCGCGCTGTCGGAGCATGCCGCACCCGCCGACGTCGTCGAGGTGCTGGACGCGGGCGCCGACGACTACGTGACCAAGCCGTTCGCCATGGAGGAACTGCTGGCCCGGTTGCGTGCCGTGCTGCGTCGTACGGACCGCGGTGGCGGACCGGCGACGGTCAGCGTCGGTGACTACGCCGTCGACCTGACCGCCCGTACCGTGGTGGGCGCTGCGGGCCGCGGCGAGCCCGTCCACCTCTCACCCACGGAATGGCGGCTTCTCACCCCCCTGCTGCGCAATCCGGGACGGCTGGTCACCGGCCATCAGCTGCTGCGCGACATCTGGGGGCCGGGCCACGACGAGCACTCCAACTACCTGCGCATCTACATCTCGGGCCTGCGCCACAAACTCGAACCCGACCCGACGCACCCGCGCTACCTGATCACCGAGCCGGGCATGGGCTACCGCTTCGAACCCGGCGACGCCCATGCGGCTCCACCAGCCCGATGACCACATCGGTCCCGTGTCCCCGGCGGCGTTGGCCCTCGGCAAGCATGGCGTAGGACTTCCCCACACCCGGGGCGGCCCCAGATACACACGCAGACGCCCGCGAGCCACCGCCGACCACCTTCCCGATCCGGTCGTGCACGAGCCCGGACCGGCCCGTATCCGGCCGCTGATCCGATTCCCATACTGCGGCCGCCACGGCCCAAGCGCCACGACGGTCTGCCAGGCGCGGAAGCGAAGGGGACAGAAAGGTTCCATGCCGAAGCATCGGCCCTTTACGGAGGATCTGCGAGCAGGGGGCCGGTCCCGAGGTGGTGACAAGACGTTGTTGCTGGTCCAGGGGCTGGATCCGGTACCGAGATCCGTAACAAGGGGCCGGGGGCTATCGCTCCCGTGGGCTGGGCCCCGCTGTGTCCAGGGCGGCAGCGGCCTGGTCGGCGAGGGTGACGGCGACCAGGCGGGCTTGGAGATCGGGTCGGGTACCTGGAGCGGGCGCGAGCATGAACCTGCCTTGGAAGCGGCCGCCTGCGCTGGCCCGCAGTTCGATCTCTTGGCGGGGCCAGCCGCGCTGGTCAATGTCCCACCGCTTGCGGCCGACGGTGATGCCGCCGTCTTGTTCAAGACGGGCGGGGTGGCCGAGGAGAGAGCCGTACTCGAACCGGCACCCCCGCAGTTGCAGCAGCTCGGTGAGTTGCTGCTTGACGTGGTCGACCACCGCGTCGGCGGACCTGGCGGTCTGGGCGAGCCGTGCGGTGTCGTGGACGCGGGCCAGGTAGTCGGCATCCGTGACGACGAGCACCTCCAGCCGCCGGGCGCGGGCGGCCAGTTGCGACACGGCCAGGCCCACGGCCAGCAGCAGGACCGCCGTGGTGATGTCCGCGCCGCGGTTGATGGTGAAGCTCTGGTAGGGGCGGGTGAGGAAGAAGTCGAACCATGCGGCCGAGGACAGGGCTGCCAGGCCGCCGGCGAGGCGGTTGCCGGCGGCGGCGATCGCGACGATGGCCACGACCATGATCAGGGCCAGGTTCGTGCTTGACACCCCGCCCCGGAACGGCACCAGGATGAGCGCCAAAAGCAGCGGACCGGCCACGGCTGCTGCCAGCGCGATGCGGTCACGAAGCGGAAACCCGGTCACCGGCGTACCTCCCGTCCCTTGCTTACCACGCTGTGTCCGTTATGTCCCTGCGGCGTGCGTGCGGCGACCTACAGCACCGCACAGGCTGAGGTATCCCTCGCGGTGGCCCTGCACCGCCGTCGGCAAGAGGCGCTCACCGGCGGCGCCACACGAGTGCGCTTAACGCTCTTCTGGCGCCCTGAGCAGGGTCAGCGGGAAACCGGCGGCCTAGAGTCGTGGGGGACCGACTGACTGGCAGAACTTGAGGGGCCTGGTGTCTGCACGCGCTGAGAACGCCGACGGCTCGGGCGGCCATCTGCCAGGTTCCGGCACCCAGCGCGGGGAGCGGGACCGGCTGACGGTGCCACAGGGGCTGGCGGCACTGTCGCTGGATGCTCTGGCGTCCGTGGCCTACGGCCCGGAGGCGATCGTGGTCGTGCTGGCAG
Organism: Streptomyces misionensis; assembly: GCF_007896895.1. Taxonomy (GTDB): domain Bacteria; phylum Actinomycetota; class Actinomycetes; order Streptomycetales; family Streptomycetaceae; genus Streptomyces; species Streptomyces misionensis_A. The sequence goes on along the minus strand of NZ_VOGW01000183.1, from coordinate 87,270 downwards.
CGGCCGGCAGCCGAGGTCTCGGCTTCACCTTGCCGGTCACACTGGCGATCGTTGTACTTCTGGCCGCGCTGACGTTCTCCTACCGCCAGGTGATCGCCGCCTTCCCCAACGGCGGCGGCGCGTATGCGGTGGCCGGGCGCCACCTGGGACGGCGCCTCAGCCTGATCGCCGCAGCCTCGCTGATCATCGACTACGTGCTGAACGTCGCGGTATCGGTCTCCGCCGGCATCGCGGCGCTCACCTCGGCCTTCCCCACCCTGTACGGCGACCGTGTACTGCTGTGCCTCGTGGTCCTGTTTATGATCACTGCGGTCAACTTGTACGGGGTGGCCGAGTCGGCAAAGGTGATGATCGTCCCGACCGTGGTGTTCATCGCGGCGATCGCAGCGGTGATCCTGGGCGGCCTGCTGCGATCACACCCGGTTGTCCAGCCCGTGCACCCCACCGCCTCCGCTGTCCAGACGGTCGGGGTGTTGCTGCTCCTGCGCGCCTTCGCCTCCGGGTGCTCGGCCCTGACGGGGGTGGAGGCGATCGCCAATGCCGTTCCCACCTTCCGCAGCCCCCGGGTCAGCCGGGCCCAGCGCACCGAGCTCGCCCTTGGCGGGCTCCTGGGTGCGATGCTGATCGGCCTGTCGGTGCTGATCGGCAGGTTCCACGTCGCGCCGAGCGGGACCAAAACCGTCCTGGCCCAGCTGGCCGAGGCATCCCTTGGCCACAACATCGGCTTCTTCATCGTCCAGTTCGCCACCATGGTGCTGCTCGCGCTGGCAGCCAACACCTCCTTCGGAGGCATGCCCGTGCTCGCCTCGCTGCTGGCCCGGGACAACCACCTGCCCCACGTCTTCGGGCTGCGCGCCGACCGGCAGGTCTACCGCTACGGTGTCGTCGCCCTCGCGGCAATCGCCGCGGTGCTGCTCGTCGCCGCCGGAGGCGACACGCAAAAGCTCGTGCCGGTCTTCGCCATCGGCGTCTTCATCGGCTTCACGCTCTCCCAGGCCGGCATGGTCCGGCACTGGCATGAGGAAGGCGGCACCGGCTGGCTCGGACGCGCGGCCCTCAACGGCCTGGGCGCGCTCCTGACCGCCGCGGCCCTGGTCATCGAGATGGTGTCCAAGTTCCACGAAGGCGGCTGGCTGGTCCTCGTCACCGTCGCGGTACTGGTCATGCTGTTCGAAGCGGTGCACCACACCTACCAGCGCATCGGCACAGCCCTGCACCTGGGCGAGGTCCCCGACCGCCCGGAACATCGCCGCTCCCTCGTCGTCGTCCCGGTGGGAGCGGTCAACAAACTCACCCAGGAGGCGATCAGCGCCGCCCTCTCACTGGGTGACCAGGTGCGCGCCGTCACGGTCGTCCACCCCGAGGACCCAGAGGCGCCCTCCGCCGACGAGGTCCGCCAGGCATGGAACGCCTGGCAACCCGACGTGCCGCTCACCGTCCTGCACAGCCGCACCCGGTCACTGACGCGGCCGATCGTCGACTACCTGTGCGCCCTCGCCGCGGAGGACGGCCACGACCACCTGGTGGTCCTGATCCCCGAGATGCACCTGCCCAAGCCATGGCAGCGCCTGTTGCAGAACCAGCGCGGCGCGGTCCTGGACCGCGCCATCCGCCGCCACACCGAGGCGGTCATCTGCCGCTTGCGCTTCCGGATCACACTGCCCCGCTGATCACGTCCCCCCCCCCAAGGCATTTCAGGCCGCGATAGGTAGCTGACCTGGTCTTTTTGTGACTGGCTCAGACCTACATCCGCGGGCAGCCCGCCGCCCTGGGGCAGTTGTGCCGATCCACCGTCCTTGCCGTTCAGGAGCCGTTCGAGCAGCCGCGCGGCGTGCAGCCCCGATGCCTCGGCGGCCGCGTTGACGGAGGCCACGAGGCTCGTCTTGCCGCCGGAGTCGCTACCGGTCCAGGGTGCGGACCCACTTCTGCACGCTCTTCGCCCGTCGTCACGGCGCCGCCGCCTCGCCCGTCATATCGGACTTGAAGGGGACCATGCCCGCGTGGACGAAGAGCAGTGTCGGGTCGGGGTGGGCAGCGGGGGCTGGGGACGACGGTGTGACCGCGTTCAGCGAAAACGGCGGCGGAT
>NZ_VOGW01000183.1:65091-84904 GCF_007896895.1 Streptomyces misionensis | reverse complement strand
AGTGTCCGACAGGGAACCGCCGCGGCGCCGCGTGCCCGCGCCCGCGAAGCCGCCGCGGCCGCGCGGCGCCGCGCAGCGGCAGCCCGGGCCCGGCGCCCGCCCGGTCCGCCGGCCCGCCGCGGGCCGGGTGCCCGCCCAGCGCCCGCTCCGGCTCGGCAGCCCCCGGCCCCGGCTGCGCCTGGTCGGCCTCGCCCTCGGCCTGGTGCTGCTCACCTTCGTGGTGCGGCTGTTCCAGGTGCAGGCCGTACAGGCCGGCACGTACACCGCCAAGGCCGAGCAGAACCGGTATGTCGTCCACACGCTGACCGCCGAGCGCGGCGGCATCACCGACCGCAACGGCGTCTCCCTCGCCGTCAGCGAGGACGCCTACGACATCACCGCCGACCCGACGATGTTCGGCCCCGAGCAGCTGAAGATCACCGACGGTCCCGAGCGCGCCGCCGCCCTGCTCGCGCCGATCCTCGGCCAGGACCAGGCCGCCCTGGTGAAGAAGCTGCGGCCCGCCGACAAGAACTCCCGCTACACCCGCCTCGCCACCCGGCAGACCCCCCAGGTCTGGAAGCAGATCAAGGACCTGAAGTCGGCGCTCGCGCAGAAGACGGGCACCGCCAACGTGCTGGCCGGCGTCTTCGCGGACCCCAGCAGCCAGCGCGTGTACCCCAACGGCGACCTGGCCGCCGGGATACTGGGCTGGGTCAACGCCGCCGGCCAGGGCGGCGGCGGCATCGAGCAGATGCTGGACAAGCAGCTCGCCGGGAAGAACGGCAAGATCCGCTACGCCCAGTCCGGCGGCCGGGAGGTGCCCACCGCGGGCTCCGCGGAGACGCCCGCCGTGCCCGGCTCCGACGTCGAGCTGACCATCGACCGCGACATCCAGTGGGCGGCCCAGAACGCGATCACCGAGCAGGTGAAGAAGTCCAAGGCCGACCGCGGCTACGTCGTCGTCCAGGACACCCGCACCGGCCAGATCCTGGCGCTGGCCAACTCGCCGGGCTTCGACCCCAACGACCTGTCCAAGGCCGACCCCGGCGCCCTCGGCAACGCGGCCCTCCAGGACGCCTACGAGCCCGGCTCCACCGCCAAGGTGATGTCCATGGCGGCCGTCCTCCAGGAGAACGCGGCGACCCCGCTCACCCATGTCGTCGTACCCAACCGGCTGCACCGCGGCGACCGGCTCTTCCAGGACGACGTCGACCACGCCACCTGGAACCTCACGCTCAACGGCGTGCTCGCCAAGTCCAGCAACATCGGCACCATCCTCGCCACCGGCCAGCTCGGCAAGACCCAGCCGGAGGCCAACAAGGTGCTCTACTCGTACCTGCGCAAGTTCGGCATCGGCAGCCACACCGGGCTGCACTTCCCCGGCGAGACCCCCGGCATCCTCGCGCCGCCGCAGAAGTGGTCCACCTCGCAGCAGTACACGATCCCTTTCGGCCAGGGCTTCTCCATCAACGCCCTGCAGGCCGCCTCCGTGTACTCGACCATCGCCAACGACGGCGTACGGATCCAGCCGACCCTGATCCGCGGCACCAAGGGCCCCGACGGACGGTTCACGCCCGCGCCGAAGCCCGAGGAGACAAGGGTCGTCAGCGCCAAGACCGCCAAGACGGTCGCCGAGATGCTGGAGTCCGTGGTGGACGACGAGCAGGGCACCGGCATCTCGGCGCGCATCCCCGGCTACAACGTCGCCGGCAAGACCGGCACCGCCAACCGTGTGGATCCGGCCACCGGCCGGTACCGCGGATACACCTCGTCGTTCGCCGGTTTCGCCCCCGCGGACAAGCCCCGCATCACCGTCTACTGCGCCATCCAGAACGCCACCTCGGGAGGCTACTTCGGCGGCCAGATCTGCGGACCGATCTACAAGAAGGTCATGGAGTTCGCCCTGAAGACGCTCCAGGTCCCGCCCACCGGGGCGCCGCCCGCCAACCTGCCCGTCACCTACAAGCCCTGATCGGCACCGAACACCAGGAACCAGCCAGTGACAACGATCACCCCCGGACCCGGGAACCAGAACGGCCCCGTGCCCTCGCTTCGCTCCGAAGGTGGTGCGCCCGGTACGCTCACCGCCGTGCCACACGCTGATCAGTCCCAAATCACCCAGAAGGGCGCTTCCGTGACCTATCCGGGACCGCCGCGACCGGTCCACGTCTCCGCCACACCCCTCGCGGAGCTGGCCGATCAGCTGGGTGCCGCGGCCCCGGACGCCACCGCCGAGATCACCGGGATCACCCACGACTCGCGCGCCGTCCGCCCCGGCGACCTGTACGCCGCCCTCCCGGGCGCCCGCCTGCACGGCGCCGACTTCGTCACCCAGGCCGCCGGCCTCGGCGCGGCCGCCGTGCTCACCGACCCGACCGGCGCCGAGCGCGCCGCCGCGACCGGACTGCCGGTCGTGGTGGTGCCCGACCCGCGGGCCCGGATGGGCGAACTGGCGGCCACCATCTACGGCCACCCCGGCCGCGGGCTGCTCCAGATCGGCATCACCGGCACCTCCGGCAAGACCACCACCGCCTACCTGGTCGAGGGCGGCCTGCGGACCGCGAGGTCCACCGGGCTCATCGGCACCGTCGAGATGCGCATCGGCGACGAGCGCATCAAGTCCGAGCGCACCACCCCCGAAGCCACCGACCTGCAGGCGCTGTTCGCCGTCATGCGCGAACGCGGCGTCGAGGCGGTCGCGATGGAGGTCTCCAGCCACGCCCTGGTCCTCGGCCGGGTCGACGGCTGCGTCTTCGACATCGCGGTCTTCACCAACCTCAGCCCGGAGCACATGGAGTTCCACTCCGACATGGAGGACTACTTCCGGGCCAAGGCGCAGCTGTTCACGCCGAAACGCAGTAAACTCGGCGTCGTCAACGTGGACGACGAGTGGGGCCGCCGGCTCGCCGCCGAGGCCACCGTCCCCGTCATCACCTTCTCCGCCGAGGGCCACCCGGACGCCGACTGGCGCGCCGAACACGTCGAGGTCGGCCCGCTGGACTCGACGTTCACCGTCCACGGACCGCGCGGTGAGCGCGTGCAGGCCAAGTCGCCGCTCGCCGGTCCCTTCAACGTGGCGAACACCCTCGCCGCCGTCGTCGCCCTCGCCGCGGCGGGCCTGGACCCGCAGACCGCCGCCGACGGCATCGCCGCCGTCCCCGGCGTGCCCGGCCGCCTGGAGCGCGTGGACGCCGGACAGCCCTACCTCGCGGTCGTCGACTACGCCCACAAGACCGACGCGGTCGAGTCGGTGCTCAAGGCGCTGCGCAAGGTCACCAAGGGTCGGCTGCACATCGTCCTGGGCTGCGGCGGCGACCGCGACCAGACCAAGCGCGCCCCGATGGGCGCCGCCGCGGCCCGGCTCGCCGACACGGCCGTACTCACCTCCGACAACCCCCGCTCCGAGGACCCGCTCGCGATCCTCGCGACCATGCTCCAGGGCGCGGCCTCCGTGCCCGCGCACGAGCGCGGCGAAGTGCTCCTCTTCGAGGAGCGGGCCGCCGCCATCGCCGCCGCCGTGGGCCGCGCCCGGGCCGGCGACACCGTGCTGGTCGCGGGCAAGGGCCACGAGCAGGGCCAGGACATCGCCGGCGTGGTCCGTCCGTTCGACGACCGCCAGGTGCTTCGCGAAGCTATCCAGAAGACTCAGGGATGAACTTGTGATCGCCCTCTCCCTCGCCGAGATCGCAGCTGTCGTCGGCGGGCAGACGCACGACATACCGGATCCGTCCGTGCAGGTCACCGGACCGGTCGTCCGGGACTCCCGGGAGGTGGTGCCCGGCAGCCTGTTCGCCGCCTTCGTCGGCGAGCGCGTGGACGGCCACGACTTCGCACCGCAGGTCGTCGAGGCGGGCGCGGTCGCCGTACTGGCGTCGCGTCCGGTCGGTGTGCCCGCGATCGTGGTCGAGGACGTCCAGAACGCCCTCGGCGCCCTCGCCCGGCACGTCGTGGCCCGGCTCGGCGCCACCCTCGTCGCGCTGACCGGCTCGGCGGGCAAGACCAGCACCAAGGACCTCATCGCCCAGGTGCTGGGCACCAAGGCGCCGACGGTGTTCACGCCGGGCTCGTTCAACAACGAGATCGGGCTGCCGCTGACCGCCCTGACCGCGACCGAGGAGACCCGTTTCCTGGTCCTGGAGATGGGCGCCCGAGGCATCGGCCACATCCGCTACCTCACCGGCCTCACCCCGCCGCGGATCGGCGTCGTCCTCAACGTCGGCAGCGCGCACATCGGCGAGTTCGGCGGGCGCGAGCAGATCGCGCAGGCCAAGGGCGAGATCATCGAGGGGCTGCCGGAGGACGGCGCCGCGATCCTCAACGCCGACGACCCGCTGGTGCGGGCCATGGCACCGCGTACCAAGGCGAAGGTGGTCCTTTTCGGAGAGTCGGCCGAAGCGGACGTACGCGCCGAGAATGTACGACTCACGGACACCGGACAGCCTTCCTTCAGGCTTCACACACCCTCCGGTGCATCTGATGTGACGATGCGCCTGTACGGTGAGCATCACGTGTCGAACGCGCTCGCCGCGGCCGCCGTCGCCCATGAGCTGGGCATGTCCGCGGAAGAGATCGCCACCGCGCTCTCCGGGGCTGGCTCCCTCTCCCGCTGGCGCATGGAGGTCACCGAGCGCCCGGACGGCGTGACCATCGTCAACGACGCCTACAACGCCAACCCCGAGTCCATGCGGGCCGCCCTGCGGGCGCTCGTGGCCATGGGCAAGGGACGGCGCACGTGGGCCGTGCTCGGCAAGATGGCCGAGCTGGGGGACGAGGCGCTCGCCGAGCACGACGCCGTCGGACGGCTCGCCGTCCGGCTCAACGTCAGCAAGCTCGTCGCCGTCGGGGGGATTGAGGCCTCCTGGCTGCAACTGGGCGCATATAACGAGGGTTCGTGGGGTGAGGAGTCGGTGCACGTGTCCGACGCACAGGCGGCGATCGACCTGTTGCGCAGCGAGTTGCGCCCGGGGGACGTCGTCCTCGTGAAGGCGTCCCGGTCGGTGGGGCTCGAAGGCGTCGCCGCGGCGCTGCTCGAGACCGGGGCCGAGGGTGAGGTCGCCGCCCGATGATGAACCAGATCCTGTTCTCGGGAGTCATTGGCCTCTTCCTCACCCTGGTCGGCACCCCGCTGCTGATCAAGCTGCTGGCCCGCAAGGGCTACGGCCAGTACATCCGTGACGACGGCCCGCGCGAGCACGCCAGCAAGCGCGGTACGCCGACCATGGGTGGTATCGCCTTCATCCTGGCGACCGTCGCCGCGTACTTCCTGTCCAAGGTGATCACCGGCAAGCCGCCGACGTTCTCCGGTCTGCTGGTGCTCGGCCTGATGGTCGGCATGGGCCTGGTCGGCTTCCTGGACGACTACATCAAGATCGTCAAGCGGCGTTCGCTGGGCCTGCGGGCCAAGGCGAAGATGGCGGGCCAGCTGATCGTCGGCATCGCCTTCGCCGTGCTGGCGCTGATGTTCCCCGACGCCCGCGGCAACACGCCGGCCTCCACCAAGCTGTCGTTCATCACGGACTTCGGCTGGTCCATCGGCCCGGTGCTGTTCGTGATCTGGGCGCTGTTCATGATCCTCGCCATGTCGAACGGCGTGAACCTCACCGACGGCCTGGACGGCCTCGCCACCGGCGCCTCCGTCCTCGTCTTCGGCGCCTACACCTTCATCGGCGTCTGGCAGTACCAGGAGTCCTGCGCCAACGCGACGACCCTGACCAACCCGGCCGCCTGCTACGAGGTGCGCGATCCGCTCGACCTCGCCGTGGTCGCCTCCGCGCTGATGGGCGCCTGCCTCGGCTTCCTGTGGTGGAACACCTCGCCGGCGAAGATCTTCATGGGCGACACCGGCTCGCTCGCCCTCGGCGGTGTCCTCACCGGTCTGGCCATCCTCTCCCGCACGGAGCTGCTGGTGGCCATCATGGGCGGTCTGTTCGTCCTCATCACCATGTCGGTCGTCATCCAGGTCGGCTCCTTCCGGCTCACCGGCAAGCGCGTCTTCCGGATGGCACCACTCCAGCACCACTTCGAACTCAAGGGCTGGTCCGAGGTCCTGGTCGTGGTCCGCTTCTGGATCATCCAAGGCATCTGTGTGATCGTCGGACTCGGCCTCTTCTACGCGGGATGGGCAGCGGAAAAGTGACCACCGGCTCGGCGCCCTTCGACTTCCAGGGCAAGCACGTCACCGTCGCGGGACTCGGCGTCTCCGGCATCCCGGCGGCGAAGGCACTGCACGCGCGCGGCGCGCTCGTCACGGTCGTCAACGACGGCGACGACGACCGCGCCCGCGAGCAGGCCGCCGGCCTGGAGGCGCTCGGCATCACCGTGCGCCTGGGCGACGGGGCGACCCTCCCGGAGGGCACCGAGCTGATCGTCACCGCCCCCGGCTGGAAGCCCGACAAGCCGCTGTTCCTGGCGGCGGCCGAGGCGGGCGTCCCGGTCTGGGGCGACGTGGAGCTGGCCTGGCGGCTGCGGGGGCCCGACGCGGCCCCATGGCTGGCCGTGACCGGCACCAACGGCAAGACCACCACCGTGCGGATGCTCGCCGCCATCCTGAAGGCGGCGGGCCTGCGCACGGCGGCCGTCGGCAACATCGGCGTCTCCCTGCTGGACGTCGTCCTCGGCGAGGAGGAGTACGACGTCCTCGCCGTGGAGCTGTCCAGCTACCAGCTGCACTGGGCGCCCTCGCTGCGCGCCCACTCCGCCGCCGTCCTCAACCTCGCGCCCGACCACCTCGACTGGCACGGCTCCATGGCGGCCTACGCCGCCGACAAGGGCCGCGTCTACGAGGGCAACAAGGTCGCCTGCGTCTACAACGCGGCCGACCCGGCCACCGAGGACCTGGTGCGCGAGGCCGACGTCGAAGAGGGCTGCCGGGCCATCGGGTTCACCCTGGGCACCCCCGGCCCCTCCCAACTCGGCGTCGTGGACGGCATCCTGGTCGACCGCGCCTTCGTCGAGAACCGGCAGAAGAACGCGCAGGAGCTGGCCGAGGTCTCCGACGTCCGCCCGCCCGCTCCGCACAACATCGCCAACGCCCTCGCGGCGGCGGCCCTCGCGCGCGCCTTCGGGGTGCCCGCCACGGCCGTACGGGACGGGCTGCGCGCCTTCCGGCCGGACGCCCACCGCATCGAGCACGTCGCCGACATCGACGGCGTGGCCTACGTGGACGACTCCAAGGCCACCAACACCCATGCCGCCGAGGCCTCGTTGGCGGCCTACGACTCCATCGTGTGGATCGCCGGCGGGCTGGCCAAGGGCGCGACCTTCGACGAGCTGGTCGCCACCGCGGCGGGGCGGTTGCGCGCGGTCGTGCTGATCGGCGCCGACCGGGCCCTGATCCGCGAGGCCCTCGCGCGACACGCGCCGGAAGTACCCGTGGTCGACCTCGACCGGACCGACACTGGGGCGATGCTCCAGGCGGTGACGGAGGCCCGGCGGCTCGCGGTCGCCGGCGACACGGTGCTCCTCGCTCCGGCCTGCGCCTCCATGGACATGTTCACCAACTACAACCAGCGCGGTGACGCGTTCGCGGCCGCGGTCCGCGAACTCCGCGCCTGACCCCGGCCCGCCCGCCGGGCGGATCCTGGGAGGGACGCGTGGGGCGGCCGACGTTCAGTGGAGGCGCCGATGCCCAGTAGCCGTACCGGAAAGCCCCCCGTGCAGCGGGCGTCCCGGCGTCCCGTCGTGTCCAGGTCCCCGCGCGAGAACCCCGTCCAGCGGGCCGTCACCCGCGCGCGGCGGGCCTGGGACCGGCCGCTGACCGCCTACTACCTGATCGCCGGCGGCAGCACGCTGATCACGGTGCTGGGTCTGGTGATGGTCTACTCGGCCTCCCAGGTCACCGCGCTCCAGATGTCGCTGCCGGGCTCCTACTTCTTCCGCAAGCAGCTGCTGGCCGCCGTGATCGGCGGGGTGCTGCTGCTGGCCGCCTCCCGGATGCCGGTGAAGCTGCACCGGGCGCTGGCCTATCCGATCCTCGCCGCCGCCGTCTTCCTGATGGCCCTGGTGCAGGTGCCCGGCATCGGCATGGCGGTCAACGGCAACCAGAACTGGATCTCCCTGGGCGGCTCCTTCCAGATCCAGCCCAGCGAGTTCGGCAAGCTCGCCCTGGTGCTGTGGGGCGCGGACCTGATCGCCCGCAAGCAGGAGCGGAAGCTGCTGACCCAGTGGAAGCACATGCTGGTGCCGCTGGTGCCGGTCGCCTTCCTGCTGCTCGGACTGATCATGCTCGGCGGCGACATGGGAACCGCGATCATTCTCACAGCGATCCTGTTCGGACTGCTGTGGCTCGCGGGCGCGCCGACCCGGCTGTTCGCGGGCGTGCTGTCGGTCGCGGCGGTGATCGGGGTGATCCTCATCGAGACCAGCCCCAACCGGATGGCCCGCCTCGCCTGCATCGGCGCCACCGCGCCCCGGACCCAGGGCGCCGACTGCTGGCAGGCCGTGCACGGCATCTACGCGCTCGCCTCCGGCGGGCTCTTCGGCTCCGGCCTCGGCGCGAGTGTGGAAAAATGGGGCCAACTGCCGGAAGCGCACACCGACTTCATCTTCGCGGTCACCGGTGAGGAACTGGGCCTGGCGGGGACGCTGTCGGTGCTCGCCCTGTTCGCGGCTCTAGGCTATGCGGGTATCCGCGTGGCCGGACGCACGAAGGACCCCTTCGTGAGGTACGCCGCGGGAGGCGTGACCACCTGGATCATCGCTCAGACGGTGATCAACATCGGGGCGGTGCTCGGCCTGCTGCCGATCGCCGGTGTCCCGCTCCCGCTGTTCTCCTACGGAGGATCGGCCCTGCTGCCGACCATGTTCGCCGTCGGGCTGCTGATCGCCTTCGCGCGTGACGAGCCTGCCGCGCGGACGGCACTTGCGAGGCGGCAACCTCGCTTTGGTAGAAAGCGGGCGGGAGGCTCCGGTGCGGAGCGGGGGCCTCGGAGATGGAACACGATGCGACGACGTGCCTCGGCGGCGCGTTCGTCCGGAGAGCGGTGAATTTCGGTGCATGTCGTACTCGCCGGTGGAGGGACCGCCGGCCACATCGAGCCCGCGCTCGCCCTCGCGGACGCCCTGCGCAGGCAGGACCCGACCGTGGGGATCACGGCCCTGGGCACGGAGCGCGGCCTGGAGACCCGGCTCGTCCCGGAACGCGGCTACGAGCTGGCGCTGATCCCGGCGGTGCCGCTGCCGCGCAAGCCCACCCCCGAGCTGATCACCGTCCCGGGCCGGCTGCGCGGCACCATCAAGGCCGCCGAGCAGATCCTGGAGCGCACCAAGGCGGACGCCGTGGTCGGCTTCGGCGGCTATGTCGCCCTGCCCGGCTACCTGGCCGCCAAGCGGCTCGGTGTGCCCATCGTGATCCACGAGGCCAACGCGCGCCCGGGTCTGGCCAACAAGATCGGCTCGCGGTACGCGGCCCAGGTCGCCGTCTCCACGCCGGACAGCAAGCTGCGGGGTGCCCGCTACATCGGCATCCCGCTGCGCCGCTCCATCGCCACGCTGGACCGCGCCGCCGTCCGCCCCGAGGCCCGGCACCGCTTCGGCCTCGACCCCAACCTGCCCACGCTGCTGGTCTCCGGCGGCTCGCAGGGCGCGCGCCGGCTCAACGAGGTGACGCAGACGGTCGCCCCCTGGCTCCAGCAGGCCGGCATCCAGATCCTGCACGCGGTCGGCCCGAAGAACGAACTGCCGCGCGTACAGCAGATGCCGGGGATGCCCCCCTACATCCCGGTAAGTTACCTGGACCGGATGGACCTCGCGTACGCCGCGGCCGACATGATGCTCTGCCGCGCGGGCGCGATGACCGTCGCCGAACTCTCCGCCGTCGGGCTCCCGGCCGCCTACGTTCCGCTGCCCATCGGCAACGGCGAACAGCGGCTGAACGCCCAGCCGGTGGTCAAGGCGGGCGGCGGACTTCTCGTGGACGACGCGGAACTGACGCCGGAGTGGGTGCAGCAGAACGTGCTGCCCGTGCTCGCCGACCCGCACCGCCTCTACGAGATGTCCCGCTCCGCAAGCGAGTTCGGCCGCCGGGACGCCGACGAGCTGCTCGTCGGCATGGTGTACGAGGCCATCGCCTCGCGCCGTTAGGACCGTATGACGAAAGGGCAGTGAGCGTGGCCGGACCGACGACCCGTCAGCGCGGGGAACGCCAGCAGGAGTCGTCCGGCCCGCCGCTCGTCCGCCGGCTCGGACGACTGCGCCTTCGTATGATCGTCATCCTGGCGGTGGCCGTGGTGCTCGTAGGAGCCGGTTCCGTATGGGTGTTGTACGGCTCCTCGTGGCTGCGGGTCACCCGCGTTCCGGTCTCCGGCACGCGGGTGCTGACCCCCGCCGAGGTGCGCGCGGCCGCGGCCGTTCCGGTCGGGTCGCCGATGGTCTCGGTGGACACCGGCGGCATCGAGGCCCGGCTGCGCCGGAAACTGCCCCGGATCGGCGCCGTCGAGGTGACGCGTTCCTGGCCGCACGGCATCGAGTTGAAGGTGACCGAACGCACTCCGGTCCTGCTGGTCCGCAAGGGCTCGGGCTTCGTGGAGGTCGACCGCGAGGGCGTCCGGTTCGCCACGGTCCCCCAGCCGCCCAAGGGCGTTCCGCTGCTGCGGATCTCCGCGTCCGGGACCGGTCCGGCCGCGGCGAGCCTGCGCCGCTTCGGCACCGACCGGCTGACGCGGGAGGCGGTCCGGATCGCCGGCGATCTGCCGCGCGCCGTGGGAAGTCTCACCCGGACCGTCCTGGTCCGTTCCTACGACGACGTCGAGCTGGAGTTGGCGGACGGCCGCACCGTCGCCTGGGGCAGCGCCGAGAACGGCCGCGCCAAGGCGCGGAGCCTCACCGCACTCATGAAAGCAGCTTCCGGCGCACGGCACTTCGATGTCAGTGTCCCCACCGCCCCTGCGTCATCGGGGAGTTGACGCGCATCAGTGCAGGCCAGCACCCTGGTTGGGCACCGCTATGCCTGATCACATAGGGTGAAAAGAAAAACGGGAGGTTCGGCGTGTTCGTTGAACGGGCGCCACTTGTCGACTTAGTGTCCTGTTCAGAAGACTCCAGGGAACAGACACACTGGTAACCCTAAACTTCAGGCTTAGGGTTCGGGTCGGCGCTACGGACCGTCCCATTCGGCATCTGTCGTCCCGGCGCGGGGCACCGCCCGGCGGCGACGACGTAATTCGAGGCGAGAGGCCTTCGACGTGGCAGCACCGCAGAACTACCTCGCAGTCATCAAGGTCATCGGTGTCGGCGGCGGTGGTGTCAATGCCATCAACCGGATGATCGAGGTCGGTCTCAAGGGTGTCGAGTTCATCGCCATCAACACCGACGCACAGGCGCTGTTGATGAGCGACGCCGACGTCAAGCTGGACGTCGGCCGGGAACTCACCCGCGGACTCGGCGCCGGCGCCAACCCGGCCGTCGGCCGCAAGGCCGCCGAGGACCACCGTGAGGAGATCGAGGAGGTCCTCAAGGGGGCCGACATGGTCTTCGTGACGGCCGGTGAAGGCGGCGGCACCGGCACCGGCGGCGCGCCCGTCGTGGCCAACATCGCGCGCTCGCTGGGCGCCCTCACCATCGGCGTGGTCACGCGCCCGTTCACCTTCGAGGGACGGCGCCGCGCGAACCAGGCCGAGGACGGCATCGCGGAACTGCGCGAAGAGGTCGACACCCTCATCGTCATCCCGAACGACCGGCTGCTGTCCATCTCGGACCGCCAGGTCTCGGTCCTGGACGCCTTCAAGTCCGCGGACCAGGTCCTGCTCTCCGGTGTCCAGGGCATCACCGACCTCATCACCACCCCGGGCCTGATCAACCTGGACTTCGCCGACGTGAAGTCGGTCATGTCCGAGGCCGGTTCGGCCCTCATGGGCATCGGCTCGGCCCGCGGCGACGACCGCGCGGTGGCCGCGGCCGAGATGGCGATCTCCTCGCCGCTCCTGGAGGCGTCCATCGACGGCGCCCGGGGCGTGCTGCTGTCCATCTCCGGCGGCTCCGACCTCGGCCTGTTCGAGATCAACGAGGCCGCCCAGCTGGTCAGCGAGGCCGCCCACCCCGAGGCCAACATCATCTTCGGCGCGGTCATCGACGACGCCCTCGGCGACGAGGTCCGGGTCACCGTGATCGCGGCCGGCTTCGACGGCGGCCAGCCGCCGGCCCGCCGGGACAACACCCTCGGCCAGACCTCCGGTTCGGCCCCCGCCCGCCGCGAGGAGCCGGCCCCGGCACGGCAGCCGGAGAGCCGTCCGTCCTTCGGCTCCCTCGGCAGCGTCAAGCCCAAGGAGGAGCCGGAGCCGGCCCCCGAGCCGGTCGCCGACATCCCGGTCGCCCCGCCGGTACCGCCGGTGCCGCGCCCCGCCTACTCGGACAGCGCGGCCGAGGAACTGGACGTCCCGGACTTCCTGAAGTGATAGGACAGCGCGAGAGCGTGAGCGGCGCGCACTTCGCCTTCACCGACCGGTGGGGCGGGGTGAGCGCCGCTCCGTATGAGGAGCTGAACCTCGGCGGCGCGGTCGGCGACACGCCCGAGGCCGTACGGGCCAACCGCGAACTCGCCGCCACCTCGCTCGGCCTGGACCCCGCCCGCGTGGTGTGGATGAACCAGGTGCACGGCGCCGAGGTGGCCGTGGTGGACGAACCCTGGGGGACCGGGAACCCGGTGCCGGAGGTCGACGCCCTCGTCACCGCCCGGCGCGGGCTCGCCCTCGCCGTCCTCACCGCCGACTGCGTGCCGGTGCTCCTCGCCGACCCCGTCGCCGGGGTCGCCGCCGCGGCACACGCGGGCCGGCCCGGCATGGTCAAGGGGGTCGTCCCCGCCGTCGTACGGGCCATGGTCGAACTCGGCGCCGCGCCCGAGCGGATCGTCGCCCGCACCGGACCGGCCGTCTGCGGCCGGTGCTACGAGGTGCCGGAGGCGATGCGCGCCGAGGTGGCGGCCGTGGAGCCGACGGCGCACGCCGAAACCAGCTGGGGCACCCCCGCGGTCGACGTGAGCGCCGGGGTGCACGCGCAGCTCGACCGGCTCGGGGTGTGCGACCGGGCGCATTCGCCGGTGTGCACGCTGGAGTCGGGCGACCACTTCTCATACCGCCGCGACCGCACCACCGGGCGGCTCGCGGGCTATGTCTGGCTGGACTGATGGGGAATGACGGACCGTAAGACCGAACTCGCCGGGAATCTGGCGACAGTGGAGGAGCGCATCGCCCGTGCCTGTGCGGCGGCGGGGCGCGCCCGGGACGAGGTGACCCTGATCGTGGTCACCAAGACCTACCCGGCGAGCGATGTGCGGATCCTGTCGGAACTCGGTGTGCGCCACGTCGCCGAGAACCGCGACCAGGACGCCGCGCCGAAGGCCGCGGAGTGTGCGGATCTGCCGCTGAAATGGCACTTTGTGGGTCAGTTGCAGACCAACAAGGTGCGTTCCGTGGTCGGTTACGCCGATGTCGTGCAGTCGATCGACCGTGACCGGCTCGTCACCGCACTCTCCAAGGAGGCGGTGCGCGCCGGGCGCGAGGTGGGCTGCCTGATCCAGGTCGCGCTCGACGCGGGTGCGAGCGGGCGGGGTGAGCGCGGCGGCGTGGCCCCCGAAGGAATCGAAGAGTTGGCCGACCTCGTCGCCCATGCGCCGGGACTGCGGCTCGACGGACTGATGACCGTCGCCCCGCTCACCGGGGAGTACGCGGGGCGCGAACAAGCGGCGTTCGAGCGCCTCATGGATTTGTCGACCGACCTGCGCCGAGCCCATCCGGCTGCAACCATGGTGTCGGCAGGGATGAGTGCGGACCTTGAACAGGCCGTGGCGGCCGGGGCGACACATGTGCGCGTCGGCACTGCGGTACTCGGTGTCCGTCCCCGGCTCGGGTAACGTCGCCAGGAAGTCGGACCACAGCAGAAAATATGGTCAGTGTTCGCGAAACGGACACAACGACCGCGTGGATCGCGGGCACTTGGCAGTCGTCAGCCGATCCACCACAGAGCGGAGGACTCAGAGCATGGCCGGCGCGATGCGCAAGATGGCGGTCTACCTCGGCCTCGTGGAGGACGATGGGTACGACGGCCGCGGATTCGACCCCGATGACGATTTCGAGCCCGAGTTGGACCCGGAGCCCGAGCGGGACCACCGGCGACACGAGGTGTCACATCAGTCGCACGGGGTACATCAACCCCAAAGGGATGAATCGGTGCGAGTGGTGCAGCCTCCGGCACCGCGCGAGCCGGTCTCCCAATCGGCTTCGCTACCCGCGGAATCGGGGCGCCCGGCGCGCATCGCGCCCGTGGCGTCCATCACACAAGAACGTCAGTCCCTGGAGAAGAACGCACCGGTGATCATGCCCAAGGTCGTGTCGGAACGAGAGCCTTACCGGATCACCACATTGCACCCACGGACCTACAACGAGGCCCGTACCATCGGGGAACACTTCCGTGAAGGCACTCCGGTGATCATGAATCTGACTGAGATGGACGACACAGACGCGAAGCGACTTGTCGACTTTGCGGCCGGATTGGTGTTTGGTCTTCACGGCAGCATCGAGCGGGTGACGCAGAAGGTGTTCCTGTTGTCTCCTGCTAACGTCGATGTCACGGCGGAGGACAAGGCCCGCATCGCAGAGGGCGGGTTCTTCAACCAGAGCTGAGACGCAGACCGGACCGAAGCACGGAAGAGCACGGAACAGGGGAGAGGGAAGCGCAGGCCATGAGCGTGTTCGCGCAGGTGATCTACATCGCGCTGATGGTGTTTCTCGTCATCCTCATCTTCCGGCTGGTCATGGACTATGTCTTCCAGTTCGCCCGCTCATGGCAACCCGGCAAGGCGATGGTGGTCGTACTGGAGGCCACCTACACTGTCACCGATCCACCGCTGAAGCTTCTGCGGCGGTTCATTCCGCCGCTGCGTCTCGGGGGCGTGGCGCTCGACCTGTCCTTCTTCGTACTGATGATCATCGTCTACATTCTCATCGCCATCGTGCAGAACTTCGTGAGATGAGCGTGTGGACGATCCGGTCTTGCCGACTGCCGATGACTACGTTGAGGTGAAGAGATGCCGTTGACCCCCGAGGACGTGCGGAACAAGCAGTTCACGACCGTCCGCCTCCGAGAAGGCTATGACGAGGACGAGGTCGATGCCTTCCTCGACGAGGTCGAAGCCGAACTGACCCGTCTGCTCCGGGAGAACGAGGACCTGCGCGCGAAGCTGGCCGCCGCCACGCGAGCCGCCGCGCAGAACCAGCAGAACGCCCGCAAGCCTCCGGAGCAGCAGGAACAAGGGCAGCAGCAACAGCAGCAGCAGGGCATGCGAGGTCCCGGCGCGCCGGTGCCCGCCGGGATATCGGGCCCGCCGCAGCAGCAGATGGGCGGCCCCATGGGAGGCCCGCCCCAGCTGCCCAGCGGTGCTCCGCAGCTGCCCGCCGGCCCCGGCGGTCAGGGTGGTCCGCAGGGCCCCGGCCCGATGGGCCAGGGTCCGATGGGTCAAGGCCCGATGGGCGGTCAGCCGCCCATGCAGCAGCAGATGGGCGGCCCCATGGGCGGTCCGATGGGTGGCCCCATGGGCGGTCCCATGGGTGGCCCCGGTCAGGGGCCCGGTGGCGACAGCGCCGCGCGTGTCCTCTCGCTGGCCCAGCAGACCGCCGACCAGGCGATCGCCGAGGCCCGCTCCGAGGCCAACAAGATCGTCGGCGAGGCCCGCAGCCGCGCCGAGGGTCTGGAGCGTGACGCCCGCGCCAAGGCCGACGCGCTGGAGCGGGACGCGCAGGAGAAGCACCGTGTGGCGATGGGCTCCCTGGAGTCCGCCCGCGCCACGCTGGAGCGCAAGGTCGAGGACCTGCGCGGCTTCGAACGCGAGTACCGCACGCGCCTGAAGTCGTACCTGGAGTCGCAGCTGCGTCAGCTGGAGACCCAGGCCGACGACTCGCTGGCCCCGCCGCGCACCCCGGCCGCCGCGTCCCTGCCGCCGTCCCCGGCGCCTTCCATGGCCCCGGCCGGCGCGAGCGCCCCGTCCTACGGCGGCAACCAGACGATGGGCGGCTCGCCCGCGCAGTCGTCCGGCCCGTCCTACGGCGGTCAGCAGCAGATGACGCCCGCCATGACCCAGCCGATGGCTCCGGTCCGCCCGCAGGGCCCGTCCCCGATGGGCCAGGCCCCCTCGCCGATGCGCGGTTTCCTGATCGACGAGGACGACAACTGAGCACCGGGAACGGTGAGTAGTACGCCATAGGCGTCGGCAGCGCGAAGGGCGCGGCCCCGGACATCCGTCCGGGGCCGCGCCCTTTCGGTTGGGCACACGAGTCCGTGGTCGCGCCCATGGGGAAGGGCCCGCCCTCCGAACCGGAGGGCGGGCCCTTCCCCATGGGCGGTCGGCGCTTACGCCTTCCGCAGCCGGAACGTCAGGCTCAGGCCCTCGTCGGTGAAGGCCTCGCCGTAGCCGTCGTCGCCCTCGCCCTGCCCGAAGTCGGTCGCCAGGACCTCCTCCGCGATGAGTCCGGCATGCTCACCGAGCGCGGCGATCAC
Source organism: Streptomyces misionensis (assembly GCF_007896895.1). Lineage (GTDB taxonomy): Bacteria > Actinomycetota > Actinomycetes > Streptomycetales > Streptomycetaceae > Streptomyces > Streptomyces misionensis_A. Next base: position 68,440 of record NZ_VOGW01000183.1, on the reverse strand, counting down.
CGCCGGGTCCGTGGACGTCCAGCGCAGGGCGATCCTGTCGGCCACGTCCAGGCCGCTGTTCTTGCGCGCCTCCTGGATGAGCCGGATCGCGTCCCGGGCGAGCCCGGCCTGCCGCAGCTCCTCGGTGATCTCCAAGTCCAGCGCCACCGTCGCACCGGAGTCGGACGCCACCGACCAGCCCTCGCGCGGGGTCTCGGTGATGATCACCTCGTCCGGCGCCAGCGTGATCGTCTCGCCGTCGACCTCGACCGACGCGGTGCCCTGACGCAGTGCCAGCGACAGCGCGGCGGCGTCCGCGACGGCGACGGCCTTGGCCACCTCCTGCACCCGCTTGCCGAACCGCTTGCCCAGCGCGCGGAAGTTGGCCTTGGCGGTGGTGTCCACCAGGGAGCCGCCCACCTCGGACAGCGACGCCAGCGAGGAGACGTTCAGCTCCTCGGTGATCTGCGCGTGCAGTTCGGGGTGGAGGGTGTCGAAACCGCTCGCGGCGATCAGCGCGCGGGACAGCGGCTGACGCGTCTTGACGCCCGACTCCGCGCGCGTGGCCCGGCCCAGCTCCACCAGCCGGCGCACCAGGACCATCTGCTGCGACAGCTCCGGGTCGATGGTGTCGAGGTCCGCCTCGGGCCAGGACGCGAGGTGCACCGACTCCGGCGCGCCCGGGGTGACCGGCACGATCAGGTCCTGCCACACCCGCTCGGTGATGAACGGGGTGAGCGGCGCCATCAGCTTGGTGACCGTCTCCAGCACCTCGTGCAGCGTGCGCAGCGCGGCCTTGTCGCCCTGCCAGAAGCGGCGGCGCGAGCGGCGGACGTACCAGTTGGACAGGTCGTCCACGAACGCGGACAGCAGCTTGCCGGCGCGCTGGGTGTCGTAGCCCTCCAGCGCCTGCGTCACCTGGTCGGTGAGCGCGTGCAGTTCGGACAGCAGCCAGCGGTCGATCAGCGGGCGCTCGGCCGGGGCCGGGTCGGCCGCGCTCGGCGCCCAGCTCGACGTACGGGCGTACAGCGCCTGGAAGGCGACCGTGTTCCAGTACGTCAGCAGGGTCTTGCGGACGACCTCCTGGATGGTGCCGTGGCCGACCCGGCGGGCCGCCCACGGGGAACCGCCGGCCGCCATGAACCAGCGCACCGCGTCCGCGCCGTGCTGGTCCATCAGCGGGATCGGCTGGAGGATGTTGCCGAGGTGCTTGGACATCTTGCGGCCGTCCTCGGCGAGGATGTGGCCCAGGCACACGACGTTCTCGTACGACGACTTGTCGAACACCAGGGTGCCGACGGCCATCAGCGTGTAGAACCAGCCGCGGGTCTGGTCGATCGCCTCGGAGATGAACTGCGCCGGGTAGCGGCTCTCGAACAGCTCCTTGTTCTTGTACGGGTAGCCCCACTGCGCGAACGGCATGGAGCCCGAGTCGTACCAGGCGTCGATGACCTCCGGCACGCGCGTGGCCGTCTTGCCGCAGCCCTCCTGGGGGCAGGCGAAGGTGATCGCGTCGATGTACGGGCGGTGCGGGTCGAGCTCCGACTGGTCGGTGCCGGACAGCTCGGACAGCTCCGCGCGGGAGCCGACGCAGGTGAGGTGGTCGTCCTCGCAGCGCCAGATCGGCAGCGGGGTGCCCCAGTAGCGGTTGCGGGACAGCGCCCAGTCGATGTTGTTGTTCAGCCAGTCGCCGAACCGGCCGTGCTTGACCGTGTCGGGGAACCAGTTGGTCTTCTCGTTCTCCTGGATGAGACGGTCCTTGATGGCCGTCGTACGGATGTACCAGGAGGGCTGCGCGTAGTAGAGCAGCGCGGTGTGGCAGCGCCAGCAGTGCGGGTAGCTGTGCTCGTAGGGCAGGTGCCGGAAGAGCAGGCCGCGCTGCTTGAGGTCCTCGGTGAGCTTTTCGTCCGCCTTCTTGAAGAAGACGCCGCCGACCAGCGGCACGTCCTCCTCGAAGGTGCCGTCGGGGCGCACCGGGTTGACCACGGGCAGACCGTAGGAGCGGCAGACCTTGAGGTCGTCCTCACCGAAGGCGGGGGACTGGTGGACCAGGCCCGTACCGTCCTCGGTGGTCACGTACTCGGCGTTCACCACGTAGTGCGCCGGCTCCGGGAACTCGACCAGCTCGAAGGGGCGCCGGTAGTTCCAGCGCTCCATCTCGGCGCCGGTGAAGGTCTGCCCGGTGGGCTCCCAGCCCTCGCCGAGCGCCTTGGCGAGCAGCGGCTCGGCGACGACGACCTTCTCCTCGCCGTCGGTGGCGACGACGTAGGTGACCTCGGGGTGCGCGGCGACCGCCGTGTTGGAGACCAGGGTCCAGGGGGTCGTCGTCCACACCAGGAGCGCGGCCTCGCCGGCGAGCGGTCCGGAGGTGAGCGGGAAGCGGACGTACACCGAGGGGTCCACGACCGTCTCGTAGCCCTGCGCCAGCTCGTGGTCGGACAGGCCGGTGCCGCAGCGCGGGCACCAGGGGGCGACCCGGTGGTCCTGGACCAGCAGGCCCTTGCCGAAGATCTCCTTCAGCGACCACCAGACCGACTCCACGTACTCCGGGTCCATGGTCCGGTAGGCGTCGTCCAGGTCGACCCAGTAGCCCATGCGGGTCGTCAGCTCGGCGAAGGCGTCGGTGTGCCGGGTCACGGACTCGCGGCACTTGGCGTTGAACTCGGCGATGCCGTACGCCTCGATGTCCTGCTTGCCGGAGAAGCCCAGCTCCTTCTCGACGGCCAGCTCCACGGGCAGGCCGTGGCAGTCCCAGCCGGCCTTGCGGGCCACGTGGTAGCCGCGCATGGTGCGGAAGCGGGGGAAGACGTCCTTGAAGACGCGCGCCTCGATGTGGTGGGCGCCGGGCATGCCGTTGGCGGTGGGCGGGCCCTCGTAGAACACCCACTCCGGGCGTCCCTCGGACTGCTCCAGGGTTTTGGCGAAGATCTTCTGCTCGCGCCAGAAGTCGAGCACGGCGTGCTCAAGCGCGGGCAGGTCGACCTGTGCGGGCACCTGGCGGTACGTCGGCGCTGTCATCTGCGAGCATCCTCCAACGGACTTGCTGCCTTCCGTCGGAGGGACGAGAGCTTCGATCCTTCACGCCGTGTGCGGCGCGCTCCCGCGGTACCACCCTCCTTGGCCCGCCGCCGCTCCCTGTGCGCCGGTGAGCCCCCTCATTGGGTTCGCGAAACCGGTTCTACTGACCCGGCCCCTTCTCGGGCCGCGGCGTTCTTCCGGTGGCTCCGGGGTGATCTTCACGTCGCGCTCGCCCCCGGGCTTCCACCGTCCCCGGGTCGCTCTGGGCTGCGTACGCCGCTACTCGTCCCCATCCACGCTTCTCGCTCCGCCCAGTGTACGGCGCCGCGCGGACAGCGGCCGACCGCTTTTC
>NZ_VOGW01000183.1:57454-64811 GCF_007896895.1 Streptomyces misionensis | reverse complement strand
CCCCGGCCCGGCGGATTACCCGGCGGGGAGCGGGGCACAACGGATTCAGGCCCGTGGCGCGGGGGTGCGGGCGGGCGAATCGGGCGGTGTGCCCCGTTGCCGCGGGACTCAAGTCGATTTATCGTCCCAGCACGATTCGCGCGCAAGATCACAATATGTGAAGGGGCCGCGGCCATGGTGGCGAAGAGGACCGCGAAGAAGGCCGTGGCCGAGAAGACGGCGGCGAAGAAGGGCACGGCCGGGAAGAAGGCCACGCCCGCGAGGAAGAGCACGGCTGCGAAGACCACGGGGAAGGCCGTCGCGGAGAAGGGAGCCACCGTGAAGCCGGTCCTGGAGCAGACGGGCGTGACCGAGGAGACCGCCGGGCACCCGGCGGCGAGGAAAGCGGCCGCCAAGAAGACGGCTGCCAAGAAGACGGCCGCCAAGAAGACGGCCGCCAGGAAAGCGGTGGCCGGGAAAGCGGTGGGCGAGAAAGCGGTGGCCCCGGTGGCCGGGAAGACGGCGGCGAAGAAGGCGACCGCCGAGAAGGCCGCAGGGAAGAGACCGGGGAAGAAGACGGCCGCCGGAAAAACCGCGGCCAAGGACACCATTCCGGCGAAGGTCACCGAGGTCGACAGCACTGCGGTCGAGAAGCCCTCCGCCGGGAAGACCGCGAAGGCCGTGGCCCACGAGACGGCGCCGGACGAGCGGAGCACGGCCAAGAAAGCGGGCGCGGCACGGGCCGCGGAGCAGACGGGAGCCACGACGGTGGTTGCGAAGAAGACTCCTGGCACGGCGACGGCGGAGGACGGCGCCGTGCCCAAGGCACGCGCCGCCGCGGCGGAGCCGGGCGAGCTGGCGGTGCGCCCCGGGGAGGACCCCTGGACCGGGGAGGAGGTCGCCGAGGCGCGCGCGGAACTCCAGTCCGAGATGGAGCGGCTGCGGGCGGAGATCAGCTCCTCCGAGGCCTCCCTCGTCGGCCTGATGCGCGACTCCGGGGACGGTGCGGGCGACGACCAGGCCGACACCGGCACCAAGAACATCACCCGCGAGCACGAGCTGGCGCTGGCCGCCAACGCGCGCGAGATGCTGGTGCAGACCGAACGGGCCCTGGAACGGCTGGACGCGGGCACCTACGGACTGTGCGAGAACTGCGGCAAGCCCATCGGCAAGGCCCGGATGCAGGCCTTCCCGCGGGCCACCCTGTGCGTGGAGTGCAAGCAGAAGCAGGAACGCCGCTCCTGAGCGTGTGACGGCGCAGGGGCGTGCCGTAGTCTCGTCCTCACTCGGGTATCTAGGTTGAGGGACTCACGTGGCAGAGGCGGAGAGCGTCATCGGAACGCCGGACACTTCGGACGACAGCGAACGGCGGACGCCGGAGCAGACGCGCAGCGGCCGTGGACGACGGATCGCCGTGCTGTTCTCCGTGGCGGCGTTCGCCTACGCGCTCGACCTGATCAGCAAGATGCTGGTGGTGGCCAAGCTGGAGGGCCGCGCGCCGGTCGAGGTCGTCGGGGACCTGCTGGAGCTGCACGCCACCCGCAACCCCGGCGCCGCCTTCGGTTTCGCCCCGGCCTTCACCGTGATCTTCACCCTGATCGCCGCCGCCGTGATCGTCGTGATCATCCGGCTGGCCCGCAAGCTCTACAGCTTCCCCTGGGCGGTCGCGCTCGGCCTGCTGCTCGGTGGCGCGCTCGGCAATCTCACCGACCGGATCTTCCGGGCACCCGGCCTCTTCAAGGGCGAGGTGGTGGACTTCATCGCGCCCAAGGGCTTCGCGATCTTCAACCTCGCGGACTCGGCGATCGTGTGCGGCGGCATCCTGATCGTGCTGCTGTCCTTCCTCGGCCGGGACCCGGACGGCACCATCCACACCAACTGACGGCCCGGCCCGGCAGGCCGGGCCGGAACCGGTTTTCCACAGGCTCGTGCGGGGGCCGTCCGCCCGTCCGGCATACTCGACGGGTGAGCACGATTCCCGAGATCCGTACCCTGCCCGTGCCCGACGGCCTGGAGGGCGAGCGCGTCGACGCCGCCATCTCCCGCATGTTCGGCTTCTCCCGCACGAAGGCGGCCGAGCTGGCCGCGGCCGGCAAGGTGCAGGTCGACGGCGCGGTGGTCGGCAAGTCCGAGCGGGTGAGCGGCGGGGCCTGGCTGGAGGTCGAGATGCCGCAGGCCCCCGCGCCGGTGCAGGTGGTCGCCGAGCCGGTCGAGGGCATGGAGATCGTGCACGACGACGACGACGTGGTCGTGATCGTCAAGCCGGTCGGCGTGGCCGCGCACCCCTCCCCGGGCTGGACCGGCCCCACCGTCATCGGCGGTCTCGCCGCCGCCGGCTACCGGATCTCCACCTCCGGCGCCGCCGAGCGCCAGGGGATCGTGCACCGCCTCGACGTGGGCACCTCCGGCCTGATGGTGGTCGCCAAGTCGGAGTACGCGTACACCTCGCTCAAGCGCCAGTTCAAGGAGCGCACGGTCGACAAGCGCTACCACACCCTGGTCCAGGGCCACCCGGACCCGACGAGCGGCACCATCGACGCCCCCATCGGCCGCCACCCCCACCACGACTACAAGTGGGCGGTCACCGCCGACGGCAAGCCCTCGGTGACGCACTACGACCTCATCGAGGCGTTCCGCGCCGCCTCCCTGCTCGACGTGAAGCTGGAGACCGGCCGCACCCACCAGATCCGCGTCCACATGGCCGCGCACCGCCACCCGTGCGTCGGCGACCTCACCTACGGCGCCGACCCCACCCTGGCCAAGCGGCTGGGCCTGACCCGCCAGTGGCTGCACGCCGTGCGGCTCGGTTTCGAACACCCGGGGGACGGCCGCTGGGTGGAGTTCGGGGCCGACTACCCCGAGGACCTCCAGAAGGCCCTCGACCAGGTCCGCGAGGAGACCTACGGGTGAGCACGGAGCACAGCGCGGAACACACCGTCCGGGTCGCCGAGGACCCCGCCGACCTGGAGGCCTGCCTCGCGGTCCGCAAGGAGGTCTTCGTCCGTGAGCAGGGCGTCGACGAGGCCATCGAGTACGACGCGTACGACGCCGTCGCCGTGCATGTGCTGGCCGTCCGGTCGGACGGCGTGCCGCTGGGCACCGGCCGGCTGCTGACCGGCGGGGCGGCGACCGCCAAGACCGGCGCGGACGAGACGGTCGGCTCCCTCGGCCGGCTCGCCGTCACGCGGACGGCGCGCGGGCTCGGCATCGGCGCCGCCCTGGTGCGGGCCATCGAGGACGTGGCCCGCGCGCGCGGCCTCGCCGCGGTGGACCTGCACGCGCAGACCCAAGCCCTGGGTTTCTACGAGCGGTTGGGCTACGAGGCGTACGGCCCGGAGTTCCCGGACGCGGGCATACCGCACCGCGCGATGCGCCGCGCCCTGTAGCCGTTCTCCCGAGGCGGCCGGCGAAAGCGCCGGTGAGCGGGGGTGCGGCGGCCCCGTCGGCGCGCGGTGCCGGGACGGCCGGTGTCCGGGTGGCGTGGCAGGCTTGAAGCCTCGCGTGTGATCGTCGACCCAGGAGCGCCGGCCTTGAATCAGTTGGCTCTGTTGTTCGCCCTGCTGCTCGGGGCCCTGGTGAGCGTTCCGGTGGGGGACCGGCTCAAGCTGCCGGCCCCGGTGCTGATGACGCTGTTCGGCGGGGTCCTGGCGGTCGCCGACTTCGTGCCCAATGTGAACATCCCGCCCGAGCTGATCCTGCCCGGGTTGCTGCCGCCGCTGCTCTACGCGGCGGTACGCCGCACCTCCTGGCGGCAGTTCACGGCCAACAAACGCCCGATCCTGATGCTGGCCGTCGCCCTGGTGTTCGTGACCACGGTGTGCGTCGCCTTCGTCGCCAACGCGATCGTGCCCGGCCTGTCGGTCGCCGCCGCCGTGGCGCTCGGCGCGCTGATCGCCCCGCCCGACCCGGTCGCCGCGACCAGCGTCGCGGGGCAACTCGGGCTGCCGCGCCGCCTGGTGTCGATCCTGGAGGGGGAGGGGCTGTTCAACGACGTCACGGCGATCGTGCTCTACCACGTGGCGATCGCCGCCGCGGTGAGCGGCACGTTCTCGCCGTGGCACGCCGGACTGGAGCTGGTGCTGTCCGCGGTGGTCGCGGTGGTCGTGGGGCTGCTGTTGGGCTGGGGCGCCAACCGGCTGATGGACCTGCTGGGCGACCCGACCCTCCAGATCGGCATGACCCTGCTGGTGCCGTACGCCTCCTACGTGCTGGCGGAGAAGCTGCAGGGCTCCGGCGTGCTCGCGGTGCTCACCACCGCCCTGTACCTCTCCGAGTACGCCACCGGCGCCGACGACGTGATGACCCGGCTGGCCGGACACACCTTCTGGGACATCATCGACACCCTCGTCACGGGCGTCGCCTTCGGGCTGATCGGTCTGGAGCTGCACAACGCCATCCGCACGGCCAGCGGTCGCTGGGGCGAGCTGATCGGCTGGGCGGCCGCCGTCGCCGGTGTGGTGATCGTGGTCCGGCTGCTGTGGCTGCTGCCTGCGACCTGGCTGACCAAACGGCTGCACGCCCGCCGCGACCTGGACGAGGAGATCCCGACCAGCTGGCGGGAGACGGTGGTGATGTGGTGGTCCGGGATGCGCGGGGTGGCGTCGGTCGCGCTGGCGCTGGCCATTCCGCTGGAGACCGACGCGGGGCGGCCCTTCCCGGACCGGGACGAGATCGTCTTCATCGCCTTCGGGGTGATCGTCGCCACCCTGGTGGTCCAGGGGCTGACCCTGCCGTGGCTGGTCGACCGGCTCAGGGTGCAGGCGGACGCCGAGCGGGAGAAGGAGTACGAGAAGGAGCTGGCGGTGCGCGCGGCGAAGGCGGCCAAGCGCCGGCTGCGGGAGATCGAGCAGGTGGAGGACCTGCCCGAGGAACTCTCCGAGCAGATGCTGCGGCAGGCCTTCGACATCGGCATCCGGATCAGCCCGGACATGGGCGAGGAGGAGCGGCGCGAGGCGCAGCACCAGCGGGCCAAGCGGCTGAAGCGGATCCGGCGCATCCAGGGCGAGATGCTCAGCGCGGCCCGGCACGAGGTGCTGGCGGCGCGCAGCGAGCCGGGCATGGACCCGGAGATCGTGGACCGCGTCCTGCGCCACCTCGACGTGCGCAGCCTGCGCTAGGGCCGCGTCCCGGGGCGTCGCACCGCGGGCCCCGGGCGGCTGTCCACAGCCACCGCCCCATTCGGTCATACGAACACACCGCGACTGTGGACAACCGGAAGCGCGGGCGGCGGCACGCTCCTACGCTCGGATCATGACTCGCAACATCGTGATCAGCGGCGGCGGTACGGGCATCGGGCTGGCGACGGCCCGGGCCTTCGCCGAGGACGGGGACCGGGTGCTGCTCCTCGGGCGGCGCGCGGAGGTACTGGAGAAGGCCGGGGTGCCGGGCGCGCTCACCCACGCGGCGGACCTCACCGAGCCCGCCGACGTGCGGGGCGTGGCCCGGCTCGTCGCCAAGGAGTTCGGCACCGTCGACGTGCTGGTGCACAGCGCCGGGGGCTCCGGCCGGCTGGAGCCCCCGGCCGCCGGCGACGACCCCCTCGACCGGGTGGCCCACGAATGGACGGTCGCCTTCAGACTCAACACCCTGACCGCGGCGCTCCTGACCGAGGCCCTGGAGGAGCGGCTGGCCGAACCCGGCGGGCGGGTGCTCTTCCTCAGCTCCATCGCCGCCTACCGGGGCTCGGGCAGCGGCGCCTACGCGGCGTCCAAGGCAGGGCTGCACCCCTATGCCCACGACCTGGCCCGTCGGCTGGGCCACCGCGGCATCACCGTGAACGTGGTGGCGCCCGGCTACGTCGAGGACACCGACTTCTTCGGCGACGCCATGGCCGAGGAGCGGCGGGCGCAGCTCATCGCCGAGACCTCCACCGGCCGGGCGGGCCGGCCCGGCGATGTGGCGGCCACCCTGCACTGGCTGGCCTCGCCCGCCGCGGCGCACATCACCTCACAGGTGATCCAGGTGAACGGGGGTGCCGAGCGCGGACACTGAACCGGCCCCCGCTCAGCCCCGGCCGGTGCGCGGGTATTCGTAGGCCTTGCGCAGGGTGCCGCGGTCCGGGGAGGGGACGCGGTAGGGCGGGAGCACCGCGTCCGAGGTGTTGACCCGGGGCAGCGCGTAGGGGTGCTCGGCGGACAGCCAGCTGATCATCTGCTCGCGGACCGCGACCCGCACCGTCCAGATGTCGTCGGCGTCCTTCGCGGTCACCAGCGCGCGCACCTGGATGGTGTTCGGGGTCGAGTCGGTCACCACCAGGCCGTAGGCGCGCCCGTCCCAGGCCGGGCACTCGCGCAGGATGTCGCGCAGCTTCTCGCGCATCGCGTCCATCGGGGCGCTGTGGTCGAGGTGCCAGTAGACGATCCCGGTCATCTGCGGGGTGCCCCGCGACCAGTTCTCGAAGGGTTTGGAGGTGAAGTACGACACCGGCATGGTGATCCGGCGCTCGTCCCAGGTCCGTACCGTCAGAAAGGTCAGGGTGATCTCCTCGACCGTGCCCCACTCGCCGTCCACGACCACCGTGTCGCCGATCCGGACCATGTCGCCGAAGGCGATCTGCAGCCCGGCGAACATGTTCGCCAGCGTCGACTGGGCGGCGACCCCGGCCACGATGCCGAGGACACCGGCCGAGGCCAGCAGGGAGGCGCCCGCCGCGCGCATCGCGGGGAAGGTCAGCAGCATCGCGGCCGCCGCGACCACTCCGACGATCGCCGAGACCACCCGCATGATCAGCGTCACCTGGGTGCGCACCCGGCGGACCCGCGCGGCGTCGTGGTGGGCGCGCGCGTAGCGGCTGTACGTCGTCTCGACCACGGCCGCCGCGATCCGGATCACCAGCCAGGCCGCCGCCCCGATCAGCACCAGGGTCAGCGTCCGCCCGACGCCGACCCGGTGCTCCTGGAACAGCTTCGCCTGGTCGTAGGAGCCTCTGAGCAGGGCGGCGCAGAGGACCAGCTGGTAGGGCACGCGGGCGCGCCGCAGCCGGTCCCACAGCGGGGACTCGGGGTGGCCTTCGTCGGCCTTGCGCAGCAGGACGTCCGTGGACCAGCCGATCAGTACGGTCAGGAACACGGACGCGCCGACCACGATCACCGGGCGCAGTACGGTCTCCATGCATTCGAACGTAACCGGCTGGGCCGATCGTGAACCTGTGACATGGACCGCTGCCGGGCCGGGGCGCCCGGCGGCCGGGGCCGTGCGGGGCGGACGGTGATGCGCGGGGGGGGGCGCGGGGTCGGCCGGGGGGGACGGGTGCGCAGGTTGCGCGAGAAGGGGATCGCTTCCTGGGCGGTGCCCGGGTCCGGGTCGCCGTACGGGAGGTCCGGCCACAGGGAGCCGGCGACGGGGGCCATGGCGGCGAGGTACTGCCGCGTCGTGCGGC
>NZ_VOGW01000183.1:46819-57174 GCF_007896895.1 Streptomyces misionensis | reverse complement strand
GGCGGGAGCGCCGGCCCCGCCCCGGGGGGGGCCGACGCCAGCCCCCGGGCGGGGGGCGCGCTCGGCCCCCGGGGGCAGCCCGGGGCGCGCCGGGCCGCGGCCCGGGGCAGGGGGGGCCGGCTGCGCACGGCCGGCCACGAGGTGTGGACGCCGGACCTCTTCGCGGGGCGGACGTTCGACACCGTCGAGGAGGGCATGGAGTACCGCGAGGAGGTCGGCAAGGAGGAGCTGCTGAAGCGGGCCGTGCTGGCGGCGGCGCCGTACTCCGAGCGCGGACTGGTGTACGCCGGGTTCTCGCTCGGTGCCGCGATCGCGCAGACCCTGGCGCTCGGCGACGCCAAGGCGCGCGGGCTGCTGCTTCTGCACGGCACGTCGGACATCGCGGCGAACGCGTACGTGGACGAGCTGCCGGTGCAGCTGCATGTCGCCGAGCCGGACCCGTTCGAGACGGACGACTGGCTCAGCGCCTGGTACCTCCAGATGGGCCGGGCGGGCGCCGACGTGGAGGTCTACCGGTACGCCGGGGCCGGGCACCTGTACACCGACCCCGGGCTGCCGGACTACGACGCGGAGGCCGCCGAGGCCACCTGGCGCGTGGCGCTCGGCTTCCTCGACGGCCTGGCAGCCGGGTAGCGGCCGCCCGGTTCTCACACCGGGTCGTAGGTCCGCTCGACCTTCTGCGTGCCGCTGCGGGTGCGGTAGGAACGCTGCCAGGAGGCGGTGGCGTTCCGGTCGGTGCGGTCGGAGAGGACGTAGTAGTCCATCTGGGCGCGGTCGGCGGTGATGTCGAGCACGCCGAAGCCGTGGCGGTCGGTGTCCACCCAGTGGACGTGCCGGTTGGCGGCCTCGATGAGCGGCGCGGCGACCGCGGAGACCGTGCCCTCGGACACCTTGACGATGTCGTCGAGGTTGTCGGAGGTCACCGAGGTGATGACGAACTCGGTGGCGGCCGACTTCGACAGCGGGTAGGTGCCCGCGTCCACCGGCACGTCGTTGGCCCAGGACATGTGGATGTCGCCGGTCAGGAAGACGGTGTTGCCGATGTTGTTCGACGTCAGGTGGCCGAGCAGTTCGCGGCGGTCGTGGGTGTAGCCGTCCCACTGGTCGGTGTTGACGCCGATGCCGCCCTGCGGCAGGTCGAGCAGCTGGGCGAGCGGCCCCAGCAGGTCGGCGGTGAGCGAGCCGACGACGAACGGCGCGATCATCACCGAGTTGCCGACCAGCCGCCACCTGGTGTCGGAGGCCTTCAGGCCGGCCTTCAGCCAGTCCAGCTGGGCCCGGCCGGTGATGGTGCGGCCGGCGTCGTCCACCGAGCCGCTGGTGCCGGACACCTGCTGGGAGCGGAAGGAGCGCAGGTCCAGCAGGGACAGGTCGGCGAGCTTGCCGAAGCGCAGCCGCCGGTAGGTGGTGCCCTCGATCGCCGGGCGCACCGGCATCCACTCGAAGTAGGCCTGCTTGGCGGCCGCGGCGCGGGCGGTCCAGGTGCCCTCGGCGCCCTCGGTGTGGTTGACCGCGCCGCCCGACCAGGCGTTGTCGGCGAACTCGTGGTCGTCCCAGATGGCGATGACCGGTGCCTTCAGGTGCAGGGCCTGGAGGTCGGGGTCGGTCTTGTACCGGCCGTGCCGGACGCGGTAGTCGGCGAGCGTGAGGATCTCGTTGGCCGGGGCGTGCGGGCGTACCACCTTGCCGCGGGCCGCGTACTCGCCGGACTTGTACTCGTAGATGTAGTCGCCGAGGTGCAGCCAGGCGTCCAGGTCGCCGCGGGCCGCGAGGTGGCGGTAGGCGGAGAAGTAGCCGGCCTCCCAGTTGGCGCAGGTGACCACGCCGAACCGGAGACCCGCGACGTCTGCGGTCGCGGCCGGTGCGGTGCGGGTGCGGGCCACCGGGGAGTCGGTGCCGCCGCAAGAGAAGCGGAACCAGTAGTCGGTGGCCGGCTCCAGGCCGCGGATGTCGGCCTTCACGGTGTGGTCGGAGGCCGCCGTCGCGGTGGTGGAGCCCCGGGCGACGACCTGGGTGAGCGCCTGGTCCTTGGCGACGACCCAGCCGACCACGGTGTCCGGACCGACGCCCGAGCCGGGGGTCGCCTCCGGGACCGGGGTCACCCGGGTCCACAGCAGGACGCCGTCGGGCAGCGGGTCGCCGGAGGCGACGCCGTGCAGGAAGGCCGGGGCCCCGTCGGCGGCGCGGGCCGGCAGCGCGGCGGCGAGCGGCCCGGCCAGCACAGCGGTCGCCGCCGCGGCCTTGACGACCGTACGGCGGCTGGGGGAAAGGGAGTTGGGGCCCTGGGAGGCCGGCAGTGATCTGTCTCTACTGGTCACGGCCGAACAGGTTACCGGGCAGTAGAACAGGAGAGCGGGCGAACGTGGAAAGTTCGCCCGCTCTTCACCGCGCGGTCGGTCCCGGCCCGGCCGTCAGCCCTTCATGGCCGCGTCCACCGCCTTGTTGAAGTCGGCCACCGTGGAGATCATGTTGCCGCCGTTGAGCTGCTTGCCGTCCATGACGAAGCCCGGAGTGCCGGTCACCCCGTCCTTGTTGTCGTCGAAGGTCTTCGACATGGCCATCGCCCAGGCGTCGTAGGTGCCCTTCTTGACCGCGTCCTGGAACTTGGCGTTGTTCTTCAGCGCCGGGACGGTGTCGGCGACCTTGATCAGGTAGCTGTCGTCCTTGAACTTGTCGTCGTTCTCGTCCGGGTGCCACTTCGTGGAGTACAGCGCGGTCTTGTAGTCCAGGAACGCCTCGGGGCCCACGTTCAGCGCGGCACCGAGCGCGCTCAGCGCGTTCTTGGAGCCCTCGCCGTTGTCGTGGGCGTCGAGGAACGTGGCGCCCACGTACTGGTACTTGAACTTGCCGTCGTCGATGTCCTTGTGCAGGGTCGCGCCGACGGTCTGCTCGAACTGGGCGCACACCGGGCAGCGCGGGTCCTCGTACATCTTGAGCGTCTTCTTGGCGCTCGCCTTGCCGATGACGACCGTGGTGCCCTTCGTGCCCGTGGTGTTGGCGGGCGCGACGACCTTCGCGCTCTTCATCTGCTCCCAGTAGCCGGGCTTGTTGGCCTGGACCACGGCGTAGCCGATGCCGCCGGCCGCGGCCAGCACGACCACGACCGAACCGGCCACGATCGCCTGCCGCCTGGCCTTGTCGCGCTTGGCCTGGCGCTCGCGTTCCTGGCGCAGCCGCTCCCGGGCCGCCGTCTTCGCCGCCTGGCTGTTCCGCTTGCTCATCTCGGTGATCTCCCTGGGGGAACGCGCGGCAGTCGTGCGCGCGTGTACGGGTGTGGAGGGTGCTCGGGCCGCCGCCGCTCAGTGAGCGGCGAGCGGGGCGGGGCACGGTGGTCCACGCCGTCCCAGGGAGTGCGCGAGGAGCCGGTCGCGGGCGGCCGAGGGGCGCGGGGCCGGGCGCGGCAGCCGACGGACCGGGACCGGCCGGACGGTGACCGCGGCCACCGCGAGCAGCAGCGGCCGGAAGGAGACGGCGGCCACCGCGCGCAGCAGCTGCACCAGCGCCCGCTCGCCCCGGCGCAGCCAGGCGGCGGCCAGCAGGCCCACGCACAGGTGCGCGGCCAGCAGCAGCCAGGCGGTGGCCGGGCCGGCGTCGGCGAACAGGGTGCCCGTGTGGCCGCGGCCGACCTGCGCCAGCGGGGCGCCCACGGCGCCGCCCCGGCACAGCAGGTCGAAGCCGAAGGCGTGCAGGGGGCCGGCGACCGGGCCGCCGGCCCGGCCGTAACAGGTCTGCTGGCCGGTGGTGAAGACGGTGTCGGCGGCCAGTTCCAGCGGGATCAGCAGGGCCGCGATCCGGCCGAAGCCGCGCTCGCGGCCCGCCAGCGCGTACGCGCCCGCGAAGATCCCGGCGGCGACCGCGGCCACGGTCCCGGCCGGCAGCGGGACCCGGGACAGCAGCACGTGCGACGCGGTGCCGAGGGTCACGACGAAGGCCGTGAACAGCGCCGCGCGCACGGCTCTGAGGTGGGTCCCGGATATGTCCATAGCGAGAGAAGAGTCTGTCACGAAGCGGAGTAAGAGACCCCTAAAGGGGGGCTGTGAGTGACGGCAGGCTACCGCCCGTGCCCCGGCCCCACGGCCCCGGGATCCGGTCGTCGCGCAGCAGCTCCGTGAAGATGCGGTGGTCCGCGCGGACCCGGGCGCCGTAGGCGAGCGCGAAGTCCGCCAGGAGGGGTGCGAAGCCGTCCTCGTCGGCCGCGATCGCCGCGTCGACGGCCCGCTCGGTGGAGAACGGCACCAGGGACTCGCCGGAGGTGTCGTGCGCCGCCGCGTGCATCGCCGCGGTGGCCCGGCCCAGGTCGGCCACGACCGGCTCCAGCTCCTCCGGGTCGTCGAGGTCGCTCCAGTCGAGGGCGACCGTGTACGGGGATACCTCGGCGACCAGCCGGCCCGTGCCGTCCAGCTCGGTCCAGCCCAGCCACGGGTCGGGGTGCGGTTGCAGGGCGCGCCGGGTGACCACCGTGCGGTGGCCCTCGTGCTGGAAGTACCCGGCGATGGCCGGGTCCGTGACGTGCCGGGCGACGGCCGGGGTACGGGCCGGTGCGACGCGGATCACGACGTCGTTCTCCAGGGCGTCGCTGTGGCCCTCCAGGAGGATGTCGTACGACGGCAGAGCCGCCGGGCCGGTGCCGGTGCCCCGGCGGCCCATGACGTCCTTGACGCGGTAGGACTCCGGGCGGGCCAGGGAGGAGTCCGGCAGGCTCTCCAGATAGCCGTCGAAGGCCGCCAGGACCTTGTAACGGTCGGCCGCGTCCAGCTCCAGCGAGCCGGCGTCCGCCGTGAACCGGCGCTCGAAGTCGCGGACCTCGGTCATCGTCCCCAGCAGCCCGGAGCGGGTGCGCGCGCGGGCCGCCCGCAGCGTGCCGAGCAGCGGGCCCCGGGCGGTGTCCAGGGTGAACGGCGGCACCTCGTCGCTCTTGGCGCCCGTGGCCAGCGCGTGGATCCGCTCGCGGTAGGCGCTCGCGTAGGCGGTCACCAGCGCGGCGATCTGCGCGTCGCCGAGGGCCTTGGCGTGGCCGAGGAGGGCGAGCGAGACCGCGAAGCGCTTCAGGTCCCACAGGAAGGGGCCGACGTAGGCCTCCTCGAAGCCGTCCGCGCCGAAGACCAGGCGGCCCTCGGCGTCCAGGTGGGCGCCGAAGCGGTCCGTGTGCAGGTCGCCGTGGATCCACACCCGCGAGGTGCGGTCGTCCAGGTAGGGGCCGCCCCGCCGCTGTGCGGCCAGGTCGTGGTAGAAGAGGCACGCCGCGCCCCGGTGGAACGCGAGGGCCGAGGCCGCCATCTTGCGCAGCGCCGCCCGGGACGCGGCCGGGTCGGCGGCCGGGAACCTGCCGTAGGCGGTGTCGAGTACGGCGAGGATCTCCTCGCCGCGCTGCTCGGCGCTGAGCTGGGGGACCGACATCGCGGGATGCCTCCTGGTGCGAGTGGTGCGTCACTGTGCGCTCGTCGTCACGACAGCGCCTCCGCCGTCTCCAACGGCCGACGCCACGCGGGAGTGCCCGGTTCCCGCACGGGGTCCGCCGGGAGGGCCCACGGCGCCCGGCGGCGGGGCATAGACTTCGACGCTGTCCCCCCAGAACCGTCCGTCACTCGTCACCCAGCGTTCCCCGTGGAGGCCATACCGTGTCAAAGCCGCCGTTCACGCACCTGCACGTCCACACCCAGTACTCGCTGCTGGACGGTGCCGCGCGGCTGAAGGACATGTTCAACGCCTGCAACGAGATGGGCATGACGCACATCGCCATGTCCGACCACGGCAACCTGCACGGCGCGTACGACTTCTTCCATTCCGCGAAGAAGGCCGGGATCACCCCGATCATCGGGATCGAGGCGTATGTCGCCCCCGAGTCCCGGCGCAACAAGCGCAAGATCCAGTGGGGCCAGCCGCACCAGAAGCGCGACGACGTCTCCGGTTCCGGTGGTTACACCCACAAGACGATGTGGGCGGTGAACAAGACCGGTCTGCACAACCTCTTCCGGCTCTCCTCGGACGCCTACGCCGAGGGCTGGCTCCAGAAGTGGCCGCGGATGGACAAGGAGACCATCGCGCAGTGGTCCGAGGGGATCGTCGCCTCCACCGGCTGCCCCTCCGGCGAGGTGCAGACCCGGCTGCGCCTCGGCCAGTTCGACGAGGCGCTCAAGGCCGCCAGCGAGTACCAGGACATCTTCGGCAAGGACAAGTACTTCCTGGAGCTGATGGACCACGGCATCGACATCGAGCACCGGGTCCGCGACGGGCTGCTGGAGATCGGCCGGAAGCTCGGCATCCCCCCGCTGGTCACCAACGACTCGCACTACACCTACGCCCACGAGGCGGGTGCCCACGACGCGCTGCTGTGCATCCAGACCGGCAAGAACCTCTCCGACCCCGACCGCTTCAAGTTCGACGGCACCGGCTACTACCTGAAGTCCACGGACGAGATGTACGCCATCGACTCCTCGGACGCCTGGCAGCAGGGCTGCGCCAACACGCTCCTCGTGGCCGAGATGGTGGACACCACCGGCATGTTCGAGAAGCGCGACCTCATGCCCAAGTTCGACATCCCCGAGGGCTACACCGAGGTCACCTGGTTCAAGGAGGAGGTCCGCCGCGGCATGGAGCGCCGCTTCCCGGGCGGCATCCCCGAGGACCGCCAGAAGCAGGCGGACTACGAGATGGACGTCATCATCTCGATGGGCTTCCCCGGCTACTTCCTCGTGGTCGCCGACTTCATCATGTGGGCCAAGAACAACGGCATCGCGGTCGGCCCCGGCCGCGGTTCCGCGGCCGGTTCGATCGTCGCCTACGCCATGGGCATCACCGACCTCGACCCGATCCCGCACGGCCTGATCTTCGAGCGGTTCCTCAACCCCGAGCGCATCTCGATGCCCGATGTCGACATCGACTTCGACGAGCGCAGGCGCGCCGAGGTGATCCGGTACGTCACCGAGAAGTACGGCGCCGACAAGGTCGCCCAGATCGGCACCTACGGCACCATCAAGGCCAAGAACGCGATCAAGGACTCGGCGCGCGTGCTGGGCTACCCGTACGCGATGGGCGACCGCATCACCAAGGCCATGCCCGCCGACGTCCTCGGCAAGGGCATCCCGCTGTCCGGCATCACCGACCCCGACCACCCCCGCTACTCGGAGGCGGGCGAGGTCCGGGCGATGTACGAGAACGAGCCGGACGTGAAGAAGGTCATCGACACCGCGCGCGGCGTGGAGGGCCTGGTCCGGCAGATGGGCGTGCACGCGGCCGGCGTGATCATGTCCAGCGAGCCCATCGTTGACCACGTCCCGGTCTGGGTCCGGCACACCGACCAGGTCACCATCACTCAGTGGGACTACCCGAGCTGTGAGTCGCTCGGCCTGCTGAAGATGGACTTCCTGGGCCTGCGCAACCTCACGATCATGGACGACGCGGTCAAGATGGTGAAGGCCAACAAGGGCCTCGACATCGACCTGCTGTCGCTGCCGCTGGACGATCCCACGACCTTCGACCTGCTCCAGCGCGGCGACACCCTCGGCGTCTTCCAGTTCGACGGCGGCCCCATGCGCTCGCTGCTGCGGCTGATGAAGCCCGACAACTTCGAGGACATCTCCGCCGTGTCGGCCCTGTACCGGCCGGGCCCGATGGGCATGAACTCCCACACGAACTACGCGCTGCGCAAGAACGGGCAGCAGGAGATCACGCCGATCCACCCCGAGCTGGAGGAGCCGCTCAAGGAGGTCCTGGACGTCACCTACGGCCTGATCGTCTACCAGGAGCAGGTGCAGAAGGCCGCCCAGATCATCGCCGGCTACTCGCTCGGCGAGGCCGACATCCTCCGCCGTGTGATGGGCAAGAAGAAGCCCGAGGAACTGGCGAAGAACTTCGTCCTCTTCCAGGAGGGCGCGCGCAAGAAGGGCTTCAGCGACGAGGCCATCCAGGCGCTGTGGGACGTGCTGGTCCCGTTCGCCGGCTACGCGTTCAACAAGGCGCACTCGGCCGCGTACGGCCTGGTCTCGTACTGGACCGCCTACCTCAAGGCCAACCACCCGGCCGAGTACATGGCGGCGCTGCTGACCTCCGTCAAGGACGACAAGGACAAGTCGGCGGTCTACCTCAACGAGTGCCGCCGCATGGGCATCCGGGTGCTGCCGCCGAACGTCAACGAGTCGGAGTCCAACTTCGCCGCCCAGGGCGACGACGTGATCCTCTTCGGCCTCTCCGCGGTGCGCAACGTCGGCACCAACGTGGTCGAGTCGATCATCAAGTGCCGCAAGGCCAAGGGGAAGTACTCCTCCTTCCCCGACTACCTCGACAAGGTCGAGGCGGTCGTCTGCAACAAGCGCACCACCGAATCGCTGATCAAGGCCGGCGCGTTCGACACCATGGGCCACACCCGCAAGGGCCTCATGGCGCAGTACGAGCCGATGATCGACAACGTGGTCGCGGTCAAGCGCAAGGAGGCCGAGGGCCAGTTCGACCTCTTCGGCGGCATGGGCGACAACGCCGGCGACGAACCCGGCTTCGGGCTCGACGTGCAGTTCAGCGACGAGGAGTGGGACAAGACCTACCTCCTCGCCCAGGAGCGGGAGATGCTCGGTCTCTACGTCTCCGACCACCCGCTCTTCGGCCTCGAACACGTGCTGTCCGACAAGGCCGACGCGGGCATCTCCCAGCTCACCGGCGGCGAGCACGCCGACGGCGCGGTGGTCACCATCGGCGGCATCATCTCGGGCCTGCAACGCAAGATGACCAAGCAGGGCAACGCCTGGGCGATCGCCACCGTCGAGGACCTGGCGGGCTCCATCGAGTGCATGTTCTTCCCCGCCACCTACCAGCTGGTCTCGACCCAACTGGTCGAGGACGCCGTGGTGTTCGTCAAGGGCCGCCTCGACAAGCGCGAGGACGTGCCCCGGCTCGTCGCCATGGAGCTGATGGTCCCGGACCTGTCCAACGCGGGCGCCAACGCGCCGGTGGTCCTCACCATCCCGGCCACCCGGGTCACCCCGCCCATGGTCAGCCGCCTCGGCGAGATCCTCAGCCACCACAAGGGCGACAGCGAGGTCCGCATCAAGCTCCAGGGGCCGCGCAAGACCACCATGCTGCGCCTGGACCGGCACCGGGTCAAGCCCGACCCGGCGCTCTTCGGCGACTTGAAGGTGCTGCTCGGTCCGTCCTGCCTGGCGGGCTGACCGGGCCCGTGTCCGCGCGAGAGGGGCGCACCCGTGCCGGGTGCGCCCCTCTTTCACGCAACGGGCGTCAACAGCCCCTTAGTTGTGGCCGAAACTCTTCTGCTTCCGGCCACGCCCGGTATCACCGGAGCTGCCCTGGATGTGGGACACCGGGGACTCGTGGGACTCCGAGGTGTGCTGCGTCTGCTCCTGGGTGTGACCGGCCTGCTGCGCGGCGCGGTTCTGCGAGCCACCCTGCTTGCGGTTCTTGTTCTTGGCCATGGTGATCTGCCTCCTGCGGGGGATCTGGGGGCCGGGGCCGGCTTCTGGGGGCCAGGGCCGGTTTCAGATTCACATACGCTGACATCAATCGCATGTCGGACAATTACCCTGTGTGACAGGGTAGGTTGGCGAGTAACAGCCGCAAACGCCACGCCGAAGATCGAGTTCGGGCCGTTAACCCCCGCGCGGTCGGGCAGACTCGAAGGAAGTCCTGAAGCAAAACCTCCGGGGAAGAGGGTGAGTCGCGTGGACCGCTGCATCGTCCTGGTGGACGCCGGGTATCTGCTGGGCGCAGCCGCCAGCCTCCTCGCGGGCGAGCCCTCGCGGTCCCGGATCACCGTCGATCACACCGCACTGATCCAGGCGCTGCGCGACCGCGCCGAGTCCGACACCGGACGGCCCCTGCTGCGCATCTACTGGTTCGACGGCGCCCCCGACCGGGTCCCCCAGCCGGAGCACCGCCGGCTGCGCGTCATGCCCCGTGTCACCGTCCGGCTCGGCGCCCTCACCCGCAGCGACGGGCGGTGGGCGCAGAAGGGCGTGGACGCCGCCATGCACGCCGAGCTGACCGAGCTGGCCCGCAACCGGGCCTGCTCCGACGTCGTCCTCGTCACCGGCGACGGCGACCTGCTGCCCGGCATGATGGCCGCCAAGGAACACGGGGTCGCCGTCCATCTGTGGGCCGTCCAGGCCGCGGACGGCGACTACAACCAGTCCGAGGACCTGGTCGCCGAGGCCGACGAGCGCCGCGTCCTCGACCGGGCCTGGATCACCCAGGCCGTGCGCGCCAAGGAACTGACCGGCGTCTGCGCCCCGCCGCCCGTGCCGCGCCCCGAGATCGCCGCGATCCTCTCCGCCCCGCTGCCCGAGTCCGCGCTCACCGCGGCCACCGAGCGCTCCGCCGCCCGGGAGTCGCGCCCGCCGGCCGCCGCCACC
>NZ_VOGW01000183.1:27133-46539 GCF_007896895.1 Streptomyces misionensis | reverse complement strand
TGCGGGATGCGCGGGTGCTGATGGGGGGGGCGCGGGAGGGGGGTCGGGTCGCCGAGCCGGGACCTCCAGCGGCGGGCGAGGAGCTGCCCGACCTCGGAGGGGTGGCCGCCGACGGTGGTGATGTGCTGCTCGCGGTGGTCCGACCGCGGCTCGGCGGTGGGCCGACCGCGAGGAGGACATCACCACCGTCGGCGGCGACCCCTACGAGGTCGGGCAGGTCTTCGCCCGCCGCTGGATGTCCCGGCTCGGCGACCAGAGCCACCTCCAGCGCCTCTCCCAGATGTACCCGCGCATCCCGCACCGCATCGACGGCGAGCTGCTGCGCTACGCGGCCCGCTTCGGCCTGCTCGCGCACAAGGACGACCAGATCGACGAGCACGACCGTTACGCCATCCGGGCGGGTTTCTGGCGCGAGTTCGACGTACCGGCCGCCGCCGAGCAGGCGGCCACGGGGGAGTGAGCCCCGTGTCCGGCACCGGTTCGGGCGGCCCCAAAGACGAGTAAAGGGTCCCGACCCCGTACCCTCTCCCCTTGTGAGTACGCGCGTGGGGCAGGCACTTCGGCAGGACGAGGTCGTCCGTGTGCGCGGGCTCAGCAAGACCTACCCGGCCGTCAAGGGGCGGCGCGGTGTCCCCGGCACGCCCGAGGTGCGGGCCACCGACGGCCTGGAGCTCACCGTACGGCGCGGCGAGATCTTCGGGCTGCTCGGGCCCAACGGCGCCGGCAAGTCCACCCTCGTGCGCCAGCTCACCGGGCTGCTGCGGCCGGACGCCGGCAGCGTCGAGATCCTCGGCCACGACCTCGTGCGCCACCCCGAACGCGCCGCGCGCCTCCTCGCCTACCTGGGCCAGGAGTCCACTGCCCTGGACGAGCTGACCGTCTCCCTCGCCGCCGAGACCACCGGACGCCTGCGCGGCCTGGACGTGGCGCGGGCGCGGGCCGAGCGGGACGCCGTCCTGGAGGAGCTGGGGCTCACCCCGATCGCCGGGCGGGCGCTGAAGAAGCTGTCCGGCGGGCAGCGCCGGCTCGCCTGCTTCGCCGCCGCCCTCGTCGGCGAGCGCCCGCTGCTGGTCCTGGACGAGCCGACCACCGGCATGGACCCGGTGGCGCGGCGCGCGGTCTGGGCGGCCGTGGACCGGCGGCGCGCCGAGCACGGCACCACCGTGCTGCTGGTCACCCACAACGTCATCGAGGCGGAGACCGTGCTCGACCGGGTCGCCGTGCTCGACCGCGGCCGGGTCATCGCCTGCGACACCCCCGCCGGCCTGAAGGAACAGGTCGCCGGCGAGGTGCGGGTGGAACTGGTGTGGCGCGAGCGCGCACCGCTGGACGTGCCCGAGGTCGCCGTGCTGCGCGAGCGGGCGGTGGAGGCCGGCCGGCGCTGGACGCTGCGGCTCGCGCCCGAGGAGGCCCGGGCCGCCGTCGCCACGGTGACCGGTGGCGCCGCCTTCGCCGCCCTGGACGACTTCACCCTCGCCACGCCCAGCCTGGAGGACGTCTACCTGGCGCTGGGCGGCGCCGCGCGGCAGGGGCTGGTGAAGGCGTGAGCGCACGGGCCGCCGTACGCACCGGGGTCGGTACGACCACCGCAGGCGCCGTAGGGAAGAGGAGCAGCTCGTCGTGAGTGTCGTACCCGCGCAGGTTCTGCCGGACGGAGCCCGGGCCGTGCCGGAAGCGGTGCCGGCCGCGGCGCCGCTCGCCCCGGCCGCGCGGCTGTGGCCGTCCCTGGTGGCCGTGTACCGGGCGCAGCTGTCCCGGGCCCGGGTGGCCAGGATCCCGCTGCTGTTCGTGGCCACCTTCCAGTCCGTGGGCATCACCGTGATGATGCGCGGCGTGGTCGGCAACGGGTTCGAGGCGCGGTCCGTGGTGGCCGGCTCGTCCGTGCTGGTCGTCGCGTACGTCGCGCTGAACCTGCTGGCCCAGTACTTCGGGCAGCTGCGGGCCGGCGGCGGGCTCGACCACTACGCCACCCTGCCGGTGCCGCCGGCCGCGGTGGTGCTGGGCGCGGCGGCGGCGTACGCCTCCTTCACCGTGCCCGGGACGCTGGTGACCGCCGTCTTCGGCTGTGTGCTGTTCGGGCTGCCGCTGTCCAACCTGTGGGTGCTGCTCGCGGTCGTCCCGCTCGCCGGGGCCGCGCTGTCCGGGCTCGGCGCGGCGCTCGGGCTGCTCGCGCCCCGGCCCGAGCTGGCCACGCTGCTCGGGCAGCTGGGCATGTCGGCGGCGCTGCTGCTGGGCGTGCTGCCCGCCGACCGGATGCCGGAGATCATCCGGCTGGCGCGGGATCTGCTGCCCTCCACCTACGGTGTGGAGGCGTACGCCCGCACGTTCGAGGAACACCCGGACTGGGCGGTCGTCCTCGCTGACCTGGGGGTGTGCGCGGGGGTCGGGGTGGTCTCGCTGGCGGCCGCGGCGTGGGCGTACCGCAGGGCCGCCGTCCGATGACGCGACGCACAGGCCGACCTGGCACGATGTCAGGGTGACCGCACCGCTGAATCCGCCACCGCCGCCGCACGACGACTCCGCGCACCAGGTCTGGCAGACGCCGCCCGCCGGGGCGCCGGTCGCGAGCGCCTACCCAGAGGACGGCCCCGGAATGAAGACCGAAGCACGCGAGGCCGCAGTGATCACCCTGGTGGTGACGGTGGCCGGGGCGTTGCTCGGACTGCTGTGGCTGTGGCTGACGCCGCACGTGCCGCTGGTCGGCGAGGTGTCCGGCCGGACCTGGACGGTCTACCTCAAGGACAGCGAGGGCGAGCAGGCGATCGGGGTGGACGGCACGTTCACCCTGCTGGCGCTGGCGTTCGGCGCGGTCAGCGGGCTGGCGGCGTTCCTGTGGCGGCGGCGGGGCGGCGTACCGCTCGTCGTGGCCCTGGCGCTCGGCGGGCTGCTCGGCTCGGTGCTGGCGTGGCGGCTCGGCGTCTGGCTGGGCCCCACCTCCGATGTGATCGCCCATGCGCGGGCGGTCGGCAAGGGGGTCACGTTCCAGGCCCCGCTGCGGCTCGGCGCGAAGGCCGCGCTGCTGTCCTGGCCGTTCGCCGCCGTACTGGTCCACCTCGGGCTGACGGCGCTGTTCGGCCCCCGCGACCCGGAACCGCAGCAGCCGGGCGAGCGGCCGGACCCCTTCAGCCCCGCCCGATAGGCGCCAGCACCGCCTCCGTCAGCGCGGCCAGATCGCCCGGCGCCAGCTCCACCTCCAGGCCCCGCCGGCCCGCCGACACACACACGGTGGCGTGGTCGCGGGCCGAGGCGTCCAGGACCGTGCGGAGCTTCTTGCGCTGGCCGAGGGGGGAGATGCCGCCCCGGACGTAGCCGGTGGTGCGTTCGGCGAGGGCCGGGTCGGCCATGGTGGCGCGCTTGCCGCCCACCGCCGAGGCCAGGGCCTTGAGATCGAGGGTGCCGGCCACCGGGACCACGCCGACGACCAGCGCCCCGTCGACGTCGGCCACCAGGGTCTTGAAGACGCGGTCGGGGGAGACGCCCATCGCCTCGGCCGCCTCCTCGCCGTAGGACGGGTGGGAGGGATCGTGCTCGTAGGCGTGGACGGTGAACTCCACGCCCGCCGCGGTCAGCGCCACCGTCGCCGGCGTCCCCCCGGACTGCTGCTTCTTCGACTTCTTCGCCATCGGTGCTGCGGATTCCCTCGGTTCGTGCTCAGTTCAGACTGGTCGGCGTCCGCGTCAGCTCGAACGCGGGCAACGACGGCAGGGTACGGATGATGGCGGTCTCCCCGCGCAGCAGTTTCAGCTCGTCCCGCAGCCGGGACGCGGTGTCCGGTGCCTGGAGCAGCCGCTGCTTGGTCGGCGTGTCGTGCACCATCGCGGCGGCCACCAGGTACGACACCACGCTCGGGTCGTCCGGCAGCTCCGCGCTCGTCGCCAGCGACCGCTCCCGCGCGCCCGCCAGCCGCTTCTGGTACTGCCGGAACGCCCGCAGCACGCCCTCGGCGAGCGCCCCCGCCTCGTCCCCCGGCTCCTCCGCCAGCTCCTCCAGCTCGGCCGTCAGGAAGGGCCCCGAGGCGTCCACGGACAGCAGCCGCACCCGGGTCGTCCCGGTCGCCAGCACCTCGAAGCCGCCGCCGGCGCGCTCCCGGATGGTGGCCGCGTCGGCCACGCAGCCCAGCCCGTGGAACGCCTTGAGCGGGTCGGGCCCGAAGCCCGCGGCCGGGCCCCGCTCGGGCTGCGCCGTGGGATCGGGCATGCCGGGGGCGCTCGGCGCCACCTCGTACCCGTCGCGGATGGCCACGACGGCGAACCGGCGCGGCTCGTCCTCGGGGGTCTTCAGCAGCTCGCGCATCATGGCGCGATAACGCTCCTCGAAGACGTTCAGCGGCAGCACGAGTCCGGGGAAGAGGACCGTGTTCAGCGGGAAGAGCGGCAGACGGACGGTGGTCACGGCGCCCCAGCCTAGTGGTCGGCGGCGCGGGCGTGTCCGCGGTGGGCGGGCAGAAGGTCCTGGGGACCGGGCGGCAGGCCCGCCGGGACGGGTGCCGCGCCCCCGGCCAGAAGGTGCCCGCGCAGCCCCAGGAAGTACCCGAGCGGATCGTCCGAGAACCGGTCCCAGGGGCGGGAGGTGACATACGGGCCGATCAGCCGCAGCTGGCCGAGGGCGTCCTGCGGGCGGTCCAGGCGCAGCAGGACGTAGAGCAGCGTGTTGCGCACGCCCGCGGGCCAGGGGTCGGCCGGGGCGAAGCGCGCCGACAGGGCGATCGCACGGTCGGCCGCCGCGTCGAGCCGTTCCCGGGGGACCCCGGGCCCGCCGCCGTCGAGCAGACAGCCGAAGGCGGCCCGCACGGGCAGCGCCTGGACGAGCGAGCCGGCCGGGGCGTCCTGCGCGGCGAGCTCGGCGAAGTCGAAGCACTCGCGGTGCGCGGCGCTGGGCGCGTGCGGCGTGTCGCCGAAGCGGACGCAGCAGTAGGCGGCCAGGTAGCGCAGGGCGGCCACATGGCAGCCGTAGTGGTGCGGGGCGCGGCTCAGCGCCGCCGCCCACAGCTCCTCGAAGTAGCGGTGCCCGGCCCGCGAGCCGCGCGCGTGGTCCAGCGCGATCCGCCAGGGCACCGGATCGCGGTCGTCGGCCCGGGCGGCGGCCGTGATCAGCGGGCTCACCTCGCGCAGCAGCTCGGCGCGGGCCGGCGACGACCACACCCGGTCCACCGCCAGCTGCGCCGCGACCAGCAGCGCGCCCGGGTCGTCCCGGTCGGCCGCGCGCCAGTCCTCGAACCACTCCGGGCGCAGCCGGGCGAAGGCAGCCAGTCGCCGGGCGTAGCGGTCGTGGTTCTCCCACTGGGCCGCGGCGCGGGTGGCGGCCAGCAGCTCGGCCGCGGCCCGGTACTCGCCCCGGCCGGCCGCGACCAGCGCGGGCGAGAGCCGGTCGTCGGGCGCGTCGAGCACCGCCTCGTCCCCGTCCGGGACCCGGCCGGCCGGGCGCGCGGGGCGCTTGGACATCCATGTGCGGCGAAGGAACGCGGGCAACGGAACCATGGTGCGGACCATTGAAAGTCCGCAGGTCGGGGCAGCGCCAGAGGCTCGGGGCAAGTCGTGGAAGGTTGTACGGCCAAGGGTCAAGGACCGGTAAAGGGTATGTGTTCTATTTTTGTAGGACTGGTGGGGGTGTGCGGGAGGCTCGCCGCATGCCGGGCCGCGGGGCGGCTCAACTGCGCCGCAGCAGCCTGGTCGCCCCCGCCGCCACCGTCGTCGCCAGGACCCAGCCCAGCATGATCATCGCGGCCGACAGCCACTGCCAGCCGCCGCGCAGCTGCCACTCTCCGGCCTGGCCCAGGTCGATCACCGGGAGCAGCAGGTCCAGCGTGAACAGGGCCGGACTCCAGTAGGGGTGCTGGTCCTGGCTGGTCGGGGGATGGTCGGCGTGCGAGAAGGCGAGGGTGCCCGCCGCCCACAGCACCGCCATCCACACCGCGGCCCGGCCGGGCCGGTAGCCGTAGGCGACCGTCCAGTCCTGGGCGTACCCCCACAGCTTGCCGGCCAGCGGCAGCGTCTCGCGGCGCCGGCGCTGCTTGGCGAGCAGCACCTCGCGCGCGTCCTCGTCCTCGCCGGCCTCCCGCAGCACCGCGGCCAGCCGCTCGTACGGCTCCGGGGCGTACTCGGCGGTGGCCGCCGCCACCCAGTCCAGCCGGCGGGTCAGCGGGAAGGGGCCCTGCGGCACCAGGTTCTCGTAGGTGAAGCCGCCCATGTGCAGCCGCCCGGCGCCCGGCCAGGCGCCCGCGCGGTCCACCAGGTTCACGATCCGCGCCCCGGACAGCACCACCTTGCCGCGCTGCGGACCGTCCCCGAGGAAGCGCAGCTCGGGGACGTGCACCCGGCGCAGCGACAGCTCCTGGTCGTCGGTGAGGACGAACCTGGCCCGCTCCAGGTCCACGGCGTCCCCGAACCGCCCGTCGTCCAGGCGCAGCCCGCCCTGGCACTCGAACCGCTGGATCCGGGTGCCGCGGGCCGGTGTGGTGCCGCTGAGCAGCGGATTGCCCACCCCGGCCGGGGTCAGGTACAGGGTGCGCTCCACGCTGAGCTGGGGCGCGTTCAGGGCCAGCCGCGAGTACGGGTTGTTCAGCCGCGCGCCGCGCAGGCTCAGCGAGACCCCGATCTGGGCGCCGCGCAGCCGCAGCTCGCCGTGCGACTCCAGCAGCTCCGCCTGGAGGTCCTGGCCGACGCCGAGGCCGTCCGCCGCGATCGACCGCCCGCCCCGGTCCCGGTACACGACCGCCTGGTTGAGCAGCAGGTCGGTGCCGATGTGCGCGTCGGTCAGCCGGACCCCGTTCTGGAACCGGCAGCGGGGCAGATGGAGATCGCCCTCGGTCTGCACCCGGGCCGCCTCCAGGCGCGGCACCGAGCAGTTCACCAGGCGCAGCGTGGTGAACCGGGCCTCGGGCAGCAGCACCTGTTCGTCGAAGCGGCAGTCGCGCAGCTCGACGTACGGCCGCACGGTGCCGCCCGCCAGGTCCAGACAGCCGGTGACCCGCACCCCGGCGAGCTTCAGCGCGGACACCCGGCCGGCCAGCGCCGGCGGTCCGTCCAGCAGCAGCCAGGCGATGATGCGCGCCCGCACGGACCGCTCGGGCCCCCAGGGATGGCCGCCGTGCGGATCGTCCACGACGCCGTCGCCGCTGCTCAGGTCGTACACACTGCCGTTGCGGAAGGCCTGCCACATGCCCGCCTCGGCCGCGGTCAGGTCGTCCGGCAGGTCCCCGGCGCTCAGGCCGGTCACCTCGGTCACCGCTGTTCCCTCTCTCGTCACCGGCCAGGACTCTGCGCGGTCCGGGCCTCCTTCGCCGTTCGGGGGGATTCGTCCAGCCGTTGATGCCCGCTGAGTGACGCCCGGAACACCGGGGGTGAACGGGATCTTCCGGGTTCCGGCCAGCGTATGTACCACCGATTGGTCCACGTTCTGTATCAGCCACTGATACGCGCGGACGACTACGGATGCCGGTCTGAGAGAATTGGAACCGTGATTTCCCGAATCGATCTGCGCGGCGACGCCCTCCCCGAGGGCCCCGCCCTGCGTGACCTGCTGCCCCGAGCCGACTTCGACGTTCAGGCCGCCCTGGAGAAGGTGCGTCCGATCTGCGAGGACGTGCATCATCGTGGCGACGCGGCGCTGATCGACTTCGCGGAGAAGTTCGACGGAGTACGGCTGGAATCCGTCCGTGTGCCGGCCCAGGCGCTCGCCGACGCGCTCGCCGGCCTCGACCCGGCCGTGCGCGCGGCCTTGGAGGAGTCCATCCGGCGCGCCCGCCTGGTCCACCGCGCGCAGCGCCGCACCACCCACACCACCCAGGTCGTCCCCGGCGGCTCCGTGACCGAGAAGTGGGTTCCGGTCGAGCGCGTCGGGCTGTACGCGCCGGGCGGCCGCTCGGTCTACCCCTCCTCCGTGATCATGAACGCGGTCCCGGCCCAGGAGGCCGGTGTCGAGTCGATCGCGCTGGCCTCCCCGCCGCAGGCGGAGTTCGGGGGGCTGCCGCACCCGACGATCCTCGCCGCCTGCGCGCTGCTCGGCGTGGACGAGGTGTACGCGGCCGGTGGCGCCACCGCCGTCGCGATGTTCGCGTACGGCACCGAGTCCTGCCCGCCCGCGAACATGGTCACCGGCCCCGGCAACATCTGGGTCGCCGCCGCCAAGCGCTACTTCACCGGCCGGATCGGCATCGACACCGAGGCCGGCCCCACCGAGATCGCGATCCTCGCGGACGAGACCGCCGACCCGGTGCACGTGGCCGCCGACCTGATCAGCCAGGCCGAGCACGACCCGCTCGCGGCGGCCGTCCTCGTCACCGACTCCGAGGAGCTTGCGGCGGCGGTGGAGAAGGAGCTGGAGCCGCAGGTCGCGGCCACCAGGCACACCGACGACCGGATCCGTCCGGCCCTCGCGGGCAAGCAGTCCGCGATCGTCCTGGTGGACGGCGTGGAGGAGGGCCTGAGGGTGGTCGACGCGTACGGCGCCGAGCACCTGGAGATCCAGACCGCCGACGCCGCCGCCGTGGCCGACCGGGTGCGCAACGCGGGCGCGATCTTCATCGGCCCCTGGGCGCCGGTCTCGCTCGGCGACTACGCGGCCGGCTCCAACCACGTGCTGCCCACCGGCGGCTGCGCCTGCCACTCCTCGGGCCTGTCCGTGCAGTCCTTCCTGCGCGGCATCCACATCGTCGACTACACCAAGGACGCGCTGGCCGAGGTCGCGCACCACGTGGTGACGCTGGCGGAGGCGGAGGACCTGCCGGCGCACGGCGCGGCGATCAAGGCTCGGTTCGGGTGGAAGGTACCGGAGAGCAAGTGAGCGACGTGCGGATCGACGACCTCCCCATCCGGGACGAACTGCGTGGCAAGTCCCCGTACGGCGCGCCCCAGCTGGACGTGCCCGTACGGCTGAACACCAACGAGAACCCGTACCCGCTGCCCGAGGCGCTGGTGGAGCGGATCGCCGAGCGGGTCCGCGAGGCCGCCCGCGAGCTGAACCGCTACCCCGACCGGGACGCGGTCCAGCTGCGCACCGAGCTGGCCAAGTACCTCCAGCGGACCGGAAAGCACCCGCTCGGCATCGAGAACGTGTGGGCGGCCAACGGTTCCAACGAGGTCATCCAGCAGCTGCTGCAGACCTTCGGCGGGCCCGGCCGCACCGCCATCGGCTTCGAGCCCTCGTACTCGATGCACGCGCTGATCGCCCGCGGCACCGGCACCGGCTGGATCTCCGGCCCGCGCAACGAGGACTTCACCATCGACCTCGCCGCCGCCGAGAAGGCCATCGCCGAGCACCGGCCCGACGTCGTCTTCATCACCACCCCCAACAACCCCACCGGCAACGCGGTGCCGCCCGAGACGGTCCTCGCGCTGTACGAGGCGGCGCAGGCGGCCAAGCCGTCGATGGTCGTCGTGGACGAGGCGTACGTCGAGTTCAGCCACGGCGACTCGCTGCTGCCGCTGCTCGACGGCCGCCCGCACCTGGTGATCTCGCGCACCATGTCCAAGGCGTTCGGCGCGGCGGGCCTGCGCCTCGGCTACCTCGCCGCCGACCCGGCCGTGGTGGACGCCGTCCAGCTGGTCCGGCTGCCCTACCACCTGTCGGCGATCACCCAGGCGACCGCGCTGGCCGCGCTGGAGCACACCGACACCCTGCTCGGCTACGTCGAGCAGCTGAAGTCCGAGCGGGACCGGCTGGTCGCCGAGCTGCGCGCGACCGGCTACGACGTCGTCGAGTCCGACGCCAACTTCGTGCAGTTCGGCCGGTTCGCCGACGCGCACGAGGCCTGGCGGAAGATCCTCGACCGGGGCGTCCTGGTCCGGGACAACGGCGTACCGGGCTGGCTGCGGGTCTCCGCGGGCACGCCCGAGGAGAACGACGCGTTCCTCGACGCGGTCCGTGAACTGAAGAAGGAGCTTGAGGCATGAGCCGCGTAGGGCGCGTCGAGCGCACCACCAAGGAGACCTCGGTCCTGGTCGAGATAGACCTCGACGGCACCGGGCGGACCGACATCGCCACCGGCGTCGGCTTCTACGACCACATGCTCGACCAGCTCGGCCGGCACGGACTGTTCGACCTGACCGTGAAGACCGACGGCGACCTGCACATCGACTCCCACCACACCATCGAGGACACCGCCCTCGCGCTCGGCGCCGCCTTCAAGCAGGCGCTCGGCGACAAGGTGGGCATCTACCGCTTCGGCAACTGCACGGTCCCGCTGGACGAGTCGCTCGCCCAGGTCACCGTCGACCTCTCCGGCCGCCCCTACCTGGTGCACACCGAGCCCGAGAACATGGCGCCGATGATCGGCGCGTACGACACCACGATGACCCGGCACATCCTGGAGTCCTTCGTGGCCCAGGCGCAGATCGCGCTGCACGTGCACGTACCGTATGGACGCAACGCCCACCACATCGTGGAGTGCCAGTTCAAGGCGCTGGCCCGGGCGCTGCGCTACGCCTCCGAGCGCGACCCGCGCGCGGCCGGCATCCTCCCGTCGACGAAGGGCGCGCTGTAACCCATGACCGGTCTGTCGACCATCCTGATCGTCGTCGGCCTCTTCCTGGTCGGTGGCATCGTCTCCTTCGTCAAGCAGAAGATGCCCACCAGCCTGATCGTGCTGCTCTCCCTGGCGGCCGGGATGTGCCTGGTCGCGGGCGTCATGCGGCTGGAGGTGTGGAATTGAGCGCGGCCGCGAAGAAGGTCGTGGTCTTCGACTACGGCTTCGGCAATGTCCGCTCCGCCGAGCGCGCCCTCGCACGGGTCGGCGCCGAGGTGGAGATCACCCGCGACTTCGACAAGGCGATGAACGCGGACGGCCTGCTGGTGCCGGGCGTCGGCGCCTTCGCCGCCTGCATGCGGGGCCTGCGCGCCGCCCGCGGTGACTGGATCGTGGACCGCCGGCTGTCCGGCGGACGCCCGGTGATGGGCATCTGCGTCGGCATGCAGATCCTGTTCACGCGCGGCATCGAGCACGGCGTGGAGGCCGAGGGCCTGGAGGAATGGCCCGGCACCGTCGCGCCCCTGGAGGCCGACGTCGTGCCCCACATGGGCTGGAACACCGTCGAGGCCCCGGCCGGCTCCGAGCTGTTCGCGGGCCTGGACGCGGACGCCCGCTTCTACTTCGTGCACTCCTACGCCGTCCACGAGTGGACGCAGGAGGCGAACAACCCGGTGATCGCCGCGCCCAAGGTCACCTGGGCCACGCACGGCCGGCCGTTCGTCGCCGCGGTGGAGAACGGTGCCCTGTGGGCCACCCAGTTCCACCCCGAGAAGTCCGGCGACGCCGGCGCCCAGCTCCTCACCAACTGGATCGGAACCCTGTAGACCATGGCCAAGCTCGAACTCCTCCCCGCCGTCGACGTCCGCGACGGCCAGGCCGTACGCCTCGTCCACGGCGAGTCCGGGACCGAGACCTCCTACGGCTCCCCGCTGGAGGCCGCCCTCGCCTGGCAGCGGTCCGGCGCCGAGTGGCTGCACCTGGTCGACCTGGACGCGGCCTTCGGCACCGGCGACAACCGGGCCCTGATCGCCGAGGTCGCGGGGGCGATGGACATCAAGGTGGAGCTGTCCGGCGGCATCCGCGACGACGACACCCTGGCCGCCGCCCTCGCCACCGGCTGCACCCGCGTCAACCTCGGCACCGCCGCCCTGGAGAGCCCCGAGTGGGTCGCCAAGGTGATCGCCGAGCACGGCGACAAGATCGCCGTCGGCCTGGACGTGCGCGGCACCACCCTGCGCGGGCGCGGCTGGACCCGCGACGGCGGCGACCTCTACGAGACGCTGGAGCGCCTGAACAAGGAGGGCTGCACCCGCTACGTCGTCACCGACATCGCCAAGGACGGCACCCTCCAGGGCCCCAACCTGGAGCTGCTGAGGAACGTGTGCGCGGCGACGGACCGGCCGGTCGTGGCCTCCGGCGGCGTGTCGTCCCTGGACGACCTGCGCGCCATCGCCGAACTGGTGCCCCTCGGTGTCGAGGGCTCCATCGTCGGGAAGGCCCTCTACGCGAAGGCGTTCACCCTGGAAGAGGCCCTGGAGGCTGTGTCGTCATGACGTCCGAAGGCGTTCGGCGGGTGCAGAGCGGAAGTCCCTGGGAAGAGAGTTTCGGTTTCGCGCGCGCCGTCGCGGCGGGGGACCGGGTGTCCGTCGGCGGCACCACGTCCTTCAAGGGCACGGTCCTCTACGGCGAGGGCGATCCGTACGAGCAGACCCGCGTCGCCTTCGGCAACGCCCTCGACGCGCTGAAGGAGTTCGGGCTGGGCGTCGAGTCCGTGATCCGCACCCGTATGTACCTGAGCCATGTGCGCGACGTCGACGAGGCGGGGCGGGCCCACAAGGAGCTGTTCGACTCCGTGCGCCCCTGCACGACCCTGCTGGTGGTCGAGGGCTTCGTGGACCCGCGCATCCTGGTCGAAGTAGAGCTTGAAGCATTCAGAGGAGCCTGAGCAGTCATGACCCTGGCGGTCCGAGTCATCCCCTGCCTGGACGTGGACAACGGCCGGGTCGTCAAGGGTGTCAATTTCCAGAACCTGCGCGACGCGGGCGACCCCGTCGAGATGGCCAAGGTGTACGACGCCGAGGGCGCCGACGAGCTGACGTTCCTGGATATCACCGCGTCCTCGGGCAACCGGGAGACGACGTACGACGTGGTGCGCCGCACCGCCGAGCAGGTCTTCATCCCGCTCACCGTCGGCGGCGGCGTGCGCACCGCGGAGGACGTGGACAAGCTGCTGCGGGCGGGCGCCGACAAGGTCGGCGTGAACACCGCGGCCATCGCCCGTCCCGAGCTGATCCGCGAGATCGCCGAGCGCTTCGGCCGCCAGGTGCTGGTGCTGTCGGTCGACGCCCGGCGCACCGGGTCCGGCTCCTTCGAGGTCACCACGCACGGCGGCCGCCGGGGCACCGGCATCGACGCCGTCGAGTGGGCGCACCGCGCGGCGGAACTGGGCGCGGGCGAGATCCTGCTGAACTCGATGGACGCGGACGGCACCAAGGACGGCTACGACCTGGAGATGATCGCCGCCGTGCGCAAGCACGTCTCCGTGCCGGTGATCGCCTCCGGCGGCGCGGGCAAGCTGGCCGACTTCCCGCCGGCCGTCGCCGCCGGCGCGGACGCGGTCCTGGCCGCCTCCGTCTTCCACTTCGGCGATCTGCGCATCGGCGAGGTGAAGGAGACGCTGCGGGGGGCGGGACACCCGGTGCGCTGACGCCACGGGTTCGGGAGGGCCCCGGCGACAGGTGGTCGCCGGGGCCTTCTCGTGGCCATATGTGAAAGGAAAATTGCGCAAAAAAGATTGCGCAAAATTTCTTTCGTTCATACTCTTCGGGCATGGCCGATGACGATGAGCGCCGGATCGCGGACGTGGGCACGCTGAAGGCCCTCGCCCACCCGCTGCGCATGAAGTTGTACCGCCTGCTGTTCGTCGCCGAGGCGGCCACCGCGTCCCAGCTCGCCGAGCAGGTGGACGAGGTCGTCTCACTGGTCAGCTACCACCTGCGCAAGCTGGCCGCGCACGGACTGGTGGAGGAGGCCGAGCCGCGCAGCGCGGACGCCCGCGAGCGCTGGTGGCAGGCGTCGTCGCAAGGCGTCTCCATCAGTGGCGAGGACTTCCGGGACGCCCCCGAGAAGGCCGCGGCGCACCTGGCGGCCTCCCGGCTGTTCCTCGACCAGCGCGCCGAGATGTACCGCCGGTACCTCGACGAACGCGCCTACTGGGGGCCGGAGTGGACCGAGGCGGCGCACGACAGCGAGTCGCTCCTGCGCCTCACCCCCGGGGAACTGGCCGCGCTGAAGAAGGACCTGCACGAACTGATCAAGCGCTACGACGACGAGGGGCGCGCCCGCGAGGCGGCGGGCGACACCGAAGGGCGCGAACACGTCGCGATGCACCTGTACGGCTTCCCGTTCCGCGTGTGACTTCCCGTTCCGTTTCCGAGAGGAGAGGCCAGGCGTGACCGCCACCCTCGCATCCCCCGCCTCCGTGCAGGCCCACCGGGACCCCAATGTGCGGCGCTGGCTGACCGCCTATACCTGCTCCATGCTCGGGGACAGCGTCTACTACCTGGCGCTGTCCTGGGCGGCGGTGCGGGCCGGGACCGCGGCGCAGGCCGGCCTGGTGATGTCGGCGAGCGCGCTGCCCAGGGCTGTGCTGATGCTCGGCGGGGGAGTGCTCGCCGACCGGCTCGGGCCCCGCCGGGTCGTCGTCGGCAGCGACGCCATGCGCTGCGCCGCCGTCCTCGCGGTGGCCGCCCTGCTGTACCTCACCAGCCCCGGACTGTGGCCGCTCGCCCTGCTGGCGCTGGTCTTCGGCACCGTGGACGCCGTGTTCGTGCCCGCCGTGGGCGCCCTGCCCGCCCGGGTCACCGGCCCGGACCAGCTGGCCCGGGTGCAGGGCATGCGGGGGCTGGCCATCCGGTTCGCGAGCGTCGTCGGCGCCCCGCTCGGCGGCCTCGGCGTGGCCGTCGGCGGCGCCCCGGCGGCCTTCGCCCTCGCCGGAGCGCTGATCGCCGTCTCCGTGCCGCTGCTGCTCTCCGTGCGGATACGGGAGCTGCCGGGCGACGGGGCGGACGGCCCCCGCGGCACCGCCCGGGCCGACCTCGCCGCCGGACTGCGGCACATCCGCCGGCACCCCGTCCTCGCCCCGCTGATGCTCGCCATCGCCCTCGGCGACCTGGGCTTCGTCGGCCCGCTGAACGTCGGCCTCACCCTGCTCGCGGACCACCGCGGCTGGGGCGCGGCCGGGATGGGCTGGGTGCTGGCCGGGTTCGGCGTGGGCGCGGGGGCCGCCTCGCTGCTGCTCACCGTCCGGGGGCGGCTGCCGCGCGCCGGACTGGTCGCCGGCGTCACCATCGTCGTCGGATCCCTGGCCATCGGCGCCCTCGCCTACGCGCCCACCCTCTGGGCGGCCGTCGGCACCGCCCTGCTCGTCGGCCTGCTGACCGGGCTCAGCGGTGCCATGTGCGGCGCGCTCCTCCAGACCCAGGCCGACCCCGCCTACCTCGGCCGGGTCACCGCCGTCTCCAGCCTGATCAGCCTCGGCTTCACCCCGTTGAGCATGCCGCTGGCCGCCGCCGCGATCGGCGTCTTCGGTCTCGGTCCGGTCTACGTGGTCAGTGCCTGCGTCTGCGCACTCGGCGGAGTCGTCGCTCTCGTGGTACCGGCCCTGCGCCGCGCCGAACTCCCGCGCTGACGCTCACGCGTCGGGCTGCACCAGCTGCACCAGGTTGCCGCACGTGTCGTCGAGCACCGCGGCCAGCACCGGGCCCTGCCGCCGCGGCCCGTGCGGGAAGCGGACGCCGAGGCCGGCCAGCCGGCGGTGTTCGGCGGGGAGGTCGTCCACCGAGAAGACGATGCAGGGGATGCCCGCCTGGTACAGCGCCCGGCGGTAGGACTCGGCGATGGGCCCCTGGCCCGGCTCCAGGAGGAGCTGGAGGTCCGGCTGGGCGCCCTGGGGCGCGCCGACCGTCACGAAGAGCGTGCCGTTCCCGAGATCCATCCGCGTACGGGTCTCGAAGCCGAGGACGTCCGTGTAGAAGGCGTGGGCCCGTGCCACGTCGTCCACGTACACCCCGGTCATCGCGACCTTGATCACCAGGCGGCCTCCCGGTCAGAAGCCGAGCTGCTTGGACGAGTGCAGGGTCTCGATCGCCTCCGCGTCGCCCTCCAGCTCCACCTGCGCCGCCCGGTCCCGGCCGAACGCGAACAGCAGCAGCTCCGACGGCTCCCCGGTGGCCGTGACCACCGGCGCGCCCTTGTGGGCCACCACGGTCTGCCCGTCCGGGCGGCGCAGCACCAGCCCCGTCGGCAGCCCGCGGCCCAGCAGCCGGGCCGTCCGCTCCAGGCGGGACCACAGGGTGTCCTGGAACACCGGGTCCAGCTCCCGCCGGCTCCAGTCCGGCTGCGCCCGGCGCACGTCCTCGGTGTGGATGTAGAACTCCACCGTGTTCGCCGCCTCGTCCACCTGCTTGACCTGGAACGGCGAGAACCGCGGCGGGCCGGTGCGGATGAGCTGGATCAGCTCCTCGTAGGGCTTCGCGGTGTACTCGGCCGTCACCTTCTCCAG
The DNA here is from genome assembly GCF_007896895.1 of Streptomyces misionensis. Classification (GTDB taxonomy): domain Bacteria; phylum Actinomycetota; class Actinomycetes; order Streptomycetales; family Streptomycetaceae; genus Streptomyces; species Streptomyces misionensis_A. The sequence goes on along the minus strand of NZ_VOGW01000183.1, from coordinate 30,511 downwards.
GCGGGAGGCGAGCTGCTTGATCAGTGCGCCACCGGCCGCGTCCGGACGGCGCTCGCGCACGATCACATGCGCGGCCAGGTCCCGGGCCCGCCACCCCTCGCACAGGGTCGGTGCGTCCGGGCCCACGGTTTCCAAGAGGTCGGCGAGCAGGAGCCGTTCACGCTTGGCGAAGGTCGACATGGGGTCAGCCTACGACCAGCCGCCGGTCCGCGCAGTGGACATCCGGCCGGGGCTGTCGGTGGCGCGCGGCACAATGGCACCCATGACGAGTACGCCCGGCACGCCCCGGCCCAGCAGCCTCGACCCGGAGATCGCCGCCCGCCTCAAGCGGAGCGCCGACGGTCTCCTGCCCGCGATCGCCCAGCAGTACGACACCGGAGAGGTGCTCATGCTCGGCTGGATGGACGACGAGGCACTGCACCGGACCCTGACCACCGGCCGCTGCACCTACTGGTCGCGCAGCCGCCAGGAGTACTGGGTGAAGGGTGACACCTCCGGCCATGTCCAGTGGGTGAAGTCGGTCGCGCTCGACTGCGACGCCGACACCGTCCTGGTCCGGGTGGACCAGGAGGGCGCCGCCTGCCACACCGGCGCGCGCACCTGCTTCGACGCGGACGTCCTCCTCAAGGACGTCGCCGCGTCCGGCGCGGACCGGTGAGGGCCGCCATGGACCTGGAGACCTTCCGCAAGCTGGCCGCCGACCGCCGCGTCATCCCGGTCACCCGCAAGCTCCTGGCCGACGGCGACACCCCCGTCGCCCTCTACCGCAAGCTGACCGGCGAACGCCCCGGCACCTTCCTGTTGGAGTCCGCCGAGAACGGCCGCTCCTGGTCCCGCTACTCCTTCGTCGGTGTCCGCAGCGCGGCCACCCTCACGGCCCGGGACGGCGAGGCCCACTGGCTGGGCACCGCGCCCGTCGGCGTCCCGGTGGCCGGCGACCCGCTCAAGGCCCTGCGCGCCACCCTCCAGACCCTGCACACCCCGCGCGAGGAGGGCCTGCCGCCCTTCACCGGCGGCATGGTCGGCTACCTCGGCTACGACATCGTCCGCCGCCTGGAGAAGATCGGCCCCGGCGAGCGCGACGACCTGCGGCTGCCCGAGCTGACCATGCTCCTGACCAGCGACCTCGCGGTCATGGACCACTGGGAGGGCTCGGTCCTGCTGATCGCCAACGCGATCAACCACAACGACCTCGACACCGGCGTGGACGAGGCCTACCACGACGCGGTGGCCCGGCTCGACGCCATGGAGGCCGACCTCACCCGCGCGGTGGCCCAGCCCCCGGCCGTGCTGCCGCCCTCCGAACTGCCCGAGTACACCGCGCTGTGGGGCGGCCCGGACTTCCGGCAGGCCGTGGAGGACGTCAAGGAGCGCATCCGCGCGGGCGAGGCCTTCCAGGTCGTGCCCTCCCAGCGCTTCGAGACCCCCTGCACGGCGAGCGCCCTCGACGTCTACCGGGTGCTGCGGACCACCAACCCCTCGCCGTACATGTACCTGTTCCGCTTCGAGGGCTTCGACGTCGTCGGCTCCTCCCCGGAGGCGCTGGTCAAGGTCGAGGACGGGCGGGCGATGGTGCACCCCATCGCGGGCACCCGGCCGCGCGGCGCCACGCCGCGGGAGGACCAGGGGCTCGCCGAGGAGCTGCTCGCCGACCCCAAGGAGCGCGCCGAGCACCTGATGCTGGTCGACCTCGGGCGCAACGACCTCGGCCGGGTCTGCGAGCCCGGCTCCGTCGAGGTGGTCGACTTCATGTCGGTCGAGCGCTACTCGCACGTGATGCACATCGTCTCGACCGTGACCGGCCGGGTCGCCGGCGGCCGCACCGCCTTCGACGTGCTCACCGCCTGCTTCCCGGCCGGCACCCTCTCCGGCGCCCCCAAGCCCCGCGCGATGCAGATCATCGACGAACTGGAGCCCTCCCGGCGCGGTCTGTACGGCGGCTGCGTGGGCTACCTGGACTTCGCGGGCGACTCCGACACGGCCATCGCCATCCGCACCGCCCTGCTGCGCGACGGCACGGCGTACGTCCAGGCCGGAGCCGGCATCGTCGCCGACTCCGACCCGGTGGCGGAGGACCAGGAGTGCCGCAACAAGGCCGCCGCGGTCCTCAGGGCGGTCCACACGGCCAACCGGCTCGGCGCACAGGGACGCCCGTCACAGAACCCCGGGTGACGGTTCCGCCGGGGTTCAGGCGATAGTGGAGTACGTGACTGCTGCTCCTGACCCCCGTTCCGAAGCCGCCGCGCCCGCCCGGTCCGGCCGCCGCAGCCTCGCCGTGGCCCTCCTGTTCGGCGCGCTCGGCGCGGCCGTGGCGCTGCTCGCCAGCCGGCAGCGCTGGGCGGAGGGCACCGCGACGGTGGCCGGCGGCACCTTCCCGCTGACCGCCAAGGGCAGCGACGTCACGGGCGTGCCCGCGGCCCTCGCCATAGTGGGCCTCGCCGCGCTCGTCGCCGTCTTCGCCGTGCGCCGGGCCGGCCGGATCGCCGTCGCCGCGCTGCTCGCGCTGTCCGGGGCCGGCATCGTCGTCGCCGCCCTGGTGTCCGCCTCCGACAGCACCGCGCTGGACGAGAAGGCGGCCCAGGCCAGCGGCGACACCTCCGCCACGGTCGCGGCGCTGAGCCACACCGGCTGGCCCTACGCGGCGGCCGTCGGCGGCCTGCTGATCCTGCTCGCCGGGCTGCTCGCGCTGCGCTTCGGCGGCCGCTGGCCCGCCATGTCCGGCCGCTACGAGCGCGGCACGGACCGCCCGCGCCGGAGCGCGCGCCCGGTCGACCCGGAGCGCCCCGAGGAGATCTGGAAGGCCCTGGACCGGGGCGAGGATCCCACCGGCGTCTGACCCTTCGCGGGTGTGGCGAACCAGACTCCACCCCCGCGTCCGACGTGCGCGGGCGTACGGGACAATGGACGACGAGCGTCCGGCTCGGACAGTGTGACGGGCGGGCTCGGAGCCGTACGAACGTACGCTCCCCTGGGACACGTACAGCAACGAGGAGCACAGACATGGCGGGCAGCAGCCACGGCCACGGTCACACCCCGGCCGCCTGGACCGGCGTCATCATTTCCTTCATCGGTTTCCTGGTCGCGGGTGCCCTCATGGTGATGGGCTCGGTCGTCGGCTTCTGGGCCGGCATCGCGCTGATCCTCCTCGGTGCCGTCGTGGGCGGGATCATGCGCGCCATGGGCCTCGGCCAGAACCAGAAGCCGCTCAAGATGGTCGGCGCCGCCCCCCTCGTCAACCGCGAGCCGGTCGCGGCGGAGAGCTGACCCGCCGAACACCGCTTCCCGAGGGGTGGCCGGCGTCCATGACGGACGCCGGCCACCCCTCGCGGCGTACCGGGGACCGGGCCCCCGGCGCCTTGCCCGCGCGCGCCACCGCCT
>NZ_VOGW01000183.1:14401-27114 GCF_007896895.1 Streptomyces misionensis | reverse complement strand
CGCCGGTGCCGCCGTACCGGCCGTTCCCGCCGGGCCCGGCGCGGGTGCCGGAGGGGCCCTGACCGGGTCCTGGCGGGTCGCCGCGCCGTCCTTGGGGCCCGGCGCGCCGGTCGCCGCCACGGCGCCGTCCGGACCGGGCGTACCGGCGGCCGGCCCGACACCGGCTCGGGTGGGTGTGCCCAGATGCCCTGCCGACGCCCCTGCCGTGCCCCGGTGGCGGCGACTGGTCGCGCCCGCCGGGGTGTTCGCCGCGGTGGCGGGCGCGTTCGCCTACGTCGGGACCGTCGATCCCGGGCATCCCGGCCACTACCCGGTCTGCCCGCTCTACCGGTTCACCGGCCTGTACTGCCCCGGCTGCGGCGGGCTGCGCAGCGCGCACGCGTTCGTGCACGGGGACCTGGTGGCCGCGCTGCACGACAACGCGCCCGCCGTCGTCGGCTACGTCGTCCTGGTGGTGCTGTGGGCGGTCTGGGCGGCCCGCGCCTGGCGCGGCCGGCCCGCGCCCCGGCTCGCCCTGCCGCCCGTCCAGGCGTGGTCGATCGCCGCGCTGCTGCTGGTGTTCAGCGTCGTTCGCAACCTGCCGTTCGGGGCCTGGCTGCACCCCTGACCAGCGGCTGCGATGTCCATGTGGTGAAACCGGCGTCCACCGGATGCGAGGCCTCCGCCCTGCTGCGGATACCATCGAGTGACCGAGGGTTTTCACAACCTGAAGGAATTCCGACCCGCTGAAAGGGGGCCGCTCGCGTGAGTGTGCTCGACGAGATCATCGACGGCGTCCGTGCCGACCTCGCGGAGCGGCAGGCACGCGTCAGCCTCGACGAGCTCAAGGAGCGCGCGGCCAAGGCCCCCGCCGCCAAGGACGGGGTGGCCGCGCTCAAGGGCGACGGCGTCAAGGTCATCTGCGAGGTCAAGCGCTCCAGCCCCTCCAAGGGCGCGCTGGCCGCGATCGCCGACCCGGCCGGGCTCGCCGCGGACTACGAGGCGGGCGGCGCGTCCGTCATCTCCGTCCTCACCGAACAGCGCCGCTTCGGCGGCTCCCTCGCCGACCTGGAGGCCGTCCGCGCCCGCGTGGACATCCCGGTGCTGCGCAAGGACTTCATCGTCACGTCGTACCAGCTCTGGGAGGCCCGGGCCTACGGCGCCGACCTCGCGCTGCTGATCGTGGCCGCCCTGGAGCAGCCGGCCCTGGAGTCGCTGATCGAGCGCGCCGTCTCCATCGGCCTCACCCCGCTGGTCGAGGTGCACGACGAGGACGAGGTGGAGCGTGCCGTGGCCGCCGGCGCCCGGGTCATCGGCGTCAACGCCCGCAACCTCAAGACCCTTCAGGTGGACCGCGGCACCTTCGAGCGGGTCGCCCCGGAGATCCCGGACCACCTGGTCAAGGTCGCCGAGTCCGGCGTGCGCGGCCCGCACGACCTGATCGCCTACGCCAACGCCGGCGCCGACGCGGTCCTGGTCGGCGAGTCCCTGGTGACCGGCCGCGACCCCAGGACCGCCGTCTCCGACCTGGTGGCCGCGGGCGAACATCCCGCGCTCCGGCACGGCCGGGACTGATCACCCGCTAGGCTGACCCCGATGACTTCCACCACCGTGACGACCGTGGACCGGTACGCCCGCCTGGCGCGCGGCTGCCGCCCCAGGGGCTGCCGAGCCCCTGCCCGGCGTGTCCACGGCCGCAGGGTGCGGTACGTGATCGGTGACGAGCCGGGACAGGTGAACGGCCGCCGATGGCAGCGCGCCCCCAGGGGGCGCGGAGCGGGATCGGCTCCTGCGGCTCGGCCGCGCGAGCACGACCGGCCGTACACGGCCTGAAGTCACCCCATCGGCTCCGCCCCCACGGCGAACAGTGTCTTTTTCACACACACTCACCGTGAGGTACCGGCATGCCCAGCAACTACTTCTTCCCCGACCCGGAGGGGCAGGTGCCCAGCGCCGAGGGCTACTTCGGCGCGTTCGGCGGCAAGTTCATCCCGGAGGCCCTCGTCGCCGCCGTGGACGAGGTCGCCGTCGAGTACGACAAGGCGAAGGCCGACCCCGAGTTCGCGCGCGAGCTCGACGACCTGCTCGTCAACTACACCGGCCGGCCCAGCGCGCTGACCGAGGTGCCCCGGTTCGCCGAACACGCCGGCGGAGCGCGGGTGTTCCTCAAGCGCGAGGACCTGAACCACACCGGCTCCCACAAGATCAACAACGTCCTCGGCCAGGCGCTGCTCACCAAGCGCATGGGCAAGACCCGCGTCATCGCCGAGACCGGCGCCGGCCAGCACGGCGTCGCCACCGCCACCGCCTGCGCCCTGTTCGGCCTCGACTGCACCATCTACATGGGCGAGATCGACACCGAGCGGCAGGCCCTGAACGTGGCCCGGATGCGGATGCTCGGCGCCGAGGTGGTCGCCGTGAAGTCCGGCAGCCGCACCCTCAAGGACGCCATCAACGAGGCGTTCCGCGACTGGGTCGCCAACGTCGACCGCACCCACTACCTCTTCGGCACGGTCGCCGGGCCGCACCCCTTCCCGGCCATGGTCCGCGACTTCCACCGGGTGATCGGCGTCGAGGCCCGCCGCCAGCTCCTGGAGCGCGCCGGACGCCTCCCGGACGCGGCCGTCGCCTGCGTCGGCGGCGGCTCCAACGCCATCGGCCTCTTCCACGCCTTCATCCCCGACGCGGACGTCCGCCTCATCGGCTGCGAACCGGCGGGCCACGGCATCGAGACCGGCGAGCACGCGGCGACCCTGACCGCGGGCGAGCCCGGCATCCTGCACGGCTCCCGCTCCTACGTCCTCCAGGACGAGGAGGGCCAGATCACCGAGCCGTACTCGATCTCGGCCGGTCTGGACTACCCCGGCATCGGGCCCGAGCACTCCTACCTCAAGGACTCCGGGCGCGGCGAGTACCGCGCGATCACCGACGACGCGGCCATGCAGGCCCTGCGCCTGCTGTCGCGCACCGAGGGCATCATCCCGGCCATCGAGAGCGCCCACGCCCTCGCCGGTGCCCTGGACGTCGGCAAGGAGCTGGGCCCCGACGGGCTGATCGTCGTCAACCTCTCCGGCCGCGGCGACAAGGACATGGACACCGCGGCCCGTTACTTCGGGCTGTACGACACCGACGCCGAGGTGGCCGCGGACGCCGCCGACACCGCCGAGATCGAGGGGGACGCCAAGTGAGCGGGAACATCCAGCTGTTGACCGACACCCTCGCCGGCGCCAAGGCCGAGGGGCGGGCCGCGCTGATCGCGTACCTGCCGGCCGGGTTCCCCACCGTGGACGGCGGCATCGAGGCGATCAAGGCCGTCTTCGACGGCGGCGCCGACGTGGTCGAGGTGGGCCTGCCGCACAGCGACCCGGTGCTGGACGGCCCGGTCATCCAGACCGCCGACGACATCGCCCTGCGCGGCGGCGTCAGGATCGCGGACGTCATGCGCACGGTCAGGGAGGCCCACGCGGCCACCGGCAAGCCCGTGCTGGTGATGACGTACTGGAACCCCATCGACCGCTACGGCGTCGAGCGGTTCACCGCCGAGCTGGCCGAGGCGGGCGGCGCGGGCTGCATCCTGCCCGACCTGCCGGTGCAGGAGTCGGCGCTGTGGCGCGAGCACGCCGACAAGCACGGCCTGGCCACCGTCTTCGTGGTGGCGCCCAGCAGCAAGGACGCGCGGCTCGCCGAGATCACGGCGGCGGGCAGCGGGTTCGTCTACGCGGCCTCGCTGATGGGTGTCACCGGCACCCGCGAGTCCGTCGGCACGCAGGCCCGGGAACTGGTGGAACGCACCCGCGCCACCGGTACCGAGCTGGCCGTCTGCGTGGGTCTCGGCGTCTCCGACGCACGGCAGGCCGCCGAGGTCGGCGCCTTCGCGGACGGCGTGATCGTGGGCTCGGCCTTCGTCAAGCGCATGCTGGACGCCCCCGACCACGCCTCGGGCATCGAGGCGGTCCGGGACCTCGCCGGCGATCTGGCGAAGGGCGTGCGCGGCCAGGCGTGACCGCACGGGACATCCCGTGACGATCCCGTTCGGTCACTCGAACGGGTGGACCTCGGGCCGGGGAGGCGCGCTGCGCCTCCCGGGTTCGTTCTGGGGGTGTGAGCGAGAAGAACCGTGACGGAAAGCGCACCGCCCGGGAGCGGCTGGCGGTCGAGCGCGAGAAGCAGAAGGCCGCGGAGAAGCGGCGGCGCACGCTGATCGTGGGCGCGAGCGTCGTCTGCGTCCTGGGCCTCGCGGCGGTGATCGGCGTGGTCGCCGCGAACTCGGGCAAGAACAAGAGCAGCGCGAGCGCGGGCCCGGTCGTGGCGCCCTCCGGCGCACAGGGCAAGGACGGCCTCGCGATCCCGGTCGGCAAGGACGGCGCCAGGTCCACGCTCACGGTCTGGGAGGACTTCCGCTGCCCCGCCTGCCAGGCCTTCGAGGCGGCGTACCGGCCCACGCTCCACGAGCTGGCCGACGCGGGCAAGCTCCGGATCGAGTACCACCTGGTCCGGCTGATCGACGGCAACCTCGGCGGCACCGGCTCCCTGCGCGCGGCCAACGCCGCCGCCTGCGCCCAGGACGCCGGGAAGTTCCGCGACTACCACGACACCCTGTACGGCAACCAGCCCAAGGAGACCGACGACGCCTTCGCGAGCAACGCCAAGCTGATCAGCCTGGCCGGCAAGGTGAGCGGCCTGGACACGCCCGCCTACCGGAAGTGCGTGGACGGCGGCACGCACGACAGCTGGGTGAACCGGTCCCAGAAGGCCTTCCAGAGCGGCGGCTTCACCGGCACCCCCACGGTGCTCCTCGGCGGCAAGAACATCTACCAGGACCAGTCGATGACGCCGGCCAAGCTCAAGCAGATGGTGGAGGCGGCGAACCGCGGGTAAGTGATTCTCACGTCCCCGTTACGGACCCGTGGCCAGGCGGCTTGGTGTCCCGGGGGCCCGGCACGGTAGCGTCGGACCTGCCATGGAACTTGCCTACATTCCCAGCCCGTCGCGCGGGGTGCTGTACCTCGGCCCCATCCCGCTGCGCGGCTACGCCTTCTGCATCATCATCGGCGTCTTCATCGCCGTCTGGCTCGGCAACCGGCGCTGGGTCGCCCGCGGCGGGCAGTCCGGCACGGTCGCCGACATCGCGGTGTGGGCCGTGCCGTTCGGCCTGGTCGGTGGCCGGCTGTACCACGTGATCACGGACTACGAGCTGTACTTCAGCCCCGGCCGTGACTGGGTGGACGCCTTCAAGGTGTGGCAGGGCGGCCTGGGCATCTGGGGCGCGATCGCGCTGGGCGCGCTGGGCGCCTGGATCGGGGCGCGGCGCCGGGGCATCCCGATGCCCGCGTACGCCGACGCCGTCGCGCCCGGCATCGCCCTCGCACAGGCCATGGGCCGCTGGGGCAACTGGTTCAACCAAGAACTGTACGGCCGGGAGACCCACGTCCCCTGGGCGCTGCACATCACCTCCTCCGAGGGCGGCCGGGTGCCGGGGTACTACCACCCGACGTTCCTCTACGAGTCCCTGTGGTGCATCGGCGTCGCGTTCCTGGTGATGTGGGCCGACCGCCGCTTCAAGCTGGGCCATGGCCGGGCGTTCGCCCTGTACGTCGCCGCGTACTGCGTGGGCCGGGGCTGGATCGAGTACATGCGGGTGGACGACGCCCACCACATCCTCGGCCTGCGCCTCAACGACTGGACCGCCCTGATCGTCTTCCTCCTGGCGGTCACCTACATGATCGTCTCCGCTAAGCGCCGCCCCGGCCGCGAGGAGGTCGTGGAGCCCCTCGCGGCCACGGCCCCGGCGGACGGCACGGCCACGGACGAGGAGACGGACACCGCCTCCGGGAAGCCCGCCGCCGAGCAGGCCGTCCCCGAGAAGACCGTCCCCGCGAAAGCCGTTCCCGGGAAGTCCGCCGAGCCGGCGGACGAGCCGGGCACGGCCACCGGGGAACCCGAGTCGGCGACGAAGCAGAGCTGACGCGCGCGGTACGGCATCGAGGGCGCCCGGAATCCTCCGGGCGCCCTCGGTCCATGTGGGCCCGCCTCAGTTCCCTCTGCGGGCCAGGGACAGCGTGCGGCGGGCCTCGGCCACCACGGCCGCGTCGACGAAGCGGCCGTCGGGCAGGGCCTGGGCGCCCTCCTGGGCGGTGGCGGCCTTGAGAACGGTCTCGGCGTGGTCGAGTTCAGCCGGGGTGGGCAGATAGGCGCGCTCGATCACCGGGAGCTGGCGTGGGTGGATCGCGGCGCGGCCGAGGAAGCCGAGGGCGCGGCCGTGGGCGCAGGAGGCGGCCAGCCCGTCCAGGTCGCGGATGTCGGGGTGGACCGTCTGCGCCGGTGGCGGCAACCCCGCGGCGCGCGCCGCGACGATCACCCGGGAGCGCGGCCAGTCGAGCCCCGCGTCGGCCCGTACCCCCAGGTCGGCCCGGAGATCCGTCTCGCCCAGGGAGATGCCCCGCAGAGCCGGATGCGCGCGGGCGATGGCGTACGCGTGCTCGATGGCGAGGGCCGACTCCAGCAGCGCGTGGAGGGGGAGCGGGGTGCTCGCGGCGACCTGGCGCACCTCCGCCGGGGTCGTCACCTTCGGCAGCCGCAGCGCGGACAGGCCCCGCAGCCCCGCCAGCGCCGCGAGATCGGCGCTCGCCCACGGCGTGCCCAGGGCGTTGACGCGGACGTGCACCGGCACCGGCGGCCGCTCCGTGAGCAGGTCGGCCGCGGCGGCCCGCGCGTACTCCTTGCGGTCGGGGGCCACCGCGTCCTCCAGGTCGATCACCACCACGTCGGCGCCCGCCGCCAGCGCCTTGCCGATCACCCGGGGCCGGTCCCCGGGGACGTACAGCCAGGTCAGCGGGGTCACAGCGCGCCCTCCTCGCGCAGGGCGGCGATCTCGTCCGGGGCGAGACCCAGCTCGGTGAGGACCGCGTCGGTGTCCGCGCCGTGCGGGCGCCCGGCCCAGCGGATCGCGCCGGGCGTGGCGGACAGCCGGAACAGCACGTTCTGCAGGCGCAGCGGGCCCAGCTCCGGGTCCGGCACGGTCGTCACCGTGTCCAGCGCCTGGTACTGGGGGTCCGCCAGCACGTCCCGGACGTCCTGCACCGGGGCCACCGCGGCCTGTGCCGCCTCGAACGCGGCGAGCACCTCCGCGCGGGTGCGGGCGGCGATCCAGGCGCCGACCGCCTCGTCCAGCACGTCGGCGTGCGCGGCCCGGCCCGCGCCGGTGGCGAACCACGGCTTCTCGATCAGCTCCGGGCGCCCCACCAGCCGCAGCACCCGTTCCGCCACCGACTGCGCGGAGGTGGAGACGGCGACCCAGGTGCCGTCGGCGGTGCGGTACGTGTTGCGCGGGGCGTTGTTCGCGGACCGGTTGCCGGTGCGTTCCTGGACGTGGCCGAGCTGGTCGTACCAGGTGGGGTGCGGGCCGAGCACGGACAGCATCGGCTCGATGATCGCCATGTCCAGGACCTGGCCGGCGCCGGTGCGCTCGCGCGCGGTCAGCGCGGTCAGCACGCCGTACGCGGTGGTCAGGCCCGCGATCGAGTCGGCGAGCCCGAAGGGCGGCAGCACCGGCGGCGCGCCCGGCTCCCCGGTGAGCGCGGCGAAACCGCTCATCGCCTCCGCGAGGGTGCCGAAGCCGGCGCGGTGCGCGTACGGCCCGAACTGGCCGAAGGCGGTGACCCGGGCGAGCACCAGCCGGGGATTGGCCGCGGACAGCGCGTCCCAGCCCAGGCCCCACCTCTCCAGGGTGCCGGGGCGGAAGTTCTCGATCACGACGTCGGCGGTGGCGGCGAGCCGCAGCAGCGTGTCCCGGCCGCCCGGCCGGGACAGGTCGAGGGTGATGGCGCGCTTGTTGCGGCCGAGCACCTTCCACCACAGGCCCACGCCGTCCTTGGCCGGCCCGTGCCCCCGGGACGGGTCCGGCCGCCCCGGATGCTCGACCTTGATCACCTCGGCGCCGAAGTCGCCGAGCAGCGACGCGGCCATGGGGCCGGCGAAGAGCGTCGCCAGGTCCAGCACCCGCAGCCCGTCCAGCGCCGGGACCCCGTCCGGCGCCGGGGCCCCGTCCGGCGCCGGGGCCCCGGGGGTCGTCGGGTCCTCGGGGGTCGTCGGGTCCCCGCTCATGAGGTGAACCGCGCGTCGATCTCCGGGCGGTACGGCATCGAGGCGGACGCCCCCGCCCGCTCGACCGAGAGCGAGGCCGCGGCGGCGGCCCAGCACAGGGCCTCGCGCACGGGCTTCTCCTCGGCGAGGGCCACCGCGAGGGTCCCGGCGAAGGTGTCGCCCGCGCCCGTGGAGTCCACGGCCCGGACCCGCGGCGCCGGGACCACCAGCGGCTCCGCGTCACGGGTCACGTACAGACAGCCGGTCGCGCCCAGGGTGACCACCGCGCACGGCACCGCCTCCAGCAGCGCGGCGGCGGCCTCGCGCGGGTCGGGGCGCCCGGTGAGGGTGATCGCCTCGTACTCGTTGGGCACCAACAGGTCTGTTGCGGCGAGGAGTTCGGGCGGCAGCGGCCGGGCGGGGGCCGGGGTGAGGATCGTCCGGACCCCGTGCCGGCGGGCGGCCTCGGCGCCCGCGACCACCGCGGCCAGGGGGATCTCCAGCTGGAGCAGCAGCGCGTCGGCGGAGGCGATCACCCCCTCGTCGCCGGGCGAGAGGTGGTCGACGGTGCCGTTCGCGCCCGGGACGACGACGATCGAGTTGCCGCCCTCGTCGTCCACCACGATGTGCGCGGTGCCGGAGGGGCCCTCGACCGTGCGCAGGGAGTCGGTGTCCACGCCGGAGTGTTCGAGGGTCTCCCGCAGCCGCGCCCCGAACGCGTCGTTGCCCACCGCGCCGATCATCGAGACGGTGGCCCCGGCCCGTGCGGCGGCGATCGCCTGGTTGGCGCCCTTGCCGCCGGGGATCGTGCGGAACTCCCGGCCGGTCACGGTCTCCCCGCGCTGCGGGGCCTTGGCGACATAGGTGACGAGGTCCATGTTGGCGCTGCCGAGGACGGCGATGTGGGTCATGGGCGGATCGCCTCCAGGTGCGTGAGGTGGGCCAGGGCGTCGAAGCCGCTGCCGTCGAAGTCGGCGACGCCGGTGGCGAGCCGGTTCTTCAGCGGAACCCGCCAGTGCTCGGGGAGCGCGGTGGGGGAGCCCGCGAGGAGCCCGGCGACACTGCCCGCCGTCGCGCCGACCGAGTCGGTGTCCATGCCGCCGGCCACCGCCCGTCGCACCGAGCCGGTGAAATCGCCGTCCGCGTGGCTGAGGGCGGCGACCAGCAGGGCGGTGTTGGGGATGGCGTGGACCCAGTGGTGGGTGGGGGCGTAGCGGGCGTGCAACTCGTCCACCACGTCGTCGAAGTCCTCGTGCGCCGCCGCGAGACGGAGGGCGTGCCCGATGGCCTCGGCCAGCCGCGAGCGGGGCGGGACCACCGCACGGCCCGCCCGCAGACAGGCGTGCACGTCGTGTTCGCCGGTGGCGGCCGCGGCGAGGGTGGCGGCGGTGAACATGGCCGCGTAGACGCCGTTGGCGGTGTGGGTGAACACCGCGTCGCGGTGGGCCTGTTCGGCGGCGCCGGCCGGGTCGCCCGGGTTGGTCCAGCCGTGCACGTCGGCGCGGATCAGGGCGCCGATCCACTCCCGGAAGGGGTTGCGGTGCCGGGCGGTGTGCGGCGGTTCGACGCCGGTGAGCAGATTGCGGTAGGCGAGGCGCTCCGCGGTGAACGTCCGTCCCGGCGGCAGCTCTTCGAGCCACAGCCGGGCCACGTCCTCGGTGGTGAAGGCCTTGCCGTGGCGCTGGAGCAGCAGCAGGTTGAGCAGGGGGTGGTCGAGGTCGTCGTCCGCGGGCATGCCGTCGATGTTCTCGGCGAGGGAGGTGGCGGCCGAGCGGCGGTTCCAGGGGTGGGCGGCGAGCAGCTCCCCGGGGACGCCCCGGGCGGTGAAGTAGCCGCTGAGCGGCCAGTTCCCGGCCGCCCTGGCCAGGGCGCGGATGCCGTCCAGGGGCAGCTTCTCCACCGGTTTGCCCAGCAGGCAGCCGACGGCCCGGCCCAGCCAGGACGCCTCCAGCGCGAGCGGTCCGGGCGAGGGGGCGGGCCGCGCGGCGGGCCAGTCGGGGCACGCCGCCTGGATCGCGGACAGCTCGGTCGGCTCGTCGTCGGCCAGCCGGCTGGGCAGATCGGCCAGTTCGTCCAGCAGGTCCTCGGCCAGCAGCCGCAGATAGCGGGAGACGCGGTGCGGTGAGGCGCCCGCGCGCTGCGGGGCGTCCGGACCGCCCGCCGCCCGCCAGCGCTCCTCGATCCGAGAGGGTTCCCGGCCGTCGAGGCGGGCCTGGCGCAGTTCGTGGCCGAGCAGGTCCTCGGGCTGGACCCAGGTCAGTCGGAGCACGGCGTACCTCCCAGGGTGACGAAGGCCCGTTCACGGGCGCGGTGCCGCTCGGCGTCGCGGGCGAAGATCTCGCGGGCGACGTCGGCGAGGGTGCGGGCCGGCCGCTCCAGATCCAGGCGGCTCGCCTCCGCCACGGTCCGCGCCCAGTCCTCGGGCACCGGGGCGCCGAGGGCGCCCGCGAGGGCACCGGCCATCGTGGCGATCGAGTCGCAGTCGCGGCCGTAGTTGACCGAACCGAGCACCGCCTGCCGGTAGTCGCCACCGGAGACCACCAACATGCCGAGCGCGACCGGCAGTTCCTCGATGGAGTGCAGCCGGGAGGGGCGGCGGGCGGCGAGGGAGGGGGCGCGGTAGTCCGGGCCGACCGTGTCGTACGGGGCGACCGCCGCGCGCAGCGGGCCCAGCGCCGGTTCGAACTCGTCGTACCCGCGCGCCACTTCGCAGACCTGCTCGATCGCCGCCCGGGTGCCGTCCTTGGCCGTCGCCAGACAGGCGGCCACCACCGAGTCCGGGGTCGCGCCCGGCGCGGTGGCGGCGGCGACGGCCGCGGCGAAGACGCCGGCCGCCTCCCGGCCGTACGACGACTGGTGGGCACCGGCGACGTCCACCGCCTCGGCGTACGCGGCGCGCGGGTCGGCGGCGTTGACCAGGCCGACGGGGGTCATGTACATCGCCGCGCCGCAGTTGACGATGTTGCCGACGCCCGCCTCCCGGGGGTCGACGTGCCCGTAGGCGAGCCGCGCCACCAGCCACTTCTCGGCGAGGAACAGCCGGTGCAGCGGCAGCGCCTCCGCCTCCAGCTCGGGGATCCAGCGCGGCTCGGTCATCAGGTCCGGCACCAGGTGCTCGGCCAGCGCGTAGGCGTCGAGGTGGTCGCGGACCCGGTCGTAGACCCGGATCAGCGCGTGGGTCATCAGGGTGTCGTCGGTGACGTGGCCGTCGCCCTTGTGGTACGGCGCCAGGGGGCGGGCGGTGCGCCAGGCCTCGCCGTGCCAGGGGCCGACGATGCCGCGCACCCGGCCGCCGTGCCGTTCGGCGATCTGCTCGGGGGAGTACCCCTCCACGGGTCCGCCGAGGGCGTCACCGACGGCGGCGCCGACGAGGGCGCCGGTGATCCGTTCGTCCAGACCGGGCGAGCGGAGCCCGGCGCGCTCCTCTTCGGGGCCTTTGAGTTGCATGGGCGTCATGCCCGAATCATCCTCCTGGGTGGGCCGGTTGTGCGGCTTCCAGGAGTCCGGCGAGTTCCACCAGGTCGGTGCCGGTGAGCCGGGGCAGGGCGCAGCCCGGCAGGATCCGGCAGGCGTCCCGCCAGGTCTCCGGGATCGCCGCGCCGCCGCCGAGGGCACCGGTGAGGGCGCCCGCGAGGGCGGGGGCGGAGTCGGCGACCCGGGACAGACAGGCTGCGGCGGGCACGGCCTCGGCGATCCGGCCGCGGGCCGCGGTGGCCAGCGCGAGGGCGACGGGGACGGTCTCGGCGGCGGCGACGCCGTAGCTGTAGACGTGGTCCACGATCTGGTGTTCCAGCACGGGGACGAGGGTGAAGGCGGGCGCGCCGTCCTCGGCGAGGGCGAGTGCGTGCCGCGCGTTGCGGCCGATCTCGGTGGCGGGCGGGAGTTCGGCGAGGGCGGCCGTGACGCAGGCGCCGGTGTCCGCGCCGGCGAGCGCGAGCGCCACGGCCGCCGCCATGGCCCGGGCGCCGTGCACGCCGTCGCCGTCCTGGGTGTAGCGGGCGTCGAACTCGGCGAGGGCGGCGGCGCGTTCGGGGTCACCGGGGTGGGCCACGGCGAGGGCGCAGGCGCGGACGCAGGCGGCGTCGTCGAAGTAGTGCGGGTTGTCGTGACCGGTGGCGGGCGGGCGCAGGCCGGTGGCGAGATTGCCGAGACCGGCCCGCACCGAGATCCGGGCGCGCAGCGGGAGGACGGCGGACTCGATCTCCGGCGCGCGGTCCGCGGCGGCGGCGACCTCGCAGGCGACGGCGGTCCAGGTGAGGTCGATGGCGGCGCGCACACGACGGTCCCGGCTGAGGTCGCCGAGGGCGTCGTCGGTGCCGGCCCGCAGGACCGCCTCCGCCGCGAAGGCCGCCCATTCGGCGTCGTCGGAGGGGCCGAGGCGGAGCGGGCCGGGGGGCTGGTTGAGGGCGATCGGCACCGGGAGGGTGGTGGTCGCGTTCTGTTCCGCGAAGGTGTCCAGTTCCCGGGTGAGGCGGCGGGTCCACTCGGGCATGCGGGCGGCGCGGTGCCGGGCGGCGGGCCAGCCGGCGGCGTCGCCCGCGGCGAGGCCCAGCAGCAGCCCCTCGACCCGTCGCGCCGTCACGCCCGACCCTCGCGTTCCGCGCCGACCAGGGACCCGCGCCCCCGGACCCTCGCCCACCTGCGTCTCGGCC
>NZ_VOGW01000183.1:0-14121 GCF_007896895.1 Streptomyces misionensis | reverse complement strand
CGGGGAGCCGGAGCGTCGGGGGCGGGGATGACACGGCCGGCTCGGTGGGCTGGATCAGCAGGTCCGCCACCTCCACCACCCGCCGTCCCGCCATCGACGGCAGGCACCGCCCTCGCACCGGGCCGATCGCGGCGGCCCAGTGCGGCGGGATCGCGGCGGCACCCTGCGTCGCGCCGGCCAGGGCGCCCGCCACCGCCGCCGTGGTGTCGGCGTCGCGGCCCATGTTGACGGCCGTGAGGACCGCCTCGCGGAAGTCACCGTCGGCCGTGGCGTAGGCGCCGAAGGCGAGCGCGACGGCCTCGGGCGCGAGGTCGGTCCAGGGGTAGCCGCCGATGACGACGGCGGAGCGGACCGCGCGTTCGCCGCGGTGGGCGACGGCCACGGCGCGGCGCAGCGAGCGGGCGGTCCAGGAGTCCTCCGGGATCACCGCGAGCGCGGCGGCGATCACCACCGGGACCGGTGCGCCCGCCATGGCCGCCGCCACCCCGGCCGCGACCGCCTGGCCGCCGTGGATGCCCTCCCCCTCGTGACTGACCGAGCCGTCGATCGCGACCAGGCGGGCCGCCTCCCCCGGGCGCCCGGCGGCGAACACCCCGAAGGGGGCCGCCCGCATCGCCAGGCCGTCGCTCCAGGCGTGCCGGTGCTGGGCGGAGACCGGCGCGGCCAGGCCCCGGCGCAGGTTCTCCAGCGTGCCGCGCTCGCTGAAGCCCGCGCCGCGGAAGGTGCCCTCGGCCCGGTCGGCGATCCACTCGTGCCAGGCCGCCTCCACGTGCGCCGGGGTGAGCGCCGAGCCGTGCCGGGCCAGCAGCAGGCCCGAGAAGAGGGCGTACTCGGTGTCGTCCGTGCCCTGCGGCTCGTCCGTCACGAAGCCGGTGACACGGCCCCAGCGGGCGCGGATCTCGGAGGGCTTCAGGTTCTCCGCGGGGGCGCCGAGCGCATCGCCGACGGCCAGGCCGAGCAGGGCGCCCCGGGCCCGGTCGCGCAGCCCGGGGGCCGCCGCGGACGACGGCAGCGGGGGTGGGGGAGTGCAGGCGGTCGATGCCATGGGCGGTCTCCTTCGGCGGGGCCCACCTGGGCCCGCGGACCCTTTGCGGATGTGTCCCCCCACGGACCGGTGCGCGTGCCTCGGAAAGGTGCCTGTCACCCGCTCGGCCACCTGAGTGGAAAGGGGCCCGGATGAGCACACAAAGCGTAAAGCCGCAGGTTAGCCCAGCCTTCCCTTGCTGGCGGCGTGGCCGCGAACGACGTAGATTCCCTGTAGTCGAAAAGTAGAACTCGTCCAAAGTTAGCTTTGGCTAAGCTTAATCGGGGAACCTCATGGCCATCATCGAAACCGAGGCCGCGCTGCACGAAGCGCACCGCGACAACCACACGCACCGCGATGTGAACGGCGGCTGGCTGCGCCCCGCCGTCTTCGGTGCGATGGACGGCCTGGTCTCCAACCTCGCCCTGATGACCGGTGTGGCCGGCGGCTCCGTCAGTCACCAGACCATCGTCATCACCGGACTCGCGGGGCTCGCCGCGGGCGCCTTCTCCATGGCGGCCGGCGAGTACACCTCCGTCGCCTCCCAGCGCGAGCTGGTCCAGGCGGAGCTGGACGTCGAGCGCCGTGAGCTGCGCCGGCACCCGCAGGACGAGGAGGACGAGCTGGCGGCGCTCTACGTCGCCCGGGGTGTGGCCCCCGAGCTCGCCCGCGAGGTGGCCCGGCAGCTGTCCGAGGACCCCGAGCAGGCGCTGGAGATACACGCCCGCGAGGAGCTGGGCATCGACCCCGGCGACCTGCCGTCGCCGCTGGTCGCGGCCGTCTCCTCGTTCGGCTCCTTCGCCCTCGGCGCGCTGCTGCCCGTGCTGCCGTACCTGCTCGGTGCGACCGCGCTGTGGCCGGCCCTGGTGCTCGCGCTGATCGGGCTCTTCGGCTGCGGTGCCGTCGTGGCGAAGGTGACCGCGCGCAGCTGGTGGTTCAGCGGCCTGCGGCAGCTCGCGCTGGGCGGCGCGGCCGCCGGTGTGACGTACGCCCTGGGCGTGCTGTTCGGGACGGCCGTAGGATGACCGCATCCGCTACCTATGCGATGGGCCGCATAAGTAGCCGTTACCCGCTGGTTTCGGATGCGTGACCACGGGGCATGAGCCGTAAGCGCTGTGGGCAATGACGCCTGCCGCACCCCCGCGGGGTGGGCCGACGACGATCCCCCCGCTTTTTCGGGCCGATGGACACCGGCAGGACCGATGGTGTCGCAGTGGCCCCGCACGCCTTCGCCGCCTCCGCGCGGCACTGGCCGCCTCGTGCGGCACCGGCCGCTTCGTGCGGTTGCCCCCGCCGCCTCCGCGCGGCACCCTGGCACCCCCGCCACCTACCCCGTGGTGTCCGCATTTTGGAACGGAGCTTCCGCTTTCCGAGATCATGGCCATCATGTAACCTGCACGAAATTTCGCCACCCGCAGAGGGCCAACGTCGTCCCTCGGCACACGCCACATGCCACATGACGACGACGGGAGAGCCGATGCGTACGCCGCGCCAGCCGTCCCAGCATTCCGAGAACGGCCAGAACTGGTCGTTCATGGATGCTCGCCCTGCTGCGCAGGGTATGTACGACCCCCGCAACGAACACGACGCCTGCGGCGTCGGTTTCGTCGCCACTCTCACCGGCGAGGCCTCCCACACCCTGGTCGAGCAGGCGCTCACCGTGCTCCGCAATCTGGAGCACCGCGGCGCCACCGGCTCCGAGCCGGACTCGGGCGACGGCGCGGGCCTGCTCTCGCAGGTGCCGGACGCCTTCTTCCGCGAGGTGGCCGGATTCGAACTGCCCGCCGCCGGCTCGTACGCCGTCGGCATCGCCTTCCTGCCCGAGGACGGCACCGAGGACACCGTCGCGGCCATCGAGACGATCGCCGGCGAGGAGGGCCTGACCGTCCTCGGCTGGCGCGAGGTCCCGGTCGCCCCCGAGCTGCTGGGCGCCACCGCCCGCTCCACCATGCCGGTCTTCCGGCAGATCTTCGTGAGCGACGGCGAGAGCACGGGCATCGCGCTGGACCGCAAGGCGTTCGTGCTGCGCAAGCGCGCCGAGCGCGAGGCGGGCGTCTACTTCCCGTCGCTGTCCGCGCGCACCATCGTCTACAAGGGCATGCTGACCACCGGCCAGCTGGAGCCCTTCTTCCCGGATCTGTCCGACCGCCGCTTCGCCTCCGCGATCGCGCTGGTGCACTCCCGGTTCTCCACCAACACCTTCCCCTCCTGGCCGCTCGCGCACCCGTACCGGTTCATCGCCCACAACGGTGAGATCAACACCGTCCAGGGCAACCGCAACTGGATGCGCGCCCGCGAGTCCCGGCTCGCCTCGGACCTGTTCGGCCCCGCGGAGAAGCTGGAGCGCATCTTCCCGGTGTGCACCCCCGGCGCCTCCGACTCCGCCTCCTTCGACGAGGTCCTGGAGCTGCTGCACCTCGGCGGCCGTTCGCTGCCGCACTCCGTGCTGATGATGATCCCGGAGGCCTGGGAGAACCACGCCTCGATGGACCAGGCCCGGCGCGCCTTCTACGGCTACCACGCCACGATGATGGAGCCCTGGGACGGCCCCGCCTGCGTCACCTTCACCGACGGCACCCAGGTCGGCGCCGTGCTCGACCGCAACGGTCTGCGTCCCGGCCGCTACTGGGTCACCGACGACGGCCTCGTCGTGCTCGGCTCCGAGGTCGGCGTCCTCGACATCGACCCGGCCCGGGTCGTCCGCAAGGGCCGCCTCCAGCCCGGCCGGATGTTCCTCGTGGACACCGCCGAGCACCGCATCATCGAGGACGACGAGATCAAGGCGTCCCTCGCCGGCGCGCAGCCCTACGCCGAGTGGCTGGAGGCCGGCGAGATCGAGCTGGGCGACCTGCCCGAGCGCGAGCACATCGTGCACACCCACGCCTCGGTCACCCGCCGCCAGCAGACCTTCGGCTACACCGAGGAGGAGCTGCGCGTCATCCTCGCCCCGATGGCCCGCACCGGCGCCGAGCCGATCGGCTCCATGGGCACCGACTCGCCCATCGCGGCCCTGTCCGAGCGCCCGCGCCTGCTGTTCGACTACTTCACCCAGCTGTTCGCCCAGGTCACCAACCCGCCGCTGGACGCCATCCGCGAGGAGCTGGTCACCTCGCTGCGCAGCGCGCTCGGCCCGCAGGGCAACCTGCTGGAGCCGTCCGCCGCCTCCTGCCGGTCCGTCCTGCTGCCCTTCCCGGTGATCGACAACGACGAGCTGGCCAAGCTCATCCACATCAACGCCGACGGCGACATGCCCGGCTTCAAGGCCGCGACCCTCTCCGGCCTGTACCGGGTGAGCGGCGGCGGCGAGGCGCTGGCCGCCCGCATCGAGGAGATCTGCGCCGAGGCCGACGCGGCCATCGAGAACGGTGCCCGGCTGATCGTCCTGTCCGACCGGCACTCCGACGCCGAGCACGCGCCGATCCCCTCGCTGCTGCTCACCGCCGCCGTCCACCACCACCTCATCCGCACCAAGCAGCGCACCCACGTGGGCCTGCTGGTCGAGGCCGGCGACGTCCGCGAGGTCCACCACGTCGCCCTGCTGATCGGCTACGGCGCCGCCGCCGTCAACCCCTACCTGGCGATGGAGTCGGTGGAGGACCTGCTGCGCGCGGGCACCTTCCTCGACGGCATCGACACCGAGAAGGCCATCAGGAACCTCATCCACGCCCTCGGCAAGGGCGTGCTGAAGGTCATGTCCAAGATGGGCATCTCCACCGTCGCCTCCTACCGGGGCGCCCAGGTGTTCGAGGCCGTCGGCCTGGACGAGTCCTTCGTGGAGAAGTACTTCAACGGCACCACCACCAAGATCGGCGGCGTCGGCATCGACGTCATCGCCGGCGAGGTGGCCGCCCGCCACGCCAAGGCCTACCCGGCCTCCGGCATCGCCCCGGCGCACCGCACCCTGGAGATCGGCGGCGAGTACCAGTGGCGCCGCGAGGGCGAGCCGCACCTGTTCGACCCGGAGACGGTCTTCCGCCTCCAGCACTCCACCCGCACCGGCCGGTTCGACATCTTCAAGAAGTACACCGCCCGGGTGAACGAGCAGTCCGAGCGCCTGATGACGCTGCGCGGCCTGTTCGGCTTCTCCTCGGACCGCGCGCCGATCCCGGTCGAGGAGGTCGAGCCGGTCAGCGAGATCGTCAAGCGGTTCTCCACCGGCGCCATGTCGTACGGCTCCATCTCCAAGGAGGCGCACGAGACCCTCGCCATCGCCATGAACCAGCTGGGCGGCAAGTCCAACACCGGTGAGGGCGGCGAGGACCCGGAGCGGCTGTACGACCCCGCGCGCCGTTCCGCGATCAAGCAGGTCGCCTCCGGCCGCTTCGGCGTGACCTCCGAGTACCTGGTCAACGCGGACGACATCCAGATCAAGATGGCCCAGGGCGCCAAGCCCGGCGAGGGCGGCCAGCTGCCCGGCCACAAGGTCTACCCGTGGGTCGCCAAGACGCGTCACTCGACGCCCGGCGTGGGCCTGATCTCCCCGCCGCCGCACCACGACATCTACTCCATCGAGGACCTCGCCCAGCTGATCCACGACCTGAAGAACGCCAACCCCCGGGCGCGGATCCACGTCAAGCTGGTCTCCGAGGTCGGCGTCGGCACCGTCGCGGCGGGCGTGTCCAAGGCGCACGCGGACGTCGTGCTGATCTCCGGTCACGACGGCGGCACCGGTGCCTCCCCGCTGACCTCCCTCAAGCACGCGGGCGGCCCCTGGGAGCTGGGCCTCGCCGAGACCCAGCAGACGCTGCTGCTCAACGGCCTGCGCGACCGGATCGTCGTCCAGACCGACGGCCAGCTCAAGACCGGCCGCGACGTGGTCATCGCCGCGCTGCTCGGCGCCGAGGAGTTCGGCTTCGCGACCGCGCCGCTCGTCGTCTCCGGCTGCGTCATGATGCGCGTCTGCCACCTGGACACCTGCCCGGTCGGCATCGCCACCCAGAACCCGGTGCTGCGCGAGCGCTTCGCCGGCAAGGCCGAGCACATCGTGAACTTCTTCCGGTTCATCGCCGAGGAGGTCCGCGAGCTCCTCGCCGAGCTGGGCTTCCGCTCCATCGAGGAGGCCGTCGGCCACGCCGAGGTGCTGGACGTGCGGCGCGCCGTCGACCACTGGAAGGCGCAGGGCCTGGACCTGGAGCCGCTGTTCCACGTGCCCGACCTGCCCGAGGGCGCCGTGCGCCACCAGCAGGTCGCCCAGGACCACGGCCTCCAGAAGGCCCTGGACAACGAGCTGATCAAGCTCGCCGCCGACGCCCTGGCCGCGAACGACGCGACCGAGGCCCAGCCGGTGCGCGCCCAGGTCGCCATCCGCAACATCAACCGCACGGTCGGCACCATGCTCGGCCACGAGGTGACCAAGAAGTTCGGCGGTGCGGGCCTGCCCGACGACACCATCGACATCACCTTCACCGGTTCCGCCGGCCAGTCCTTCGGCGCGTTCCTGCCGCGCGGCATCACGCTGCGCCTGGAGGGCGACGCCAACGACTACGTCGGCAAGGGCCTCTCCGGCGGCCGGATCGTCGTCCGCCCGGACCGCGCGGCCGACCACCTCGCCGAGTACTCGACGATCGCGGGCAACACCATCGGCTACGGCGCCACCAAGGGTGAGCTGTTCCTGCGCGGCCGTACCGGTGAGCGGTTCTGCGTGCGCAACTCGGGCGCGCTGGTCGTCTCCGAGGGCGTGGGCGACCACGGCTGCGAGTACATGACCGGCGGCCACGCCGTCGTCCTCGGCCCGACCGGCCGCAACTTCGCGGCGGGCATGTCCGGCGGTATCGCCTACGTCATCGACCTGGACCCGGCCAACGTCAACGCGGGCAACGCGGGCGCCGTCCAGGAGCTGGACGAGACGGACAAGCGGTGGCTGCACGACGTGGTGCGCCGCCACGCCGAGGAGACCGGCTCGACCGTCGCCGAGAAGCTGCTCGCCGACTGGGACGCGGCCGCGGCCCGGTTCAGCAAGATCATCCCCAGCACGTACCAGGCAGTGCTCGCCGCCAAGGACGCCGCCGAGCGAGCCGGTCTCTCCGAGACCGAGATCACCGAGAAGATGATGGAGGCGGCGACCAATGGCTGATCCGAAGGGCTTTCTCAACCACGGCCGCGAGGTCGCCAGGACCCGTCCCGTCGCCGAGCGCGTCAAGGACTGGAACGAGGTCTACGTCCCCGGCTCCCTGCTGCCGATCGTCGGCAAGCAGGCCAGCCGGTGCATGGACTGCGGCATCCCGTTCTGCCACAACGGCTGCCCGCTCGGGAACCTGATCCCCGAGTGGAACGACTACGCCTACCGCGAGGACTGGGCCGCCGCCTACGAGCGGCTGCACGCCACCAACAACTTCCCGGAGTTCACCGGGCGGCTGTGTCCGGCGCCCTGTGAGTCGGCGTGCGTGCTCGGCATCAACCAGCAGCCGGTCACCATCAAGAACGTCGAGGTCTCCATCATCGACAAGGCGTGGGACAGCGGGCACGTCACCCCGCGCATCCCCGAGCGCCTGTCCGGCAAGACCGTCGCGGTGATCGGCTCGGGCCCCTCCGGTCTGGCCGCCGCCCAGCAGCTGACCCGGGCCGGCCACACGGTCGCCGTCTACGAGCGCGCGGACCGCATCGGCGGCCTGCTGCGGTACGGCATCCCCGAGTTCAAGATGGAGAAGCGGCACATCAACCGCCGCATCGAGCAGATGCGCGCGGAGGGCACCCGCTTCCGCACCGGCGTCGAGATCGGCCGCGACCTGGGCGCGCGCGACCTGAAGAAGCGCTACGACGCGATCGTGATCGCCGCGGGCTCCACCACCGCCCGTGACCTCCCGGTCCCCGGCCGGGAACTCAAGGGCATCTACCAGGCCATGGAGTACCTGCCGCTGGCCAACAAGGTCCAGGAGGGCGACTACGTGGTGTCGCCCGTCTCGGCCGAGGGCAAGCACGTCGTGGTGATCGGCGGCGGTGACACCGGCGCCGACTGCGTGGGCACCGCCCACCGGCAGGGCGCGGCCTCGGTCACCCAGCTGGAGATCATGCCCCGGCCGAACGAGGAGCGGCACCCCACCGGCCAGCCCTGGCCGACCTTCCCGATCCTCTACAAGGTCACCTCGGCCCACGAGGAGGGCGGCGAGCGGATCTACTCCGCCTCCACCACCCGCTTCGAGGGCGACGAGGACGGCAATGTGCAGTGGCTGCACCTGGCCGAGGTCGAGTTCGTGGACGGCAAGCTCACCCAGAAGCCGGGCACCGAGCGCCGTATCCCGGCCCAGCTGGTCACCCTGGCCATGGGCTTCACGGGCACCGACCGCGAGAACGGTCTGGTGGAGCAGTTCGGCCTGGAGCTGGACGAGCGGGGTAACATCGCCCGCGACGCCGACTTCCAGACCAACGTGCCGGGAGTGTTCGTCGCCGGTGACGCCGGCCGCGGGCAGTCCCTGATCGTCTGGGCGATCGCGGAGGGCCGCTCGGCCGCCCGCGGAGTCGACCGCTACCTGACCGGGGCCAGCGACCTGCCGGCCCCGATCCGCCCGACGGACCGCGCCCTGGCGGTCTGACGGCACCCACGAGACGTCCCGCACAAAGGCGTGCGGAACACCAGACGGCGCCTGCCCACTGTCCCCGACCGGACGACCGGGCAGGCGCCGTTGCGCTGTGCCGGGGCGCGCCGGATCAGGCGGTCAGCGAGGTCGCCTTCAGCCAGGCGAGGACCAGCAGCAGCGCCGGCAGGGCCACGCACACCCCCGCCTGCACCAGGGTGCGCCGCGCGTCGCGGGGCGCGTAGGCGAAGGCCAGCGTCACCACGCCGCCCGCCAGCAGACCGCCGAGGTGGCCCTGCCAGGAGGTCAGCCCGGCGGAGATCACCAGCCACAGCAGCAGTCCCGCCATGGAGCGGTTGACCGCCCGCATGTCCTGGCCGAGGCGGCGGCCCATGACCCAGTAGGCCGCGCCGAGCCCGAAGATCGCGCCGGAGGCGCCGACCGAGTACGACATGGGGTCGAGCAGCAGCTCCAGCACCGAACCGCCGAGGGCCGACAGCAGATACAGGGCGGTGTAGCGGATGCGGCCCAGCTGGGTCTCCACGACCCGGCCGACGTTCCACAGCGCCACCATGTTCAGCAGGATGTGGGTGATCCCGAACGTGCCCTCGCCGGGCGTCAGATGCAGGAACGCACCGGTCAGCAGCCGGTACCACTCGCCGTGCGCCACTCCCTCGGGGAGATGGCCGGCGGGCGTGGCGCCGAGCATGGCGAAGCGGTACTCGAACTCCGGCCGGGCCAGCTCCACCAGATAGGCGATCACGTTCAGCCCGATCAGCACGTACGTCACCAGCGGCACCGTGCCGACCGGGGCCCCGAACACGGTGCGCGCCTGCCGGACGGAACGGGCGCCCTCCTTCACGCACTCCACGCACTGGTGGCCGACGGCTGCCTCCCGCATGCAGGAGGGGCAGATGTAGCGGTCGCAGCGGGTGCAGCGGACGTGCGACTCCACCTGCGGATGACGGAAACAGGTGGTCACAGCGGACTCGGCGGCCACGGGCCGGCTCCTTGGACAAGGGGAGAGGAAAGGGATGACAAGGGCCGGTGGGGCGGCAGCGATCAAGATAGCGAACCGGTGTGACGGGCGCGAAACAGCCGTTGCCGGTGATCCCTTAGGCTCGGGACCTCCGAAGAGCCGAAGGGGGGGCCATGGCCGCGATCAGCCTGCGCAAGATGGAGGAGACCGCGCCCGCACTCGTGGACGCCTACCGGTCGGCCGGGGTCAGCCTGCGCAAACACGGCCTGGACGGGCAGCGCGCCGCCGTCTACCTCGTCCTCGACCGCTCCGGCTCGATGCGGCCGTACTACCGGGACGGCAGCGTGCAGGCGCTCGCGGACCGGGTGCTGGGGCTGTCCGCGCAGCTGGACGACGACGGCCGGGTGCCGGTGGTGTTCTTCTCCACGGACATCGACGCCGTCACCGACATCCCCCTGGCCGGCCACCGGGGCAGCGTCGAGCGGATCGCCGCCGGGCTCGGCCACATGGGCAGAACCAGCTACCACCTGGCGATGGACGCCGTCATCGACCACTACCTGGACAGCGGCGCGACGGACCCCGCCCTGGTCGTCTTCCAGACCGACGGCAGCCCCACCAGCAGGCCCGCCGCGGAGCGCTACCTGTGCAAGTCGGCCAAACTTCCGCTGTTCTGGCAGTTCATCGGCTTCGGCGACCCGCGGAGCACACAGTTCGACTTCCTGCGCAGGCTGGACGAACTGCCGGTGCCGCAGCAGCGGATCGTGGACAACGCCGGGTTCTTCCACGCGGGTCCGGACCCCCGAAGCGTGCCGGACGACGTGCTGTACGACCGTCTCGTCGGCGAGTTCCCGTCCTGGCTGGCGGCCGCGCGCGCCGCGGGCGTCGTCCGCCCCTCCTGAACCGGCCCGGCGCGATCAGGTGTCGCACTCCAGCACGGTGCGGCACAGCCCGCACCGGGCCCGCACCCGCCCCCGCACCGGGAGCCTGATCCGCTGGTGGCAGGTCGGGCACGGGAAGGAGACACGGAGGTCGCCGGAGGGACCGGGGGCGAAGGAGTAGGGGCTGCCCGGCGGCGCCGGCACGGCGTGGCGCCGGTCGTGCGCGTACCGGCGGCGGCCCGCCCAGCCCGCGCCCGTCAGCGGCGGCTGCTGCTCGTCCCGGCGCGCGCGGGCCAGGCCCCTGGTGTACGCGGTGTAGGCCTGCGCGCTGGTGAACCACACCGACGGGTCCTCCTGGAACAGCAGGGACCGCTTGGCCAGCACGTAGCCGAACTCCTCCGGGGTGAGATAGCCCAGCTTCTGCGAGGAGATCTTGTCCTCCCGGTAGGCGTCCAGCAGCAGCCACCCCGCGCCCAGGTACGTGGTCACCGTGTCCGTGAGGATCTCGTTCTCCGCGGTCGTCGGGAAGGCGAGGTCCAGCCGGTGCAGATAGACGTGCGCCACCTCGTGGGCGAGCGCCGCGCCGATGTCCTCCCGGTGGGTGCGGAAACGGTCGTTCAGCTCCACGAAGTACTCGGGCCCCGCCGTCAGTTCGATGTTCGCGGCATGGGTCATCTCCCGGAAGCAGACGATCAGCCGCGCGTCCGGCAGCCGGAAGTGCCGCACGATCTCACGGGCCACCCGCTGCGCCCCCAGGTGCAGGTCGTCGGTGTCGCAGAACGCCACGTCGGCGGGGACCACGCTGGCCGAGAACGTCTGCACGGTGGTCGGCGACAGCCGCCGGTACAGCGCGTTGATCGCGGCCCGCACCGTCTCCAGGTGCGGGAACCCGTGCTCCACCGGCCCGCCGTCCGCCACGTCGGCACCCCCAGAATGGCCCCCTGTGGGCCCTTCTCCAGGGTAGGCGCCCCGGCGCCCCGCGCCCCCGCTCACACCGGCGGCGACCGGGGGCCTCCCGGCGCGACCGGAGCGTTCCCACCGGCGCCGGCCGGCCCGCTCACACCGGCAGCAACCGGAGCGCCCCCGCCGCACCCCCCTGCGCGCCCTCCAGCTCCAGCACCCACACCTCGTTGGTCCCTTCCCGCAGCACCGGCCCCGGCACGTACAGCGACCGCTGCGGGCCCACCGACCAGTAACGCCCCAGGCAGAAGCCGTTGACCCAGGCGAAACCGCGCGTCAGGCCGGGCAGTTCCAGGCGCGCGTCCCCGGCCGTGCCGAAGACCGCGGCCGTGCCCCGGTACAGGCCGGGGCCGCCGTCCGCCGGGGGCGGCGCGCCGAACGGCACCGCCGACACCCCGTCCTCGAACGCGTCCAGGTCCAGTCCCCGCGCGCGCACCCCGTGCAGGTACTGCCGCTCGTGCAGCACGCCCCCGGTGATCCCCTTGGCCTCGCCGAGGCGCGGCCCGTAGTTCACCCGGCCCAGGGACTCCACCCACAGCTCCACCCGCGCCGGGCCCGCGACGGGCTCCGGCAGCCGCGGCTCCTCCTCGGTGAGCACCCCGGCCCGCTCGCCGTCGACGTACACCACCGCCAGGTCGCGCAGCCCCCGCACCGAGAGCGGACGAGGGCGGCGCGGTCCGGGCACGTCCACCCGGTAGCGCACCAGGCCCCGGGTGACGCCCAGGTCCTCGAAGGAGGGCGGCCGGGGGGAGCACGTCTCCGCACCGCCCAGCGCCTCCAGGACGGCCTCCAGAGGGGCCCAGCCGGTGAGAAGGACATCGGCGGGAGCCGCCAACCCGGGCGGCTGCGGCGGAAGTTCGGGCAGCGGGCCCGGCCGGTGCCCGGCCAGCACCTCGCGGAAGCGCCAGAACTTCTCGGTGGGGCGGCCGTACTCGTCCACGGGGGCGTCGTAGTCGTACGACGTCACATCCGGCAGCAACGCGCCCTCGTGCAGCTCGCCGCCGCGGTTGGCGCCCGCCCAGCCGCCGAAACTGGTGCCGCCGTGCGCCATGTAGAGGTTCACCGAGGCGCCGCACTCCAGGATCTCCCGCAGCGCCCGCGCGGCCTCGCCGGGGTCGCGCACGGCGCTCTCGCCGGACCAGTGGTCGAACCAGCCGCACCAGAACTCCGCGCACATCAACGGCCCTTCGGGGCGGTGACGGCGCAGCGCGGCGAACGCCTCGCGCGCGTGGGAGCCGAAGTTCGCCGTGGCGAGCACCCCGGGCAGCGAACCGCCGGTCAGCATGTGGTCCTCGGGGCCGTCCGAGGTGAACAGCGCCGCGGTGACGCCCTCCGCGCGCAGCAGTTCGGCCAGCGCGGCGAGGTGACCGGCGTCGGAGCCGTAGCTGCCGTACTCGTTCTCGACCTGCACCAGGAGCACCGGGCCGCCGCGGTCGGCCTGCCGGGACACGACCTCGGGCAGCAGCCGGCGGAACCAGTCGCGGACCGGGGAGAGGTAGCGCTCGTCCCGCGTGCGCACGCGCGTGCCCAGCCCGCCCGTCAGCCACGCCGGCAGGCCGCCGTTCTCCCACTCGGCGCAGATGTAGGGCCCCGGCCGCACGATCGCCCACAGCCCCGCCTCGCGCACCGCGTCCAGGAACCGGCCGACCGCCGCCACGTCCCGGTACCGCCCCGGAGCGGGCTCGTGCAGATTCCACGGGACATAGGTCTCCACGCAGTTCAGGCCCATCGCCCGCAGCATCGCCAGGCGGTGGCGCCACTGGTCCTCGTGCACCCGGAAGTAGTGCAGCGCGCCGGACAGCAGCCGCACCGGCCGCCCGTCCAGCAGGAAGTCGGTCTCGCCCACGGTGAACTCGCTCATGGCGCACAGCCTCACCCCTTCCGGTGCCCCGCGCCATGGACGAAGATCGGCACCGCTTGGACAAAAATCGGCCGCCGCCGACGCCGGGAGGAGCAGCGATGTACCAGACCTGGATGCGGTTCTTCAGCCCCGGCCCCGCCCACCACCGCCTCGGCCTGGTCTGCCTCGGGGTCGGGCTCCAGCACGGCGCGCTGCCCACGGTGGGCCCGCGCACCCTCGACCACCACGTGGCCGTCGTGATCAGCTCCGGCGCCGGCTGGTACCGGGGCGCCGACGGCCGCCGCACGGCGGTCACCGCGCCCGCGCTGCTCTGGCTCACCCCCGGTGTGCCCCACCACTACGCCCCCGACCCGGACACCGGCTGGGACGAGGGCTTCGTGGACTTCGCCGGGCCCGCCGCCGCCACCTACACCGAACTCGGCTACATCGAGCCCGAGCGGCCCGTGGTGCCGCTGTCCGACGCCGCCGGGCCGCGCGCGGTCGTCGCCCGCGTCGCCCGCGCCGCCCGCCGCGGCAACCCGCTGCTGGAGGTGGAGACCGGCGCCGCCGTGCACGAACTCCTCGTCGCGCTGCGCCGCGCCCGCGCCGACCTCGCCCCCGACGGCGACCAGGTCCTCAAGGCCCTCGCCCGGGACGCGTGCAGCCCGCTCAGCGTCGCCGGCCACGCCGCCCGGCACGGCATGACCACCGCCGAACTGCGCGGCGCGGTCCGCCGGGCGGCCGGCTGCACCCCCAAGGACTATCTGCTCGGCATCCGGCTCGGCCGCGCCAAGGAACTGCTCGCCGCCACCGAGCTGCCCGTCGCCGCCGTCGCCCGCCGTGTCGGCTACGACGATCCCGCCTACTTCTCCCGGCTGTTCACCCGCCGCGTCGGCCTCGCCCCGGCCCGCTTCCGCGCCCAGCAGGGG
>NZ_VOGW01000182.1:38042-42467 GCF_007896895.1 Streptomyces misionensis | reverse complement strand
TCGCGGGCCGGGTCGGCGGGCGGCAGCTGGTGCACCGCCTTGAGCCGGCCGACCTGCTGCGTGGCCTTGAAGCGCTCCGCGAGCATGTGGACGACGGCCGCGTCGATGTTGTCGATGCTGTCGCGCAGCCGTTCCAGTTCCTGGCGGACCTCGGGGTCCACGTCACCGGTACCCGTGTTGCTGGTGGTCATGGGCGCCCACTGTATGGGGTCGGCGGGCCGCTGCGCGATCCACTCCTCGGACACCACGTGAAACCGCCCCGCCGACCCCATACAGTGGGCGCCCATGACCACCAGCAACACGGGTACCGGTGACGTGGACCCCGAGGTCCGCCAGGAACTGGAACGGCTGCGCGACAGCATCGACAACATCGACGCGGCCGTCGTCCACATGCTCGCGGAGCGCTTCAAGGCCACGCAGCAGGTCGGCCGGCTCAAGGCGGTGCACCAGCTGCCGCCCGCCGACCCGGCCCGCGAGGCCCGCCAGATCGAACGGCTGCGCAGGCTCGCCGAGAGCGCCAAGCTCGACCCCGCGTTCGCCGAGAAGTTCCTGACCTTCATCATCGCCGAGGTGATCAGACACCACGAGCGCATCGCCGAGGACACCAACGGCGGCTGAAACCGTCCCAACGGTGAGCAAAGGGGCGGTCCGTACAATGGCCGTGTAACGCCCCTCCTCTGTGCGCTGTCGGTCCCATCAGGCAGCATGGCTGCATGTCCGTACTCACGCGCGATGAAGCGCAGCTCCGAGCACAGCTCCTCGACGTCCACCGCTACACGGTCGAACTGGACCTCACCACCGGGGACGAGACCTTCGGCTCCCGTACGGTGATCCGGTTCGCCGCGCGATCCGACGGGGACACGTTCGTCGAGGTGAAGCCCGCCGAGCTGCGCTCCGTCACGCTCGACGGACAGCCCCTGGACCCGGACACGCTGCACGAGGACCGGCTGCCGCTGAAGAACCTCACCGCGGGCGAGCACGAACTGCGCCTGGACGCGGTCATGCGCTACTCGCGCACCGGCGAGGGCATGCACCGCTTCACCGACCCGAGCGACGGCGAGACGTACCTCTACACGCAGTTGTTCCTGGACGACGTCCAGCGCATCTTCGCCGCCTTCGACCAGCCCGACCTGAAGGCCGTCTTCGAGGTGCGCGTCAAGGCGCCCGAGGGCTGGAGCGTGCTCGCCAACGGCGTCACCGAGCAGCGCGCCGACGGGGTCTGGGAGGCCGCGCCCACCCCGCCGATCTCCACCTACCTGGTCGCCGTCGCGGCCGGCCCCTGGCACTCGGTGCGCACCGAGCACCGCGGGCTGCCCTTCGGCATCCACTGCCGCCGCTCCCTCGCGCCCCACCTGGACGCCGACGCCGAGGAGATCCTCGAGATCACCCGCGCCTGCTACGACCGCTACCACGAGAAGTTCGAGGAGCCGTACCCCTTCGACTCCTACGACCAGGCGTTCGTCCCCGAGTTCAACGCGGGCGCCATGGAGAACCCGGGCCTGGTCACCTTCCGCGACGAGTTCGTCTACCGCTCGGCCGTCACCGACACCGAGCGCCAGACCCGCGCCATGGTCATCGCGCACGAGATGGCCCACATGTGGTTCGGCGACCTGGTCACCCTCAAGTGGTGGGACGACATCTGGCTGAACGAGTCCTTCGCCGAGTACATGGGCTACCAGACCACGGCCGAGGCCACCCGGTTCACCGACCCCTGGACCGAGTTCGGCGTCACCCGCAAGGCCTGGGGCTACGAGGCCGACCAGCGCCCCACCACCCACCCGGTCGCCCCCGAGAACGTGGACGACACGGCCTCCGCCCTGCTCAACTTCGACGGCATCTCCTACGCCAAGGGCGCCTCCGCGCTGCGCCAGCTGGCCGCCTGGCTGGGCGAGAAGGACTTCCTCGCCGGCATCAACACCCACTTCGCCCGGCACAAGTTCGGCAACGCCACCCTCGCCGACTTCATCGACTCCCTGGCCTCCGCCACCGAACGCGACGTGCGCGCCTGGGCCGACGGCTGGCTGCGCACCACCGGCGTCGACACCCTCACCCCCGTCGTCGAGGCCGCCGACGGCGCCTGCACGCTGAGCGTCGACCGCAAGGGCAGCCGCCCCCACCACCTCGTCGCCGGACTGTACGACCACGATGTCGCCGACGAGGGCCGGCTGGTGCTGCGCGAGCGCATCGCCCTCGACGTCCCGCAGGACGCCCCGCGGCCCATCGGCAAGCGCCCCGCGCTGCTCCTGCTCAACGACGGCGACCTCACCTACGCCAAGGTCCGCTTCGACGCCGAGTCCTTCGAGACGCTGCGCACCAGCCTGTCCGGGCTGCCCGACCCGCTCACCCGCGCGATCGTGTGGAACGCCCTGCGGGACGCGGTGCGCGACGGCGATCTGGCGCCCGCCGCCTACCTGGAGACCGCCCGCGCCCATCTGCCGCGCGAGACCGACCTGGCCGTCGTCCAGGGCGTGCTCGCCTTCGCCACCGGCAAGATCGCCGACCAGTACCTGCCGGCCGAGGAGCGCCCGGCCGCCCTGGCCACCCTCACCGACCTCTGCCGCGACCTGCTGCGGCGCACCGAGGACGGCGACCACCCCGGCCTGCGGCTGACCGCCGTGCGCCATCTGATCAACGTGGCCGCGCACCCGGACACCATCGCCGCCTGGCTCGCCGACGGCACGGTGCCCGGCGGCCCGGAGCTCGACCCCGAGCTGCGCTGGCGCATCCTCGCCCGGCTCGCCGTGCTCGGCGCCACCGACGAGGCCGCCATCGCCGCCGAACTGGCCCGCGACCCCAGCGCCACCGGCCAGGAGGGCGCCGCCCGCTGCCGTGCCGCGCTGCCCGACGCGGAGGCCAAGCGCGCCGCCTGGGCCGCGATGTTCACCGGCGACGAGCTGTCCAACTACCTGTTCACGGCGACCGCGCAGGGCTTCTGGCAGCCCGAACAGGCCGAGCTGGTGCGCGCGTACGTGCCGCGCTTCTACGAGGACGCGGTCTCCCTCGCCGCCCGCCGCGGCCCCGCCATCGCGGCCGCCGCCGGCCGCCACTGCTTCCCGGCCCACTTCGTCGACGCCGGGCACCTGCGGCTGGGCCAGGCCTGTCTGGACGGCACCGACCTCACCCCGTCCCTGCGCCGGGGCGTCGCCGACCAGCTGGACGACCTGGCCCGCGCCCTGCGGGTGCGCGACAAAGCGGCGCGGCAGTAGGCCGCACGGCCCGGGCCGCGGCTCGTCCTCGGTGACGATGCGGCGCCCGATCACCCCTCCTAGGCTCGGTGGACCGTGACGATCGACCGAGCCCTGGAGGCCACATCGTGATCGCAGTGACCGGCGCGACCGGAAACGTCGGCCGTGCCCTGGTGGACCGGCTCCTCGCCGCGGGCGAGCCGGTACGGGCGCTCACCCGCGACCCGGAGCGGGCCGCCCTGCCCGAGCGGGCCGAGGTGGTGCGCCTGCGGACGGAGGAGCCCGCCGCCCTGTTCGACGGGGTGACGAGGCTCTTCCTCTACGCCCAGGCCGTCACCCCGCAGCTGCTGGCGGCGGCCCGCGCGCACGGCGTCCGGCACGCCGTCCTGCTGTCCAGCGGCATCATCGCCGACGGTGCCGACGAGACCCACCCCCTCCACGTCCTGCACGCCACCGCCGAGCGGCGGATCCGCGAGAGCGGGCTGGAGTGGACCTTCCTGCGGCCCCACGCGTTCGCCACCAACGCCCTCCAGTGGGCACCGCAGGTCCGCGCCGGCGACACCGTGCGGGGCGTCTACGCGGGCGCGCGGACCGCGCCGATCCACGAGGACGACATCGCGGCCGTCGCCGAGCGCGCCCTGCTGGACGACGGCCACGAGGGCGCCGCGCACCGGCTGACCGGTCCGGCGGCGACCACCAACGCCGGGCAGATCGAGGCGATCGGCGCGGCCGTCGGCCGAAACCTGACCTTCGTGGAGGTCGATCCCGGGGAGGCGGACCCCGAGCTGTTCCCGCACGTGCCCCCGCAGATGCTCGGGCGGCTGCTCGCGACCTTCCGGGAGTCCGTGGGCGTGCCCCCGGAGATCACCACCACCGTCGAGCGGATCACCGGCACCCCGGCCCGCCCCTTCAGCCGGTGGGCCGAGGACCACGCGAAGGACTTCGGCGGGTAGCGGCGTCCCGCCGCAGCACCGCCCGCCGCACCCCGCCCCTCAGCGCGCCCCCCAGGGCGCCGCCGCGCCGGCCCGGCCCGGCGTGGCCGCGGCCGCGGCCCACCGTCCGCTCCCCGCAGGCGTACGTGCAGCGTACGCGGCGGGCGGTGCGGCCGCGTCTCCCGCCACCGCTCGGCGCCGGGCGCCGACCGGGTGTCCACGTAGGAGACGATCGAGTACAGGTCCGGCGAGGTCGGCCGGAAGTCCGCGCCGAGCGGTGGCGGGAGATGCGGGCGCACGCGCTGCTG
>NZ_VOGW01000182.1:35828-37762 GCF_007896895.1 Streptomyces misionensis | reverse complement strand
GTTCCGGGTCCAGGGCGAACCCGAGGCGTTCGAGGAAGCGTTCGCCGGGCCGCCAGCCGGGCGGGACCGTCGCGGTCACCTCGGTGGCGTCCCCGGCCCGGGCCAGCAGGGATTCGGCCAGGGCGCGGCCGAGGCCCCGGCCGCGCGCCCAGGGGGCCAGCAGGAAGAGGCCGACGGCGACGGCCCCCGGCCGCGGATGGCCGCGCACGGCGTCCACCACGCCCGCGACCTCCCCGTCCCGCTCCAGGACCAGCAGCACCTTGTCGTCCGGGTGCGCGCCCTCGGGCAGGGCGTAGAACAGGCTCTGCACGTCACCCGGTGCCGAGGGCAGGCCCGTGGCCGCCGTGAACCAGTCCTCGCACTCCTCGAACAACCCCAGCAGCGGCGCCTCGTCCGCCGGACCCAGCTCGCGCACCAGCACCCGTTCGCCGGGCACGTCGATCATCCACGTGTCCACCATCCGGCCGACGGTAGCGACGCGCGTTTCGGCCCGCATCCCCGTTCCGACAGGTTTTCCCCGTACGGCAGTACCCACTTCCGGGTTCCGATCGTTGAGCATGCGGGACACACCCCTCTTCCCGTACCACCCGCAGTCCACGCGGCGCGCCCCCACGGCGGCCCCGCGAGCGGAGGCCAGCCCATGCCGATCGAGCCCCTGGCCTCGGGCCCCCACGGACCCGAGGCCCTCCGGCCGCTCCTCGACACCGTGTTGGAGGCGCTCACGCAGGGCCGGCAGGCCCGCGGCGGCCCGCTGCCCGCGGGCGGGCCGCGGGCCGCCGCCCGGCGGATCGCCGAGGCGCTCGGTGACGTACTGCCCGAGGAGGGCGACCCGGACGGCCTGCGCGTGCTGGTGAGGGCGCTCGCCGAGGGGGCCGCCGATCCCGCCGACCCGCTGTGCGCCGGCCATCTGCACTGCCCGCCGCTCGCCGTGGCCACCGCCGCCGACCTCGCCGTCAGCGCCCTCAACCCCTCCCTGGACTCCTGGGACCAGGCCCCCGGCGCCGCCACGCTGGAGGAGGTCGTCGCCGGAGCCCTCGCGCGGACGGCCGGCCTGGCCGACGCGCTGGTCACCACCGGCGGCACCGAGGCCAACCAGCTCGCCCTGCTGCTCGCCCGCGAGGCGTACGGCGGGAGCGTCCGCCTCCTCTGCGCCGCCTCCGCCCACCACTCGCTGGCCCGTGCCGCCTGGCTGCTCGGTCTGCCCGACCCGGTCGTCGTCCCGGCGCCCGGCGGCACCCTCGACCCGGCCGCCCTCGACGCCGCCCTCACCGACCTCCCCGGCCCCCTGCTGGTCGCGGCCACCGCCGGCACCACCGACGCCGGCCTGATCGACCCGCTGCCCGAGATCGCCGCCCTGTGCGCCGCCCACGGCGCCCGGCTGCACATCGACGCCGCCTACGGGGGCGCCCTGCTCTTCAGCGAGCGGCACCGGGCCCGGCTCGCCGGACTCGACGCCGCCCACACCATCACTCTCGACCTGCACAAACTCGGCTGGCAGCCGGTCGCCGCGGGCCTGCTCGCCGTCGCCGACCCGGGCGAGCTCGCCGTGCTCCACCACCACGCCGACTACCTGAACGCCGACGACGACACCGAGGCCGGCTTCCCCGACCTGCTCGGCCGCTCCCTGCGCACCACCCGCCGCCCCGACATCCTCAAGGCCGCGGTCACCCTCAGGACCCTCGGCCGCCGCGGCCTGGGCGCCCTGGTCGACCAGGTCTGCGACCGGGCACACGAGTTCGCCGCGCTCGTGCGGGCCCACCCCGGCTTCGAGCTGTACGACACCCCCGTCATCAGCACGGTCCTGTTCCGTCCCGCCGGCGCCGCCGACCCCACCGTGGCCGCCGTCCGCCGCGTCCTGCTGCACGAGGGCCGGGCCGTCCTCGGCCGCGCCCGGCTCGACGGCCGCCTCTGGCTCAAGGCCACCCTCCTCAACC
>NZ_VOGW01000182.1:19152-35560 GCF_007896895.1 Streptomyces misionensis | reverse complement strand
CCCACCCCCTGCCCGAACTCGACGCTGTCTTCTACGAACAGCGGCCCGGCTTCAGCTGGCACCCCGGGCTGCTCATCGAGGGCTCCACCATCCAGGTGCCCTTCCTCGCCGACCTGGTCACCCTCGCCGACCCCACCAGCCGCTGGAGCTTCCTCAACTACCTCAGAACCCGCGAGCGGCTGTTCCCCTTCTACTTCTCCGAGCACTTCCACATCGAGCGCGCCGAGTACGACGCCTACTGCCGCTGGGTCGCCGAGCGCCTGCCCGGACTGCGCTTCGGCCACCAGGTGGACGCGGTGCGCTGGAGCCCCGAACGGGGCCTGTTCGAGGTCGACTTCACCCAGCTGGACGCCGACGGCGAGGCCGACGCCCTCGGCCGCGCCTACACCCGCAACATCGTCCTCGGCGTCGGCACCGTCCCCCATGTGCCCGCACCCCTCAAGCCCATGGTCGACACCCCCGGCCTGCCCGTCGTGCACGCCGCCGACTACCTCGACCACCGCGACGCCGTGCTCGCCGCGGGCCACATCACCGTCGTCGGCTCCGGACAGTCCGGTGCCGAGATCTTCCTCGACCTGCTGCGCCACCGCCCGGTCGGCGAGGAGCGGCTGCACTGGATCGGCCGCAGCGCCGCGTTCGCGCCGATGGAGTACTCCAAGCTCGGCCTGGAACACTTCACCCCCGACTACACGCGCTACTTCCACGCCCTCGCCGAACCCGTGCGCGACCGGCTCGTCACCGACCAGTGGCAGCTGCACAAGGCCGTCGACGCCGGCACCCTCGCGGCCATCCACGACGAGCTGTACCGGCGCACCCTGAGCGGCGGCTGGCCCGACGCCGTGCTCACCCCCGGGGTGCGGGTGCGCACCGCGGGCCGGATCGCCAACAGCAAGATCGAACTGCATCTGGAGCACCTCCAGGAGGGCAGCCGCTCCCGGCTCGCCACCGACGCTGTCGTCCTCGCCACCGGCTACCGCCAGCGCCCCCTCGGCCGGCTGCTCGCCGGGCTCGACCCCTATGTCCGCCGCGACGGCAGCGACCGCCCGCGGATCGACGCCGACTTCCGCCTCGTCCTGGACCCCGCGGTGACCGGCTCCGTCTACGTCCAGAACGCCGAACTGCACACCCATGGCGTCGGCGCCCCCGACCTCGGCCTGGCCGCCTGGCGGGGTGCCACCATTCTCAACTCGCTGACCGGAAAGGAGCCCTATCCGCTGCCGTCCCGTACCGCCTTCACCACCTTCGGCCTGCGCGAATCGCATTCCGCCGTCCCACAGGCCCGGCACGCCCCCCAACTCACCCCGCTGGTCGAGGAGGGATAAGACATCGGCCCGCCGGTTTCCAGCCACCCGGAAATTGCTCATAGGAGCGGCCGTCCGCACAATTCAACACTTGTCAATAAGGTTTCACGTAAAGGTTGTTGAGTGGTCATGCGGCCCGGAATCTCTACCGGCGGGTAAGTCATAGGCTCGAACCATGCGCCGAGCAAAGATCATTTGTACATTGGGGCCTGCCACCGACTCGTATGCCCAGATCAAGGCATTGGTCGAGGCCGGAATGGACGTGGCCCGCTTCAACCTCAGCCACGGCACTCGCGCCGAACACGAGGAGCGTTACCAGCGCGTGCGCAAGGCTGCCGACGAAACCGGCCGCAGCGTCGGAATCCTCGCCGACCTTCAAGGTCCGAAGATCCGCCTCGGCCGTTTCGACGAGGGTCCGGTACTGCTTGAACGCGGTGACACCTTCACCATCACCGTCGAGGACGGCGTGGCCGGCGACCGCCACCGGTGCGGCACCACCTATGCCGGCCTCGCCGACGACGTCGCCCCCGGCGAGCGCGTCCTGGTGGACGACGGCCGCGTCTGCCTGGAGGTCACCGCCGTCGACGGCCCGCGCGTGCACACCCGGGTCGTCGAGGGCGGCATGGTCTCCGACCACAAGGGCCTGAACCTGCCCGGCGTCGCCGTCTCCGTGCCCGCCCTCTCCGAGAAGGATGAGGAGGACCTGCGCTGGGCGCTGCACACCGGGTTCGACATCGTCGCCCTCTCCTTCGTGCGCAGTGGCGACGACGCCCGCGTGGTGCGGCGCATCATGGCGGAGGAGGGCCGCCGCCTCCCGGTGATCGCCAAGATCGAGAAGCCGCAGGCGGTGGCCAACCTGGACGACATCGTGGCCGCGTTTGACGGGCTGATGGTCGCGCGCGGCGACCTCGGCGTGGAGATGCCGCTGGAGCAGGTGCCGATCGTGCAGAAGCGCGCCATCAAGCTCGCCCGGCGCAACGCCAAGCCGGTCATCGTCGCGACCCAGATGCTCGATTCCATGGTGGACAACTCCCGCCCGACCCGCGCCGAGGCCTCCGACGTCGCCAACGCGGTCCTCGACGGCACCGACGCGGTGATGCTGTCCGGCGAGACCAGCGTCGGCAAGTACCCGGTCGAGACCGTGCGCACCATGGCGAAGATCGTCATCGCGGCGGAGGAGGACATGCTGGCCAAGGGGCTGCCGCCGCTGACCGAGCGGAACAAGCCCCGCACCCAGGGCGGCGCGGTCGCCCGGGCCGCCGCCGAGATGGGCGACTTCCTCGGCGCCAAGTTCCTCGTGGCCTTCACCCAGTCCGGGGACACCGCCCGCCGGCTGTCCCGCTACCGCCCGCCCATCCCGCTGCTCGCCTTCACCCCCGAGCCGGCCACCCGCTCCCAGCTCAGCCTCACCTGGGGCGCCGAGACCTTCCTCGGCCCGCACGTCGACTCCACGGACGCCATGGTCGACCAGGTGGACGAGCTGCTGCTGAAGTACGGCCGCTGCGCGAAGGGCGACGTCGTGGTGATCACGGCCGGCTCCCCGCCCGGGGTCTCCGGTTCCACCAACATGGTCCGGGTCCACCACATCGGCGAGGACGACAGCCCGGCGGAATGAGCCGGGCCCGGAACGCGAAAAGGGCCCCTTCCCGAAGGGGCCCGCAGAAATCGGTGATCACCGAACCGGTGACCTTGGAACACAAGGAAAAGTGCCCCGGGTCGGACTCGAACCGACACTGTACGGGTTTTGAATCCGTTGCCTGCTGCCAATTGGGCTACCGGGGCTCGCAGAATCAAAGGTTTCCCCCGACCCTCCGCGCGTCCACCATACCGTAGCTAGGTAGGCTCTTGTCAGCAGTACCCCTGCCCTGAACGAGGAGCCCCCGTGACCGCCGAGTCGCCCCAGCCCGTAGACGCGCCCGACGACGAGAAGTCGCACGTGCCTCCGCTGACGACCCGTGTCGTCATCGCCGAGGACGAGGCCCTGATCCGTCTCGACCTCAAGGAGATGCTGGAGGAGGAGGGCTACACCGTGGTCGGCGAGGCCGGCGACGGCGAGCAGGCCGTCGAGCTGGCCCGCGAGCACCGCCCCGACCTGGTCATCCTCGATGTGAAGATGCCCAAGCTGGACGGCATCTCCGCGGCCGAGAAGATCGCCGAGGAGTCCATCGCGCCGGTCCTGATGCTCACCGCCTTCTCCCAGCGCGACCTGGTCGAGCGGGCCCGGGACGCCGGTGCGATGGCCTACCTGGTCAAGCCGTTCAGCAAGAGCGACGTGGTGCCGGCGATCGAGATGGCCGTCTCCCGCTTCACCGAGCTGAAGCAGCTGGAGCAGGAGGTCGCCGACCTCACTCAGCGGCTGGAGACCCGCAAGCTGGTCGACCGCGCCAAGTCCGTCCTGCAGACCGAGTACGGCCTGACCGAGCCGGCCGCCTTCCGCTGGATCCAGAAGACCTCCATGGACCGCCGCATGTCGATGCAGCAGGTCGCCGAGGCCGTGATCGCGGACA
This sequence comes from Streptomyces misionensis, assembly GCF_007896895.1. Taxonomy (GTDB): domain Bacteria; phylum Actinomycetota; class Actinomycetes; order Streptomycetales; family Streptomycetaceae; genus Streptomyces; species Streptomyces misionensis_A. Next base: position 31,752 of record NZ_VOGW01000182.1, on the reverse strand, counting down.
ACGAGGAGAAGAAGTCCGCGAAGAAGGACTGAGCCGCCGCGTGCGCACGACGATGCCCGCGCCCCAGGCAAGGGGGGGCGCGGGCATCATCGTGCGTGGAGCACGAGTGTCAGTCCTCGCCGAGATAGGCCTTGCGGACCGACTCGTCGTGCAGCAGCTCCTGGCCGCTGCCCGACAGCACGATGGAGCCGACCTCCATCACATGTCCCTGGTCGGCGAGCGAGAGCGCGGCCTGCGCGTTCTGCTCGACCAGCAGGATCGTGGTGCCCTGGGACTTCAGCTCGGCGATCGTCGCCATGATCTTCTGCATCATGATCGGCGACAGCCCCATGGACGGCTCGTCCAGCATCAGCAGCTTCGGCCGGGACATCAGCGCCCTGCCCATCGCCAGCATCTGCTGCTCACCGCCCGAGAGGGTGCCCGCGGCCTGCTTGCGCCGCTCGCCCAGGATCGGGAAGAGGTCGTAGGCCCGCTGGATGTCCTGCTCGATGCCTTCCTTGTCCTTGCGCAGGAACGCCCCGAGCTGGAGGTTCTCGGCGATGCTCAGCCGCGGGAAGATGTGCCGGCCCTCGGGGGAGTGGGCGAGCCCGAGGGCGACGATCTTGTGCGCGGGGACCCCGGTGAGGGGTTTGCCGTCGAAGAGGATCTGTCCGCCGACCGGCTTGAGCAGACCCGACAGGGTGCGCAGGGTGGTCGTCTTGCCGGCGCCGTTGGTGCCGATGAGGGTCACGACCTGGCCGGCCTCGACGCTGAACGAGATGCCCTTGACGGCCTCGATCTTGCCGTAGGCGACCCTGAGGTCCTCGACCTGAAGCAGTGCGGTCACCGGGCCTCTCCCTCCGTGCTGTCGGCGGTCTCCGCCGCCTCGACCTCCGCGGCCTCCGCCGCGCCCGGCTCGCCCTCGAAGGGCTCGCCCAGATAGGCGGCGACGACCCGTTCGTCGGCCTGGACGACGTCGGAGGTGCCCTCGATCAGCTTCTCGCCCTGCACGAGCACGGCGACGCGGTCGCACAGGTTGAAGATGAACCGCATGTCGTGCTCGATGACGAGGACGGCGATGCCCCTGTCCCGGATGGCGAAGACCAGTTCCTCGGCGGCCCGGGTCTCCTGCGGGTTCATGCCCGCCGTCGGCTCGTCCAGGAGCAGCAGCCCCGGCTCGCTGGCCAGGGCCCGCGCGATCTCCAGCTTGCGCTGCTCGCCGTAGGGCAGGTTGCGCGCCAGGTGGTCGCGCTTGCCGGCCAGGCCGACGAACTCCAGGAGCTCCATCGCCCGTGCCTCGGACTCCCGTTCGGCCCTGCGGAAGCCGGGTCCGCGCAGCAGCGCCGACCACAGGCCCTCCTTGGTCCGCGTGTGGCGGCCCACGAGGACGTTCTCCAGCACGGTCATGTTGGCGAAGAGCCGGATGTTCTGGAAGGTGCGGGCGATGCCCGCCTGCGTCACCAGGTGCGGCTTGGGCGGCAGCACCTTGCCCTGGTAGGCGACCGTGCCCTCGGTGGGGACGTAGAGGCCGGTGAGGCAGTTGAAGAAGGTGGTCTTGCCGGCGCCGTTCGGACCGATCAGGCCGACGATCTCGCCGCTGTTGACCGTGAAGTCCACCGACCGCACGGCGGTCAGGCCGCCGAACCGCATGGTGACGTCACGGGCTTCGAGTACAGGTGTCGTCATGGTTCCTTACGCCCCTGCCTTGGCGACGGTCGCCCCGTCGGACAGCGTCGTCTGTGCCGGTACGTCGAGCTGGCCGGTCTCGTGGAACTCCAGCTTGCGGCGGCGGTCGGCGATGATGCCTTCCGGCCGGAAGCGCATGAGCAGGATCAGCGCGACACCGAAGGTGAGCAGCTCGTAGTTCTGCATGAACTGGAGCTTCTCCGGGATGAGGTACAGCAGGCTGGCGCCGAGCAGCGGGCCGCTGACGGTGCCCATGCCGCCGAGGACGACGGCGGCCAGCAGGAAGGCCGAGTTGGGCGGGGCGGCGCCGGCGAACTGGTAGGGCTGCGGGTTGACGCTGTAGTTCACGTGCGCCATCACGGTGCCGGCCAGGCCCGCGAGGGAGGCGCCGAGGGCGAAGGCGATCAGTTTGGCCCGGAAGCCGTTGATGCCCATGGCGGTCGCGGCGGTCTCGTCCTCGCGGATCGCGATCCAGGAGCGGCCGATGCGGGAGTCGGCGGCGCGGGTGAAGACCGCGACGACGATCGCGGTCGCGATCAGCATCAGGAACAGGTAGTTGGCGAACCGGCCGAGGGTGAACGAGCCGAGTGTGTGGGCGTCGCCCAGGTTGAACCCGAAGAGCTTGATGTCGGGGATCTGGGTGATGCCGTTGGGGCCGCGGGTGACGTTCGGTCCGGAGTCGCCGTCCAGGTTGTTGACCGCGATGCGGAAGATCTCTCCGAAGCCGAGCGTCACGATGGCCAGGTAGTCGCCGCGCAGCCGCAGCGTCGGAGCGCCGATCACGACGCCGAAGACCAGGGAGGCGGCCATGCCGGTGAGGGCGGCGGCCCAGAAGGGGAACTGGACGTGCAGGGGGGAGTACTCGGAGCCGGAGACCAGGGCGGCCGCGTAGGCGCCGACGCCGAGGAAGGCGACGTAGCCGAGGTCGAGCAGGCCGGTGAGGCCGACGACGATGTTCAGGCCGAGGGCGACGGTGGCGAAGATGAGGATGTTCACGCCGATGTTGGCGTTGTGGTCGTCGCTCTGCGTGAACGGGAAGGCCACGGCGGCCAGCAGGGCCAGCGCCGCCGCGAAGCCCTTGTGCCGGGCGGACATGGCCGAGTACCGGTCGAGGAGCCCGGAGTGCACCAGACCCCAGGCGGCGAACACGCAGACCAGCAGGAAGCCGATGAAGGTCTCGCTGTCGTCGTCGTTGATGCCGATGCCGTAGGTGAAGATCACCAGGCCGATGACGGTGCCGACGGTGACGACGAGCCGCTCCGCGAGCGGCGCCAGGGTGCCGTGGCGGGGCTGCTCGGGCTTGGTGAGGTAGCCCTTGACGCCGGTGCCCGGAGCCGGGTGGGGCAGGGCGAGGGCGCCGATGACGGGGAGCGCGGAGGCCACCATCGCGACGTACGCGCCCGGGTCGAGGTTGACCAGACCACCGAGGTCGACGGCGATGGCGATGCCGGTGAACCAGCAGACGGTGAACGCCGAGAGGCTGGTCAGGAACACCGGGCTGGTGGCGTCCGACGGATTCAGCCAGCCGAGGCCCTTCACCCGCCACAGGGCGAGCGCGTACAGCAGGGTGAGCGCGCCGGCGACCAACGCCAGGATCTGGAGTCCGGCCGGGTAGCCGTAGATCGTCAGATTGCCGGGGAAGTCCGGCGTCCAGGTCCAGCTCATGAAGGCGCTGGCGATGGTGCCGACGGCACCGACGGCGATCAGCGGCCGGGCCACGGCGGGCGGGAGCGGCAGCGGGCCGCGCTCTGCCGGGCTCTGGAGGGTGGTGTCGGTCATGCTGCTCACGCCCTGTCCGCGACGCGTTCGCCGAGCAGGCCCTGTGGCCTGATGAGGAGTACGAGGATGAGGAGGACGAAGGCCCACACCGGCGCCCAGCCCTGGCCGCCGAGCTGCTGCATGCCGGGGATGTCCGCGATGTAGGCGGTGGCCATGGCCTCGGCGAGGCCGAGGACGAGGCCGCCGAGCATGGCGCCGTAGATGTTGCCGATGCCGCCGAGGACGGCCGCGGTGAAGGCCTTGAGGCCGGCCAGGAAGCCCATCGTGTACTCGACGTTGCCGTACTTGAAGCCGTACGCCGTGCCCGCGACCGCGGCGAACAGACCGCCGATGGCGAACGCGATCACGATGATGCGGTTGGTGTCGATGCCCATCAGCCGGGCGGTGTCCGGGTCCTGCGCGGTGGCCTGCATGGCGCGGCCGGTGCGCGAGAGCCGCACGAAGAAGGCGAGGACCGCCATGCACAGCGGGGCGGCGATGATCAGGAAGACATCGCCGCTCTGCACGGTGATCGAGCCCAGGTGGTAGGGCCCGAAGGGAAGTTGGGGGAAGACCCGGGACGTCTTGGCGTTCGGGTAGAGGTTGAAGACGAGCTGCTGGAGCGCGAGCGAGAGGCCGATGGCCGTGATCAGCGGCGCGAGGCGTGGCGCGCCGCGCAGTGGCCGGTAGGCGAAGCGTTCGGCGCCGACGGCGATGAGGACGGCGACCAGGGCGCCGCCGACGAGCATCGCCGGCAGGGCTATCCACATGGATATGCCGTCCGGGAGGGCGAGATAGACCGTGAGGGCGCCGAAGCCTCCCGTCATGAAGATCTCGCCGTGAGCGAAGTTGATGAGCTGGACGATGCCGTACACCATCGTGTACCCGATGGCGATCAGGCCGTACATCGAGCCGAGGAACAGCCCGTTGGCCAGCTGCTGCGGCAGGGTGTTCACCGCATGGCCTCCATGTGGTGGGGAGAGTCAAGGTGGCGGTAGAGGGCGGGCCGCGCGGTGACGGTGGTCGGTGCCGCGCGGCCCTGGTGCTGCGGTGTGTTCCGGGACTACTTCGGGTTGGCCGTGCCGCTCTTGACGGACTTCCACGCACCATTGACGACCTGGTAGACGGTCAGCTGCTTGTTCGTGGTGTCGCCGTACTCGTCGAACGAGATCTTGCCGGAGATGCCGTCGAAGGAGTTGTGCTGGACGGCGTCGACGACCTTGGCGCGGGCGTCGTCCGGGATCTTGCCGTCCTTCACGACCTGGCCGACGGCCTTGATGATCGCGGTGGTGGCGTCGTAGGAGTACGAGCCGTAGGTGCCGTAGTCGCCCGGGTACTTCTTGGCCTTGTAGGTGGCCACGAAGTCCTTGGCGGCGGGCAGGGTGTCGACCGGGACGCCGATGGAGGTCACCAGGTCGCCCTCGGCGGCCTTGCCGGCGGTCTTGATGTAGGTCGGGGTGAACATGCCGTCGCCGCCGAACAGCGGGATCTTGGCGCCGGCGTCCTTGAGCTGCTTGGTCAGCACCTGGGACTCGTCGTACTGGCCGCCGTAGTAGAGCAGGTCGGCGCCGGAGTTCTTGATCTTGGTGACGAGGGTGGAGAAGTCGCGGTCGCCCACGCTGACGTGGTCGGTGCCGATGACCTGGCCGCCCTGCTTGACGAACTGCTCCTTGAAGAGCTTGGAGAGGCCCGCGCCGTAGGTCTGCTTGTCGTCGACGACGAACGCCTTCTTCTTGTGCAGGCCGTTGTAGGCGTAGTCCGCGGCGAACGCGCCCTGGAGGGCGTCCGTGGTCGCGGTGCGGAAGTAGGTCTTGAACGGACGGACCTTCTTGGTCTGCCAGTTCTTGCCCTGGGTCAGCTCGGGGGCGGTGTTGGAGGGGGAGATCTCCACCAGGTTGGCGGTGTCGAGGACCTGCTGCATCTGCGTGGCCACACCGGAGTTGAGCGGGCCGACCACGCCGAGGACGTCCTTCTCGGCGACCAGCTGGGTGGCGTTCTGCTGGCCGGTGGCGGGGATCGCCTTGTCGTCCAGCGCCTTGACCTTGAAGGTCACGCCCGGGACCGTCTTGTTCTTGTTCGCGTCGTCGACCGCGATCTGGGCGCCGTACTGGATGCCCAGGCCCGTCGCGGAGTTCTGGCCGGTCAGCGGCGCGTCCACGCCGATGGTGACCGTCACGTTGCCGCTGTCGCCGCCCTTGCCGTCATTGTTGCGGGAGCCGCAGGCGGTGAGAGTCAGAGCTCCGGTCGTCAGCACGGAGGTAAGAATCACCAGAGAACGCTGTCGCACAATCGATCCTTTCCGCGGGCATGAGCGGTCCCTTCGAGGGACGGCGAAGTGCCGCGCCGGTACCGAACTCCCGTTGGAGCGGTGACTGGCCGTGACTCTAAGCCCGCTATGCAGAGCTGGGCATCGCCGTGCGCGCGCTTGTGACTTTCTTGTTATGACGGGATGGACGGATGAGTTCCGGCGGGGATACTCTCGGCCGTTTTGGCGGAATTTCCCCGAGGTCCACATTTTGAGAATGCGCACTTCCGGTTGGCCATGGGCCCGCAGGCCCGGCAGCTCGGCCCGGCGGGGCCCGGAGGCGGCCCGGAAAGATCACTCGGCCGCCCGTCCGCGAAGGGGAGGCAAGGGTGCTTATTGCATCCGTGTTACGCAGTGTTACGGCTGAAAAGAAAGGTGCGCCATACAGGAATTCGGTCGACCGGGCCCCGACATGTCCGCACTGATCCCATGTGCCCGCCAAGGCCGGACGATGGAATTCCGCTTTTCCGTCGCGCGGGGCGAAATGGCGTCAAAAAACGAGAAAGGCCCGGTCAGTCCCCTGTCGGGGTGACCGGGCCTTCGGCTTTCCGGACCGTCAGGCCGAGGCGGGCGCCTGTGCGCCGTCCTGCGGCCGGACGTCGCGCAGCATGCAGGTCAGCCGCGCGCTGCACACCCGGCGGCCCTGCTCGTCGCTGATGACGATCTCGTACGTCGCCGTCGACCGGCCCCGGTGCACGGGCGTGGCCACGCCGGTCACCAGGCCCGAGCGGATCCCGCGGTGGTGCGTGCAGTTGAGGTCCACGCCGACCGCGACCTTGGTGCTGCCGCCGTGCAGCATGGCGCCGACCGAGCCCAGGGTCTCCGCGAGCACCGCCGAGGCGCCGCCGTGCAGCAGGCCGTACGGCTGGGTGTTGCCCTCCACCGGCATGGTCCCGACGACCTTGTCCGCGGAGGCCTCCACGATCTGCACGCCCATCCGCGTGCCGAGGTCCCCGGCCGAGAACAGGGCGGGCAGGTCCACGCCGAGCGCCGCGTACTCGTCTATGACCTCCTGCGGGAATCTCACCTGCTGCTGCTCGCCCATGGGCCGGCTCCGTTCGTCGTACACCTGTCTCTGGCTGAGCGAACGCTCAGTCGGTCGCCGATTGTTCCAGACGGCCTTCCGCGTGCGCCTCCAGGCGTACGACCACCGACTTGCTGGCCGGGGTGTTGCTGGTGTCCGCGGTCGCGTCCAGCGGCACCAGCACGTTCGTCTCCGGGTAGTACGCCGCGGCGCAGCCCCGGGCCGTCGGATAGAGCACCACTCGGAAACCGGGCGCCCGCCGCTCCACGCCGTCCCGCCACTCGCTGACCAGATCCACGTACGCGCCCTCGGCGAACCCGAGCTCGCGCGCGTCCTGCGGGTGCACCAGCACCACCCGGCGGCCGCCCTTGATGCCCCGGTAGCGGTCGTCCAGGCCGTAGATCGTGGTGTTGTACTGGTCGTGCGAACGCAGCGTCTGCAACAGCAGCCGCCCCGCGGGCAGTTCGGGGAACTCCACCGGCGCCGCGGTGAAGTTCGCCTTGCCGGTGGCGGTCGGGAACCGGCGCTCGTCGCGCGGCGCGTGCGGCAGCGCGAAGCCGCCGGGCCGGGCCACCCGCGCGTTGAAGTCGCCGAACCCGGGGATCACCCGCCCGATCCGGTCACGGACCGCCGCGTAGTCCTTCTCGAACTCCTCCCACGGCACCACGCTGCGCTCCCCGAGCACCGCGCGCGCCATCCGGCACACGATCGCCGGCTCGGACAGCAGATGGGCGCTCGCGGGCGCCAGCCGGCCGCGCGAGGCGTGCACCATGCCCATCGAGTCCTCGACGGTCACGAACTGCTCGCCGCTCGCCTGCACATCGCGCTCGGTACGGCCCAGGGTGGGCAGGATCAGCGCCCGCGCGCCCGTGACGGTGTGCGAGCGGTTCAGCTTGGTCGACACGTGCACGGTCAGCCGCGCCCGCCGCATCGCCGCCTCGGTCACCTCGGTGTCCGGGGAGGCGGCGACGAAGTTGCCGCCCATGGCGAAGAACACCTTCGCCTCGCCGTCGCGCAGCGCGCGGATCGCCCGTACGACGTCGTAGCCGTGCTCCCGGGGCGGGGCGAAGCCGAACTCCTTCTCCAGGGCGTCCAGGAACTCCGGGGCGGGGCGCTCGAAGACGCCCATGGTGCGGTCGCCCTGCACGTTCGAATGGCCGCGCACCGGGCACACGCCCGCTCCCGGCCGGCCGATGTCGCCGCGCAGCAGCAGGAAGTTGACCACCTCGCGGATGGTCGGCACGGAGTGCTTGTGCTGGGTGAGGCCCATGGCCCAGCAGACGATGGTCCGCCGCGAGGCGAGCACCATCTCCAGTGCCCGCTCGATCTCCGCGCGGCTCAGACCGGTCGCGGTCAGCGTCTCCTCCCAGTCGGCGGACCGCGCGGCCTCGGCGAACTCCTCGAAGCCATGGGTGTGTTCGCGGACGAACTCCTCGTCGACCGCGCCCTCGGTCTCCAGGATCAGCTTGTTGAGGAGCCGGAAGAGCGCCTGGTCGCCGCCGATGCGGATCTGCAGGAACAGATCGGTGAGCGCGGCGCCCTTGACCAGGCCCTGCGGGGTCTGCGGGTTCTTGAACCGCTCCAGGCCCGCCTCGGGCAGCGGGTTGACGCTGACGATCTTCGCGCCGTTCGCCTTGGCCTTCTCCAGCGCGGAGAGCATGCGCGGGTGGTTGGTGCCCGGGTTCTGGCCCGCCACGATGATCAGATCGGCTTTGTACAGGTCCTCCAGCAGGACGCTGCCCTTGCCGACGCCGATCGTCTCCGACAGCGCCGAGCCCGAGGACTCGTGGCACATGTTCGAGCAGTCCGGCAGGTTGTTCGTGCCCAGCTCGCGCGCGAAGAGCTGGTACAGGAACGCCGCCTCGTTGCTGGTGCGGCCCGAGGTGTAGAAGACCGCCTCGTCGGGGGAGGCGAGCGCGGCGATCTCCTCGGCGATGATCCCGAAGGCGCGCTCCCAGGTCACCGGCTCGTAGTGCGCCGCGCCCTCGGGGAGGTACATGGGGTGGGTGAGCCGTCCCTGCTGGCCCAGCCAGTACCCGCTCCGGTTCGCCAGGTCGGCCACGGGGTGCGCGGCGAAGAACTCCGGGGTGACCCGGCGCTTGGTGGCCTCCTCGGCCACCGCCTTCGCGCCGTTCTCGCAGAACTCCGCGGTGTGCCGGTGGTCCGGCTCCGGCCAGGCGCAGCCGGGGCAGTCGAAGCCGTCCTTCTGGTTCACCCGCAGCAGCGTCAGCGCGGTGCGCCGCACCCCCATCTGCTGCTGGGCGATGCGCAGGGTGTGTTTCACGGCCGGCAGCCCGGCCGCCGCGTGCTTCGGCTCCGCGACCTGCGGCGCGTCCTGCACCGGATCGCCCTTGGGCGGCTTCGTCGCCATCGCAACGCTCCCCTTCGACTGCGTGTGCCGTGTACGGAGGGATCCTCCCACGAGGGGGTGACGGCGGGTACGGCCGGCTCGGCGCCCCGTCCGCTCGCCCGTCCTCCTCCGCCGGGGCGCCCGCCACCCGCGCGGGGGCCGCCCGGCGACGGCGGACGGTCCGGAGTGTCGGTGGGGCGTGGCAGGATCGGTGGCGTGGCAGAGAAAGCATCGAAGAAGACCGACCAGACCCCCGGCGGTACCCGTCCCCGGCTGATGCTCATGGACGGGCACTCGCTGGCCTACCGCGCGTTCTTCGCGCTGCCCGCGGAGAACTTCACGACCGCGACGGGCCAGCCGACGAACGCGATCTACGGCTTCGCGTCGATGCTGGCCAACACCCTGCGTGACGAGGAGCCCACGCACTTCGCGGTGGCCTTCGACGTCTCCCGCAAGACCTGGCGCTCCGAGCGCTTCACCGAGTACAAGGCGAACCGTTCCAAGAGCCCCGACGAGTTCAAGGGCCAGGTCGAGCTGATCGGCGAGCTGCTGGACGCGATGAACGCCCCGCGCTTCGCCGTCGAGGGCTTCGAGGCGGACGACGTCATCGCCACCCTCGCCACCCAGGCCGAGGCCGAGGGCTTCGAGGTGCTGATCGTCACCGGCGACCGCGACTCCTTCCAGCTGGTCAGCGAGCACACCACCGTGCTGTACCCGACCAAGGGCGTCTCGGAGCTGACCCGGTTCACCCCGGAGAAGGTCCAGGAGAAGTACGGCCTGACGCCCGCCCAGTACCCCGACTTCGCGGCCCTGCGCGGCGACCCGTCCGACAACCTCCCCGGCATCCCCGGCGTCGGCGAGAAGACCGCCGCCAAGTGGATCAACCAGTTCGGCTCCTTCGCACAGCTGGTGGAGCACGTCGACGAGGTCAAGGGCAAGGCGGGCCAGAACCTCCGCGACCACCTGGAGTCGGTCAAGCTCAACCGGGTCCTGACCGAGCTGGAGCGCCAGGTGGAGCTGCCCAGGGCGGTCACCGACCTGGAGCGCCTGCCGTACGACCGCAAGGGCGTCGCGATGGTCCTGGACACCCTGGAGATCCGCAACCCGTCCCTGCGCGAGCGCCTGTTCGCCGTGGACCCCGGCTCCGCCGAGACCGAGACCACCCCGGTCGCCGCCGAGGGCGTGGAGATCGACGGCACCGTGCTGCGCACCGGCGAGCTGGCCCCCTGGCTCGCCGAGCACGGCACGCGGCCCCTGGGCGTCGCCACCGTCGACACCTGGGCGCTGGGCACCGGCTCGGTCGCCGAGGTCGCCCTGGCGGCGGCCGATGGAGCGGCCGCCTGGTTCGACCCCGCCGAGCTGGACGAGGCCGACGAGAACGCGTTCGCGGCCTGGCTGGCGGACGCCGAGCGCCCCAAGGTGTTCCACAACGCCAAGGGCGCCATGCGCGTCTTCGCCGAGCACGGCTGGCGCGTCGAGGGCGTGCGCATGGACACCGCGCTCGCCGCCTACCTGGTCAAGCCGGGCCGCCGCTCCTTCGACCTGGACGCGCTGTCGCTGGAGTACCTGCACCGCGAGCTGGCGCCGGCCGCCGCGGCCGACGGCCAGCTGGCCTTCGGTACCGACGAGGCCGCCGAGGCCGAGGCCCTGATGATCCAGGCCCGCGCCGTCCTGGACCTGGGCGAGGCCTTCGAGAGCCGCCTGGAGGAGGTCGGCGCCGCCGATCTGCTGCGCGACATGGAGCTGCCCACCTCCGCGCTGCTCGCCCGCATGGAGCGGCACGGCATCGCCGCCGACCGCGCCCACCTGGAAGCGATGGAACAGATGTTCGCGGGCGCGGTGCAGCAGGCCGTGAAGGAGGCGCACGCGGCCGCGGGCCACGAGTTCAACCTCGGCTCGCCCAAGCAGCTCCAGGAGGTCCTCTTCAACGAGCTGGCCCTGCCCAGGACCAAGAAGACCAAGACCGGCTTCACCACGGACGCCGACGCCCTGGCCTGGCTCGCCACCCAGACCGACAACGAGCTGCCGGTGATCATGCTCCGCCACCGCGAGCAGGCCAAGCTCCGCGTCACCGTCGAGGGCCTGATCAAGACCATCGCGGGCGACGGCCGTATCCACACCACCTTCAACCAGACGGTGGCCGCGACCGGCCGGCTGTCCTCCACGGACCCGAACCTCCAGAACATCCCGGTGCGCACCGACGAGGGCCGGGCCATCCGGCGCGGCTTCGTCGTCGGCGAGGGCTTCGAGTCCCTGATGACCGCCGACTACAGCCAGATCGAGCTGCGGGTGATGGCCCACCTCTCCGAGGACGAGGGCCTGATCAGGGCGTTCACCTCCGGCGAGGACCTGCACACCACCGCCGCCTCCCAGGTCTTCGGCGTCGAGCAGTCCGCCGTGGACGCGGAGATGCGCCGCAAGATCAAGGCCATGTCGTACGGCCTGGCGTACGGCCTGTCCGCCTTCGGTCTCTCCCAGCAGCTGAACATCGAGGCGGCCGAGGCGCGCGCCCTGATGGACGCCTACTTCGAGCGGTTCGGCGGCGTCCGGGACTATCTGCGCCGCGCGGTGGACGAGGCCCGGGCCACCGGTTACACGGCGACCCTCTTCGGCCGCCGCCGCTACCTGCCCGACCTCAACAGCGACAACCGCCAGCGCCGCGAGGCCGCCGAGCGCATGGCCCTCAACGCGCCGATCCAGGGCACGGCCGCCGACATCGTCAAGATCGCCATGCTCAAGGTGGACGACGCGCTGCGGGCCGCGGAGCTGAAGTCCCGGATGCTGCTCCAGGTCCACGACGAAATCGTCCTGGAGATCGCCCCGGGCGAGCGCACCGCCGTGGAGGAGATCGTCCGCCACGAGATGGCCCACGCCGTGGACCTGCGCGCCCCCCTCGACGTCTCGGTCGGCGTGGGCCCGGACTGGGAGTCGGCGGCGCACTAGCCCGCCACGCCTCGACGCCGCGGCCCCTCGGGGCCTCGGCGCGGGGCACGGACCGCGTCCGCCGAGGGGCGCCGCACTCCGGGGGAGCGCGGCGCCCCTCGCCGGTACCGGGGAACGCGGACGCGCGGGCCCGCCGCAACCCGGGATCGCCCATTGCGCACCCGCACCACAAAGACGGCCCAACCCCCGGCGGGACCGTCACTCACGTGGCCCCCGCCAAAACGCCCCGCACCCCTCGCAGCCGCAAAACTGCGGGCATGGGTATACGCATGCTTCACCGCCGGACGCCCGAGGCAGTCACCCGGGTCTGGGCGGACACCGCCTCGGCGCAGGCACTGCCGGCCTCGCCGGTCCCGGCCCTCGCGGCCGACGCAAGCACCGCCCGCATCCCGGCCGACCCGGCCACGACCGTCCGCAGGGCCGCCGAGAACATCCGGCGCGGGCTCACCGACCGGACCAGGGCGGCCAGGGCCGGCCACGCCCCCGCCCTGCGCCAGTGGGCCGACCTGGCCCGCGGCTATCTCGCCCTCGCGCTCACCCTGATCCCGAGGACGC
>NZ_VOGW01000182.1:15029-18872 GCF_007896895.1 Streptomyces misionensis | reverse complement strand
ACCGCGATCCGCGCGACCCCGGCCGAAGCGCCGCCTGCTGAACGGCCGGTCCCTCCCGCGCCGATCGTGCGCCGTCCCACCGTCCCGTGTCACCGTTCCGGCGGACCGCCGGGCGCGTCATGACGACGACAGTTGGCCAACCGGTGAAAATCGGGCATGAACGGGTGCCCGTACAAAGCAAGTTGTCGTAGGGTCGCCTGCGGCGCCGTGCCTGGCGCACGGTCGCACGGCCAGCACCACGTGGAAGGCGGCACAGGGGCAACCGGAACACCGGGTCAACCGTCCCACCAGGGCGAGACACACAGACGGAAACGGACGCACGACGTCCGCGGGAGGGGTTCACTCTATGGCGGCGCATTTCGGCAGGCGGCTCCGCAAGGGGGCGGCGACCACGGCCGTGGCCGCGGCAGCGGTCGCGGCACTCTCCGCTTCCCAGGCTCCGGGAGTGACCGGCGACGACCACGGCAGACAGACGGCGGCCGGCGCCTCCGCCCCCGTGCCGGACCCCGCCGGGAGCGACGCCACGGGCAACTCGCCCTATTACACGGACCTGCCGCCCCTGAACAGCCCCAAGCCCAGCCCCTCGCCGACCACCGGCACCCCGGTCGTCCAGGGTGAGGCCGAGGCCGGCATACCGGCCACGGTCCTCGACGCGTACAAGAGGGCCGAGACCGAACTGCGCTCCTCCAAGCCCGGCTGCAACCTGCCCTGGCAACTCCTCGCCGCCATCGGCAAGGTGGAGTCCGGCCAGGCCCGCGGCGGCCAGGTCAGCGCCGACGGCACCACGCTGAGCCCGATCCTCGGCCCGGTGCTCGACGGCAACGGCTTCGCGCTCATCAAGGACACCGACCACGGCGAGTACGACGGCAACAGCCGGTACGACCAGGCCGTCGGGCCCATGCAGTTCATCCCGTCCACCTGGGCCTGGGCCGGCCGCGACGGCAACGGCGACGGCAGGAAGGACCCCAACAACATCTACGACGCCGCCCTCGCCGCCGGCCACTACCTGTGCCGCGGCGACCGGGACCTGTCCCGCGAGGCCGACCTGCACGCCGCGATCCTCGGCTACAACAACTCGCAGGACTACCTGAACACCGTCCTGTCGTGGATGGAGTACTACCGCAAGGGCACCTACCCCGTGCCCGACGGCACCGGCGGCCTGCCCAGCCACCGCAGCGACGACGGCACCCCGCACGGCACGACCCCGAAGCCCTCGAACCCGCACACGCCGGGGCAGCAGAACCCCAAGGGCCCCACCGCGCCGGCGAGTCCGTCACCCACGCCGGGCGACGGCCAGGACGGCAGCCCGAGCCCCAGGCCGCCCGCGACGCCCACCACACCGCCGGCCACACCGCCCACGGCCACCGACACCGTGGACCACCTGAAGGACACGGGCACCACCCGGCTCACCGCGATGGCCGGGCACGCCTTCACGGGGACGATCGGCGCCCGCGCCGAGACCAAGGCCGGCGCCCCGGTGGCCAAGGTCCGCATCCGGTTCACCATCACCGGGGACACCGACACCACCTTCACCGGCGGCGAGAACGTGGCCACGGTCGCCACCGACGCCCAGGGCGTGGCCAAGGCCCCGGCGCTCCGGGCGGGCGAGAAGACCGGCGACTTCAAGGTCACCGCCACCGTCGTGGGCCGCTCGCTGGGGGGCGTCGACTACCAGGCGACCGTCACCGAGCGCGCCGCCGACACCCTCACCTCCACCGCCACCGGCGACACCCCGCCCACCTGCGCCCCGGGCGGCGAGTTCGCCGACCGCATCCAGGTGAAGGCGACCTACAAGGGCGCCGTCGCGGACCAGGTCGCGGCCACCGCCACCCTGGTCACCTCCGCGACCGACGCCACCGAGAACGGCAAGGGCCCCTACTTCAAGGACGCCGCCGGCAAGGCCGTACGCACCCTCACCGGCCTGAAGACCGACGCCAAGGGCCTGTTGACGCTGCCCCAGCTCTACGCCGACGACACCACCGGCACCTTCCTGCTCCGCGTCACCACCCCCGGCGGCGGCACCCTCACCGTCCAGCTGAAGGTCGCCGCGGACGGCACTGCCACGGCGAGCCCGTCCCCGAGCCCGTCCGCCTCCTCCTGACCGGACCCGACCGGCACGGTGCCCTCCCCGCAACCGGCGGGGAGGGCACCGTCGTTCGTGCGCGCACCGCCGGTCCCGTCCCGCCCGGCCGTCGCCGCGGTGCCCGGACCCGACGAGCCATCAGGCCGTGTCCGGCGCCCGGCCATCGCGCGGACCCCGCGTCCCCGGGGCTTTCCGACCCTCGCCCCGCTCCTGCTCGCGCCCACCCTCCTCCTGGAGGCCCGCGCCCGGCGCGCCGCGGGCCCGGCGCCCACCGGGACGGCGGCCCCCGGCCCGGTCAGCGCCTGAGCCGCGCGTTGGTGTGCCGGGTGGGCGCGGCGCCCGCCGGGTCCTCCGGCCAGGGGTGCTTCGGATAACGACCGCGCAGCTCCGCCCGTACCCCCTTGTAGCCGTCCCGCCAGAACGACGCCAGGTCGGCCGTCACGGCGGCCGGCCGGCCCGCGGGGGAGAGCAGGTGCACCAGCAGCGGGACGCCCGCCACGGACGGCGTGTCCGCCAGCCCGAACATCTCCTGGAGCTTGACCGCGAGCACCGGCCGCTCCGGGTCCCGGTAGTCGATCCGGATCCTGGACCCGCTCGGCACGGTG
This sequence comes from Streptomyces misionensis, assembly GCF_007896895.1. Lineage (GTDB taxonomy): Bacteria > Actinomycetota > Actinomycetes > Streptomycetales > Streptomycetaceae > Streptomyces > Streptomyces misionensis_A. The sequence continues at coordinate 16,184 of NZ_VOGW01000182.1, read as the reverse complement.
ATCCGCTCGGGCGCCAGCTCGTCCAGCCGGGCCGCCTCCCCGCCCGCCCAGGGCAGCAGCCGCGTCAGCGCCTGCCCGGCGTCGATCCGCGCCAGGTCCGCCCGGCGCCGGGCCCGGCCCAGCTCCGGCTCCAGCCACTGCGCCCAGCGTGCCGACAGCGCCTCGTCCGACACGTCCGGCCACGGCTCCCCGAGGCGGGCGCGCAGGAAGGCCAGCCGCTGCCGCAGCACCTGCGCGTCCGGCGTCCAGCGCAACAGGCCGAGCCCCTCCTGGCGCAGCCCGTCGAGCAGCGCCGCCCGCACCAGCTCCGGTGCCGCGTCCCGCAACGGCCGCACGGCCGACTCCACCGCCCCCAGCCGCTCGACCCGCCGCGCCACGACGTCCCCGTCGGCCCAGCGCACCTCGTCCCGCTCGGCCGACACCGCCCCGGCCGCGGCCCGCGCCACCTCCTCCGGCACGGCGGCCCCCAGCCGCACCCGGGCATGCCCCTTGCCGCCCGGCCGGTCGGCGACGGCCACCACGATCCACGGCGCGCCCCGCAACGCCGAACCCTCCGCCACCTCGGCCCGCGTCCCGGACACCATGAGGTACGACCCGCCGTCCCGCTTCGCGATCCGCTCGGGGAAGGCGAGCGCGGCGACCAGCCCGGCGAGCCGCTCGTCACCGGTGTCCGGCCCGGCGTCGAGGGCACCGTCCGCCCGGCCGGCGGACGGTGGGGCGGACTCCGCCGAGACGGCCCGCAGCCGCCGCACCTCCGCCGCCCAGCGCCCCGCGTAGGCGTCACCCCCGCGCCGCGCGCGCCGCAGCGCACCGGCGAGGTCGTCGCCGTACTCCCGCGGCACCTCCTCCGACAGCAGCGCGACCACCTCGGCGCCCGCGCCGCGGGTGTCGAGCAGGGCCCGCCCCAGCCGGGGGTGGACACCGAGGCGGGACAGCCGCACCCCCCGCTCGACGGCCCGGCCGGCGGAGTCCACCGCGCCCACCGCCGTCAGCGCCGAGCGCGCCGCCGCCATCGCACCGGCCGGCGGCGGATCCAGCAGCGCGAGTCCCGAGGCGTCCGGATCGCCCCAGCAGGCCGCCTGGAGGGCGAACGCGGTCAGATCGGCCACCTTGATCTCCGGCGCCGGGAACGCCGGCAGACGAACGTCCTCCGCC
>NZ_VOGW01000182.1:0-14749 GCF_007896895.1 Streptomyces misionensis | reverse complement strand
AGTCCACCACCACCCGCACCCCGGGCACCGTCAGCGAGGACTCCGCGACCGACGTCGCCAGCACCACGCGGCGCCGCACCCCGGGCGCCAGCACCGCCTCCTGCACGGCCGCCGGCGCCCGCCCGTGCACCTGGAGGACATCGACCGCGTCCAGGTCCCCCAGCTGCCCGGCCACCCGCGCGATCTCGCCGACCCCCGGCAGGAAACACAGCACGTCGCCGTCCCGCTCGGCCAGCGCCCGCCGCACCACCGACGCCACGTGCGCCAGCAGCGCGGGGTCCACCCGCATCCCGTGCGGCGGCCGCACCGGGCGCGCGGGCGGCGCCCACACCACCTCCACCGGATGGCTCACGCCCGTCGCCTCGACCACCGGCGCCCCGCCCAGCAGCCGCGCCCACCCCTCGGCGTCCGTGGTCGCCGACGCAGCCACCAGCCGCAGCTCCGGCCGCAGGGTCTGCCGCACGTCCCACAGGAAGGCCGCCGCCGTGTCGGCGTCCAAGTGCCGCTCATGGCACTCGTCGAGCACGACGACGTCGGCCCCGGCCAGCTCCTGATCGCGTTGCAGCCGCTGCAACAGCACGCCGGTGGTCACGACCTCCACCCGGGTGCGGCGGCCCACGGCCCGCTCGCCGCGCACCGTGAAGCCCACGCTCTCGCCGGGCCGCTCGCCCAGCAGCCACGCCATCCGCCGGGCCGCCGCGCGCGCCGCGATCCGCCGCGGCTCGGCCACCACGACCCGCCGCGCGGGACCGCCCCCGACCAGCCCCGCCAGCACCAGCGGCACCAGCGTGGTCTTGCCGGTGCCGGGCGGCGCCACCAGGACGGCGGTGCCGCCGGCCGCGAGCGCGTCGGTCAGGGCGGGCAGGGCGGAGCGCACGGGCAGCGCGTCCAGGGCGTCGTCACGGATCACGCCCCCCAGTGTCGTACGACGGCCGAAGGGGCCCGCACGCCCGGTGGACGGCTCAGTCCCGCTCGCACACGAAGATGGCCGTGCCCGGGATCAGGCCGCCCCGCAGCGGGGACCAGCCGCCCCACTCGGAGGTGTTCCAGGCCGGCCACTCCGGCTCGACCAGGTCCACCAGGCGCAGCCCCGAGGCCACGATGTCCCGCACCCGGTCGCCGAGCGTCCTGTGGTGCTCCACGTAGACCGCCCGCCCCTCCTCGTCCTGCTCGACATAGGGCGTGCGGTCGAAGTAGGAGGCGGACACCGACAGGCCCTCGGGACCCGGCTCGTCCGGGAACGCCCAGCGGATCGGATGGGTCACCGAGAAGACGAACCGCCCGCCCGGCCGCAGCACCCGCCGCACCTCGCGCAGCACCAGGCGTGGATCGGCGACGAACGGCAGCGCGCCGTACGCCGAGCACGCCAGGTCGAAGGAGCCGTCCGCGAAGGGCAGCGCGCCCGCGTCCGCGCACACCAGAGGGAACGATCCGCCGATGCGCAGCGCGTGCTGGAGCTGGCGGTGCGAGAGGTCCAGGGCCACCGGGCGGGCCCCCTGGGCGGCCAGCCAGCGCGCGCACTGGGCCGCGCCGGCGCCGATCTCCAGGACGTCCTTGCCCTTCAGGTCCTCCGGCGGGCCCAGCAGCTCGGCCTCGACCTCGTCCAGCCCCTCCGGGCCCCACACGAACCGGTCGTCGCCGAGGAACGTGCCGTGTTCGACCTGGTACTCGTCCGCGTTGCGGTCCCACCAGCCCCGGTTGGCCCGGCTGCTCTCCGCGACGTCGGCGTCACGGCGGGTGGCTTCGGGCTCGAACCCCTCGGGCTCGGGCCGTTCCGGCTCTTGGATGATCGGCTCCCTCGTCGTAATCTTCCGTCCGGCCCACCGGACGGCGGTATGCCGGAGAAGGGGTCGCACGGCCCTCTCGCGCGGCCCTGCGGGACATTCTTGCGCCGGATATACGGCAATCCGTCCCGGGTGTCCGCCTTCGCGCATTGACCCTGTCCGGCTGCCCCCGTATGCTACAAGTTGCGCTGCGGGCCTGCGCTCCTCAGACGTAGCAGGCTGCGCTCGCATCTGTATGTATGTCCCCTCGGTTGTCGAGGCGCCACCGGGCACCCGGTGTCCTTTTGGGTGGCGCTTCCTTGGCTGTCCGGCTTCTGCAGAGCGAAACGGGCTCCCGGCGTAAGCAGTACCTACGACTTCAATGTCCGTACCGGAGCCCTTTCCCACATGACGAGCAGCACCGAGACCACCGCCACCACCCCGCAGGTAGCGGTCAACGACATCGGTAACGAGGAAGCCTTCCTCGCAGCGATCGACGAGACGATCAAGTACTTCAACGACGGCGACATCGTCGACGGCGTCATCGTGAAGGTCGACCGGGACGAGGTCCTGCTCGACATCGGTTACAAGACCGAAGGTGTCATCCCGAGCCGCGAGCTCTCGATCAAGCACGACGTCGACCCGAACGAGGTCGTCGCCGTCGGCGACGAGATCGAGGCCCTGGTCCTCCAGAAGGAGGACAAGGAAGGCCGCCTGATCCTCTCGAAGAAGCGCGCCCAGTACGAGCGTGCCTGGGGCACCATCGAGAAGATCAAGGAAGAGGACGGCATCGTCACCGGTACCGTCATCGAGGTCGTCAAGGGTGGTCTCATCCTCGACATCGGCCTCCGTGGCTTCCTCCCGGCCTCCCTGGTCGAGATGCGCCGCGTCCGCGATCTCCAGCCGTACGTCGGCAAGGAGCTCGAGGCCAAGATCATCGAGCTGGACAAGAACCGCAACAACGTGGTCCTGTCCCGCCGTGCCTGGCTGGAGCAGACCCAGTCCGAGGTCCGCCAGACGTTCCTCACGACCCTCCAGAAGGGTCAGGTCCGCTCCGGCGTGGTCTCCTCGATCGTCAACTTCGGTGCCTTCGTGGACCTGGGTGGCGTCGACGGTCTGGTCCACGTCTCCGAGCTGTCCTGGAAGCACATCGACCACCCGTCCGAGGTCGTCGAGGTCGGCCAGGAGGTCACCGTCGAGGTCCTCGACGTCGACATGGACCGCGAGCGCGTCTCCCTGTCGCTGAAGGCGACCCAGGAAGACCCGTGGCAGCAGTTCGCCCGCACCCACCAGATCGGCCAGGTCGTGCCCGGCAAGGTCACGAAGCTGGTTCCGTTCGGTGCGTTCGTCCGCGTGGACGAGGGCATCGAGGGTCTGGTCCACATCTCCGAGCTGGCCGAGCGCCACGTGGAGATCCCGGAGCAGGTCGTCCAGGTCAACGACGAGATCTTCGTCAAGGTCATCGACATCGACCTCGAGCGTCGTCGCATCAGCCTCTCGCTGAAGCAGGCCAACGAGTCCTTCGGCGCCGACCCGTCGGCCGTCGAGTTCGACCCGACCCTGTACGGCATGGCCGCGTCCTACGACGACCAGGGCAACTACATCTACCCCGAGGGCTTCGACCCCGAGACCAACGACTGGCTCGAGGGCTACGAGAAGCAGCGCGAGGAGTGGGAGCGCCAGTACGCCGAGGCGCAGTCCCGCTTCGAGCAGCACCAGCAGCAGGTCATCAAGTCCCGCGAGGCCGACGCCGCTGCCGCGGCCGAGGGCGGCGAGGCTGCGGCTCCGGCCGCGACCGGCGGCGGCTCGTACTCCTCCGAGGGCGCGGACAACTCCGGCGCGCTGGCCTCGGACGAGGCGCTGGCCGCGCTCCGCGAGAAGCTCGCGGGCGGCCAGAGCTGAACGCAGGCCGCTGAGGCTTAACAGTTAGCTGCTGAGGGGCCCCACCTTTCGAGGTGGGGCCCCTCAGGGTTTTCCCGGGGCGGTTCCGTCGAGGGGCTGCGGGTTCGACGGGCCCGGTTGCGCGGTTCCCCGCGCCCCTCAACCGGTCACCTGGATGTTGGTCAGGCCCTTGCCGCCGGTCACCGTGTTGGTGCTGTAGACCGTCGTCGTACAGCCGGCGCCGTTGTTGGCGACGTCGATGGCCAGCTGGGTGGGGCCCGTGGCGCCCGTCAGGGTCGACGTGTTGCCCTTGAAGACCGTGCCGCAGCCCCAGCCGGGCTGCTGGGTGTGGGTCTGGTAGCCGTCGTTGCTGGTGCGGGTGCCGGTGTTGTCCTCGACCAGGACGTCGTTGCCCTTCACGTCGACCCATGAGTCGTCGTAGTTGGCGCCGGTCAGGCCGCTGCCGTCGAAGGTGTTCCCGATGATCCGGGTGCCGGTCGTGCCCTCCTTGACGTCGACGTTCTCGCCGCCCACGTCCGGGCCGATGGTGTTGTCCAGGATCTGGACGCGGTCGCTCCTGTCGGACAGGGTGTTGGCGGTGCCGACGTACACGCCCTCGCCCATGCCATTGCCGTCGTTGCCGGTGTCGTAGATCCGCGAGTTCCTGATCACGCCGTCCGCGCTGGAGTTGCGGAAGTGCACGCCCTCCATGGCCAGGCCGTGCACCGTGACGCCGTCCACGGTCACGCCCTGGGAAGCGTCGATCATGATCCCCTTCTGGCCGCCGGTCACCGTCAGCCCGCTGACCGTCCAGTAGGAGGCGCCGTTCAGATGGAGCCCGTAGCCGCCGCCGGCGGTGAGCACGGCCCTGGCGGAGCCGGTGAGAGTGATGCGGGCGGACGCGGTGGCCGGCGCGGTCGCCTGGAAGTTCCCGCTGTAGGTGCCGTCGGCGAGATGGATCGTGTCGCCGGGTTTCGCGTTCGCGAGGGCGGTCTTCAGCTGGGCCGCGGTCGTCACCTCGACGGTGGAGGCGGCGGCGGCCGGACCCGGCGCGGCGAGGAGCAGACCACCGGTGACGGCGGTCGCGGCGAGCAGGACGGTGAGCGGCGTGCGTGGACGCATGGGGGTGCTGCCTTCCTGGCGTGCGGGCGCTTGGGGTGCTGCGTTCCTGGCGTGCGGGCGCTTGGGGTGCTGCGTTCCTGGCGTGCGGGCGCTTGGGATGCTGCGTTCCTGTCGTGCGGGCGCTTGGGGTCCCTGCTTCGGGGCGGCACGAATCTCGTACATGAACCACGGCCGTCATGCTGAACAACGGTCTCCGGGGAAGGTACGGACCAAGTGACGGAGCGTCAAGGTGTCCGGAGGGAGATCGCCGATCTACGGCGTGTCGCGGGAATGCCCCCGTCGCGGGGCACGTTGTAGATGGGGAACAGGAGGAGGAGCGGTCACAGTGCTTGATCCGCAGGGTTTGTACGCATGGGAGCCGAAGGGCCTCGCCGTGGTCGACATGGCGCTCGCCCAGGAATCGGCCGGCCTTGTCATGCTCTACCACTTCGACGGATACATCGACGCGGGCGAGACCGGTGACCAGATCGTCGACCGGCTGCTCGACTCGCTGCCCCACCAGGTCGTGGCGCGCTTCGACCACGACCGCCTCGTGGACTACCGGGCCCGCCGGCCCCTGCTCACCTTCAAGCGCGACCGCTGGACCGACTACGAGACCCCGGCCATAGAGGTCCACATCGTCCAGGACGCCACCGGCGCCCCCTTCCTGCTGCTGTCCGGCCCCGAGCCGGACGTGGAGTGGGAGCGTTTCTCGACGGCCGTACGCCAGATCGCCGACCGGCTCGGCGTCCGGCTGGCCGTGAACTTCAGCGGCCTGCCCATGGGCGTCCCGCACACCCGCCCCGTGGGCCTGACGCCGCACGGCAACCGCGCGGACCTCGTCCCCGGCCACCGCAGCCCCTTCGAGGAGGCCCAGGTGCCCGGCAGCGTGGAGCAGCTGGTCGAGTACCGCCTCATGCAGGCGGGACACGACGTGCTGGGCGTCGCCGCGCACGTGCCGCACTACGTCGCCCGCTCCCCGTACCCGGACGCCGCGCTGACCGTCCTGGAGGCGATCACCGCGGCCACCGGGCTGGTCCTGCCCGGCATCGCGCACTCTCTGCGCACCGAGGCCCGCCGCACCCAGACCGAGATCGACCGGCAGATCCAGGAGGGCGACGAGGAACTGACCTCGCTCGTCCAGGGCCTTGAACACCAGTACGACGCGGCGGCCGGCGCCGAGACCCGGGGCAACATGCTCGCCGAGCCGGTGGAGATCCCCTCCGCGGACGAGATCGGGCGCGAGTTCGAGCGCTTCCTGGCGGAGCGGGAGGGCGAGGCCTGACCACCGGGCCGGCCCTGCCGCTGTCGGTGGCAGGGCCTGGGGTCTTTCGTCCGGTTCACAAGCCGGATCGGGGGCCGGGGTCCGGTGCGTGCAGATGCGAGGCGGAGGAGGGGACCGACGCGACGGGGATGCCCCCGCGCGAGCGAAGCCGAGCGTGGGGGAGTCCGGCGAGTGACGACAACGCCGCGGATGCGCGTGCCGGGTCCCGCGAGCCCGGCCGGATCGAACGAGGCCCCAAGAAGCCGCGCAGACAGGCATCGAGGGCTGGGCGAACAAGTGGGCGAAGGAGGAAGGTTCCGGGACCTTCGCGGTTCTGGTCGTCGTCACCATGTGCTTCGGCGACCGCGAGACCGTCGCCGCCTTTGATGAGGTCCTCGTCCCGACGTCCTTCAGAACCTGCCCGTCTGATCAGGTGGGCAGTCCCGCGTCGCGGGCCAGGAGGGCGGCCTGGACGCGGTTGGTGACGCCCAGGGCAGTGAGGATACGGCTGACGTGGGCTTTGACGGTGCTTTCCCGCATCGCGAGGCGGGCGGCAATGTCAGCGTTGGTCTCGCCATGGGCAAGCAGGGCCAGAACGTCCAGCTCCCGGGGGGTGAGCCGCTCAAGCCGGGCCCGCGCGGCGGTGGCCTTCGGCTGGTTGCCGGTGTGGTAGCGGTCGATGAGTCGGCGGGCCGCGGCGGGGTGGAGCATGGCGGAGCCGGCTGCCACCAGGTGGACGGCGCGCAGGATCTCGGCGGGATCGGTGTCCTTGAGCAGAAAGCCGTCGGCTCCGGCGGCAAGGGCGTCGTATACGTACTGGTCGAGGTCGAAGGTGGTCAAAGTGATGACCTTCGGCGGGTGAGGCAGCGCCCTCAGCCGGGCGGTGGCGGTGATGCCGTCCATGCGGGGCATGCGCACGTCGACCAGGGCGACATCGACGCGGTGGGCGCTGGCCCGTTCGATCGCCTGGAGGCCGTCGGCGGCCTGGGCGACGAGGTCGATCTCCGGGTCGCTGTCGAGGAGGTCGGCCAGTCCGAGGCGGACCAGGGCGTCGTCGTCGACGATCATTGCGCGGATCATGCGGGAGTGCCGTTCTCTTCCGTGCCGGCCGGGTGGGGGATGCGCGCGGCCAGGCGCCAGGAGCCCGCGCCGGCCGGTCCCACGGTCAGATGGCCGCCGAGGGCGCTGACGCGTTCGCGCAGGCCGACGAGTCCGTAACCGGAACCGACGGCGGCCGCCGGCCCGGGGGGACCGGGGGGATTGGTGACCTCCACCAGCGTGACCGGCGGCCGGTAGTCGATCCTCATGGTCACCAGGGCGCCGTCGGCGTGCTTGCGGGCGTTGGTCAGGGCTTCCTGCACGATGCGGTACACGGCCAGGCGGTGGGTGGTGGGCGCGTCCTCCGGCCGGCCGTGGACCGTCATGGCAATGGGCTGGGAGGCGGCGCGGGCGTCGTCCACCAGTTGCCGGACGTCGCCGGGAACCGGCGCGGGCACCACGCCGGCACCGTTTGGTGCAGCTCCGGGAGTACGCAGCACACCGAGCACGTCCCGCAGGTCGGCGAGGGCTTCCGTGGAGGCGTCCCGCAGTAGAGCCAGTCGTTCGGCGATCGGTCCGGGAAGGGGGTCGCTGCGGGTGGCCAGCACGCCCGTGTGCAGGGCGATCAGGCTGAGCCGGTGGGCGAGGACGTCGTGCATCTCCGCCGCGATCCGGGACCGCTCCGCGATGCGCGCGGCCTCCTCGCGCAGCTGCGCCTCGACGCGCAGGTGCTCCACATCGGCGGCCAGCGCCCGCACCAGACGCCGGCGGTTGCCGATCCACAGGCCGACGACATACGCGAAGGCCCATAGGAACAGCGCGGTGACGTACGCCTGCTGGTGCCACAGCCGGGTCGGCGGATAGCCGACGAGGTTGGCGCCCAGCGCGGCGGCGGCGCACAGGACCGCCGCCCGCGTCCGGCGGGCCGCGGCCAGGTCATACATGACAAACGCCAGCAGCAACGTGCCGACCCACCCCCACCACGCGGTGACGGCGGCGACCACGATGGGCGCGACGGGCCCGCGCAGCCGCGGCACGAGCAGCGCCACCGCGCACGCCACGGCCGAGGCACTGATGGCAACCACATACCGGCCGTCGCCGACCCGCTGCGCGGCGCTCACCGCCGCGACGGTGGCGAAGAACGTCACGGCCGCGCCGCGCCCGACGGCCACCACCCACGCCTGAACCCTGCTGCTGTTCACCGTCACGATCCTAGGCAGACAGCCGCCTGGCGCCCCCCGACGACCGGCGACGCCCACCCCCTACTTTCGTCGGGGAAAGCCGTCGAAGAACGGCGGATCCGCTGCCGGGCGGCGATTTCTAGCGTCATATGCATGGATGACTGGACCACCTCCCACCGACGTGTCCTGGCGCAGCGCGAAGCCGACGGCTGGCTGTTTCTGATCGAAGCAGCCCGTGATCTGCGCACCACCGGCGCGATCGCCCCCAGCGGCAAAGCCCTCGCCCACGCCCTGACCGAGCCCGTCCGCAGCCGCTCGCCCCGCCCGCTGGCCGTCCTGGAAGCAGGCGCCGGCACCGGTGCCGTCACCCGGCATCTGATCCCTAGCCTTCCCCGCGGCAGCCGCCTCGACATCGTCGAGGCCAATCCCCGCTTCGCCGACCAACTGCGCATCCTCGCCGCCACCCACCCCCGCACGACGTCCCGGTCCGCGGACATCACCGTCCACCAGGGCCTCGTCGAGGACCTCGACACCGACCGGCGGTACGACGTGATCGTTTCCGGCTTGCCGCTGACCAATTTCGCCCCCCGCACCGTGGAACGGATCATGGGCCGCTACCTGGAGCTGCTCCACCCCGGCGGAACCCTCACCTACTTCGCCTACCTCGGCACCCGACGCGCCCGCACCCTGCTCGCCTCACAGTCCGAAGCACGCCGGCACGCCGCCGTGGACCACGACATGACCGCCTACCAGCGCCGCTACGCCACCGCCCGCTGGAGCGTGTGGGCCAACCTGCCACCCGCCCACGTCTGGCACCTGCAACGCCCCCCGCTGCCTTCCCAACCCTCCGCCGACGGTCAGCACAGCGCCGCCTGAACCAGGTGAGTCTGTCGATGCACGTCCTGACCGACCTCCTCGCCCACCTTCCCCCGCCGGCCGCCTACGGGGTGCTTGCCCTGGCCGTGCTGGCCGAGTCGATCCTCCTGGTCGGCGCCTTCGTCCCGACCCTCACCCTGCTGCTGACCGCCGGCGCGCTGGCCCGCGCCGGCCACGTCAGCCTCCCTCTCCTCATCGCCACCGCGGCCGGCGCCGTCGTCGCCGGAGACCTCCTCGCCCACCGCACCGGCCGCCTTCTCGGTCAGCGGCTCCGCACCGGCCGCGCGGCCCGCCGCATCCCCGCCCCCCTCTGGCACCGCGCTGAGGCCCTCACCGCCCGCCACGGCGGCCGAGCCATCCTGCTGGCCCGCTTCATTCCCGTCGTACGCACCCTCGCCCCCCACTTCGCAGGCGCCACCAGCCTGTCCTACCGCTGCATCGCCCCCTACAGCGCCACCGCCGCCTGCCTGTGGGCCACCGCCGAAGCCGGCGCCGGCTACGGTGCCGCCGCGTCCCTCCAGCGAATCATCACCCTCGGCGGGCCCGCCCTTGCCGTCGCCGGCGTGATCACGGCCGGGGGAGCGGCCTTGTGGATGAAGAAGCGCCGACGCTTCCCGCGACCGCAAGACGTCAGCTGAGAGTCAGCCCCGCCCGGTGCGGACGTGACTGACCGACAGCCGGTACATCCCACGCCACACAGATCACGGGGCCGTACCATCTCGGCACATCCGTCCGAGGCTTCCGGTACAGCGCCGCACTCGTCGCGCCCTGATCTTCCGCGCCGTCAGGCTCACGGAGCGGCCGGAACCGGTACTCCGCGCGCCACCCCCGCCGCGTCCACGCCATGAGTACACGCGCGACGGGCCGGGGCAGGGCGGACTGATCTTGAGCGGCACCGTCTCGTCCAGCACGTCTTCAGGACCTTCGACAGAGCCCCCGGCGGCGGCGAAGCGGCCGGACGCTCACCCGTCGACCGGGGTCAACAAGGTATGAAACGGTCGGGCATGACCGACGGCTACGGCATCCCGCTCGGTCGCGTCCTGGCAGGCGCCAACCGTCACGACTCGCCACGTCTGGCACCACTCTGGACCTCTTGAACGGACTTGGTCCACTTCCTGACCAGATAACCGTCCACCTCGACGCCGGCTACGACTCGGCCACGTCCCGCTCCGTACCCAACGAGCGGAATCTGCAAGGTCAGCCTTCTTCGACCTCACCGACACGATCATCACCGTTCGTAGCCTGCTCCGCCGAGCCTGGACCACCCGCCGCTGGGACGACCGCCCCAAGCGACGCCCATGAGTGTCCAAGCCAGTGCCCGAAACGGGCACCAGGCCACGTCTTGCCCTTGTGGTTCAGGCGACGCGGGTGTCGTAGGTCTCGCGGTTGGCAAGCACATCGTCCATGTGCACCTCGGCCCAGGCCTTGAGGTCGCGCATCATCTCGTACAGCGACAGGCCGAGATCGGTCAGCTCGTAGGAGACCGTTACCGGCACGGTCGGCGTCACGGTGCGGGACACCAGGCCGTCGCGCTCCAGGGAGCGCAGCGTCTGGGTGAGCATCTTCTGGCTGACGCCGGCCAGCAGACGCTGCAGCTCCGAGTAGCGCATCACCCGGGGCTCGCCACCGCAGTCGGCGCCGGGCTGATGCGCGCTGTCGCTGCCGAGCGCGGCCAGGATCAGCGTGACCCACTTGTCGGAGATCCGGTCCAGCAGCTTGCGACTGGGACATTGCGCCACGAAGGCGTCGTACTCCGCCTTGGCCTGTGCCCTCTGCTGGGCTGCCGTCAACGTTGCCATGGACCGTTCCTCTCACCCTCGGGTGCCTTATGCACTTCAAAGTGCCTACTTCCTGAAATGAAGCTACGCACTAATAGTGGTGCAAGGAGCCGTCAGGCACCAGCCTCTGGCTCGACATGAAAGGCACACCATGAGCACCCCCTCCGCGTCGCTTCCCGGCGGCAACTGGACCCTGGGCGACCTGTCCGTCACCCGGTTCGGCTATGGCGCCATGCAGCTCGCAGGCCCATGGGTCATGGGCCCACCGGCCGACCGCGACGGAGCACTCGCCGTTCTCCGCGAGGCCGTCGACCTCGGCATCACCCACATCGACACCGCCGACGCCTACGGGCCGCACATCACCAACCAGCTGATCCGCGAAGCGCTGCACCCGTACTCCGACTCGCTGCACATCGTGACCAAGGTCGGCGCGACCCGGGACGAGGAGGGAGGCTGGCCCCCGGCACGCACGCCGGAAGACCTGCGCCGGGCCGTCCAGGAGAACCTGGAGAACCTCGGTCTCGAGACGCTGGATGTGGTCAACCTCCGGCTCGGCGATGCCCAGGGACCCCAGCCCGGCCCGCTCGCCGAGGCGTTCGAAACACTCGTCGAACTCCAGCGGCAGGGCCTGATCCGGCACCTCGGCGTGAGCAACGCGACGGCGGAACAGGTCGCCGAGGCACAGGCGATTGCGCCGATCGTGTGTGTGCAGAACATGTACAACCTCGCCCACCGCCAGGACGACGAGCTGATCGACGAGCTCGCCGAGCAGGGCATCGCCTACGTGCCCTTCTTCCCGCTCGGCGGTTTCAACCCGCTGCAGTCCTCGGCCCTCACGGCCGTGGCCACCCGGCTGGACGCGACGCCGATGTCGGTCGCCCTGGCCTGGCTGCTGCAGCGGTCGCCGAACATCCTGCTGATCCCCGGCACCTCGTCGGTGGCACACCTGCACGAGAACGTCGCGGGCGCGGGACTCCAGCTCTCCGACGACGATCTCGCCGAGCTGGACAAGATCGGCCGCTAACCCCACGGCACCGTGACGAAACGCCTCGCCCCCCGAAGGCCGCGACGGTGTTCCCAGCGCGTGGGCTGGATCGACAAAGGGGCGCTTGGGCAGCAGCGCCGCGGATTGGTCTGACAGGAGGGCGGGCGGTCAGCGGACGGGCACGAGTCTCCCCAGTGGCCACAGAGCGTTGCAACTTCATGATCACTGACACCCGCGCCCGCCTTGCTGTCGAGGCCCCCACCCCACCTATCTGCGCGGCCTCTAAGCTTCCGCTCATGTTGAAAGTTGGTCTGACCGGTGGCATCGGCGCCGGCAAGAGTGAGGTGTCGCGGCTGCTCGTGGAGCACGGAGCCGTGCTGATCGACGCGGACCGCATCGCCCGCGAGGTCGTCGCGCCCGGCACCCCCGGCCTCCAGGCCGTGGTCGAGGCCTTCGGCGCGGACATCCTCGCCCCGGACGGAAGCCTGGACCGGCCCCGGCTCGGCTCGATCGTCTTCGCCGACCCGGAGAAGCTCGCCGTCCTCAACTCGATCGTGCACCCCCTGGTCGGCGCCCGCTCCCGTGAGCTGGAGGAGACCGCGGCCCCGGACGCCGTGGTGATCCACGACGTGCCCCTGCTCACCGAGAACGGCCTGGCGCCGTTCTACGACCTGGTGATCGTTGTGGACGCGCGCCCCGAGACCCAACTCGACCGCCTGACACGGCTGCGGGGGATGACCGAGGAGGACGCCCGCGCCCGGATGGCCGCGCAGGCCACCCGCGAGCAGCGGCGCGCGATCGCCGACATCCTGATCGACAACGACGTGCCGTTGGACGCGCTGCGCGAGCGCGTCGAGGCGGTCTGGGACGACCTGGTGCGCCGCGCCCGTGGCACCTCCGCCGCGGACCGGGCCACGGAATAGCGGTCCGCGCGGGGGCGTTGAACTCCCGGAACAAGGGAAGGACTGTGCCGTGCCCGAGACCAGCGGTTCCCCCGGACCCACTCCGGAGACCCATGTCATCGACTTCCGCGCCGCCGAGCACCTGCTCAACGCGCGGGATCCCCGGGGCGCGGTGAAGTTGCTCGACGGGGTCATCGCCGCGCACCCCGAGAACACCGCGGCCCGCCTGCTGCGCGCGCGTGCCTTCTTCGCCGCCGCGCAACTGCGGCCCGCCGAGCTGGAGTTCACCATCGTGCTGGAGCGGGAGCCGGACAACGCGTTCGCGCACTTCGCCCTCGCTCGCACCTATGAGCGCCAGGGCCGCCCCGACCAGGCCAAACGCCACTTCCGGCTGGCGGCGGCGCTCGATCCCAACCCGGAGTACCTGAAGGCGGCCCGCTTCGACGGCTGACGGGCCGGGACCCGTCAGGGGCGCCCGTGCCGGTCCTCCTGTCAGGGGTGCCCGTGCCCGTGCCGGTGCGGATACCAGTGGCGCGGCGGCGTCCCGGGGTACGGCTGCCCGCCGCGCGGCGGCTGGTACGGCGGGACATCGCGGCCCGGCTGGTAGTGCGGGCCCTGCCGGATGTGCCGGACGATCACCGCCATGTCGACGACGATCACCAGCAGCAGCACTCCGCAGGCCGCCGCCCAGCCGGGGAGTCCGACCAGCGCGAACAGCGCCGTGCCGAAGACCGCCCAGACCAGTCCCCACACGCTCAGCCACAGCCGCGCCCGCAGGGCACTGCGCGCGGTCGCCGGTTCACTGCCCGTACGCATGGGATCACCACTCCTCCTTGCAACGTACTCTTCGGTGGCGACGCGCACCAACGGCGACGAACGGCGCCGCGCAGCAACGGCGACGCGCCGCGCAGCAACGGTGTCCAACGGCGTCCGCCGGTCGTCCGCCGGTCGTCCGCCGGGCGGGTGTCGCGGGCACCGGGCGTGCGCCGAGGGCGGACGGGCACCGGGGGCGGCGCGGAGTTCCCGCTCGGCGGCACATCGCTCGAACGAGTGAACTGCTGTCGAACGGGAACGGGAGGGCGAGGGAGGGCCGTTCTCCGGGCATGACGGTCGACATGCGTGAGGGATACGAGGGCACGGGAAGCGGCGCGATCACTCCGGACGGCTGCGCGGTGGAGGTCTACACGCGGCTGCCGGCGGGGCCGGAGCCGGACATCATCGCCGCGGCGGTACCGGCCGGGGCGCACATCCTGGAACTGGGCAGCGGGGCGGGCCGGGTGACCCACCCGCTGCTGGAGCGGGGCTTCACGGTCACCGCGGTGGACGAGTCCGCGGACATGCTGGCCCGGATCCACGGGGCGCGCACGATATGCGGCCCCATCGAGGAACTGGACCTGGGAGACGAGAAGTTCGACGTGGTGATGCTCGCGTCCTTCCTTGTCCACGCCGGTGACGAAGAGGTGCGCCGGGGTCTGCTGCGCACCTGCGCCCGCTATGTGGCCGAGGGAGGCTGCGTCCTCATCCAGCGCGAGGGCGAGGACTACCACACCAATGTGCCCAGGGAGCGGGTCGACCCCAGCGGCTTCAGAGTCCGGATCGCCTCGGTGCGGCCCGTGGGGGACGGCGTCGACTCGGTCCACGTCGAGTACACGTTCCCGGACGGCACCTGGACCCAGACGTTCCTCGCCCGGCCCCTGACCAAGGAACAGTTCGAAGCGGCGCTGGCGGAGGCGGGACTGGAGGTGGACGAGTACCTGACCCCGGACGGGACGTGGGTGCGAGCCGTGGCGGTGGCGTAGGCGGACGGTGAGGGCCGACCGGCCCAGGGGAGGGCCGCCCGCCCCTGGGCCGGTCGCCCCGCACCGTCCGCCGACGCCACCGCCACGCCGCGCACCCAGGTCCCGTCCGGGGGCAGGTGCTCGTCCACGGCCACCCCCGCCCCCGCCAGCCCCCCCCTCAGCTGGTCCCGTGTTCACGCCG
>NZ_VOGW01000181.1:40508-50114 GCF_007896895.1 Streptomyces misionensis | reverse complement strand
GGGTGGTGATCGTCAAGCGCCTCATCCGCAAGCGGGTCGGCGCGCCCGTGGCCGTGCAGTGTTACATCGACAACTCCCCTGCGCCCCGGTCGCGCAGGCCTGCGGGAGCGACGGCCTCGCGGGGCGGGGGCGCAGGGGAGTTGTCGATGTAACACTGCACGGCCACGGGCGCGCCGACCCGCTTGCGGATGAGGCGCTTGACGATCACCACCCGCTCCCGGCCCTCGTGCCGCAGCCGCACCTCGTCGCCCACCCGGACGGAGTACGCCGGCTTCACCCGCTCACCGTTCACATGCACATGCCCGCCACGGCAGGCGGCGGCGCCCAGGGAACGCGTCTTGATCAGCCGCACGGCCCAGATCCAGCTGTCGATCCGGACGCTCTCGCCGTTGCCCGGCCCCGCGGCCTCGGCTGCGGCCACCGCGGCGGCCACCTTGGGGTCGAGCGGCCGGCCGGCGGAGGCATCGGCGGCCGAGGCGCCGGAGTCCCCTGCGCGCCGGGCGGGGCCCGTCCCGGCAGGCCCGCCGGTGTCAGGGTTCACGTTCTCGTCCGTGTCCTCGGAAGCCATGTCCCGACCCTAACGCCCCGGGCCGGGTGACCCGGACCCGTTTTTTCGGGGAGGGCCCGGGTGCGGCCGTGAGCCACCGGAGGAAGAAAGAGGAAGAAAGAGGAAGGGGAGAGGAGAGACGATTCCCGAAGATCACGGACATGGGCCCCGGCGCCGTGGGCATACGGTGGCCGTATGGACGACAGCAGCGCCCTCGCCCGGCTGGACCGGAGGCTCACGGGCTGCCGGGCCTGCCCCCGGCTGGTGGAGTGGCGCGAGGAGGTCGCGCGGACCAAGCGGGCCGCGTTCGCCGACTGGACCTACTGGGGCCGGCCGGTGCCCGGCTTCGGACCCGCGGACGCCCGGCTGCTGATCATCGGTCTGGCCCCGGCGGCGCACGGCGGCAACCGCACCGGGCGCATGTTCACCGGCGACCGCTCCGGGGACGTGCTGTACCAGGCGCTGTACGACGTGGGCCTCGCCAACCGTCCGACCTCGGTCAGCGCCGACGACGGACTGGAGCTGCGCGGAGTCCGGATCACCGCGCCCGTGCACTGCGCGCCGCCCGCCAACAAGCCGACCCCCGGCGAGCGCGACACCTGCCGGTCCTGGCTGGTCCAGGAGCTGCATCTGCTGCGCCCGACGGTGCGGGCCGCGGTGGTCCTCGGCGCCTTCGGCTGGCAGGCGGCGCTGCCCGCGTTCGCCGAGGCGGGCTGGACCGTCCCCCGGCCCCGCCCGGCCTTCGCGCACGGCGCCCGGGTCGCGCTCGACGGCCTGGACCTCTTCGGCTGCTTCCACGTCAGCCAGCGCAACACCTTCACGGGCCGGCTCACCCCGGAGATGCTGCGGGAGGTCCTGCGCACGGCCGCGGTGACGGCCGGGCTGCCGGTCTCCTGACCCGGCGCCCGCAGCCGGGCTGACGGTCTCTCGTCGGGGGCCGGGCGCGGAGCGTCCCCTGGAGAAGGCCCTGGAGAAGGAGTGAACTCTCCCCTCCCCAAGGCCCTTTCAGGGCTGCCACACGTACCGCACGTCCGGCTCCCGCTCCTCGTTGCCCCGGCCGTCCGTGGTCTCGACGGCCACGAAGCCGTGGCGTTCGTAGAAGCGCCGGGCGGGCCCGTTGACCTGGAAGGTCCACAGGGTCAGCCGGCCCGGGCCGCGCTCCTTGGCCAGTGCCACGAACCGGTCGCCGAGCCCCCGCCCCCGCCAGCTCGGGTCCAGATACAGCTGGGACAGCAGCTCCCCGTCGAGCACCATCACGCCGACGATCCGTCCCCCGTCCGCCTCCGCCACCCAGGTCTCGCGCAGCGGCACGACGACGTCCCGGAAGTGGTCGCGGACGTCGTCGTCGGTGCGCGGCCGCACGACCGTGGGCAGCGCGGCCTCGAACGAGCGCAGCCAGACGTCGGCGGCGGCCCGGGCATCCGCCGCCACGGCCCGCCGCAGTACGACCTCGGTCACCGCTGTGCCCCCGCGTCCGCCGGGCCGTCCGGCACCACCGCGGTCGCCGTGATCTCCACCAGTTGCCCGGTGTAGCCGAGGCAGGCGACACCGAGCAGGGTGGACGAGTGCGGGCCCTTGCTCAGCCCGGAGTCCTCCACGACCCGCCAGACCGCCGACAGCGTCGCCGTCTCACTGCTCGCGACGTACACCTCCGTCCGGAGCACATGCGCCAAGTCGCTGCCCACGGCGTGCAGTTGTGCGCGCAGATTGGCGATCACCTGCTCGGCCTGGCGCACCGGATCGCCGGGGCCGACGATCTTGCCCCGTTCGTCGAGCGGTACGGTCCCGGCGAGGAACGCCAGCCTCGTGCCCGCCTCGACCACGGAGGCGTGGGAGTAGGCGGGCGGCGGGAAAAGAGCGGGGACGGTGACGCGCTGGATCACGGAGCTGCTCCTACGACAGTCAGCGGACAACTTCCCGATCATCGGCCCCCGTCGGCCGCGCGCGCACCCGAATTTCCCGCCGGGGCGGCGGACACGGGGTAATCCGCGCGCGCACCCGGCCCTCCATGGCGCAGGCTGGCCCCATGTCTCACCTCTCCGACGCCGACTTCCTCTCCGCCACCGCCGACCGGCTCGCCGCCCTGCCCACCGTCCGCGCCGTGGCCCTGGGCGGCTCCCGGGCCCAGGGCACCCACCGCCCGGACAGCGACTGGGACCTGGCCGTCTACTACCGCGGTCCCTTCGACCCGGCCGACCTGCGCGCCGTCGGCTGGCCGGGCGAGGTCTGCGGGATCGGCGACTGGGGTGGCGGCGTCTTCAACGGCGGGGCGTGGCTGACCATCGAGGGACGCCGGGTCGATGTGCACTACCGCGACCTGGACGTCGTCGAGCACGAGCTGGCCGAGGCGGAGCAGGGACGGTTCCGGGTGGAGCCGCTGCTCTTCCACCTCGCGGGCATCCCCACCTATCTGGTCGTGGCCGAACTCGCCGTCAACCAGGTGCTGCGGGGCGAACTGCCCCGGCCCGCCGGCTACCCGGACGAGCTGCGCCGCAGCGCCGCCGACCGCTGGCACGGCACCGCCCGCGCCACCCTCGGCTACGCCAGGGCCAACCATGCGCCCCAGGGACGCCTCACCGAGACCGCGGGCGCCCTCGCCACCGCCGCGACCCAGGCGGCCCACGCCGTGCTCGCGGCCCGCGGGGAGTGGGTGACCAACGAGAAACGGCTGCTGGAACGGGCCGGACTGCGGGAGTTCGACGCGCTGGTGGGCCGGCTGCGCCCCGCTCCCGACGCCCTGGTCACGGCCGTCGCCAGGGCGGAGGAGATCGTCGCCGCGGCACTGCCCGTGGCGCCGTGACCGCGGGCGGAGTGAGAAATTCCCGCGCCCGGCGATGAGTTCCGCGTCCGGCACCGGTCATCACCTTCGACCGACCGTCGGACAGGAGGACCCATGACGCTTCCGGAGATCGTCTCGCGCGAGCAATGGCGCACCGCGCGCGAGGAGTTACGGCACAGGGAGGAAGCGGTCCGGCAGGCGCGCCGGGTACTCGGCGCCGAGCGGCGCCGGCTGCCCATGGTCGAGGTGGACCCCGAGTACCTCTTCGAGGGCGGGGACGGCAAGGCGACCCTGCTCGACCTCTTCGAGGGGCGCTCCCAGCTCGTCGTCCACCACTTCATGTTCGCGCCCGAATGGGAGACCGGCTGCCCCTGCTGCGCCGCCTTCCTCGACCAGGTCGGCCACCTCGCCCATCTGCGCGCCCGGAACACCTCGTTCGCCGCCGTCTCCCGGGCACCGTTCACCCGCATCCTGCCGTTCAAGGCGCGCATGGGCTGGACGGTGCCCTGGTACTCCTCGGCGCCCGGCGACTTCAACACCGACTTCGAGGCGACCGTCCGGGACGGCGGGAAACCGGTCGAGCGGCCGGGCCTGAGCTGCTTTCTGCGCGAGCACGACCGGGTCTTCCACACCTACTCGGTCCACGACACCGACCTGGCCGAACTGGGCAGCACCACCGCCCTCCTCGACCTGACCGCCCTCGGCCGGGACCCCGCCGGGAGCGAGGAACTGCGCCTTCACGACGAGTACGACTTCTGACCCGGTCGGTACGCTTTCCTGCCGTCATGTGACCGGAACATCACGATCCGCGCCGAATCTGTGTCGGACACGTCTCAGTCCGGTCACCGGGCGAGCCGTTCGCCTCCCGCCGAGCGTTCTCTCCTTGCAGAACGGCCCAGGACCACACAGGACGACGTCCTTGAGGAGGCGCGCCATGGTGAACGGGCGGACGGTGCTCGGACGCTTCCCCGCCGGCGGCCCGCGCGGATCGTGGCCCGCCGAGGAGTTCGCGCACGCGCGGCGCCTGGAGGGCCTGCCCGCTGAGGTCGTCATGGACCTGGCGACGGACGCCTTCCTGGTGATCGTCCGGGCGCGCGAAGCGGCCGTCAGGCGATGATCGTGCGCGACCAGTCCGGGGTCGTCCCCGTCGCCCGGCACAGCGCCAGATAGAGCGGGATCGGCGGGGTGTACGGCACCGCGCCCTGCGGCCGGTGGATCAGCCGAGCGGTTCCCCCGACCAGAGCGCCCGGGGCGTACTGGGCGGGCGCCGGCCAGGGCAGCGCGTAGTCGGAGTCCGACGGCACGATCCACCACCAGCGGGCCCCGTCGGCGTACACGCACCCGAGCCGCGGCAGCCGCGCCACGACCAGCGGCCCGAGGCGGTCGGGCACCGCCACGGCGTCACAGCCCAGCGGTACGGTCATGCCGTCCGGCACCTGGAGCCGGTGCCCCGGTTCCGCGTCCGGACGCCGGCGTTGCAGACGCACCAAGGTGTTCATCCCCATCGCCCGCTCCGGACCGGTGGCCTCGGGGCCGGGGCCCGGGCGCCTGCCGGAGCCCCGCGCCGCGCCGTGCCGTCCCGGGCTCGGCGCGCCGGTCACGGCCGCTCCCGGTCGTGGCGCTGCTCCGGCGTCCGGTACGGCGGCTGTTCCACGCCCCGGTACCGGTGCGGCTCGACGGCGCCATGGGGGCGGCGGTCCGGGACGCCGTGCCGGCGGTGGTGCGGTTCCGGCGCCCGGCGCGGCGGGCCCGGCGGCCGGTTCCTCCCGGCGGGCCAGCTCCGCCCAGACCAGCAGTCCGGAGCCGTACTCCTGCGCACCCCAGGCCCGGCACAGCGCGTCGACGAGGAGCAACCCCCTCCCGTGCTCCTCGTCGGGCCGCTGCGGGGACGGGTGGGGCTCGCCGGGAGCGCAGCCCTCGTCGCGCACGGCGATGCGCACCATGTCGTCGTGGTCGTGCAACTCGCACACGACCCGCTCGCTCGCGGTGTGCACGATCGCGTTGGTGACCAGCTCGGAGATGACCAGAGCCGCACTGTCACAGGTGTCCGCGCACACCGACCAGCCGGTCAGCCGGGCGTGCGCCAGGCGTCTGGCCCGGGCGACGGAGCCCGGATGCGCGGCCAGCTCGAAACGGAACCGGCGCTCGGCGGCGCCGCCTCGCGGGGCAGCCACTGCGGCGCCGCGACCGGGACGGTCTGCGGCGGCGTCTGTTCCTAAAGGCGCGGACGGAATCACGCCTGCCACTATCGCCCCGCCACGGACACTTGGCAAGAGTCACTCTGAAAATTGCAGAGTGCGCTGTGACTCGGTCAGGCGCCATGGCACACTGCTCGCAACAGCACGTCCAGCGGCGCCGATTGGGTCCATCGGAGGTCGGACCCGGTCTTCGAATGAGCCTTCGAACGGCGCCGCAGGGCTGTCAGGGTTCCTTCGAGTGAAGGCTTTCGGTGGAGGTGGGAGCGTGAGCGAACCGCGGTCCGCGCCGACGGTGGGACAGGTTGTCCTCGGACGGCGCCTGCTGGACCTGCGGGAACGCGCCGGACTCAAGCGCGAGGACGCCGCCCGGGTACTGCGCGTCGCCCCCGCCACCGTCCGCCGTATGGAGATGGCCGAGGTCGCCTTCAAGATCCCGTACCTCCAGCTGCTGCTGAAGGCCTACGGCGTTCCCGACGACGAGGCCGAGACCTTCGTCCAGCTGGCCGAGGAGGCCAACCGTCCCGGCTGGTGGCAGCGGTTCCACGACATCCTGCCCGGCTGGTTCTCCATGTACGTCAGCCTGGAGGGCGCGGCCGGCCTCATCCGCTCCTACGAGCCCCACTTCGTCCCCGGACTCCTCCAGACCGAGGACTACGCCCGCGGAGTACTCAAGTCCGGCGCCATCGGCCAGACCAGCCCGGACGACATCGAGCGCCATGTCGCGCTGCGCATGCAGCGCCAGCAACTGCTCACCCGCTCCGACGCCCCCCGGTTCTGGGCCGTGATGGACGAGACCGCCCTGCGCCGCCCGGTCGGCGGCCCCGAGGTGATGCGCGCCCAGATCGACCGGCTCCTCGAAGCCGCGAACCTGCCGAACGTGACGCTCCAGGTCGCCCCGTTCGAGAACGGGCCCCACCCGGGGACCTACGGGCCCTTCGTGCTGTTCCGATTTGCCATGTCAGAACTGCCGGACATGGTCTACAGCGAGTACCTGACCGGCGCCGTCTATCTCGACGCGCGCGCCGAGGTGGCGACCCACCTCGAGGTCATGGACCGCATGGCGGCGCAGGCCGCCACGGCACAACGCACGAAAGAGATCCTCCGGGATCTCCGCAAGGAGCTCTGAATGGAACGCATCAAGCCGCGCGCACGCGTCTACAACGGCATGCCCGCACGGGAGTTGGGCAGCGAGGGCTGGCACAAGCCCTGGAGCGGCGGCAACGGAGGGAACTGCCTGGAGGCGATGAAGCTGGCCGACGGCCGGATCGCCGTACGTCAGTCCACCGACCCGGACGGGCCGGCGCTGATCTACACCATGGACGAGATGACCGCCTTCATAGAAGGCGCCAAGGCGGGGGAGGCCGACTTCCTGCTCACCTGACACGTGTCGCCTGTGTTGATTACTTGCTCGACTTCACGCATTGACAAAAGACTTGACAAACCATCACATCAGACGTTTACGGAGTGCCGCATGACAGGGCAGGACCCGACGGCCATCGAGATCGACACCAGCAAGCCGCATCCCGCGCGGATGTACGACTGGTACCTCGGCGGCAAGGACAACTACCCGGTCGACGAGGAAATGGGCCGCCAGATGCTGGCGCTCGAACCCCGGGTGCCGGTGATGGCCCGGGTCAACCGCGCCTTCATGCACCGCGCCACCAGGTGGCTGGCCCAGCAGGGGGTGCGGCAGTTCCTCGACATCGGCACCGGCATACCGACCGAGCCCAACCTGCACCAGGTCGCCCAGCAGATCGCGCCCGACAGCCGGGTCGTCTACTGCGACAACGACCCGATCGTGCTGGCCCACGCGGCGGCCCTGCTGCGCAGCACCCCGCAGGGCGCCACCGAATACCTCCAGGCCGACGTGCGCGACCCGGACGCGATCATCGCCGGCGCCCGCGAGGTCCTCGACCTCACGCGGCCGGTCGCCCTCTCGCTGATCGCCCTGCTGCACTTCGTGCCGGACACGGACGGCGCCCACGAGCTCGTCTCCCGGCTGCTGTCCGAACTGCCGTCCGGCAGCTACCTGGTGATGACGCACGCCACGGCCGACTTCACCCCGAAGGACGCCGCGACCGCCACCGGCAAGCTCAAGGGCGCCGGCATCACCCTCGCCCTGCGCACCCGGGACGAGTTCACCCGCTTCTTCGACGGCCTCGACCTCGTCGAACCGGGCGTCGAGATCGTCCACAAGTGGCACCCGGAGCTGGGCGAACCCGTCCCGGGCCAGGACGACGGGGTGATCCCGGGCTACGGAGCGGTGGCGCGGAAGGCGTAGCGCACCGGAGGGGCGGTGGTGTGCGCCCGCGCACCACCGCCCCTCCCACGCTCTTCGCCGATCGCTTCCCTCCCGGGCGCTTCCCGGGGGCTCACACCCGCATCGGCCTGTCGCCCGGGGAGACCGGCGCGGGCAGGCGTGACGTGCCCGTCAGATAGCGGTCGACGGCCGCCGCCACGGCCCGGCCCTCCGCGATGGCCCAGACGATGAGCGACTGCCCGCGCGCCGCGTCCCCGGCGGCGAACACGCCGGGCGCATTGGTCGCGAACCCGTCGTCGCGGGCGATCGTGCCCCGCGCGTCCAGCGCCAGCCCCAACTGATCGATCAGGCCGTCCTCCCGGTCCGGCCCGGAGAAGCCGAGTGCGAGCAGCACCAGATCGGCCGGGATCGTCCGCTCGCTGCCGGGCACCGGCTGCCGCCGCTCGTCGACCTCCACCAGCTCCAGCGCCCGCACGCGCCCGCCGTCGTCCCCGGTGAAACGGAGCGTCGACGCCGCGAACAACCGCGCGTCCGCGTCCGCCGCCGGCGCCGTCCGCAGCTGCCCCGCCTCCTCGTGCGCCGCCGACAGCCGGTAGATCTTCGGATACGTCGGCCACGGTTCCGCGTACTCGTCACGCTCGGCCCCCGGCTGCGCGTAGATGTCCAGCTGGGTCACCGACGCGGCCCCCTCCCGCACGGCCGTCCCCAGACAGTCCGCCCCGGTGTCCCCGCCGCCGACGATCACGACGTGCCGCCCGGCCGCCGACAACGGCGAGACCGCGAGGTCCCCCTCGCACACCCGGTTGGCCAGCGGCAGATAGCGCATCGCCTGGTGTATCCCTGCCAACTCACGGCCCGGCACCGGAAGTTCCCGCCACGCCGTGGCGCCCGTCGCGATGACGACGGCGTCGTACCGCGCCCGCAGCTCCGCCGCCCCCACGTCCCGCCCGACCGCCGTCGACGTACGGAACCTCGTGCCCTCCGCCCGCATCTGCCCGAGCCGCCGCTCCAGCTGCCGCTTCTCCATCTTGAACGCCGGGATGCCGTACCGCATCAGCCCGCCGATCCGGTCGTCCTTCTCGTACACCGCGACCGTGTGTCCGGCCCGTGTCAGCTGCTGCGCGGCCGCGAGCCCCGTGGGACCGGAGCCGATCACCGCCACCGTCTTCCCCGACAGCCGCTCCGGCGGCCGCGGCGGCACGAACCCCTCCTCCCAGGCCCGGTCGGCGATCGCGCACTCGACGTTCTTGATGGTGACCGCCGGCTGGTTGATCGCCAGCACGCACCCCGCCTCGCAGGGCGCCGGACACAACCGCCCCGTGAACTCGGGGAAGTTGTTGGTCGCGTGCAACCGGTCGCTCGCCGCCCGCCAGTCCTCCCGGGCCACCAGGTCGTTCCACTCGGGGATGAGATTGCCCAGCGGGCAGGCCTCGTGACAGAAGGGAACCCCGCAGTCCATGCACCGGTCCGCCTGCTTGCCGATGATGGGCAGCAACGCCCCGGGGACGTACACCTCGTCCCAGTCCCGCACCCGCTCCTCCACGGGCCGCCGCGCCCACTCCTGACGCGGCGTGGTCATGAACCCCTTGGGATCGGCCATGATCGTCATCCTCGCGTACGGGCACCGGGGCGCCGGGTGTACGACAGGTCATACGCCACCAGACGGCACATACCGCCACTCTTCCGGCCACGATACGTCTGTGCCGACCCCCGCGCAGTACGGGCGCCCACGCCCGTCGTACCGCGCCTGACCAGGCGCGGGGCGAGACCGCGCTCAGTGCGCGAGGGGCGTTTCCGCGCCCTGGGCATACTCGGTGCCGTA
>NZ_VOGW01000181.1:29330-40233 GCF_007896895.1 Streptomyces misionensis | reverse complement strand
GGGCCGCCCCCGTGCGGCTCGCCGCTCCCGCCGTCCGGCCAGGTGCCGTCGCCGTGTCCGTCGTGTCCGCCGGTCGCGTATCCGTCGTCGTCACCGCCCGGGGCGAAGGCCGGACGGCCCCCGATGCCCCTCCCCCGCGGGGCACCGGGGGCGGCGTGCTCGTACTCGGACCAGTCGGTTCGTCGTGTCACGGTCAGCTCTTGGCAGCGGCGGCCTTGGGCTTGGCGGCCTTGGTGGCCGTGGTGGCCGTCTTGGCGGCGTCCTCCGCGACCGGGGCGGCGGCCGCGGCGTCGGCGGCGGGCTCGGCCGCCGGCTCCTCCGGCCGGACACCCACGCCCAGCTTCTCCTTGATCTTCTTCTCGATCTCGTTGGCCAGGTCGGGGTTGTCCTTGAGGAAGTTGCGCGCGTTCTCCTTGCCCTGGCCGAGCTGGTCGCCCTCGTACGTGTACCAGGCGCCGGCCTTGCGCACGAAGCCGTGCTCCACGCCCATGTCGATCAGGCCGCCCTCGCGGCTGATGCCCTGGCCGTAGAGGATGTCGAACTCGGCCTGCTTGAAGGGCGGCGCGACCTTGTTCTTGACGACCTTGCAGCGGGTGCGGTTGCCGACCGCTTCCGTGCCGTCCTTCAGGGTCTCGATGCGGCGGATGTCGATGCGCACCGAGGCGTAGAACTTCAGCGCCCGGCCACCGGTCGTGGTCTCCGGCGAGCCGAACATGACGCCGATCTTCTCGCGGAGCTG
Source organism: Streptomyces misionensis (assembly GCF_007896895.1). Taxonomy (GTDB): domain Bacteria; phylum Actinomycetota; class Actinomycetes; order Streptomycetales; family Streptomycetaceae; genus Streptomyces; species Streptomyces misionensis_A. The sequence continues at coordinate 39,494 of NZ_VOGW01000181.1, read as the reverse complement.
GTTGATGAAGATGGCGGTGGTCTTGGACTGGTTGAGCGCGCTGGTGATCTTCCGCAGCGCCTGGCTCATCAGCCGGGCCTGGAGACCCACGTGGCTGTCGCCCATCTCGCCCTCGATCTCCGCGCGCGGCACGAGCGCGGCGACGGAGTCGATGACGATCAGGTCGAGCGCGCCGGAGCGGACCAGCATGTCCACGATCTCCAGTGCCTGCTCGCCGTTGTCCGGCTGGGACAGGATCAGGTTGTCGATGTCGACGCCGAGCTTGCGCGCGTACTCGGGGTCGAGGGCGTGCTCCGCGTCCACGAACGCGACCTGGCCGCCGGCCTTCTGCGCGTTCGCCACGGCGTGCAGCGTCAGGGTCGTCTTACCGGAGGACTCCGGTCCGTAGATCTCGACGACACGGCCGCGCGGCAGGCCGCCGACGCCGAGCGCCACGTCCAGCGCGGTCGAGCCGGTCGAGATGACCTCGATGGGCTCCTTCGACCGCTCGCCCATGCGCATGACCGCGCCCTTGCCGAATTGCCGTTCAATTTGCGCGAGCGCGGCGTCGAGCGCCTTCTCGCGGTCGGTTCCTGCCATGGGTTCCACCCGGTTTGCTTGAGTCGATCGCTTCACGTCAAAGACGCTAACGCCTGCCACTGACAACGCGCCCCGACGTCGGCCCGGCCTGTGGATAACTGGGGTGCATATCCACCCAAACCATGGCGAAATCCTGCCGCCATGGCCCCGCCGGAGCCTTCATCAGAATGGATGTTCGATTTTCGTGTCAAGCGACACACCGGCCCGGCGGTGACCCGGACCGAGCCGTCCGTCCTGCGCCACGGGGTCGTTCACACCAGGCGGACCGCACGGCGCGCCGGGCCGGCCCGGCGCGCCGCGAGCCGCACGTGCGGACCGTCACCGCCGGGTGCGCGCCGCCCTGATCCGCGCCAGCATCCCGGGGCCGGCCGGGGTGCGGACGCGGTGGCCGTTCACCCGGGGGTCGTCGGTGACGTCGTACCGCTTCACGTAGGCACCCAGGAAGGCCTGGAGGGTAGCCACCGCGGGGATGGCGATCAGCGCGCCGACGGCGCCCAGCAGGGCCGTGCCGACGATGACCGAGCCGAAGGCGACGGCCGGGTGGATGTCGACGCTCCTGGCGGTCAGCTTGGGCTGGAGCATGTAGTTCTCGAACTGCTGGTAGATCACGACGAAGACCAGCACCCACACCGCGTACCAGGGCGCGACGGTGAACGCGATCAGCATCGGCAGCGCGCCCGCGAGATAGGTGCCGATGGTGGGGACGAACTGCGAGACCAGACCGACCCAGACGCCGAGCACGGGTGCGTACGGCACGCCCAGGGCCTGGAGCAGGACGTAGTGCGCGACCCCGGAGACGAGCGCCATGAGGCCGCGCGAGTAGAGGTAGCCGCCCGTCTTGTCGACGGCTATCTCCCAGGCGCGCAGCACCTCGGCCTGGCGGGCCGGCGGCAGCACGGAGCACAAGCCACGCCGCAGCCGCGGACCGTCGGCGGCGAAGTAGAACGAGAACAGCGCGACGGTCAGCATCTGGAAGAGGCCGCCGAGCACCTGCTGGGACACGTCGAGCACACCGGCCGCGCTGTTCTGCGCGTACTTGCGCAGCCAGTCGGAGCGGAGCACCCCCTCCTGGACGTCGACCCGCTTGAGGTTGGTGTGGAAGGTCGCGTTGGTCCAGTGGATGAGGGAGTCCAGGTAGTCCGGGAAACCCTCGATCATCTTGATGATCTGCCCGGCCAGCATCGAGCCGAGCAGGGTGACGAATCCCGCGGCGGCGACGGTCAGCAGGAAGAAGACCAGGAAGGTGGCGAGCCCCCTGCGCATGCCGCGGGCGGCCATCCGGCTCACCGCGGGCTCGACCGCCAGGGCCAGGAAGAACGCGATCAGGATGTTGATCAGCAGTCCGGTGAGCTGGTGGAAGGCCCAGGTGCCCAGCTGGAAGGCGGCGATCAGCGCCAGCGCGAGCACCATGGCGCGCGGCAGCCAGCGCGGCATGCGGCCCTCCGGAACGCCGGCCCCGGGGGCCGGTGGCCGGTCGGTCGCCGTCGTAGCGGCCGGGATCGCGGGCCGGGTCGGCTGCTCGATGTCCTCGTCAGTGCGTGCCACCCGCCAAGTCTCGCCCACCCCGCCGACAAACGCCGCCCACCTGCGGTTTTCGTGACCGTACGGTGCCGTAGCGTCGTCTCGACGGCGAACTTTCGCGGCATATCACCCCAGAAGGGATCGCCTCAGCGCCGCTCCCTCGGCACGTCCATGACGGTGCACACCACCCGCCACACGTCCTTGGCCGCCCAGCCGGCGTCCAGGGCCTCGTTCACCGTGCGCCCGCCCAGCTCCGCCATCACGTGGTCGCGCGCGAACGTGTCGGCGTACCCGGGACCGAAGTGCTCCGCCATCCGCTGCCAGAAGACCGTCAACCGCATGAATCCAGTATCCCGCCCCTGAGAGTGGGGCCCGCCCGGGACCGCTTGCCAAGGCCGCTTTCCGTCCTACGGTCTGACGCATGGCCGACACCGGAGCTTCTCCACTCCCCTCCGCGCCCCCGGCGCGCTCCCCGCTCTTCAGCGCCGAACAGTTCGTGTGGCTCACCGCGCGCGTCCTGGAGCAGCGTCTGTTCGCGTACCACTTCCTGCGCGGCGCGCCGGACGCGGTGGAGGCGGCGCTGGACGCCTATCGCAACCCGGACGGCGGTTACGGGCACGCGCTGGAGCCCGACCTGCGCGGCCCCGTGAGCCAGCCCCTGCACACCGCGCACGCGCTGCGCGTACTGGACGCCGTCGGGCGCTGCGGCGGGCAGCGGGTGGAGCGCGTGTGCCGCTATCTGACCTCCGTCTCCACGGCGGACGGCGCGCTGCCCGCGGTCCACCCGAGCCAGCGCGGATATCCGGCGGCGCCGTTCGTCCCGGTCGTCGACGACCCGCCCAGCGATCTGCTGACCACCGCGCCGGTGGTGGGGCTGCTGCACCGCAACGAGGTCTGGCACGCCTGGCTGTTCCGGGCCACCGACTTCTGCTGGCAGGCGGTGGAGAACCTGGAGAAGTCGCACCCTTACGAGGTGCAGGCCGCCGTTGCCTTCCTGGACTGCGTTCCCGACCGCCCGCGCGCGCAGGCCGCCGCGGACCGGCTGGGCCGCCTGGTGCGCGAGCAGCGGCTCGCGGCACTGGACCCGGACCGGCTCGACGCCTACCCGGTGGCTCCCGGTTACGCCCCCGGGGAGCACCACTTCCCGCACGACTTCGCCAGGAGCCCGGCATCGCTCGCGCGCGCGTGGTTCACCGACGAGGAGATGGTGCGCTCCCTGGATCATCTGGCCGCCGAGCAGCGGGCGGACGGCGGCTGGCCGGTCCGCCGACGCCACTGGGCACCGGTTCCCGCGCTCGAAGCGCGGCCCATGGTGACGATCGAGGCGTTGTGCACCCTGAGGGCATATGGACGCTTCGTCGGCTGATGCGCTTCACGTGCTGAACCCTTCACGGGCTGATGCGCTTCACGGGCTGAGCCCTTCACAGGCTGATGCGCTTCACGGGCTGGTCCGCTCCCTGCCACGTCCCGGCCCTGGCCGCCCCGTCCCGCGGACTCCGGCCGCCCGGCCCGCACCGGTCTTGCGCCACTCAGCCGCCGAGGGCCCGTACGCCCGCCGTCACCACCACGGCCGCCGCGACGACCACCAGGAACGGCGCGCGCAGCACCAGGGCCACGGCGGCCGCCCCGAGCCCCGCGGCCCGGGCGTCCAGCACCAGCGCGTGTCCCTGGGCGAACGTCTGCTGTGCGGTGAGCGCGGCCAGGAGGGCGACGGGCAGCAGGGCGGCGAGTCGCCGCACGAGCGGGCGTTCGACGACATGGGCCGGCACCAGGAGGCCCGCGAGCTTGACGGCGTAGCAGCCGAGCACGGTCAGGCCGATCGCGATCCAGGTGTTCACCGGGCCTCCGCCTCCTCGGGCGCGTCCTGCGGGCCGCGGCCCGCGCGCCGTCCCGACACGACCAGGGCGAGCGGCGCGGCAAGCGCCGCCACCAGGACCGGCACGCCGGCCGGCAGCACGGGCAGCAGGCCGAGGCCGAGCAGTACCGCGAGGCCCGCGACCGCGCGCTCGGTCGCCGTCGTCAGCATCGGCGCGAGCAGGGCCAGGAACACGGCCGGGCCCGCCGCGTCCAGCCCCCACGCGCGCGTGTCGCCGATCGCCCTGGCACCCAGGGCGCCGAGCAGGGTGGTGAGGTTCCACAGCACGTACAGGGTGAGTCCGGTGACCGTGAAGCCGATCCGGGCGGCCCGCCGGGTGGGCTGCGCCAGGGTGACCGCCGTGGTCTCGTCGATCACCCACTGGGCGGCGAGGGGCCGCACCGCGCGCGGGACCGCGAGCAACTGGGACAGACGCAGCCCGTAGAAGGCGTTGCGGACGCCCAGGAAGAAGGCCCCGGCCGCGGCGGTGTACGGGTTGCCTCCGGCGGCGAGCGCGCCGACCAGGGCGAACTGGGAGGCGCCGGTGAACACCAGGAGGCTCAGCGCGCAGGTCTGAAGGAGTCCGAGTCCGCTGCCGGCCGAGGTCACCCCGAAGGCGAACCCGGACAGGCCCACGGCCACGCCGACGCCGAGGGCGTCCCGTACGACGGCCGCGTCGGGCTTCGCCGCGCCGCCGGTGATGTCCACTGGTGCTGTCTGCTGTGCCACGCCGGGACCGTACGGTCGAACATCAGTGCCGGTCTTGTACGTTCTTGCGCTCACGTTGGTAGGCACCCGGCGGTACGCCGACGATCCGGGCGAAGTGCCGGTTGAGGTGCGGCTGGTCGGTGAAGCCGACGGCGACGGCCGCCTCGGCCGGCCGGACTCCCGCGTCCAGCAGCCGCCGTGCGCGCCGCACCCGGGCGTCGGTCAGCCAGGCGTGCGGCGGCATGCCGTAGGTGTCGCGAAACGCCCGTAGGAGGGCGAACGGGCTGGTCCCGAGGTCGGTGGCGAGCCGCTCCAGGGTCGGCGGCCCGGCCATCCGCTCCTCCAGCACGGCACGCGCGCGGGCCGCGATCCGGGCCCCGGCCGTGCGCGGCCGCCGCTCGGGCAGCGGGCCGCCGTTCAGCCGCAGCAGCCGGGTCACGGCGATCCGCAGCAGGGTGTCGGCGGCCAGCGCGTTGCCCTGCTCGGCGGCGCCCAGCACCTGGTGGACGAGGCGGACGGTGGCGGGGTCGTCGAGGACGGGGCTGACGAAGCCCGGGGTGCCGCGCAGCGTCGTGGTCTCGGCCGCTATCGCGGCCACCACCTCGGGCGACGGGTAGACCGCGCCGTACCGCCAGCCCTCGGGCACCCCGGCCCGGCCGGTGTGCGGGGTGTCCGGGTTGACCAGCGCGAGGGCACCCGCGCCCGCCGACACGTCGGAGCCGCCGTGGTGGAAGACCTCGACGCCGGCGGCGATGGCGGCGATCACGAAGTTCTCGTGGGTGTGCCGGACGAAGGTCTTGTGGACGTACCGGGCGCGCAGCAGGTCGACGCCCGGCAGTTCCTCGTAGCGCCAGTGCCGCGCCCGCTCCACCGCCCGCCGCTCCCGCTCGCGGGGCGGTCGGTCGTCCCGCCGTCCGGCCGTTCCTGCCATACGGCCATTCTCCGCCCCGCCGCTCCTCACCCACGACCGCTCTCTCCCCTCAGACCGTCCCGTTCCCATGGCCGTTCCCGTCGGCCGTTTCCTCGTCCACCGCCGCTCTCCCTCCGACCGTCCCCACGGCCGCTCTCCGTCCGACCGTTCCGCCGTCGCGGCCGTTTTCCGTCCCCGCCGACCGCCGCCCGTGCCTCCCCGCTCACCGGGATAGGGCATTTGCCCAGGTCAGCCCGATTGTCAGTGGTCGGGTGCAGGATGGACGCATGGTCAGCTCAGCACATCGAGCCCTCGACGGCTTCTCCCCCGCGACCCGCGGCTGGTTCACGGGGGCGTTCTCCGCGCCCACCGCGGCCCAGGCGGGCGCGTGGCAGGCCATCCAGGCGGGCTCGGACGTGCTGGTGGTCGCGCCGACCGGCTCCGGCAAGACGCTGGCCGCGTTCCTGGCCGCCCTGGACCAGCTGGCCTCGACCCCGCCCCCGGCCGAACCGCGGAAGCGCTGCCGGGTGCTGTACGTCTCACCGCTGAAGGCCCTCGCGGTCGACGTCGAGCGCAATCTGCGCAGCCCGCTGACCGGTATCCGCCAGGAGTCCGTCCGGCTGGGGCTGCCCGAGCCCGAGATCAAGGTCGGCATCCGCTCCGGCGACACCCCGGCCGCCGAGCGCCGCGCCCTGTCCACCCGCCCGCCGGACATCCTGATCACCACCCCCGAATCGCTCTTCCTGATGCTCACCTCGGCCACCCGCGACGCGCTCACCGGCGTGGAGACGGTGATCCTGGACGAGGTGCACGCGGTCGCGGGCACCAAGCGCGGCGCGCACCTCGCGCTCTCCCTGGAGCGCCTCGACGAACTGCTGCCGAAGCCGGCCCGGCGGATCGGCCTGTCGGCGACCGTGCGCCCGGTCGACGAGGTGGCCCGCTACCTCTCGCCGCACCGCAAGGTGGAGATCGTCCAGCCGGAGTCCGGCAAGGAGTTCGACCTCTCGGTGGTCGTCCCGGTCGAGGACATGGGCGAGCTGGGCGGCTCCCCCGCCACCGACGCGGCCGAGGGCGGCGAGCGGCCGTCGATCTGGCCGCAGGTGGAGGAGCGGATCGCCGACCTGGTCCAGTCGCACCGCTCCACCATCGTCTTCGCCAACTCCCGGCGCCTGGCCGAGCGGCTGTGCAACCGGCTCAACGAGATCGCGTACGAGCGCGCGACCGGCGAGCCGCTGGCCGAGCACCACGCGCCGGCTCAACTGATGGGCGGCTCGGGCGCGGCCCAGGGCGCGCCACCGGTGATCGCCCGCGCCCACCACGGCTCGGTGTCCAAGGAGCAGCGCGCCCTGGTCGAGGAGGACCTGAAGGCGGGCCGGCTGCCCGCGGTGGTCGCCACCTCCAGCCTGGAGCTGGGCATCGACATGGGCGCGGTCGATCTCGTCGTCCAGGTGGAGTCCCCGCCCTCGGTCGCCTCCGGCCTCCAGCGCGTGGGCCGCGCCGGGCACCAGGTGGGCGCCGTCTCCACCGGTGTGGTCTTCCCCAAGTACCGGGGTGACCTGGTGCAGGCGGCGGTGGTCACCGAGCGGATGCGCACGGGCGCCATCGAGTCCCTGAAGGTGCCCGCGAACCCGCTGGACGTGCTCGCCCAGCAGCTCGTGGCGATGACGGCGCTGGACACCTGGCAGTTCGACGACCTGCTGGCCCTGGTGCGCCGCGCGGCCCCCTTCGCCTCGCTCCCGGAGTCGGCGTTCACGGCGGTCCTGGACATGCTCGCCGGGCGCTATCCGTCGGACGCGTTCGCCGAGCTGCGCCCGCGTGTGGTGTGGGACCGCGTGGCCGGCACCATCACCGGCCGCCCCGGCGCCCAGCGGCTGGCCGTCACCTCCGGCGGCACCATCCCGGACCGGGGCCTGTTCGGGGTCTTCCTCGCCGGCAGCGATCCCAAGAAGGGCGGCGGCCGGGTCGGCGAGCTGGACGAGGAGATGGTCTACGAGTCCCGCGTGGGCGACGTCTTCACGCTGGGCACCAGTTCCTGGCGCATCGAGGACATCACCCGCGACCGGGTGCTGGTCTCCCCCGCGCCGGGCGTGCCGGGCCGGCTGCCGTTCTGGAAGGGCGACCAGCTGGGCCGCCCGCTCGAACTGGGCCGCGCGGTGGGCGCGTTCCTGCGCGAGGTCGGCTCGCTGCCCAAGGACGACGCCCGGCTGCGGCTGCTCACCGCGGGCCTGGACGCGTGGGCGGCGGACAACGTGCTGTCCTATCTGGAGGAACAGCGCGAGGCCTGCGGCCACGTCCCGGACGACCGCACGATCGTGGTGGAGCGCTTCCGCGACGAGCTGGGCGACTGGCGGGTGGTCGTCCACTCCCCCTTCGGCGCCCAGGTGCACGCGCCCTGGGCCCTGGCGCTCGGTGCCCGGCTGTCCGAGCGGTACGGCATGGACGCGCAGGTCATGCACGCCGACGACGGCATCGTGCTGCGCCTGCCCGACGCCGATCTGATGAGCCTGGACCTGCTCGACCACGACCCCATGAGGGCGGGCACCGAGTACGACAGCGAGCAGGCGCCCGTCGGCGCGGCTGACGTCGCCTTCGACAAGGGCGAGGTCGACCAGGTCGTCACCGACCAGGTCGGCGGCTCGGCCCTGTTCGCCTCCCGGTTCCGCGAGTGCGCCGCGCGCGCCCTGCTGCTGCCTCGCCGCAACCCCGGCAAGCGCACCCCGCTGTGGCAACAGCGCCAGCGGGCCGCCCAACTGCTCCAGGTGGCGAGCGAGTTCGGCTCCTTCCCGATCGTCCTGGAGGCGGTCCGTGAATGCCTCCAGGACGTCTTCGACGTCCCCGGGCTGGCCGAGCTGATGGGCGACATCGAGTCCCGCAAGGTGCGCCTGGTCGAGGTCACCACCCCGGAGCCGTCCCCCTTCGCCCGCTCCCTGCTCTTCGGCTACGTCGCCCAGTTCCTGTACGAGGGCGACTCCCCGCTGGCCGAGCGCCGGGCCGCCGCGCTCTCCCTGGACTCCCGGCTGCTGGCCGAGCTGCTGGGCCAGGCGGAGCTGCGCGAACTGCTCGACGCCGATGTGCTCACCGAGCTGGAGCGCGAACTCCAGTGGCTGACCGACGACCGCCGGGTCAAGGACGTGGAGGGCGTCGCCGACGTCCTGCGGCTGCTCGGCCCGCTCACCGAGGCCGAGTTGGTCGCGCGCGGCGCCGATCCGCACTGGGTGCGGGAGCTGGCCGGGGCGCGCCGGGCCATCAAGGTCCGGATCGCCGGCGCCGACCACTGGGCGGCGATCGAGGACGCGGGCCGGCTGCGCGACGCGCTCGGCACCGCGCTGCCCGTCGGCGTCCCCGAGGCCTTCACCGAGCCGGTCAAGGACCCCCTGGGCGACCTCCTCGCGCGCTACGCCCGTACGCACGGCCCGTTCACCTCGGCCACCGCGGCCGACCGCTTCGGCCTGGGCGTGGCGATCACCGACGGCGCCCTCCAGCGGCTCGCCGCGAGCGGCCGGGTGGTGCAGGGCGAGTTCCATCCCGCGGGCATCGGCCAGGAGTGGTGCGACGCGACCGTGCTGCGGCGGCTGCGCCGCCGCTCCCTGGCGGCGCTGCGGCACGAACTGGAACCCGTGCCGCCCGCCGCGCTGGCCCAGTTCCTGCCCCAGTGGCAGCACATCGGCAAGGGCCACGGCCTGCGGGGCGTCGACGGACTGGTGCGCGCCGTGGAGCAGTTGCAGGGCGCCTCCGTGCCCGCCTCCGCGCTGGAGAAGCTGGTCCTGCCGTCCCGCGTGGCCCGCTACACGCCGTCGATGCTCGACGAGTTGACCGCGGCCGGCGAGGTGGTCTGGGCCGGCGCCGGCGCGCTGCCCGGCAAGGACGGCTGGGTCTCGCTCTATCTGGCGGACGCCGCCCCGCTGTTGCTCCCGCCCCCGCACCCGCTGGAGCTGACCGCGCTCCACCAGTCCGTCCTGGACGCGCTGTCCGGCGGGTACGGCCTGTTCTTCCGGCAGATCGCCGACCAGGTCCGTGCCACCACCCATCCGGACGCCACCGACCCCCAACTCGCCGACGCCCTTTGGGACCTGGCCTGGTCGGGCCGGCTCACCAACGACACGCTGGCGCCCATGCGGGCCCTGCTGGGCTCGGGCCGCACGGCGGGTTCGACCGCCCACCGTGCCAAGCGCTCGGTGCCGCGCGGGCGTTACGGCTCCCTGACGGCCGCCGCCCGCACCGCCTCCCGTACCGGCCCGCCGACCGTCGCGGGCCGCTGGTCGCTGCTGCCCGTGGCCGAGCCGGACGCCACCGTGCGCGCACACGCGCTGGCCCGCACCCTGCTGGACCGGCACGGCGTCGTGACCCGGGGAGCGGTCGCCGCGGAGGGCGTCGAGGGCGGCTTCTCGGCGGTCTACCGGGTGCTGTCCGCCTTCGAGGAGAGCGGCCAGGCCAGGCGCGGTTACGTCGTCGAGGGGCTGGGCGCGGCCCAGTTCGCCATGGACGGCGCGGTGGACCGGCTGCGCGCGGTCTCCAACGCCCGCGAACGGGGCGAGGCCGCCCTGCCCGCCCCGGCACCGTCCGACGGCTTCGCTCCCGCCCCTGACGGCTT
>NZ_VOGW01000181.1:27749-29050 GCF_007896895.1 Streptomyces misionensis | reverse complement strand
GTGTCGCCCCGCGATCTTCCCGACCCCTTCTCCGACCCCGGCTACGGCGGCCCCCGGGGCGGCGGCGCCACCGGCTACGGCGCGGCCCCGCTCCGGGGGTACGGCGACCACCGCTCCCGAAGCGGCTCCCCCGACCCGCGGGCCGTGGTACTCGCCGCCGCCGACCCGGCGAACGCCTACGGCGCGGCCCTGTCCTGGCCCGAGCCCCCGACCGGGGCCGGGCACAAGCCGGGCCGCAAGGCGGGCTCCCTGGTCGTCCTGGTGGAGGGCGAGCTGACCCTCTACATGGAGCGCGGCGGCAAGACGCTCCTTGCCTGGCCGATCGCGCCCGACACCGCGGCCACGGACGACCCGCGCCTGCGCTCGGCCGCCGAGGCCCTCGCCGAGGCCGCCCGCGCCGGCTCCCTCGGCACGGTCACCATCGAGCGGATCAACGGCACCCCGGCCCTGACCGCCCCGGCGGGCGCCCTCCTGGAAGGAGCGGGCTTCGTGGCGACGCCGCGCGGCCTGCGCCTGAGAGCCTGAGCCGCGCCGCCGCGGCCCGCCGCCCTGCCGTAGCGCCGTGGCACCCTTGGACCCATGCCCGAAGGTGACACGGTCTGGCAGGCCGCGCGGCGGCTGCACGAGGCCCTCGCGGGCAAGGCGCTGACCCGCAGCGACTTCCGGGTGCCGAAGTACGCCACGGTCGACCTCGCCGGCCGCCGGGTGCTGAGCACGGTCCCGCGCGGCAAGCACCTGCTCACCCGCTTCGAGGGCGGCCTGACCCTGCACACGCATCTGCGCATGGAGGGCGCCTGGAAGGTCTACGGCACGGGCGAGCGCTGGCGGGGCGGACCGGCGCACCAGATCCGCGCGATCCTCGCCACCGCCGACCGCACGGCCGTCGGCTACCGCCTCCAGGTACTGGAACTGCTGCGCACCACGGAGGAGGAGCGGGTCGTCGGTCATCTCGGACCCGATCTGCTCGGCCCGGACTGGGACCCGGAGCGCGCCCTGGCCCGGCTGCTCGCGGACCCGGCCCGCCCGCTCGGCGAAGCCCTGCTGGACCAGCGCAATCTGGCCGGAATCGGCAACATCTACAAGAGCGAGCTGTGCTTCCTGCTCGGCGTCACCCCCTGGCTGCCGGTCGGCGCGCTGCCCGCGGACCGCGCCGAGAGGCTGCCGGGCCTCGCCCAGCGACTGCTGGAGGCCAACCGCGACCGCCCGGTCCGCCGGACCACCGGCCTGCGCCACCACGACCTGTTCGTCTACGGCCGCGCGCCCCGCCCCTGTCTGCGCTGCCACACCTCGGTCCGCGTGGC
>NZ_VOGW01000181.1:0-27469 GCF_007896895.1 Streptomyces misionensis | reverse complement strand
ACGGCCGCTTCCAGTACGCCCACGCCCTGCCCCAGGGCGAGCCGCAGCACGGCCCACCACCACACCGCGCCGCATCCCAGCGCCACCGTCCGGCGCACCGTACGCCCGGTCATGCCCGCCACCACCTTCCGCCGGACGCCGCCCCGCCGGGCCCGCCGCGCGCGCACGGCGCGTCCCGGGCTCGTGGTCGCGGCGCCGGGCCGCCGGCCCAGCCCGTAGCGGGCCCCGAGCCGCACCGGCAATCGCTACGCGTTCTCCGCCTGGAACATCCAGTGGTGCTTCTCCAGGTCCGCGGTGATCCGGATGAAGATGTCCTGGGTGACCGGGTCCGGCTCCGCCGTGGCCCGAACCCGCTCCCGCATCCGGCCGATCACCGCGCCGAGGGCGTCCACCATCGCGCCGACCGCGTCCCCGTCCTTGATCCAGCCCGACGGGGTGGTCTTGATGCCGCTGCCGGAGGCGACCGTCGAGGCGCGGCCGTCGGGCGGGATGCCCAGCGCCGAGGCGCGCTCGGCCACCGTGTCGGAGTGGGTGCGGGCGGAGGCGACGACCTCGTCCAGCTGAAGGTGGACCGACCGGAAGCGGGGCCCGACTATGTTCCAGTGGATCTGCTTGCCGGCCAGGGACAGGTCCACCAGATCGACCAGGGCGCCCTGCAATGCCTCGGACACGGTCTTCAGATCCGCGTCGGCCAACGGGCTCTTCACGACGTACATCCGCTTCCTCCGGCGGTCCGGCGGCCCTCGCGGCCGTCACGTCCCTCCACCATGACCGCCCGGCCGGATACCGGCAAACGGACGCATACGGGACAGACACCATGCGTCACCGAAGAACCATCGCCCCCAGTTCCCCCAAGAGCACCGCGCAGGGGTCCGGGCACAGCACGAGGCCCCGGCCGGGGCTCCCGGATCGATCCCGGGAGCCCCGGCCGGGGCCTCACCTGTGTCTGTCGGTCGTACCGCCGGAACCTCAGGCGGCGACCACGTCCACCGCCTTCGCGGGCGCCTTGATGGTCACCCGTTCCGGTGGCACACCGGTCACCGAGACAGAACCCAGCATCGGACGGACCGGCGTGGGCACGGGCTCGGCGGCCGCGGCGGACTGGGCCAGCTCGGCGAGCGCCAGCTCGTCGCTCACTTCTCGCATGAGTTCCGACATCCGTACGTCCAGCGCGTCGCAGATGGCGGAGAGCAGCTCGGAGGAAGCCTCCTTCTGCCCCCGCTCCACCTCAGAGAGATAGCCGAGTGAGACTCGGGCGGACGAGGAGACTTCGCGCAGAGTACGGCCCTGGCGTTGGCGCTGCCGACGCAGCACGTCACCCAGCAGGCGACGGAGCAGAATCATCGGTGGCTCCCTCCTCGGACCGCGTAGCCGCATCCTTCACGCCCCACCGTACCGCCTCGCGCTGCGGCCGTGCGGGGAGCGATGTCGTGTTCACTCAGGGCTGCAAACATCAAAACCCCCCGTTCCGTTCCGTATCCTGTGCCCGCTCATTCCCATACTGTTCGCCCGCAAGCTGCTCCAGGAGCAGTGCGAGTACGCTCCGTACACTCTCCATACGAATTTCCGTACGGCTGCCGTTCAACCGCAGGGCCTCCACTTTTCCGCCACCGGCGGAACGAGCGGCGACTGTCAGCGGTCCGTCCACGGCCACGAAGACCGTGCCGACCGGTTGGCCGTCCTGTGGGTCGGGGCCGGCGACCCCGGTGGTCGCGAGGCCCCAGTCGGCCCCCAGAGCCTTCCGCACCCCGGCCGCCATCTGGCCCGCGACCTGCGGGTCCACCGCTCCCTGCCGCTCCAGCAGGGTGGCGTCGACGCCCAGTAGCCGGTGCTTCAGCTCGGTGGCGTAGGCGGTGACCGAGCCCCGGAACACCTTGGACGCTCCGGGTACCGCGGTGATCTCCGCCGCGACCAGGCCACCCGTGAGCGACTCGGCGACCGCGAGGGTCTCGCCCCTCACCGTCAGTAGTCTCACCAGGTCGGTGGCCGGAGAACTCACGCTTCCTTCTCCTCCAACGCCGCCGCGCGCTCGGCGATTCCCCGCCGGCGCAGCACAATGGCCTGTCTTACATAGTCGAGACCGGTGGCAACCGTCAGTACGACCGCCGCCGCCATCACCCAGAACCGCAGAGTGGCCAGCCATCCCGTCAGCGCCAGCACATACATCCCGACCGCCACACCCTGCGTGAGCGTCTTCAGCTTGCCGCCGCGACTGGCCGGGATCACGCCATAACGAATGACCAGAAAACGCAGCAGGGTGATGCCGAGTTCCCGGCCGAGGATCACGACCGTCACCCACCACGGCAGATCACCGAGGGACGACAGACAGATCAGCGCCGCCCCCATGATCGCCTTGTCGGCGATGGGGTCAGCGATCTTCCCGAAGTCGGTGACCAGGTTGTAGGTGCGCGCCAGATGCCCGTCGAACAGGTCGGTGATCATGGCGATGGCGAAGGCCGCCCAGGCGAGGGAGCGCCAGGCCGGGTCGTACCCGCCGCCCGCCAGCATCAGCGCCACGAAGCCCGGAACCAGCACCAGCCGGAGCATGGTCAGCAGATTGGCGACGTTCCAGACGCTCGCCTGGTTGACCGCCGCGGCGGTGATCTTCCCGCCGCGTGCGGGCCGCCCGTCGGCCGTGGAACCGGCGCCGGGAACGGATTCGGGTGCGGAACCGGAGACCTCGGAAGCCACGCCGTCGGCGGCGGCACCCCGGGCGCCGTGCGCACCGGAGGAGCCGCCCGCGGCGGATGCCGGGACTCCGGTCATCTGCCCGCCTCCTCACTACACGCGAGCGAGCCGGTCAGCGGCTCGGCCACCAGGTCGACACCCTCCGTACCGACCACCTTCGCCTCGACCATACGTCCCACGGCAAGGCCCTCGCCGCTCGTGAGCAGCACCTGGCCGTCGGTCTCGGGCGCCTGGTGCGCGGCGCGGCCGTACACGCCCTCCTCGTCGTCCACCGACTCGACCAGGACGTGCACGCTCTCGCCGACGCGCTCCTCGGCGCGCTGCGAGACCAGTTCCTCGGCGAGCCGGGAGATGTGGGCCAGGCGCTCGGCGACGACGTCCTCGTCCAGCTTGTCGTCGTAGGTGGCGGCCTCGGTGCCCTCCTCGTCGGAGTAGCCGAAGACGCCGATGGCGTCCAGGCGGGCGCCGTTCAGGAACCGCTCCAGCTCCGCCAGGTCCGCCTCGCTCTCGCCGGGGAAGCCGACGATGAAGTTGGAGCGCACGCCGGCCTGGGGGGCCTTGGAGCGGATGGTGTCGAGCAGCTCCAGGAAGCGGTCGGTGTCGCCGAAGCGGCGCATCGCGCGCAGCACGCCGGGCGCGGAGTGCTGGAAGGAGAGGTCGAAGTACGGGGCGACCTTGGGCGTCGAGGTCAGCACGTCGATCAGCCCGGGGCGCATCTCGGCGGGCTGGAGGTAGCTGACCCGGATCCGCTCGATGCCGTCGATCCCGGCCAGTTCCGGCAGCAGGGACTCCAGCAGGCGGATGTCGCCCAGGTCCTTGCCGTAGGAGGTGTTGTTCTCGGAGACCAGCATGATCTCCTTCACGCCCTGCTCGGCCAGCCAGCGCGACTCGTTGAGCACGTCGCTGGGCCGGCGGGAGATGAAGGAGCCGCGGAAGGACGGGATGGCGCAGAAGGAGCAGCGCCGGTCGCAGCCGGAGGCGAGCTTCACCGAGGCCACCGGGGCGCCGTCCAGACGGCGGCGCAGGGGCGCGCGGGGGCCGGAGGCGGGCGCCACGCCCTCCGGGAGGTCGGCGGGGCCGTGGCCGGGCAGCGCGACGGCGGCCGCCGAGTCCTGGCGCTCGGCCGGGCTGATCGGCAGCAGCTTGCGGCGGTCGCGCGGGGTGTGGGAGGCGTGGATGCCGCCGGACAGGATGGTCTGCAGGCGGTCGGAGATGTCCGCGTAGTCGTCGAAGCCGAGCACGCCGTCGGCCTCGGGCAGCGCCTCGGCGAGCTCCTTGCCGTACCGCTCGGCCATGCAGCCCACCGCCACGACGGCCTGGGTTCTGCCGTGGTCCTTGAGATCGTTGGCCTCGAGGAGGGCGTCGACGGAGTCCTTCTTGGCGGCTTCGACGAAGCCACAGGTGTTGACCACGGCGACGTCGGCGTCCGCGGCGTCCTCGACGAGCTGCCAGCCGTCCGCCTCCAAACGGCCTGCGAGCTCCTCGGAGTCCACCTCATTACGAGCGCAGCCGAGAGTGACGAGTGCGACGGTACGGCGTTCAGGCATGGGCTCAAGACTACTTTGTCTCACCGGCAGCCCATGTCGACGGGGTTGGCCGAACCCGGCCGACCCCGTCGGCGACGCGCCGCCGCGGGCGGTCAGCCCGCTACCGGGTCGCCCTTGGTGTAGGTGAGGCGCTCCACGGCGCCGGGCCGGAAGTTGTCCTCGATCTTCTTGCCGTTGACGTACAGCTCGATCGCGCCGGCGTCCCCGAGGATGAGGTTGATCTTGGTGTTGTCCTGGAAGGTCTTGGACTGCCCCTTGTCCAGCAGGCCGTCGAAGAGCATCCGGCCGTTGTGGTCCTTGGCCGAGATCCAGCTGCGTCCGTTGGGCGCGCTGACCTGGACGGTCACCTTGTCCTGCGGGGCGGCCGCGATGGCGCTGTCGGTGGGCTCGGGGGTCGGGTCGGCGGGCTTGTCCCTGGTCGGCGCGGGCGAGGCCGCCTTGCTGGCGGCGGGCCTGGAGCCCTCGGCCAGCTGCGACTTCGCGTCGCTGCCGCCGTCGCCGCCCTTGACGGCGGTGAAGCCGACGAAACCGATCACGACGACGATCGCGGCGACCATGGCCGCGGTCCAGTTCGGGCCGCGCCGCTCGGGGCGGATCCGCTCGGCCTCGAACAGGGGCGCGGCCGGGGTGGGCGCGGGCCGGCCGCCGTGCTCCGCGTCGTACTGGGCGACGAGCGGCTCGGGATCGAGGTGGACGGCCCTGGCCAGCGTGCGGATGTGGCCGCGCGCGTACACGGCGCCGCCACAGGGGCCGAAGTCGTCCGCCTCGATGGCGTGCACGATGGCGAGGCGGACACGAGTGGCGTTGCTGACGTCGTCCACGGTGAGCCCGGCCGCGATCCGCGCCTGCTGGAGGGCACGGCCGACGGGGATTCGGGCTTCCTGGGACTCGTCTGGGAAGGGACGCTCGTCTTCAGGGGAGTTGCCGATGGACACGGGGGCGCCTTTCGAGCGTGTAGCCACCTGTGCTGGAAGCTCAGTCTAGGGGGGGTACGAAAGGGTGGGGCAACCGGGCGGTACGACTTTCTACGCCATCGGAATGGCCCGACAATCCGGTGGCTTGACAGGCGCGTGCCCCGCAACGGGAGGCTCACCCGTCCTCTCGCTCAACTTGACGTGGGACAAAGGGAAACGGTTGCCCGCCGCTCTCTAACGGGTGGATCACGACGACGGTCGAGCACGGCGGGGCCGCCGCCCGGCAGACCTCGCGTGAACCGGGCGGCTCTTCGTACTATCCCTCAGTCTCACCGCGGATCAGGGCGAGCACGCCGTCCAGTTCATCCGGTTTCACCAGAACGTCACGCGCCTTGGAGCCCTCACTGGGGCCCACGATGTTGCGGGACTCCATGAGGTCCATGAGCCGGCCGGCCTTGGCGAAGCCGACGCGCAGCTTGCGCTGGAGCATGGACGTGGAGCCGAACTGGGTGGAGACGACCAGCTCGGCCGCCTGGCACAGCAGGTCGAGGTCGTCGCCGATGTCCTCGTCGATCTCCTTCTTCTGCTTGGTGCCGACCGTGACGTCGTCCCGGAAGACGGGGGTCATCTGCTCCTTGCAGTGCCGGACGACGGCCGCGACCTCCTCCTCGGTCACGAAGGCGCCCTGCATACGGGTCGGCTTGTTGGCGCCCATCGGCAGGAAGAGGCCGTCGCCCTTGCCGATCAGCTTCTCGGCGCCGGGCTGGTCCAGGATGACGCGGGAGTCGGCCAGCGAGGAGGTGGCGAAGGCGAGCCGGGAGGGCACATTGGCCTTGATCAGACCGGTGACCACGTCGACCGAGGGACGCTGGGTGGCGAGCACCAGGTGGATGCCGGCCGCGCGGGCGAGCTGGGTGATGCGCACGATCGCGTCCTCGACGTCGCGCGGGGCGACCATCATCAGGTCGGCCAGCTCGTCCACGATCACCAGCAGGTACGGGTACGGCTGGAGCTCGCGCTCGCTGCCCTCCGGTGGCTTGACCTTGCCCTCGCGCACGGCGCGGTTGAAGTCGTCGATGTGCCGGTAGCCGTAGGCCGCGAGGTCGTCGTAGCGCAGGTCCATCTCGCGCACCACCCACTGGAGCGCCTCGGCGGCCCGCTTGGGGTTGGTGATGATCGGCGTGATCAGGTGCGGGATGCCCTCGTAGGCGGTCAGCTCGACCCGCTTGGGGTCGACCAGGATCATCCGCACGTCCTCCGGTGTCGCCCGCATCATGATCGAGGTAATCAGACAGTTGATGCAGGACGACTTGCCGGAGCCGGTGGCACCGGCGACCAGCATGTGCGGCATCTTGGCCAGCGAGTGCATGACGTAGCCGCCCTCGACGTCCTTGCCGAAGGCGACCAGCATCGGGTCGTCGTCCTCGGCGGACTCCGCGAGGCGCAGCACGTCGCCGAGGTTGACCATCTCGCGGTCGGTGTTGGGGATCTCGATGCCCACCGCGGACTTGCCGGGGATGGGGCTGATGATCCGCACGTCGGGGCTGGCGACGGCGTACGCGATGTTCTTGGTGAGGGCGGTGATCCGCTCCACCTTGACGGCGGGGCCGAGTTCGACCTCGTAGCGGGTGACCGTCGGACCGCGGGTGAAGCCGGTGACGGCGGCGTCGACCTTGAACTCGGTGAAGACCTGGGTGAGCGCGGCCACTATGGCGTCGTTGGCGGCGCTGCGGGCCTTGCCCGGGCCGCCTCGCCGGAGCAGGTCCAGGGCGGGCAGCGCGTAGGTCACGTCCCCGGACAGCTGCAACTGCTCGGCCCGGGAGGGCAGGTCGCGGGGCTCGTCGGGGGCCTTCTTGGTGAGGTCGGGGACGACGGACCCGCTCGCGGTCTTCCGCTGCTCGGGGCGCGCGGCCGGGACCGGCTTGGTGGGCGGCTCGGGGGCCGGGACCGGGGTGGTCTCCTCGCGGTCGCCGACGCTGACGCCCTGGGTGAGGTCGGCGACCAGCGGGGAGGGCGGCATGCCGTGCAGGACGGCGCCGTCGAGCGCGGCGGCGGCAGCGGCGGCCACGTCCACGGCGTCCATCTGCCGCTGCGGGTCCGGCTGGGGCACCGCCGAGCGCCTGGGGCGGCCGCGGCGGCGGGTGAGGGCCTCTTCCTCGGCGCCCTCCGGGTCGTACACCTCGGGCGAGCGCTTGCGGGAGCGGGCGGGCAGCGCCTCGCGCCACTGCTCCTCGTAGCGCTCGTCGTCCTCGGTGAACGCCTCCGCCTCGTGGTCGTGCAGCACGCCCAGGCGCACGCCCAGGGCGCGCAGCCGCTGGGGTACGGCGTTGACCGGGGTGGCCGTGACCACGAGCAGCCCGAAGACGGTCAGCAGCACCAGCAGCGGCACGGCCAGCATCTCGGTCAGGGCGTACGTCAGCGGCGTGGCCGCGGCCCAGCCGATGAGTCCGCCGGCGTCCCTTATGGCCTGCATGCCGTCGCCGCGGGCGGGCGAGCCGCACGCGATGTGGACCTGGCCGAGCACGCCGATGACGAGCGCGGACAGGCCGATCACGATCCGCCCGTTGGCCTCGGGTTTCTCCGGATGCCGGATCAGCCGTACGGCGATCACCGCGAGCAGTATCGGCACCAGCAGGTCCAGCCGGCCGAAGGCGCCGGTGACCAGGACCTCCACCAGGTCGCCGACAGGGCCCTTGAGGTCGGCCCAGGTGCCGGCGGCGACGATCAGGGCGATGCCGAACAGCAGCAGCGCGACGCCGTCCTTGCGGTGGGCCGGGTCGAGGTTCCGCGCGCCCTGTCCTATGCCGCGGAAGACCGCGCCCACCGCGTGCGCGAGACCGAGCCAGAGCGCGCGCACCAGGCGGTACAGCCCCCCGGTGGGGCTCGGCGCCGGCTTCGGCGGGACCTTCTTCGCCGCGGCCTTCCTGGCGGGTGCCTTCTTGGCGGGCACCTTCTTGGCCGGGGCCTTCTTCACGACGGCCTTCCGCGCCGGAGCCTTCGCGGGAGCGACCGCCTTCTTCGCGGGCTGCTTCTTGGCTGCGGAGGGACGTGAGGCCATGGAGGTGAGGTTACCGGGGGAGACGACAGCGGACACGTGTGCCCACAGCTTCACCCGTTCGTGTCGCCCCGGCCGGGGCGCCGAACTGACGGGAACTCATGGGCAACCGGGCGCCGACGCGGATCAGTTGGGCGACGACAGCGCCGAGCCACCGGACCCGGTACCGGGCTCCAGGGCGTCGAGGGCGCGCCGCAACCCGGTGAGCTTGCGCTCCAGATGGGCCGCCGTGGCCACCGCGGCCGCGTCCGCCGAGTCGTCGTCCAACTGCTTGGACAGCGCCTCGGCCTGCTCCTCGACGGCCGCGAGCCGCGCGGACAGCTCGGCGAGCAGCCCGGCCGACTCCTTGCCGCCGACCGCGCCCTTGCCGCCCTCCAACTGGAGCCGCAGCAGCGCCGCCTGCTCGCGCAGCTGACAGTTCTTCATGTACAGCTCGACGAAGACCGACACCTTCGCGCGCAGCACCCACGGGTCGAACGGCTTGGAGATGTAGTCCACCGCGCCGGCCGCGTAGCCCCGGAAGGTGTGGTGCGGGCCGTGGTTGATCGCCGTGAGGAAGATGATCGGGATGTCGCGGGTCCGCTCGCGCCGCTTGATGTGCGCCGCCGTCTCGAAACCGTCCATGCCCGGCATCTGGACGTCCAGCAGAATGACCGCGAAATCGTCCGTGAGCAGCGCTTTGAGCGCTTCCTCCCCGCTCGATGCCCGCACCAGCGTCTGATCGAGCGCAGAGAGGATGGCCTCCAGCGCCAGCAGATTCTCCGGCCGGTCATCGACCAGGAGGATCTTGGCCTTCTGCACCATGGCCCGCCCTCCTCGCCCCGGCGGTACACCGGGCGCCGCCCCAGGGGACGACTCCCTTTCGCCGCCCGCCCTTGTGCCGGTCATCGTAGCCGCACCCCGCTCGTCGCCACACCCTGTCACCGCGATGTCACCGCGCACGTAGCGGAAACGCGGCGGGAACCCCGATGGTTCCCGGAATCCCACGTTCCCATACGTCCGCACCCACCATAGGGGGGCGGCTCCCCGTGCCCGCCGGGGGTTCCCCGGTGTTCACAGCACGGTCGGCCGATCCCGTCACTTCCCCCGCATCCACTGCTGGAGCACGCCCAGCAGATGGTCCGAATCGACCGGCTTGGTCACATAGTCGGAGGCGCCCGCCTCGATCGCCTTCTCCCGGTCGCCCTTCATCGCCTTCGCGGTCAGCGCGATGATCGGCAGCCCGGCGAACTGCGGCATCCTGCGGATCGCCGTCGTCGTCGCGTAGCCGTCCATCTCGGGCATCATGATGTCCATCAGGACGACCGCCACGTCGTCGTGCTGCTCCAGGACCTCGATGCCCTCCCGGCCGTTCTCGGCGTACAGCACCGAGAGGCCGTGCTGCTCCAGGACGCTGGTGAGCGCGAAGACATTGCGGATGTCGTCGTCGACGATCAGCACCTTCTGGCCGCCGAAGCGCACCCCGCGCGCGGACGGCGGCGCGCTGTCCTGCTCGGGCACCGCCGTCCACTGCTCGGCGCGCTGCTCGCCCTGCGGCAGGCTCCGCCGGCGGCGCCGGAACAGGGCCGCGGGACCGTTCTGCATCTCCAGGTACGACTTGACCTCGGCCGGCGTCTCGATCTCGGAGGCCGACAGCTGCGAGGACTGCTCCGCGTCCGAGGCGGCCAGGTCCCCGGCCTCCAGCGGGGCCACGGACTGCTGGTAGCCCTGCGGCGGCAGTTCGCTCGGGTGCAGCGGCAGGTACAGCGTGAACGTGGAGCCGCGGCCCGGTTCGCTCTGCGCGTGGATCTCACCGCCGAGCAGCTGCGCGATCTCCCGCGAGATGGACAGGCCGAGACCGGTGCCGCCGTACTTGCGGCTGGTCGTGCCGTCCGCCTGCTTGAACGCCTCGAAGATCACCCGCATCTTGCTGGCCGCGATGCCGATGCCGGTGTCCGTCACCGAGAAGGCGATCAGCTCGCCCTCCGGATCGGTCAGCGACCCGGCCTCCAGCAGCTGCTCCCGGATGTTCTGCGGCACGTCCGCGCCCGCCGGCCGGATGACCAGCTCCACCGACCCCGAGTCGGTGAACTTCACCGCGTTGGACAGCAGGTTGCGCAGCACCTGGAGCAGCCGCTGCTCGTCGGTGTGCAGGGTCGCGGGCAGCTCCGGGGAGACCCGCACCGACAGGTCCAGGCCCTTCTCCGCGGTCAGCGGCCGGAAGGTGGCCTCCACGTAGTCCACGAGCTGGACGAGCGCGATCCGGGTCGGCGAGACGTCCATCTTGCCCGCCTCGACCTTCGCCAGGTCCAGGATGTCGTTGATCAGCTGGAGCAGGTCGGACCCGGCTCCGTGGATGGTCTCGGCGAACTCGACCTGCTTGGGCGAGAGGTTGCCCTCGGCGTTGTCGGCGAGCAGCTTGGCCAGGATCAGCAGCGAGTTCAGCGGAGTGCGCAGCTCGTGCGACATGTTGGCCAGGAACTCGCTCTTGTAGCGCATCGACACCGCGAGCTGCTCGGCGCGCTCCTCCAGGACCTGCCGGGCCTCCTCGATCTCGGTGTTCTTCACCTCGATGTCCCGGTTCTGCCGGGCCAGCAGCTCGGCCTTCTCCTCCAGTTCGGCGTTGGAGGCCTGGAGCGCCTTCTGCCGGTTCTCCAACTCCGCCGAGCGCTCGCGCAGTTGCTCGGTCAGCTCCTGCGACTGCTTGAGCAGCTGCTCGGTCTTGGTGTTCACCGAGATGGTGTTGACGCTGGTCGCGATGACCTCGGCGATCTGGTTGAGGAAGTCCTTCTGGATCTGCGTGAACTTCGTGAACGAGGCCAGCTCGATCACGCCGAGCACCTTGTCCTCGAACAGCACCGGCAACACGATCACCTGGGCCGGCGGGGCCTCGCCGAGCCCGGAGGAGATCTTCAGATAGCCGTTCGGCGCGTCCGGGACCAGGATGGTGCGCTTCTCCTGGGCGGCCGTGCCGACCAGCGCCTCACCGGGCCGGAACGACGTCGGCATCGAGCCCATCGAATATCCGTACGAGCCGAGCATCCGCAGCTCGTAGTCGTTCTCGCCGTCACCGGCGGCCTTGCCCTCCACGAGCGGCATCGCCAGGAAGAACGCGCCGTGCTGCGCGGAGACCACCGGTGTCAGCTCGCTCATGATCAGCGACGCCACGTCCTGGAGGTCCCGGCGGCCCTGCATCAGCGCGGAGATGCGGGCCAGGTTGCCCTTGAGCCAGTCCTGCTCCTTGTTCGCGATCGTGGTGTCGCGCAGATTGGCGATCATCTTGTTGATGTAGTCCTGGAGTTCCTGGATCTCGCCGGACGCGTCGACGTCGATCTTCAGGTTCAGGTCGCCGCGGGTCACCGCGGTCGCCACCCGCGCGATGGCGCGCACCTGCCGGGTCAGGTTCCCGGCCATCTCGTTCACCGACTCCGTCAGGTCCCGCCAGGTGCCGTCCACGTCCCGCACCCGCGCCTGACCGCCGAGCTGGCCCTCGGTGCCCACCTCCCGGGCCACCCGCGTGACCTCCTCGGCGAAGCTGGACAGCTGATCCACCATGGTGTTGATCGTCGTCTTCAGCTCGAGGATCTCGCCGCGCGCGTCGATGTCGATCTTCTTGGTCAGGTCGCCCTTGGCGATGGCCGTGGTGACCATCGCGATGTTGCGCACCTGGCCGGTCAGATTGGACGCCATCTGGTTCACCGACTCGGTGAGGTCCTTCCAGGTGCCCGCCACGCCCGGCACGTGCGCCTGCCCGCCCAGGATGCCGTCCGTGCCCACCTCGCGGGCCACCTTGGTGACCTGGTCGGCGAACGAGCTCAGCGTCTTGACCATCGTGTTGATGGTGTCGGCGAGCTGCGCGACCTCACCGCGCGCCTCGATCGTCACCTGCCGCGTCAGATCGCCGTTGGCGACCGCCGCCGCCACCTGGGAGATGTTCCGCACCTGCATGGTCAGGTTGTTGGCCATCAGGTTGACGTTGTTGCTCAGGTCCTTCCAGATGCCCGTGACACCCGGGACGTGCGCCTGGCCGCCGAGGATCCCCTCGGTGCCCACCTCGCGCGCCACCCGGGTCACCTGCTCGGCGAAGCTGGAGAGCTGGTCGACCATGGTGTTGACCGTGGTGACCAGTTCCAGGATCTCGCCCTTGGCGTCGACGGTGATCTTCTTCGAGAGATCGCCCTTGGCCACCGCGGTCGTGACCTCGGCGATGTTGCGCACCTGGATCGTCAGGTTGTTCGCCATGAAGTTCACCGACTGCGTGAGGTCCTTCCAGGTGCCGGAGACCCCCTGCACCTCGGCCTGACCGCCGAGGATGCCCTCCGTACCCACCTCACGGGCCACCCTGGTGACCTCCTGGGCGAACGACGACAGCTGGTCCACCATCGTGTTCAGGGTGTTCTTCAGCTCCAGGATCTCCCCGCGGGCGTCCACGGTGATCTTCTGGGAGAGGTCACCGCGCGCCACCGCGGTGGCGACCTGCGCGATGTTGCGCACCTGGGCCGTCAGGTTGCCGGCCATGCCGTTCACGGAGTCCGTCAGGTCCCGCCACACACCGGCGACGCCGGGCACCTGCGCCTGACCGCCCAGCCGGCCCTCGGTGCCCACGTCCCGCGCCACCCGGGTCACCTGCTCGGCGAAGGCGGACAGCTGGTCGACCATCGTGTTGATCGTGTTCTTCAGCTCGAGGATCTCGCCCCGCGCGTCGACGTCGATCTTCTGCGACAGATCACCGTTGGCCACCGCCGTGGTCACCTGGGCGATGTTGCGCACCTGGGACGTGAGGTTCCCGGCCATGAAGTTGACGGAGTCCGTCAGCTCCTTCCAGGTGCCCGAGACGCCGTCCACCCGGGCCTGGCCGCCCAGCCGCCCCTCCGTGCCCACGTCCCGCGCCATCCGCGTCACCTGGTCGGCGAAGCTGGAGAGCTGGTCCACCATGGTGTTCACGGTGTTCTTCAGCTTGAGCATCTCGCCGGAGACGTCCACGGTGACCTTCTGCGACAGATCACCGTTGGCCACCGCCGTGGTCACCTGGGCGATGTTGCGCACCTGCCCGGTGAGGTTGCGGAACGCCGTGTTGACGGAGTCCGTCAGGTCCTTCCACGTACCTGCCGCGCCCGGCACCTGCGCCTGGCCGCCCAGCTCGCCCTCGACGCCGATCTCCCGCGCCACCCGCGTCACCTCGGCACCGAACGCGGACAGCTGGTCCACCATGCCGTTGACGGTGTTCTTCAGCTCCAGCATCTCGCCGGCCACGTCCACCGTGACCTTCTGCGACAGATCACCACTGGCCACCGCGGTCGTCACGGCGGCGATGTCCCGCACCTGCGTGGTCAGGTTCCGGAACACCGTGTTGACCGAGTCCGTCAGGTCCTTCCAGGTCCCCGCCGCGCCCGGCACGTTCGCCTGACCGCCGAGCCGGCCCTCCGCGCCGACCTCGTTGGCCACGCGCGTCACCTCGTCCGCGAAGATCCGCAGCGTCTCGGTCATCTGGTTGATCGTCTGGGCGAGCTGCGCCACCTCGCCGCGCGCCTGGACGGTCACCTTCTGCGACAGGTCGCCATTGGCGACGGCCGTGGTGACCTGCGAGATCCCACGCACCTGAGCGGTCAGGTTGCCCGCCATCGTGTTGACGGAGTCGGTCAGCTCCTTCCACACGCCGGCCACCTCGGGCACCTGCGCCCGGCCGCCGAGGATGCCCTCGGTGCCCACCTCGCGGGCCACCCGCGTGACCTCCGAGGAGAAGGCCGACAACTGGTCCACCATCGTGTTGACGGTGTTCTTCAGCTCCAGCATCTCGCCCGCGACGTGCACGGTCACCTTGCGTGACAGATCGCCCTTGGCGACCGCCGTCGTCACCAGGGCGATGTCCCGCACCTGTGCGGTGAGCCGGTCCGCCATGGTGTTGACGGACTCGGTCAGGTCCTTCCAGGAACCCGACATCCCGCGCACCCGGGCCTGACCGCCCAGCTTGCCCTCGGTGCCGACCTCGCTGGCCACCCGCGTGACCTCGTCCGTGAACGTCGACAACTGGTCGACCAGGTTGTTGACCGTGCGGCCGACCTTCAGGAACTCGCCCCGCAGCGGATGCCCGGTGCCGCCGTCCGGCGCCTGCGCCCGCAGCTCCAT
Source organism: Streptomyces misionensis (assembly GCF_007896895.1). Taxonomy (GTDB): domain Bacteria; phylum Actinomycetota; class Actinomycetes; order Streptomycetales; family Streptomycetaceae; genus Streptomyces; species Streptomyces misionensis_A. Next base: position 13,160 of record NZ_VOGW01000181.1, on the reverse strand, counting down.
CCGCGGGGACAGATCGCCCTCCGCGACCGCCGTGAGCACCCGGCCGACCTCCGACACGGGTCGCACCAGATCGTCCACCAGCGCGTTCGAGTGGTCGATCGCCGTCGCCCAGGAGCCCTCGCAGGCCCCCGTCTCCAGCCGCTCCGTGAGCTTGCCCTCACGGCCCACCATCCGCCGCACCCGCGACAGCTCACCGGTCAGATGCAGATTGCGGTCGGCCACCTCGTTGAAGACCGCCGCGATCTCCGACATCACGCCGTCCCCGGACACCGTCAGCCGTTTACGGAAGTTCCCGTCGCGCATCGCCACGAGAGCCGCCAGCAGGCGGTTCAGGGCAGCGGTGTCCACCTCGGTGGTACCGCCGCTCCTGCCCAGGGACGGTCCGCCCTTCGCGCGCGTCTTCGTGCCACGCGTCGCTGCGCCAGACTCCACTGTGTCCCTCCCGGGGATCGACCCTTGCCGTATGCGGCCGCTTCGGCCCGGCACGCCCGTCATCGGCGTACCGGATACGTCCGCGTACCGGTTACTGCTGCGTATTTCTGCCAGACGAGATCCGGCCACACCAGGGGCTGCTGCCCGTCGTACACGGAAAACACGCGGTGCGACCCGACCTTCATCAGAAGCTTGCCCAGTGTTTCACCCTGCCCGAACCAGGCCATAACAGTTCGGCAGCTTCGCACATCGTTCGCACACCCTGGGGGGTAAACACCCGCGACCGGCATCCGCTCGGACCGCGAAGGTAAGTAACCTTGCATCCGGCTGTCCAGCCGCACCGGTCCCGACCGGCCTGGGCGGTGGCACGAGAACGAGCGGGCATCGGAGGGGCGGCCGCAGACCATGACCACCGGACTGATTCCCGGGGGACTTCCCCCGGAGCCGCGGCCTACCGACCCGCCGATGCCACAGCAGCAGCGGCACGACCCGGCCGGCCGGTCCGCCCCGCACGTCGACAACCGGCCGAGGAGTTCTGTGATCACCGCGCGCGCGGCCGCCAGTTTCGAGCCCGTCGGACGATCCGTGGCGACCGCCCGGGCCTTCGTCCGCGACACCCTCCAGGGCTGGGGCTTCGCCGACATCGCCGACGACGCCGTCGTCCTCACGAGCGAACTGGTGACCAACGCGGTCGTGCACGCCGGCACCCACGCCGAGGTGCTCTGCCTGCGCACCGACGACGGCGTGCGCATCGAGGTCTCCGACCACTACCCCGAGCGCGAGGTCCCGCTCCAGACCTCCGCCCACCCGATGGCCGGCCCGGACCGCGAGGGCGGCCGCGGCCTCCAGCTCTGCGCGGCCCTCGCCACCCGCTGGGGCGTCGACTACACCCCCACCCACAAGCACGTCTGGTTCCAGCTCAACCTGCCCGAACGACCGGTCGGCACCCGCACCGCGGGCCCCGCGCTCCCCGCCGACCTGCTCCCGCTGGCCGACGGCCGGGTCCGCGTCGCCGTCCTCCAGGTCGACCGCAAGGGCACCATCACCGCCTGGAACGAGGACGCGCAGGAACTCTTCGGCCACCCCGCCGCCGAGGCCATCGGCAGGCCCCTGACCGAACTCGCCGCCTGGCCGCACACCCCGGGCACCGGCACCGGCGTCGCCGAGGCCCTGCGGCTCTCCCGCTGGGAGGGCAGCTACGGCATCCGCGGCGCCGACGGCCGGGTCGTGCGGGTGTACGCCTCCCACCTCCGCGTGCGCGACACCGGCGGCGAGCCCTCCACCGTCTGCCTGCTGGTGCGCGACCACGAGCGCGCGGTGCTCCAGACGCCCGCGCGGGTCACGGCCGGCGACCAGAACACCGCGCAGGACGGCCAGAGCACCGACCCGTTCGAGGTGTTCATCGGCTCCCCCGCCCCGGACGACCTGGACGGACTGCTCCAGCGCACCGTGGAGCGCGCCCGCGACATGCTCGACGGCGACTCCGCGTTCCTGCTGCTGGCCACCGACGACGAGACCGAGCTGGAGGTCCGCGCCTCCACCGGGCTGCCCTCCGCCCGCCAGCGCTTCGCCCGCGTCCCCGTGGAGGCGGGCCCCGGCCGCTACGGCTCCGCGCGCATGCCCGCCGTCCACGACGACCTCAGTGCCGTCCCCGGCGCCGTCCCGCTGCTGACCGGCACCGGCATGCGCTCGGTCGTCACGGTCCCGCTGAAGGTCGAGGGCCGTCTCACCGGCTCCCTCGGTGTCGCGGCCGAGGCACCGGGCCGCTACTCGAACGAGGAGGCGCTGCGCCTCCAGTTCGCCGCCGACCGCATCGCCCTCGCCGTGGAGTCGGCCCGCCTCGGCGAGCTGGAACGGCTGCGCCGCGGCTCCCTGAGCTTCCTGGTCGAGGCGTCCGACCTGCTGGCCGGCACCCTGGACCGCGACCAGACCCTGGCCCTCATGGCCCAGATGACGGTCCCGACGCTGGCCACCTGGTGCGCGGTGTACACCATCGCCGACCAGGCCTCGGAGCCCTACCTGTCGTACGTCCTGCACGAGGACGAGGAACTCATCGACGGCATCAAGTCGTTGCTCTCCAAGGTCGCCCCGCCGGACCCGGTGCCCACGCCCGGCGCCCGCGTCTGGACCGTCCCGGGCGAGACCGCCCACCAGGCCGCCCTGCGCACGTCCATGCGCACCCTGGGCCTGGCCGGCGGGCCCACGCACCGGATCACCGGGGGCATCGGCCCGACCCTGGCGACGGCCTCCGCCGTCGGCGGTGAAACGGTCGTCCTGCCGCTGGTCGCCCGCAACCGGGTCATCGGCATGCTGGTCCTCGGCAAGCCCACCGACGAGCACTTCCGCCAGGAAATCCTGGAGCTGGCCGAGGACTTGTCCCGCCGGGCCGCCCTGGCCCTGGACAACGCCCGCCTGTACTCGGAGCGCACCGCCATCAGCCAGGCGCTCCAGCGCAGCCTGCTGCCGCCGGGCACCCCGGACATCGAAGGCGTCGAGGTGGAGGTCATCTACCGCGCGGCCGGCGAGGGCAACGAGGTGGGCGGCGACTTCTACGACCTCTTCCCCATCGGCAACGGCGCCTACGGCTTCGCCATCGGCGACGTCTGCGGTACGGGACCCAACGCTGCGGCGGTCACCGGTCTGGCCCGGCACGCCCTGCGCCTGCTGGCCCGCGAGGGCCTCAGCGGCCCAGCCGTCCTGGAGCGGCTGAACTCCGCCATCCTGGACGAGGGCGACCGCAGCCGCTTCCTGACGCTGCTCTACGGCGAGCTGCGCCCGCAAGAGGACGGCAGCGCCGAGCTGAAGGTGGTCTGCGCCGGCCATCCGCTCCCGCTCCGGCTGCGCCAGGACGGCACGGTGACGCCGGCCGCCGAACCCCAGCCGCTGCTGGGCGTGATCGAGGACCTGGAACTGTACGAGGAGACGGTCACCCTCGATCCCGGTGATGTGCTGCTCTGTGTCACGGACGGCGTCACCGAGCGCCGCGAGGGCACGCGGATGCTGGGCGACGACGGTCTCGCCGATGTCCTCACCACCTGCACGGGTCTGACGGCCGGTGCGGTCGCGGCCCGGATCATGCGCGCGGTGGAGCGCTTCGCTTCCGACGCCCCGTCGGACGACATGGCGATTCTGGCGATGCGGGTCCCGGGAATCCACAAGGACGCCTGAGGGCATACGAAAAGACCCCGCCCGGATGGGCGGGGTCTTTTTTGCGGAGCCCCCAAACGGAATCGAACCGTTGACCTTCTCCTTACCATGGAGACGCTCTGCCGACTGAGCTATAGGGGCCTGTCGTTTTCGAGGTTTCCCTCGCGGCGACAAGAAAACTGTACCCCGAAGTGGCCTGACTTCCCAAATTCGTTCGGCGGGCGGTCAGAAGGCGGGCTGGAGCAGTCCGCCGAGGGCGTTGCAGGCGGCGGCGATCCGCTGCATCTCACGCTTGGTCAGGGCGGCTTCGACGGGCAGCGCGAGCGTTTCGTCGGCGGCCAGCTCGGTCTGCGGCAGGGACACGCACCGCCGGAATTCCGGCAGCCGGTGCACGGGGGTCTGCACCGGCACCCGGCAGTCGACGCCCCTGGCCCGCAGGGCGCGTGCGAAGGCGTCCCGGTCCGGCCGGCCGTTGCCGGGGACCCGCACGACGTACTGCTGGTAGGTGTGCCCGTCCCCGCCGTCGGGGATGCGCACGCCTTTCAGCTTGGCGTCGAGGTAGGCGGCCCGCTCCCGCCGCCGCGCCGTCTCGTCGTACGGCGCCTCGGACTCCCCATGCTCCAGGACCAGCAGCCGGCGCCGCTGTCCGAGGGCGTGCATCCGCCCGACGTCGGCCCGCCGTCCGAAGCGGTGGACGACAACGACGGCCGCGGTGCGGGGAGTTACGGCCGCTTCCACCGCCGCCGGGTCGAGGCAGTAGGTGACGGGGTCTATGTCGGCGAACACCGGGAGCGCGCCGGCCAGGGTGACGGCCTCGGCGACCTCGACGTTCCCGAAGGCCGGTACGACGACCTCGTCACCGGCTCCGACGCCGGCCGCCCTGAGCATTTCGGAGGTTCCCATGTGAGGGATGCTGGGCGCGCAACGTGAACGACACGTTACACACAACAGAAAAAGGCCGGACCCCGAACCGAAGTTCAGGATCCGACCTTTTCTAAAAGGAGTTCGGCGGCGTCCTACTCTCCCACAGGGTCCCCCCTGCAGTACCATCGGCGCTGTGAGGCTTAGCTTCCGGGTTCGGAATGTAACCGGGCGTTTCCCTCACGCTATAACCACCGAAACACTATGAAACTGACAACCAGCACAATGGTTGTTCGTGGTTTCAGAACCAACACAGTGGACGCGAGCAACTGAGGACAAGCCCTCGGCCTATTAGTACCGGTCACCTCCACCAGTTACCTGGCTTCCAGATCCGGCCTATCAACCCAGTCGTCTACTGGGAGCCTTACCCCATCAAGTGGGTGGGAGTCCTCATCTCGAAGCAGGCTTCCCGCTTAGATGCTTTCAGCGGTTATCCCTCCCGAACGTAGCCAACCAGCCATGCCCTTGGCAGAACAACTGGCACACCAGAGGTTCGTCCGTCCCGGTCCTCTCGTACTAGGGACAGCCCTTCTCAAGACTCCTACGCGCACAGCGGATAGGGACCGAACTGTCTCACGACGTTCTAAACCCAGCTCGCGTACCGCTTTAATGGGCGAACAGCCCAACCCTTGGGACCGACTCCAGCCCCAGGATGCGACGAGCCGACATCGAGGTGCCAAACCATCCCGTCGATATGGACTCTTGGGGAAGATCAGCCTGTTATCCCCGGGGTACCTTTTATCCGTTGAGCGACGGCGCTTCCACAAGCCACCGCCGGATCACTAGTCCCGACTTTCGTCCCTGCTCGACCCGTCGGTCTCACAGTCAAGCTCCCTTGTGCACTTACACTCAACACCTGATTGCCAACCAGGCTGAGGGAACCTTTGGGCGCCTCCGTTACCCTTTAGGAGGCAACCGCCCCAGTTAAACTACCCATCAGACACTGTCCCTGATCCGGATCACGGACCCAGGTTAGACATCCAGCACGACCAGACTGGTATTTCAACGACGACTCCACAACCACTGGCGTGGCCGCTTCAAAGTCTCCCAGCTATCCTACACAAGCCGAACCGAACACCAATATCAAACTGTAGTAAAGGTCCCGGGGTCTTTCCGTCCTGCTGCGCGAAACGAGCATCTTTACTCGTAGTGCAATTTCACCGGGCCTATGGTTGAGACAGTCGAGAAGTCGTTACGCCATTCGTGCAGGTCGGAACTTACCCGACAAGGAATTTCGCTACCTTAGGATGGTTATAGTTACCACCGCCGTTTACTGGCGCTTAAGTTCTCAGCTTCGCCCCACCGAAGTGAAGCTAACCGGTCCCCTTAACGTTCCAGCACCGGGCAGGCGTCAGTCCGTATACATCGCCTTACGGCTTCGCACGGACCTGTGTTTTTAGTAAACAGTCGCTTCTCGCTGGTCTCTGCGGCCACCCCCAGCTCAGACCGTAAAGATCATCACCAGGTGTGGCCCCCCTTCTCCCGAAGTTACGGGGGCATTTTGCCGAGTTCCTTAACCATAGTTCACCCGAACGCCTCGGTATTCTCTACCTGACCACCTGAGTCGGTTTAGGGTACGGGCCGCCATGAAACTCGCTAGAGGCTTTTCTCGACAGCATAGGATCATCCACTTCACCACAATCGGCTCGGCATCAGGTCTCACCCTGCATGAGTGGCGGATTTACCTACCACTCGGGCTACACCCTTACCCCGGGACAACCACCGCCCGGGATGGACTACCTTCCTGCGTCACCCCATCACTCACCTACTAACCGCTTGGTTCAGCGGCTCCACCACTCCCCTTTGCCCGAAGGCTCCAGGGCGGCTTCACGGCCTTAGCATCACGATGCTCGATGTTTGACGCTTCACAGCGGGTACCGGAATATCAACCGGTTATCCATCGACTACGCCTGTCGGCCTCGCCTTAGGTCCCGACTTACCCTGGGCAGATCAGCTTGACCCAGGAACCCTTAGTCAATCGGCGCACACGTTTCTCACGTGTGAATCGCTACTCATGCCTGCATTCTCACTCGTCAACCGTCCACAACTACCTTCCGGTGCTGCTTCACCCGGCAGACGACGCTCCCCTACCCATCACAACAGGCGTTGGCCCTTATGCTGCAATGACACGACTTCGGCGGTACGCTTGAGCCCCGCTACATTGTCGGCGCGGAATCACTAGACCAGTGAGCTATTACGCACTCTTTCAAGGGTGGCTGCTTCTAAGCCAACCTCCTGGTTGTCTGTGCGACTCCACATCCTTTCCCACTTAGCGTACGCTTAGGGGCCTTAGTCGATGCTCTGGGCTGTTTCCCTCTCGACCATGGAGCTTATCCCCCACAGTCTCACTGCCGCGCTCTCACTTACCGGCATTCGGAGTTTGGCTAAGGTCAGTAACCCGGTAGGGCCCATCGCCTATCCAGTGCTCTACCTCCGGCAAGAAACACACGACGCTGCACCTAAATGCATTTCGGGGAGAACCAGCTATCACGGAGTTTGATTGGCCTTTCACCCCTAACCACAGGTCATCCCCCAGGTTTTCAACCCTGGTGGGTTCGGTCCTCCACGAAGTCTTACCTCCGCTTCAACCTGCCCATGGCTAGATCACTCCGCTTCGGGTCTTGAGCGTGCTACTAAAATCGCCCTATTCGGACTCGCTTTCGCTACGGCTTCCCCACCCGGGTTAACCTCGCAACACACCGCAAACTCGCAGGCTCATTCTTCAAAAGGCACGCAGTCACGAGAACAGAGCAAGCTCCATTCCGACGCTCCCACGGCTTGTAGGCACACGGTTTCAGGTACTATTTCACTCCCCTCCCGGGGTACTTTTCACCATTCCCTCACGGTACTATCCGCTATCGGTCACCAGGGAATATTTAGGCTTAGCGGGTGGTCCCGCCAGATTCACACGGGATTTCTCGGGCCCCGTGCTACTTGGGTGTCTCTCAAGCAAGCCGCTGACATTTCGACTACGGGGGTCTTACCCTCTACGCCGGACCTTTCGCATGTCCTTCGTCTACATCAACGGTTTCTGACTCGCCCTACGGCCGGCAGACCGCAGAAGAGAGATCCCACAACCCCGCACACGCAACCCCTGCCGGGTCTCACACGCATACGGTTTGGCCTCATCCGGTTTCGCTCGCCACTACTCCCGGAATCACGGTTGTTTTCTCTTCCTGAGGGTACTGAGATGTTTCACTTCCCCTCGTTCCCTCCACTTGCCCTATGTGTTCAGGCAAGGGTGACAGCCCATGACGACTGCCGGGTTTCCCCATTCGGAAACCCCCGGATCAAAGCCTGGTTGACGACTCCCCGGGGACTATCGCGGCCTCCCACGTCCTTCATCGGTTCCTGGTGCCAAGGCATCCACCGTGCGCCCTTAAAAACTTGGCCACAGATGCTCGCGTCCACTGTGCAGTTCTCAAACAACGACCAGCCACCCATCACCCCGAACCCAAAGGTCCGAGTGCACTGGGGCCGGCGACTGAGGAGAAGTTCATTCCCTCAGACACCCAACAGCGTGCCCGACACGACCAGCCAACCAGATCAGCGTTCCACGCCCCGAAGAGCAGTACTAGCGCCTGGTCCATCCTGGACCGTGCCGAGTAGTCAACGTTCCACCCATGAGCAACCAGCATCAGACATTCGCTGATGTACTGGCCTCTGACCGGGCAAGCCCGGTAAGAAGTGCTCCTTAGAAAGGAGGTGATCCAGCCGCACCTTCCGGTACGGCTACCTTGTTACGACTTCGTCCCAATCGCCAGTCCCACCTTCGACAGCTCCCTCCCACAAGGGGTTGGGCCACCGGCTTCGGGTGTTACCGACTTTCGTGACGTGACGGGCGGTGTGTACAAGGCCCGGGAACGTATTCACCGCAGCAATGCTGATCTGCGATTACTAGCGACTCCGACTTCATGGGGTCGAGTTGCAGACCCCAATCCGAACTGAGACCGGCTTTTTGAGATTCGCTCCACCTCACGGTATCGCAGCTCATTGTACCGGCCATTGTAGCACGTGTGCAGCCCAAGACATAAGGGGCATGATGACTTGACGTCGTCCCCACCTTCCTCCGAGTTGACCCCGGCGGTCTCCCGTGAGTCCCCAGCACCACAAGGGCCTGCTGGCAACACGGGACAAGGGTTGCGCTCGTTGCGGGACTTAACCCAACATCTCACGACACGAGCTGACGACAGCCATGCACCACCTGTACACCGACCACAAGGGGGGCACTATCTCTAATGCTTTCCGGTGTATGTCAAGCCTTGGTAAGGTTCTTCGCGTTGCGTCGAATTAAGCCACATGCTCCGCCGCTTGTGCGGGCCCCCGTCAATTCCTTTGAGTTTTAGCCTTGCGGCCGTACTCCCCAGGCGGGGCACTTAATGCGTTAGCTGCGGCACGGACAACGTGGAATGTTGCCCACACCTAGTGCCCACCGTTTACGGCGTGGACTACCAGGGTATCTAATCCTGTTCGCTCCCCACGCTTTCGCTCCTCAGCGTCAGTATCGGCCCAGAGATCCGCCTTCGCCACCGGTGTTCCTCCTGATATCTGCGCATTTCACCGCTACACCAGGAATTCCGATCTCCCCTACCGAACTCTAGCCTGCCCGTATCGACTGCAGACCCGGGGTTAAGCCCCGGGCTTTCACAACCGACGTGACAAGCCGCCTACGAGCTCTTTACGCCCAATAATTCCGGACAACGCTTGCGCCCTACGTATTACCGCGGCTGCTGGCACGTAGTTAGCCGGCGCTTCTTCTGCAGGTACCGTCACTTTCGCTTCTTCCCTGCTGAAAGAGGTTTACAACCCGAAGGCCGTCATCCCTCACGCGGCGTCGCTGCATCAGGCTTTCGCCCATTGTGCAATATTCCCCACTGCTGCCTCCCGTAGGAGTCTGGGCCGTGTCTCAGTCCCAGTGTGGCCGGTCGCCCTCTCAGGCCGGCTACCCGTCGTCGCCTTGGTGAGCCATTACCTCACCAACAAGCTGATAGGCCGCGGGCTCATCCTGCACCGCCGGAGCTTTACACCATCAAGGATGCCCAAGATGGTCATATCCGGTATTAGACCCCGTTTCCAGGGCTTGTCCCAGAGTGCAGGGCAGATTGCCCACGTGTTACTCACCCGTTCGCCACTAATCCACCCCGAAGGGCTTCATCGTTCGACTTGCATGTGTTAAGCACGCCGCCAGCGTTCGTCCTGAGCCAGGATCAAACTCTCCGTGAATGTTTACTCGGCCGAAAAACATTTCAGCCGGTGACACATCACGAGAGCGGAACGATCGGAGGAATAGTCCGATCGTTCACAGCGTCCTCGCTGTGTTTTTTCAAAGGAACCTCGACCATCGGTGATCCGATGGACGGGGTATCAACATATCTGGCGTTGACTTTTGGCACGCTGTTGAGTTCTCAAGGAACGGTCGCTTCCTTTGTACTCACCCTCTCGGGCTTTCCTCCGGGCGCTTCCCTTCGACGTTTCAAACTCTATCAGGCTTTTTCCGTCTCTCTGACCACTCTCCTGCGGGCATGCAGAAGAAGATCCAGAGTTAGGATCCGACGAGTTTGGTTTCTGTCGGGCGACGGCACTTCCGCGCCGCTCCGTCCCGAGCAGGAGTACGACTGTACACGCGGCCCCGAAGAGGGTGCAAATCCAGTAGGTTGGTGGTCTAGACCACTAGCTGCTAGCTTTCATCCGGAACCGCCACTTCACATGACATACCCTGCTGCTCAGGCTCGCGAGCAGCTCCACTTCTGGGAGGCTCCCATGACCACCGTGACGTCCCCTCTCGCCGGACGCGCCATCGGGCTGGCCGCAGTGCCGGACCCGGTCTTCGCCGGGGCGATGGTCGGACCCGGTACCGCGATCGACCCGGCGCGGGAGCCCTCCGAGGCCGTGTCGCCCGTGGCCGGTGTGATCGTTTCCCTGCACCCGCACGCCTTCGTCGTGGTCGACGACGAGGGGCACGGCGTGCTCACCCACCTTGGTATCGACACGGTGCAGCTCAACGGTGAGGGCTTCGAGCTGCTCGTCAGCAAGGGCGACACCGTGACCCGGGGGCAGGCCGTCGTGCGCTGGAACCCCGCGGCCGTCGAGGAGGCCGGCAAGTCCCCGGTCTGCCCCGTCGTCGCGTTGGAGGCCACGGCCGACGCTCTCTCCGGTCTCCGTGAGAGCGGTGACGTGAAGGCCGGCGACAGCCTCTTCTCCTGGAACTGACGGCAGTGCCGTCATGAGGACGGCGAACAGGACGACCACCGCGGCGGGGGGCCGCCGCACTATCCGGAGACGGGTGAGATGGAGACAACGCTGCGAGGCGTCGGTGTGAGCCATGGCGTGGCGATCGGCGAGGTCCGGCACATGGGCACGGCGGTGCTGGAGCCGCCGGCCAAGCAGATTCCCGCGCAGGAGGCGGGCCGGGAGCAGGGCCGCGCCCGGCAGGCGGTGGACGCGGTGGCCGCCGATCTGATGGCGCGCGGCAACCTGGCGGGGGGCGAGGCCCAGGCGGTGCTCGAAGCGCAGGCCATGATGGCCCAGGATCCCGAGCTGATGGCGGACGTGGAGCGGCGGATCGCCGTCGGCAGCACCGCCGAGCGCGCGGTGTACGACGCGTTCGCGGCGTACCGGGAGCTGCTGGCCGGAGCGGGTGAGTATCTCGCCGGGCGGGTGGCCGACCTGGATGACGTGCGGAACCGTATCGTCGCCCGGCTGCTGGGCGTGCCCATGCCGGGTGTGCCGGACAGCGACCACCCCTATGTCCTGGTGGCGCGGGACCTGGCACCCGCCGACACGGCGCTGCTCGATCCTTCTCTGGTGCTCGGCTTCGTGACCGAGGAGGGCGGGCCGACCAGTCACAGCGCGATCCTGGCCCGGGCGCTCGGCGTGCCGGCCGTGGTGGCGCTGCCCGGTGCGGTCGAGCTGGCCGAGGGCACGGTCGTCGCGGTGGACGGCAGCAGCGGGGACGTATTCGTGAATCCGAGCGAGGAGAACAAGGAGCGGCTGGCGGCCGAGGCCGCGGAGCGCAGGGCCGCGCTGGCCGCCTCGTCCGGGCCGGGTGCGACGGCGGACGGCCACCAGGTGCCGCTGCTGGCCAACGTGGGCGGGCCCGCGGATGTGCCGGCGGCCGTGGCGGCCGGGGCCGAGGGCGTCGGTCTGTTCCGTACCGAGTTCCTGTTCCTGGACGACAGTGAGCGTGCTCCTTCCGAGGAGAAGCAGGTCGCGGCCTACCGGCAGGTGCTGGAGGCGTTCCCCGAGGGCCGGGTCGTGGTGCGCGTGCTGGACGCGGGTGCGGACAAACCCCTGGCGTTCCTGACCCCGGCGGACGAGCCGAATCCGGCGCTGGGCGTGCGTGGTCTGCGGACGCTGCTGGACCATCCCGAGGTGCTGCGCACCCAGCTGACCGCGCTGGCCAAGGCCGCGGAGGGGCTGCCCGTCCACCTTGAGGTGATGGCGCCCATGGTGGCGGACCGCGCGGACGCGAGGGCGTTCGCGGACGCCTGCCGGGAGGCGGGGCTGCGGGCGAAGTTCGGGGCCATGGTGGAGATCCCGTCGGCCGCGCTGCGGGCGCGTTCGATCCTCCAGGAGGTCGAGTTCCTGTCGCTGGGGACCAACGACCTCGCGCAGTACACGTTCGCGGCGGACCGGCAGGTGGGTGCGGTGTCGCGCTTGCAGGACCCGTGGCAGCCCGCGCTGCTGGACCTGGTGGCGCTGTCCGCGGAGGCGGCCCGGGCCGAGGGCAAGAGCTGCGGTGTGTGCGGTGAGGCGGCGTCCGATCCGTTGCTGGCGTGTGTGCTGACCGGTCTGGGTGTCACCTCCTTGTCCATGGGTGCGGCGTCGATTCCCTATGTCCGTGCGGCACTGGCGAAGTACACGCTGGCGCAGTGCGAGCGGGCCGCGGCGGCGGCGCGTGCGGCGGACAGTGCCGAGGAGGCGCGCAACGCGGCTCAGGGTGTGCTGTCCGGCGAGTAGCCGGGCGTGTGGTCGTACCGGTGCCGGGTGAGCCGGGTGCCGGGTGTGCGGGGGCGTCCCGCCTTCGGGCGGGGCGCCCCTGTCGTGTCGGGTGCCGGGTCAGTGGCGGTGGTCGTCGGTTCCGCTCTCCTCGCCGAGATCGGGGGGTGCGCAGTAGTCGACGCCGGGCTCCGGGGCGATGAGGTCGCCGGTCTCGGCGTCGGTGCAGTAGGCGTCGAACACCTCGGCGGCGGTGAGCGGTTCGAGGGCGCCGGCGCGCAGCCGCCAGCCGTGGACGCGGTCGGTGATGCCGGGGGCGCTGGTGCGCAGGACCAGTCCGCCGGGGCTGCGGGTGGCGAGGCCCAGGGCGAGGACGCTGGTGAACTCCAGGGCCTCGGCCTCGTCAAGCCGGGTGGCGCCGTGGGTGTCCTGGTCGCCGTGGAGGACCGAGACCAGGGTGTCCGGTGGTCCGGTGACGGTGCAGACGAGGTGCCGGTCCCCGGGTGGTGCGGTGTCGAGGATGCGGACCAGGAGGTCGGAGGCGCGGGTGAAGGCGGCGCGGCCGATGTCCTCTCCGCAGGTGGGGCAGGGGCCGAGGCGCCCGTGCCCGGCTGCCCCCCCCCCCCCCCCCCCCCCCCCGCCCCGCCCCCCCCCCCCCCCCCCCCCCGCACCCCCCCCCCCCCCCCCCCCCACCCCCCCCCCCCCCGCCCCCCCCCCCCCCC
>NZ_VOGW01000180.1:104168-106905 GCF_007896895.1 Streptomyces misionensis | reverse complement strand
CGCGGGGAGGTCGGGGTCCAGGCCGGTCTCGGCGCAGTAGGCGGCGTAGTCCTCGGGGTCGAAGAGGGCGAGGGTGGTGTGGCCGCCGTGCGCGGCGCGGCTTCGGAGGACGGCTTCGACCTGCCGGAGGTAGGTCGCGTGGTCGTCGAAGGTGAAGCTGCGGTAGCGCCGCATGGCGCTGAAGTCGTGTTCGTCGGCGAGCAGGCCGATGGTGCCGGCGATCTCGCGGCACAGGACGCTTCGGATGCTCTGGTGGTCGGTGTGCGCCATGTTTCCCCCATTGTGCGCGGTCGATCAGTGCTCACTCACCGTAATCGGAGGCACTGACAATGGCGGGTGTGGCGGTCTTGACCTGGGGTTTTGCGTGTTCGTGTGCGCGGCGCGGGCAGCGCCGCGCCGCGCGCACGAGGGGGTGTGGGGGTCAGGCGCGCTTGCGGGCCAGTTCCTCGTAGAAGGCGAGCAGGGTGAGGTCGTCGATGGAGCCGGGGTTGACCGCCTTCTCCAGCGGGGTGCCCTGGAGGAGGCGCTTGACGGGGACCTCGATGCGCTTGCCGGTGAGGGTGTGCGGGACGCCGGGTACCTCGATGATCTCGTCGGGGACGTGGCGGGGCGAGAGGTGTTCGCGGATGGCCCGCTTGATCCGGTCGAGGAGCGCGTCGTCCAGAGCGGCGCCCGGGGCGAGGTGCACGAAGAGGGGCATCCAGTAGCCGCCGTCGGGCTGTTCGATGCCGATGACGAGGGATTCCTTGATCTCGGGCAGGCGCTCGACCACCTCGTAGATGTCGGCGGAGCCCATGCGGACGCCCTGCCGGTTGAGGGTGGAGTCGGAGCGGCCGTGGATGATCACGGTGCCGCGGGAGGTGAGGGTGATCCAGTCGCCGTGGCGCCAGACGCCGGGGTAGGTGTCGAAGTAGCTGTCGTGGTAGCGGCTGCCGTCGGGGTCGTTCCAGAAGCGGACCGGCATGGAGGGCATGGGCTGGGTGACGACGAGTTCGCCCACCTCGTCCACCACGGGGTGGCCGCTGGGGTCCCAGGCCTGGAGGTCGGTGCCGAGGCCGGGGGCCTGGAGTTCGCCGGTGTACACGGGCAGGGTCGGTACGGCGCCCGCGAAGCAGGAGCAGACGTCGGTGCCGCCGCTGACGGAGGCGATCCAGAGGTCGTCGCGGACCTCGTCGTGCAGCCAGCGGAAGCCGTCCGGCGGGAGTGGGGAGCCGGTGGTGGCGACGCACTTGACGCGGGAGAGGTCGTGGTCGCGGGCCGGGTGGACGCCGGCCTTGCGGCAGGCCATGACGTAGGCGGCGGAGGTGCCGTAGAGGGTGGCGCCGGTGCGTTCGGCGACCGTCCACTGGGCGCCCGTGTCGGGGTAACCGGGGCTGCCGTCGTACAGGACGATCGTCGTTCCGGTGAGCAGGCCGGAGACGAGGAAGTTCCACATCATCCAGCCGGTCGAGGTGTACCAGAAGAAGCGGTCCTCGGGGCCGAGGTCGCAGTGCAGGCCCAGCTGCTTGAGGTGCTCGACCAGGATGCCGCCCTGGGACTGGACGATGGCCTTGGGCAGTCCGGTCGTGCCGGAGGAGTAGAGCACCCACAGGGGGTGGTCGAAGGGGACCTGCTCGAAGACGGGCTCGGTGTCCCCGGCGGTCAGGGCGGACCATTCGAGGGTGCCGTCGGGGGCCTCGGTGCCGAGCAGCGGGATGTGCACGACGGCCCGCAGGGTGGGCAGTTCGCGGCGGAGTTCGGCGACGGTCTCGCGGCGGTCGTGCTCCTTGCCGCCGTAGCGGTAGCCGTCGACGGTGAACAGGACGACGGGTTCGACCTGCTGGAAGCGGTCGAGGACGCTGCGCGCGCCGAAGTCGGGGGCGCAGGAGGTCCAGACGGCGCCGACGGCGGCGGTGGCGAGGAGGGCGACGACGGCCTGGGGGATGTTGGGGAGGTAGCCGCTGACGCGGTCGCCGGGGCGCACGCCGAGGGCGCGCAGTTCGGCGGCGAGGGAGCCGACCTGGCGGCGCAGTTCGGCCCAGGTGACCGGCCGCGGCTCGTGGGTCTCGTCCACGTGCACCAGGGCGGGCCGGTCGGCACGGTCGGCGGCGGCGCGCAGGGCGTGTTCGGCGTAGTTGAGGGTGGCGCCGGGGAACCACCGGGCGCCGGGCATGGCGCGGTCGCCGAGGACCTCGGTGTACGGGGTCGAGAAGCGCACGTCGAAGAAGTCGGTGACGGCTTTCCAGAAGGTGTCCAGGTGGTCGACGGACCAGCGGTGCAGGGCGGCGTAGCCGCCGTCGGCCGGCGCCCCGTGGTGGGCGGCGGCCCAGGACTGGAACGTGGTGATGCGTGCCTCGGCGATCCGCTCGGGATCGGGCTGCCAGAGCGGCTGGGGGTTCGCGGTCGACATGGGGGCGGCTCCCGGACTGTGCGCGTCGTGTGCGTCGGTCCGCGCACGGCTGGGGTGTGCGCGTGACGCGGCTGACAGGGACGATGCCATGTGATCGACTTCCGCACCAGAGGGGCTTCATATCATCCGACTGGTGAAAGACGCCCCGGCGTAGGTGAACGGAAATTGAACGACACGCGCGGCCGGAGCGCTCGGTGGCAGGGTGAGCAGCATGGACGGTCGTGACCTGGTGCGTTCGGTGCGTGTGATCGGTTCGGGGCGGGCGGCGCGAGGGGCGCTACGCGCACGGGGGGCAGGTGGTGCTGGCCGTGGGCGTTGGCGGCGGCGGGGCTGTGGCCGTCTCGCCCA
>NZ_VOGW01000180.1:78059-103888 GCF_007896895.1 Streptomyces misionensis | reverse complement strand
AGCTGCCGCCGCGCTGGTGGGAGCCGGTCGGCGGGGGTCCGGGGCGGTGGCTGCAACGATCGGAGGTGGCGGCGGACGCCCGGTTCTTCGGGCTCGGCGGGCGCGCGTCGGGACCGCGGCTGCGGGACGGCACGTACCGGCTGTGGAACACCGACCCCGGTGGCGCGTTCGGCCCCGGCGACGATCCGTTGTACGTGACGATGCCGGTGCAGCTGGTGGTGGCGGACGCGGGGACGCACCTGGTGTTCCACGACACCACCTGGGACGGCACGGTGCTGCTGCGCGAGGGCGAGGAGGGCGCCGGCTCCGGGCACGACCGGCCGGGCCACTGCGAGCTGCGGATGGACGGCGGCCCGCTGCGCTGCTGGGTGATGGTGGGGGCGCCGTCGCGCGTGCTGCACACCTGGGCCGCGCTGACGGGGGCGCCCGCGCTGCCGCCGTCCTGGGCGCTCGGCCACCATCACGCGCGGTGGGGGTTCGGCAGCGAGCAGGAGGTGCGCCGGATCGTGGCGGGGTATCAGGAGCGCGATCTGCCCCTGGACGCCGTCCACCTGGACATCGACCACTACGACGACCACCAGGTGTTCACCGTCGACCGGGAGCGGTTCCCGAAGCTGCCGGTGCTCGCCGAGGAGCTGCGCCGGGACGGCGTCCGGCTGGTGTCGATCGTCGACCCGGCCGTGAAGGCGGCCGCGGGCAACGCGGTGTACGACGGCGGGGCGGCGGTGGACGCGTTCGTGCGGGACGCCTCGGGGCGGCCGGTGCGCGGTGTGGGGTGGGCCGGCGAGGCGGTGTACCCGGACTTCACGGACCCGCGCGTGCGCGCGTGGTGGGGCGGGCTGTACGAGGAGCGGCTGGCGGAGGGGTTCGCCGGGTTCTGGCACGGCATGAACGAGCCGGTGTCCTTCAACGCCTTCGGGGAGCCGACGCTCCCGCGTTCGGCCCGGCACGCGCTGGAGGGGCGCGGCGGGGACCACCGCGAGGCGCACAACGTGTACGGGCTGTGCATGGCGAAGGCGGGTTACGAGGGGCTGCGCGAACTGGCGCCCGAGGAACGGCCGTTCCTGTTCTCCCGGTCCGGCTGGGCGGGGATGCAGCGCTACGGCGGCACCTGGTCCGGCGATGTGGCGACGGGCTGGCCGGGGCTGCGCGCGTCGCTGTCGCTCGTGCTGGGGCTCGGTCTGTGCGGGGTGCCGTACTCGGGTCCCGACATCGGCGGGTTCGACGGCAGTCCCTCGCCGGAGCTGTATCTGCGCTGGTTCCAGCTCGGCGCGTACCTGCCGTTGTTCCGCACCCACGCCGGACTGCGCGCGGGGCGCCGGGAGCCGTGGGAGTTCGGGCCCGAGGTGCTGGAGCACGCGCGGGCGGCGCTGCTGGAGCGCCGGCGGCTGCTGCCGTACTTCGTGACGCTGGCTCATCTGGCCCGGCGGACCGGCGCGCCCTATGTGCGGCCGGCGTGGTGGGGGGCGCCGGAGGACCGGGCGCTGCGGGACTGCGAGGACGCCTTCCTGCTGGGGGACGGCCTGCTGGTGGCGCCCGTTCTCGAGCCCGGCGCCGACCGGCGTACGGTGCGGTTGCCGCGGGGCCGCTGGTACGACACGGCTACGGAGCGGGCGTACGAGGGCCCGGCCCAGGTGGTCGTGGCGGCGTCCCCGGCGCGGATACCGGTGTTCGCGCGGGCGGGCGCGGTGCTGCCCGTGCGCGGCGCCGAGGGCCCGGAGCTGGAGGTGTGGGCACCGGCGCCCGGCCGCACCGGGGGCGGCCTGGTGGTGCCGGACGCGGGCGACGGCTTGGCGGAGCCGGAACTCGAACGCTACGTCGCTCGGCGGCAGGGCCGGACCGTGGTGGTCACCCGGGAGACGGAGGACGGGTCGAGCCCTCCGGCCTGGCCGGTGCGGGTGCGGGGACTGGGGTGAGCCGGCGGGCGGGGCGGGGCGGGTGCGGGAGTCGGCGAGCCCCGCCGGGCGTCGACGACGGGGGCGCCCTCCTCCGTCGGGGTCAGGCGGCCGCGGACCCGGCTGAGGCGGGCCGGTCCGGGCGGTCGGGCGGACTCCGCCGGGCCGGGCGGGTGCGCGGCCCGGGTGGGGCTGGAGTGTCAGATGTAGCGGCCCTCGAAGAAGGCCCGCACGGCGGCGCTGTGCAGGGGGAAAGCCAGTTCCTCGGGCCTGCGCAGCAGTTGCCGGCCTTCCGTCTCGTCGGTGGGGCCGGCGGGCGGCAGGACGTCGGCCGGGCGTTCGGGGAGCAGCCCGAACAGCAGCAGATGGCCGTCGGGCGAGCTCATGGCGTCCACGAGCCGCACGTCACGGGCGGCCGCGTCGATGCCCGTCTCCTCCTTGAGTTCGCGGACGACGGCCTGCTTCCAGTCCTCGCGGTCGTCGACGTAGCCGCCGGGCAGGGCCGTGCCGCCGCGGGCCGGGGCGACGGCGCGGGTGATGACGACCAGGGCGGTGCCCTGGGTGTCGTAGACGGGCTGGAGCGCGATCGCCACGGGCAGCGGGTTGCGGTAGGCGACGGTGCCGCAGGACGGGCAGGTGCGCGGCCAGCCGGTGACGCCCTCTCCATAGGGCACTCCGCAGGCCGAACAGTGCGAGCCGAGCGCGGAGTTGACAGTTGGTTGCTTGTTTTCGGACACGCGCGGACTGTATCCGATCACGGGAGGGGCGTCTTCCGGAAGCCGTGCGGTGCGGGCCCGCACTTTTTCGTTCACCCGTGACGCTTCCCGACGCTCCGTCACGTCCGTGGGCGGGGCGAGCACGGGTGCCGGGGCGCGCGGAGGTGCCGGGCCACGAGGTCCGACGGGGCGGCCGGCCGACGGCACCGGCAGCGGCACCGGCACCGGCACCGGGCGAGCGGGCGGCGGTCGAGCGGGCGGCGGTCGAGCGGCGATGGTGAGCGCCGAACCGGCCGCCGATCGGCCGACCGGCGGGCGGGGCTCGCACGGACCGCGCGGGGGCGGTGACCGAGGCGCTGGGCAGGGCGGCGCGGGACGCCCGGACGGAACTGCCCGGCAGGGCGATCCCGTGGCCGCACCGCACGGCCGTCGCGCCGCGGTGGTAAACGGCTCCGAGAAAACCGCCTCGACCGGCTGGTGAGCGATCCCGCCACGACCGCCGTGGCCTCAGCCAAAAGCCGGCCGGCCGGGACCGCCCGGGGCGCGACCCGGGCGGAGGTCGCGGGGCCGGCGGCGGGCGCGCCCCGCCTGCCGCGGTCAAGCGTGGGCGGCCGGCGGATCGTCCAGCCGAGGCGGCCTGCCGGCTGGCCGACAGTCCGCCTCGCCGGGATCGCTCGCAGGGGCATGGCCCGCAGGGGCGGCCGGCTGGGCCGTCAAGCGGTCGGCTGGGGCGCGGAAGGGCGGCGCATGGCATGTTCGATGAGGTCGATGATGACCTCCTTGGCCGACTCCCGGTCGCGGGCGTCGCAGAGCAGCACCGGCACCTGGGGGTCCAGGTCGAGCGCCTGGCGGACCGCGTCGGCCGGGTAGACGGCGGCTCCGTCGAAGCAGTTGACGGCGACCAGGAAGGGGATGGCGCGCCGTTCGAAGTAGTCGACGGCGGCGAAGCAGTCCTCCAGGCGGCGGGTGTCGGCGAGGACGACGGCGCCCAGCGCGCCCTCGGACAGCTCGTCCCACATGAACCAGAACCGCTCCTGCCCGGGCGTGCCGAACAGGTACAGCACCAGGTCCTCGCGCAGGGTGATCCGGCCGAAGTCCATGGCCACGGTGGTGGTGTGCTTGCCCTCCACCCCGCTGGTGTCGTCGACCGGGCGCCCGGCCTCGGTGAGCGTCTCCTCGGTGCGCAGCGGCCTGATCTCGCTGATCGCGCCGACCAGGGTGGTCTTGCCGACGCCGAAGCCGCCGGCCACCAGGATCTTGAGCGTGACCGGTTCGACCGGGGGCGCGCCGTGCTCAGAACGGCCGAAGACCATCGTTCGCCTCTCCTGCTTGCTGGGGATCGGGCGACGGCCGGCCGTAGCCACCGCCACCGGGGGTCTCGATGACGAGTACGTCGCCCGGTCCGACGTCGGCGGAGCCGCTGCCGCCGAGGTCGGTGACCGTGCCGTCGGCCCGCTCCACCCGGTTGGCGCCGAGCGCCCCGGGTGCGCCGCCCGCCATTCCGTACGGGGGCACGCGGCGGTGCTGGGAGAGGGTGGAGACGGTCATGGGCTCCAGGAACCGGATGCGGCGTACGGCGCCGTCACCGCCGCGCCAGGTGCCGGCGCCGCCGCTGCCGCGCCGGACGGCGAACTCTTCGAGGCGGACGGGCAGCCGCCACTCCAGGATCTCGGGATCGGTGAGCCGGGAGTTGGTCATGTGGGTCTGGACGACGTCGGCGCCGGGGAAGCCGTCGCCCGCGCCCGAACCGGAGGCGACGGTCTCGTAGTACTGGTGGTGTTCGTTGCCGAAGGTGACGTTGTTCATCGTGCCGGAACCCTCGGCCTGGACGCCGAGCGCGGCGTAGAGGGCGCCGGTGATGGCCTGGGAGGTCTCCACGTTCCCGGCGACGACGGCGGCCGGTGGTTCCGGGGCGAGCAGGGAGCCGGGCGGCACGATGATGTCCAGGGGGCGCAGGCAGCCGTCGTTGAGCGGGATGTCGTCGGCGACCAGGGTGCGGAAGACGTACAGGACGGCCGCGTTGACGACGGCGAAGGGGGCGTTGAAGTTGGTGGCGAGCTGCGCGGAGGTGCCGGTGAAGTCGATGGTGGCGCGGCGCTCGGCCCGGTCGACGCGCACCCGGACGCGGATGACGGCACCGGAGTCGGTCTCGTAGGCGTACTCCCCGTCGTCCAGGGCGTCGATGACGCGGCGGACGGCCTCCTCGGCGTTGTCCTGGACGTGCCGCATATAGGCCTGGACGACGTCGAGGCCGAACTCCTCGATCATGCGGCGGACCTCGTCGACGCCCTTCTGGTTGGCGGCGATCTGGGCGCGCAGGTCGGCGAGGTTGGTGCGGGGGTTGCGGGAGGGGTGGGGGGCCTCGGTGAGCAGGCGGCGGGTCTCCTCCTCGCGGAGGCGGCCGCCCTCGGCGAGCAGCCAGTTGTCGAAGAGGACGCCCTCCTCCTCGATGGTGCGGCTGTGGGCCGGCATGGAGCCGGGGGCGATGCCGCCGATCTCCGCGTGGTGGCCGCGCGAGGCGACGTGGAAGAGGAGCCGGGGCCGGTGCTCGGGGTCCTCCGGGGTGTCGGTGTCGAAGACCGGGGTGATCACGGTGACGTCGGGCAGATGCGTGCCGCCGTGGTACGGGTCGTTGACGGCGTAGGTGTCGCCCGGTCGCATCGCGGTGCCGCGACGGCGGATGACCTCCTTGACGCTGGTGCCCATGGAGCCCAGGTGGACGGGGATGTGCGGGGCGTTGGCCACCAGGTTGCCGTCCGGGTCGAACAGGGCGCAGGAGAAGTCCAGGCGCTCCTTGATGTTGACGGACTGGGCGGTGGACTCCAGCCGGGCCCCCATCTGTTCGGCGATCGACATGAAGAGGTTGTTGAAGACCTCCAGGAGAACCGGGTCGGTTTCCGTGTCGGCGTCGGAACTCCGCGTGACCGCCGTGCGTTCCATGACCAGATGCCCGTCGTCGCGCGCCACGGCCCGCCAGCCGTCGTCCACGACGGTCGTCGCACTGGCCTCGGTGATGATCGCCGGGCCGGTGAGGCGCTCGCCGGGAGGAAGGGCCTCGCGGCGGTGCAGGGGTACGTCGCGCCAGGAGCCGCCGGTGTGCAGGCGGACGGTCTCGGGCGCGGCGGGCCGTCCCTCGTACGGGGCGAGGGCGGAGAGATCGGGGGGTGCGGTGATGCCGGTGGCCTCGACGGAGAGGGCTTCCACGACGATCGGGCGGTCGAGGGTGAAGGAGTAGGTGGCGCGGTGCCGCTCTTCGAAGGCCCGCCGCATGGTGTCGGGCTCGCCCAGTTCGACGGTGAGGGCGGTGTCGGTGCCGTCGTAGCGGAGCTGGGCGCGGTGGGTGACCCGGATGCGGCCCTCGGGGACGTCCTCGGCGACGAGTTCGGCGCGGGCTGCCGCCTCCAGGTCGCCGGCCGTTGCGCGGATGCCGGGCATGGCGGCGGGCTCCAGCGGGGCCTCGACGGACTGTTCGCGCATGGCGGTGGTGTCGGCGAGGCCGATGCCGAGCGCGGAGAGGACCCCGGCCATGGGGGGCACGAGGACGGTGCGGATGCCGAGCGACTCGGCGACCCGGCAGGCGTGCTGGCCGCCCGCGCCACCGAAGGTGGTGAGGGCGTACCGGGTGATGTCGTGGCCCTTCTGGACGGAGATCCGCTTGACGGCGTTGGCGATGTCGGCGACGGCGATCCGCAGATAGCCCTCCGCCACCTGTTCCGGGGTCCGCCGGTCGCCGGTGGCCTCGTGGATCTCGTGGGCGAGCGCGGTGAAGCGGTCGCGGACGAGATCCACGTCCAGCGGCTGGTCGCCGCCGGGCCCGAACACGGCCGGGAAGTGGGCGCCTTGGATGCGGCCGAGCATCACATTGGCGTCGGTGACGGTGAGCGGGCCGCCCGCCCGGTAGCAGGCGGGGCCGGGGTCTGCGCCGGCCGAGTCGGGGCCGACGCGGTAACGGGAGCCGTCGAAGCGGAGCACGGAGCCGCCGCCCGCGGCCACCGTGTGGATGTCGAGCATGGGGGCGCGCAGCCGGACGCCCGCGACGTGGGTGTCGAAGACCCGTTCGTAGGCGCCGGCGAAGTGCGAGACGTCGGTGGAGGTGCCGCCCATGTCGAAGCCGATGACCCGGTCGAAGCCCGCCCGCTGCGACATCCGGGCCATGCCGACGATGCCGCCGGCCGGTCCGGAGAGCACGGCGTCCTTGCCGCGGAACTGTCCCGCCTCGGTGAGCCCGCCGTTGGACTGCATGAACATCAGCCGCACGCCGTGGAGTTCGCCGGCCACATGGCGGACATGGCGGTGCAGCACGGGCGAGAGGTAGGCGTCGGCGACCGCGGTGTCACCGCGTGGGACGAACTTCATCAGCGGGCTGACCTCGCTGGACAGCGAGATCTGCGGGAAGCCGGTACGGGCGGCGAGTTCGCCGATGGCGCGTTCGTGGGCGGGGTGGAGGTGGCTGTGCAGGCAGACGACGGCGACGGCGCGGATCCCGTCGTCGTAGGCCTCGCGGAGCAGCGGGGCGAGCGCGTCCAGGTCGGGGGCGCGCAGCACCGTGCCGTCGGCGGCGATGCGTTCGTCGGCCTCGATCACCCGTTCGTAGAGCAGTTCGGGCAGGTCGATGCGGCGGGCGAAGATGCTCGGCCGGTTCTGGTAGGCGATGCGCAGGGCGTCGCCAAAGCCCCGGGTGACGACCAGGAGGGTGGGTTCGCCGCTGCGTTCCAGGAGGGCGTTGGTGGCGACCGTGGTGCCCATCCGGACGGCCTCGACGGGCTCCTGGGAGTCGCCGAGGAGGGCGCGGATGCCGGCGACGGCCGCGTCGGTGGCGGGCCGGCCGGCGCCCGCGCCGGACCCGGTGTGCGGGCGGCCGGGGTGGTCGGAGAGCACCTTGTGGGTGAGCAGCCGGCCGTCCGGGCGACACGCGACGATATCGGTGAAGGTGCCGCCTCGGTCGACCCAGAACTGCCAGCCTGTCACGTCAGTACTCCGCTTCCGCGCCGGTCACAGCGCCCGCAGGCCGTTGATCACGTCGCGCAGAATACTCTCGTCCGGCAGCTCGGCCGGGGGCACCGGCCGGGTGACATGGACGAGTTCCGCGTGCACGAGATCGCCGACGAGGACGCGGACCACGCCGATGGGCAGGTCGAGTTCCGCGGCGAGCTCGGCGACCGACTGCGGGGCGGTGCGGCACAGCTCCACGATGTCCACGTGCTCGGGAGAGAGCGTCGGGTCCGTGTCCGCGTCCCCCGCGTCGGGCTCCGTGACGACCACCGCGATCAGGTCGAGGCGGTGCTGGGCCGCGCTGGTGGTGCGGCCGCGCGTCATGGCGTACGGACGGACGACCGGTCCGGCGTCGTCGTCGAACCAGTGGCTTCTCACCTGACCGTCTCCGCTCATGTCATCCCACTACCCGCCCGCGGGCAGGTCCGTGCGCGGGGCGGTGCCCAGATGGTCGCCGACCCGCTTGACCAGGAGCGTCATCTCGTAGGCGACCTGGCCGACGTCGGAGTCGGCGTCGGACAGGACCGCGAGGCAGCTGCCGTCCCCGGCGGCGGTGACGAAGAGGAAGGCGTCGTCCAGTTCGACCACGGTCTGCCGGACGCCGCCGGCGTCGAAGTGGCGGCCCACGCCCTTGGCGAGGCTGTGGAAGCCGGACGCGACGGCGGCCAGGTGCTCGCCGTCCTCCCTGGTCAGGTCCTTGGACACCCCGGTGGGCAGACCGTCGCCGGAGAGGATGACGGCCTTGCGGATGCTGGCGACGCGGTCGACGAGGTCGTCCAGGAGCCAGTTCAGCTCCCTGTTGCCCGTCGCCGTGTGGTCGGTCGCCTTCGGTGCGGTCATCGACCGTCCCCCTTAGTGGTTCCTTGTGCTGTGCCGTCGCGGGCGGTGTCGCCCGTGGCGTTCTCCTCGCGGCCGCGCTGCCAGCCGCGCTGGAGCGAGGCCATACGGCTGCGGACCTCGTCGGCGTCGCGGTCGGCGGGCGCCTGTGCGCGCCCGGAGCGCCGTTCGGGGTCCTGCCTGAGCTGGTGGGCGAGGCTGGCCTGCCGGACGCGCCGGGGCAGTGCTCCCTCGGCCGTGTCCGCGGTGCCCTCCCGGGCGGCGCGGGCCGGTCCGCCGGGAGCGGTCCCGGTCCGCTGGGGCAGCGCCGGGACTCCGGGGGCCTTGGCGGGGCCGCTGGTCGGGTCGGCCTCCCCGGCTCCCGGGCTGTCCTCGGGTCCGGTCCGGCGCCGGGCGGCCGTGGTCCGGCGGGGCAGCGGCGCGGGTCCGCCGCGGTCGGGCCGGAGCGGGGCCTCGTCGGCGTGGTCCGGCTGCGGGTCGGTGTGGTCCGCGTCCCGGCGACCCGGCTCGGGGCGGCGGGGGCGCTGGCCGATGACCGGTTTCCCGTGCGAGCTGACCAGCTTGGGCGGCTGCCGCCGCGGCAGCGGCAGGAGCCCGGACTCGCCGCCGTCCTCCCCCGCCGGGCGGTCGGCCGCCCGGTCCTCGGCCGGGTCGTCGCCCCGGCCGATGGCGCGGCGCGGGCGGAACAGCCCGCCGCGCTCGCTGTCCTCGTCCGGCAGGGCGCCGGGGAAGTCGTCGAGGGCGTCGAGGTCGACGGGCGAGTCCAGTTCCACGGGGCCGTCCAGCAGCGTGGTGGGCAGGCCGGGCAGCTGCGCCGTCGCCCGTGCGTTCCCGGTCGTGCGCCCGGGGTTCTTCGTCCCCCGGTCGAGGCGGAAGCCGATGCCGTTGGTGTCCGGGACCTCGTCGCTGAGCAGCGCGTCGGGGATGAAGACGATGGCGGTCGTGCCGCCGTAGGGCGAGGGTTGCAGGGAGACGCGGACGTTCTGGCGCTGGGCGAGCCGGCTGACCACGAACAGGCCGAGCCGGTCGGTGTCGGAGAGTTCGAAGTCGGGGGTCTCGGCGAGGCGGAGGTTCGCGTCGAGCAGTGCCTCGGCCGTCATGCCGAGTCCCCGGTCGTGGATCTCCAGGGTGAAGCCGTTGGCGACCCGTTCGCCGATGACCTGGACGGCGGTGTGCGGCGGGGAGAACACCGTGGCGTTCTCCAGGAGTTCGGCCACGAGGTGGGTGAGGTCGGCGACGGCGGGTCCGGTCACGGCGACCCTGGGCAGCCGGCGGACCTCGACGCGCTCGTAGTCCTCGACCTCGGCGACGGCGGCGCGGACCACGTCCATCAGCTGCACCGGGCGGCGCCACTGCCGGGAGGGCGCGGCGCCGGAGAGGATCACCAGGCCCTCGGCGTGCCGGCGCATCCGGGTGGTGAGGTGGTCCAGGCGGAAGAGGTCGGCGAGTTCGTCGGTGTCCTCGGTCCGGCGCTCCATGGTGTCGAGGAGGGTGAGCTGCTTGTGCAGCAGCACCTGGCTGCGGCGGGCGAGGTTGACGAAGACTTCGGAGACACCGGCGCGCAGTTCGGACTGCTTGACGGCGGCCTCGACGGCGGCCCGCTGGAGGGTGTTGAGAGCCTGTCCGACCTCGCCTATCTCGTTCTTGTCGTACTCCAGGCGCGGCACCTCGGTCTCCACGTCGATCCGTTCGCCCGCCGACAGGCGGCGCATCACGCCGGGCAGCCGGACGCCGGACGCCTCGTGCGCCTCCAGGCGCAGCCGGCGCAGGTCCCGGATGAGGCCGCGGCCGGTCCGCACGGACAGGACGAGGGAGAACAGGAGGGCGAGCAGGCCGAGCAGACCCGCGATCGCTGCCTGGGCGATGACCCGCATGGCGACGGGGTGCACACGGTTCTGGAAGCGGTCGCCCGCCTGGTCGTCCAGGGTGCCGAGGTCGTCCAGGACGCTGCCCGCGGCGGAGTCCCAGCTCTGGGCGGTGACCTCGCCGGGGGTGCCGGAGCCGTTGTCGATGACGGTCTGCTCGGCCACCCGCAGCGGCGCCGTGCCGGCGTTCGTCCAGAACTGTTCGTAGCGCTCGCGTTCGGCGGCGGGCAGCAGCGGCAGGCTGATGTCGTACAGCAGGGTGCGCTGGGCGACGAGGTCGGAGATCTCGCGGGTCTCCTCGCGGGTGAGCCGGCCGACGACGAGGGAGGAGCCGAGCAGGGCGTCCTCCCGGGAGAGCAGCTCGCGGGCCCGGGTGACGTTGACCAGGGCGTGCGCCTGCTTGTCCATCTCGACGTCGTCGATGCCGTCGAGGCCGCCGAGCAGCGCGTAGCAGGGGTCGATCAGCCGGTTGTACAGCTCGTAGGCCTGGGCGCGGCTGGTGGTGCCGTCCTCGACGCTGTGGCGCAGCGAGTCCAGGCCGGTGAAGGCGTCCAGGACGGCGGTGAGGTGTTCGCTGCCCTGGGTGCCGAGGCCGTGGCGCAGGTGGCGTTTCTTCGCGTTCTCGCGGATCTTCGCGATCGCGCCGTCGGTGGCGGTGCGGGTGCGCTGGAGCGCGGACAGGGAGTCGGAGGCGCGCGGGTCGGCGAGGTAGACGAGGGTCTGGCGGCGTTCCTGCTGGAGGACGCGGACGGTGTCCTCGGTCGGGTAGCCGATGTTCTGCATGACGTCGGAGACCCGGAAGAGCTGGGCCACGTCCCGGCCCGTGACCACGGTGGCGAAGCCCCAGATCGCGGTCAGGGACAGCAGCGGCACGAGAAGCAGCGCCACGATCTTCCGGCGGATCGACTTCCCGCGAAAGCGCATGGCCTCCCCCAGCTCGACCCCCGCGGGCCGGGGGTGCGCATGTGCGTCAACAAACGGCGCGAGCCTACTACCGACGTACAGCTAACTCGAAGGCATGTCTGGAAGGTGAACTTCCGTACTCGCGGCGGCGGAGGGCGAGTTGTCCGGGCATTGCGGGAGATTGCCACCGTGATCCGGCGGGGGTGCGCCGGGGCCGGGCGCCGGTGCGGGGGAAGGCGTTGGCTGGAATTTTTCCCAGGCGGGAATCTTCGGCCGGTCTTGTTCGTCCTTCTCTACGGGAGTTGGGGGCGGAATGGGCCGGGAAGGCACTGTCCCGTACCTCGTGCGGCGTAAATCAGCGCAAGCCGGGCAGC
This sequence comes from Streptomyces misionensis, assembly GCF_007896895.1. GTDB lineage: Bacteria > Actinomycetota > Actinomycetes > Streptomycetales > Streptomycetaceae > Streptomyces > Streptomyces misionensis_A. The sequence continues at coordinate 92,306 of NZ_VOGW01000180.1, read as the reverse complement.
AAGTGGGGAGTCGGGTCTTCGGACTTCGGGGCGAGCGGTCTGCCGGCGGTGGGGAGTGACAGCGTGAAGGGCACTGCGGAGCGGCGCGAGGCGCAGCGGGAGTACCGGCCGTTGTGGGTGGAGGAGCCCGCGCGGCGGCATCCGCTGCCCGATCCGGTGCGTACGGCGGCGGTGCGGGCGCTGCTCGTCATCTCGCTGACGCTCATACAGGCGATGGTGGCGTTCCTGAGCACCATGGCCGGGTCCTGGCTGGCGTTCCCCATGGTGATCAGCAGCGTGGCGAGCACCGTGGTGGCCACCTGGGCGGTGGTCGACGTCTGGGTGACCCGCCAGGTGTGGAACCAGCGGTACGGCGTGATCTCCGAGCCGAGCAGCACCGCCCGGGCGCTGCGCCGCGAGCGGCGTGCCCGCCGGCGCCAGGAGCGGGCGGCGCTGCGGGAACAGGAGCGGATACGGCGGCGGGGCGGCCGGGAGCGGCTGTCGCATCCTTGAGCGGCCCCGCCGGAGCGCGGTCGAGGTGGGCGCCGGCCCGCGGCCCGGGTCCGTCAGAAGCCGTACCCCATGCGGCGGGACAGCTCGGTGCCCGCCGCCACGGTCCGCTCGGCCACCTCGGTCAGCCGGTCCGGGCCGAGCCGGTACACCGGTCCCGAGACGCTGATCGCCGCGATCACCTCGCCGTCGTGCGCGCGGACCGGCGCGGCCACGGCGGCCAGGCCCGGCTCCAGTTCCTCCAGCGTCACCCCGTAGCCCTGTTCCACCACGGCCTGCAGTTCGGCCCGCAGTGCCGAGGCGCCGGTGACGGTGCGTTCCGTGAACCGGTGCAGCGGCCGCGCCAGCAGGCCCTCGCGCAGGGTGGGCGGCATGTGCGCGAGCAGCACCTTGCCGCTGGAGGTGGCGTGCAGCGGGGTGCGCCGGCCGAGCCAGTTCTGCGCGGTCACGGCGGCGGTGCCGCGCGCCTGCATGATGTTGACGGCCGCGTCGTCGTCCAGCACCGCGATGTTCACCGTCTCGCCCAGTTCGTCGGCGACCTCGCGACAGACCGGGACGGCCTCCTGGGAGATGTCCAGCCGCACCGCCGCCGCCCCCGCCAGACGCAGGACGCCGGCCCCCAGGTAGTACTTGCCCCGGTCCTTCGCCTGCGCCACCAGGCCCCGGTTCTCCAGGACGCCGAGCAGCCGGAACGCCGTGGACTTGTGCACGTCCAGTTCCTCGGCGATCTCCGTGACGCCCGCCTCGCCGTGCCGGGCGAGGATCTCCAGGACGCTCACGGCGCGGTCCACCGACTGCACCGCGCCGACCGCTCCCCGGCCGCCCGGCCGCTCCCGGGTCCCCGGGCGCGCCGTGCTCGGGTCGCCGGGACCGGACTCGTTGCGTGTACGGGGCATGGCTGAGCTGTCACCACCTGCCGGCCCGTTTCGGGCCGTATCCGCGGGAAGCCCTGACGCGACGGTCGTCCCGCCCGATTCTGTTGCGCATGGCGCTCATGAATGCGTCATACGAAACGTCATGCTACCGAAGCGTCCGTCCAGCAGGCAGGCCCCGTCCCGGGCCGTCCTCCCGGTGCCCGGTGCTCACGCCGGCTTCCTGTACATCCGCGTCGCCGTGATCTCGCTGTGCACCGCCTCGCCCGCCCGCGGCTGCTGCGGCAGGCCGGGGCGCAGGTGTTCCTCCACGCTGATGTACTTCAGGCCCGCCCTGAGGTCCGCGTCGTTGCGCAGCCGGATGACCAGGGGGAACTCGGCGAGGGCCGTGGTGTCGAACAGACCCGTGGTGTACAGGAGCTGGACGCCGAGGGCGTCGGAGACGGCGCGCTGGAGTTCCAGGAGGTAGGTCGCGTTGGCGCGGCCGATCGGGTTGTCCAGGAACAGCGTGCCCGCGTGCCGGTGCTTGTCGCGGCCCCGGTCGTTGGAGCGCAGCGCGGCCATGGTGCAGTACAGGGCGATGGCCGCGGTGAGCAGCTGGCCGCCGGAGAAGACGTCGCCCATCTGGCCGACCGGGACCCGCTCGGCGCGCAGCACGGCGTCCGGCTTGAGGATCTCGACGGCCACACCCTTGGGCTGGAGCGCCGCCGCGACGCCGCGCAGCAGCAGCGACATGCCGTCGCGGCGCAGGTCGGAGTTCTTCTTGACGGCGGCGCGGGTGGCGTCGTCGATGACCTCGCCGAGCCGCTCGGTGAGCGTGGCCTGGTCGGGTTCCTCGAAGCGGATGCGCAGGAACTCCTGTCCCGACCACTCGCCGAGCCCTTCGGGCAGCCGGGAGAGCCGCTGGGCGGAGCGCAGGGTGGCCAGCGCGGACTCCACGAGGCCGCGCAGCCGGTCCACGATCGAGTCGCGGTTGCGCTCCAGCTGGGCCAGCTCGTCGGTGAGGACGCGCAGCCGGGGCGCGAAGGCGTCCGCCCACTTCTGCGCGTGCTCGGGCAGCGCGGCGGCGGGCAGCTCGCGGATCTGCTGCCGGGCCGGGGTGCGGACCTGCTCGTAGCGCGTGGAGTTGGCGTGCCGGACCAGCACGTCGCTCGCCTCACGGACGGCGGCCTCGGCCGCGGACAGGTCGGCGGCGCAGCCGCGCAGCGAACGGCGGGCCTCGGCGGCGGACTGCCGGGCCTCCTCCAGGCTGCCCGGGTACGGCTCCGGCGCCTCCTGCTCCTCGTCGCCCGCCTGCTCGCGCAGCAGGTCGCGGAGCATCGCGGCGATCTCGTCGAAGCCGCCGGCCGCGTCCTCGGCGGCGCGGTGGGCCGCCAGCAGTTCGGCGTGGGCGTCCCGGGCCTCGGCCAACGCCTCGGTGCGGGCGGCGAGTTCACCGGTGGCGGTGCGCAGCAGCGCCTGGGCGTGCTCGGCGTCGCGCGGCACCAGCTCCTCGGGCAGCCGGGTGTGCGCCTCGCCGTCCTCGGGTGCGTGCCGTTCGGCCTCGCCGCGCAGCCGGCCGAGCTGCTCGCTCGCCGTGGACATACGGGTCTCCAGGAGCTGCACCAGCTCCTCGGCGCGGGCGGCGGCCGCCTGCCGGGAGGGTCCGTCGGAGCCGTCGGGCGATTCGAGCAGTTGTTCGGCGCGGGTGCGGACCTTGTTGCTGAGCCGGTCCAGCTCGGCGCGGGCGGCGCTCTCGTCGCTCTCGGCGCGGGCCTGCTCGGCGCGCAGGTCGGCGCCGACGCCGACCTTCTCGTACACCTGGGAGGCGGCCCGGTAGGCCTCGCGCAGGGCGGGCAGGGAGGCCCTGGGGGCGTCCTCGTCCAGGGCCGGTACGTCGTCGGGGGCGCCGGCGATCTCGGCGCGCTCGGCGCGCAGCGCGCGGGCGGTGCGGCGGGCGTCGTCGGCGGCGCGCTGGGCGGCGCGCCGGTCCTCGTCGGCGGCGCGGGCGCGCTCCAGGCAGGTCTGGGCGCGGGCCTCGGCCTCGGCGGCCTCGTCGGCGAGTTCGCGCAGCCGGGCCTGCCAGCCGGCGCGCTCGCGCAGCCGGAAGGCGAGTCCGGCGAGGGCGTCGGCGGCGCGGCGGGCCTTCTGGGCGGCCTCCTGCCGTTCGTCGCGGAGCCGGGCGGCCTCGGCGGCGGCCTCCTCGGCCTCGGCGCGCGTGGTGCGGGCCTCGGCCAGTTCGGCCTCGGACTCCTCGGCGAAGGCGCGGGCCTCCTCGGCGGCGCGGGCCAGTTCGGCGAGCCGGCCCGCGGGGCAGCCGGTGCGCCAGGAGGCGAGCCGGGCGGCGAGTTCGCGGTCCTTGCCGAGCCGGGCGGCGAGCACCCGGATCTCCTCGTCGCGCGCGGTGGCGCGGGCGCGCAGTGCCTGGCGTTCCTCGTCGGCGGCGTGCTCGTCGTGCATGGCCGGGTTCGGTGGCACCAGGAAGACCCCGGCGGTGTCGGTGCCCTCGGCGGGGGTCGGGGCGAGCAGGGCGGCGGCGGTGCCGACGGCCACCGCGGAGCGGGGCAGCAGGGCGGCGTCGCTCAGCGCCTCGCGGGCCCGGGCGTGGGTGTCGGGGTCGGTGATGATCACGCCGTCGACCAGTTCCGGACGGGCGGCGAGCACCCGGGCGTGGTCGGCGGGGTCCACGGCCTGCGCGAGATAGCGCCAGCCGGGCAGCGCGGGGATGCCGTGCTCGCCGAGGAACTCGACGGTGGCCAGCACATCGGGCCCGGGCGGCAGCAGTCCGCCGTCGCCGAGGGCGCCGAGGATGCGGGCGTCGTCGGCGGCGGCCGTGCGCAGGTCGAAGAGCTGGCGTTCGGCGGTGGTGACGGCGTCGCCCAGCAGTTCGCGCAACTCGTCGGCGTAGCGGTCGAGTTCGAGGGCGGTCAGGGGGCCGCCGGGGGTCTCGTCCCGGTCCGCGCGGGGGCCGGCGTCGGCCTCCTCGGTGCGCTGGGCGGGCAGGCCCGCGCGGGCCGCCGTGCCGGGCAGGCCCAGCAGTTCGGCGAGCCGTTCCTCGGCGGCCAGGGAGTCGGCGAGGCGCCGCTCGGCCTCGTGGGCGCGCTCGGCGGCGGTCGCGGCGTCGGCGGCGCGGGCCGCGGTCAGCTCCGCGCGGGATTCCGCGGCGGCGGTCTCACGGGCGTGCTCGGCGGCCTTGAGGGCGGCCTCGCGGGCGGTGTCCCAGGCGGCGACGGTGGTCTTCTCGGCGTCGGCGGCGGCGAGCGCGGCGCGGGCCGGGTCGGCGTCCGGGGCGCTGTCGTCCAGCCAGCCGGCCCGGACCGCCTCGGCCGTCTCCTGCTCGACCTCGGCGAGCCGCTGGCGCAGGTGCCCGGCCTCGCTGCGGGCGCGCTGGGCCTCGGTGGCGGCGGCGGTGGAGTCACGGTGGGCGCAGTCGCCGGCCTCCTGGAGGGCGGCGGAGCGCTCCTCCCCCTCGTTGGCCAGGTTCTCGGCGTTCTCCGCGGCCGCGTGCAGGGCGCGTACGAGGTCCACGGCGGCCTTGGCGCGGGCGGCCAGGGCGGGGGCCGCGTCCCGTTCGGCCTCCTGGATGGCGGCGGAGACGCGGGCGACGCGGTCGGCGGCGGCGCGGTGGCGCAGCACGGCCTCGGCGGCCTGCCAGGCGGAGTGCAGGGTACGGGCGTCGGCCAGCTCGCGCTTCTGCGCGGCGGCGGCCTTCTCGGCGGCGGCGAGCGCCAACGAGGCGTGTCGGTAGGCGAGTTCGGCGGCGATCAGGGAGCTGCGCTCGCGGGCGCCCTCGGAGTGGGTGACGGCGTACGCGGCGGCGGTGACCCGCTGGGCGAGGTCGGTGGCCCGGACCCGTTCCTGGACGGCGCGCGCGGACAGCCGCCGGGCGAGGGTGCGGGTGCGGCGCTCGGCGCCGGCGTGGATGTCGCGGGCGCGGGCGCGGGCGTCGGCGGCCTCCACGATCCGGCCGAGCAGGTCGACGGAGCCGGCCGTGAAGTCCCGTTCGGCGATCAGTTCGGCGCGCCGGCCGAGCTTGTTGCCGAAGCCGCTGACGAGGTCGGCGAGGCCGTCGGTGTCCCGGGTGTCGGTGACCGCGCGCAGCAGCAGGTCGGTGAAGTCGGAGTCCTTCTTGACCGCGAAGAGGCCGGCCGCCTCGCCCTCGTCGGCGTTCATCTCCCGCTGGTAGCGGAAGAGTTCGGGGTCGAGGCCGAGTTCGCCGAGGTGGTCGGTCCAGCGCTCGTGGGTCTCCTCCCAGTGCACCTCCAGGTGCGGGTAGGCCTTGCCCGCCTCCATCAGGGCGTCGCGGAAGCCCTTCATGGTGCGGCGGCGGCCCTGGGCGCCGGAGACACCCTCGACGGGCGGCCGTACGGCGGTGGACTCGGCCACCGGGAGGTTGTCCAGGCTGAGTCCGGGACCGGGCCGGAAGGAGTACCAGGCCTCGGCGAACTTGCGCGGGTCGTTGGAGACCTGGCGGCCGCGCCACTCGCTGACCTTGCCTACCACCACGCACTCGCCGGTCAGCACGTGCTGCCACTCCAGGGCGACGTGGCCGCAGTCGTCGGCGAGCAGGAACTTGCGCAGCACGCCGGAGCTGGCGCCGCCCAGGGTGTTGCGGTGGCCGGGCAGCATCACCGAGAAGATCAGCTTGAGCAGGACGGACTTGCCGCCGCCGTTCTCCAGGAAGAGCACGCCCGCGGGCGCGGGGCGGCGCGGCGGCCCGGACGGCTCCTCCTCGAAGAACTCCGCCTGCGTGGGCGCCGGATCGGGCACGGGCTCGCCGACGCCCCGCAGGTCAAGCACGGTGTCGGCGTAGCGCGCACCGGCGGGTCCGATGGAGTAGAGGCGGACCCGGGACAGCTCGTACATGGCGGACTCTCGTAAGTCTGGTGAAGGTGCGGTCGTTCGAGGGCGCTTCGCGCGTCAGGAGTGGAACGGCAGGCCCGCGTCGGCCACCAGTTCCAGGTCGTCGGTGTCCTCGGCGGGCAGCAGGCTGGCGCTGCCGTCGGTCACCGGGACCACGCCCAGCTCCAGCAGTTCGGCCATGGCGGCGGTGCCGGCCATGTCGCGGACCTGGAGCTGGTAGCGGGCGGTGGTGCGGTAGGTGCCGCCGCCGTCGTCGCCGGTGCGCTGGAGGAAGCCCGAGTCGGTGAGGAAGGCGAGGGCCTTGGCGACGATGCCGGTGGTGGAGGAGGCGGGCCGGCGGGCGTCCTTGGTGGCGCCGGTGGCGCTGCGCCTGGCCCAGATCCGCCAGGCGGCCTCCAGACCGGGCGCGTCGGTCGCGGGGTCGGTGTTCTCGCCCTGCTCCTCGGCGCGCTCCTCGATGCGGCGGCAGGCCTGGCGGACGAACGCGTCGACGCCGTTGACCGTCACGCGGCCGATGTAGCCGTCGTCGGCCAGGTCCTCGGGGCGCGGGAAGCTGAGGGCGGCGACGGCGAGATGGGCGAGTCCGTGCAGGAAGCGGTCGCCGGAGTCGGCGGTGGTGCGACGCGCGTAGTCGCCCATGCGGACGGCGAACACCGAGTCCTCGGCGGCGGTCACGGCCATGCCCGCGCGCGGGGACACCTCCAGGACGACGAGGCCCAGACCGGTGGCGACGGCGTCGGCGAGGCGCGCGAACGCCGGGTCCTCGCGGTAGCGGCGCAGCAGTTCGGTGTAGTCCTGGTCGCGGGCGGGCTGCAGCTTGGGCTGGAGCCCGTACGCCACGAGCCGCGCCGCGTCGGCGGCGTCGGCGGGGGTGACGGCGGCGGTGGCCGGCGGGGCCGGGGCCTCGGTGTCACTCCACTCGACGTGCTCGCTCACGGCTTTGACTCCTTGTCGCTTTCTGACTTGCTCATGCTGCCCGGTCCGCCGCCATGCCCGCCGCGTCCAGCAGCGCCATGCCGACGATCAGGTCGGCGCCGCCGAACTCGGGATCGTCCAGTTCGGTGCCGTCGTCCACGGCGAACAGCAGTTTCTCCTCGCCCTGCCGGTAGGCGGTGCCGACGGCGGGGCTGGCGGCGTGGACCGCCAGCAGGGCGACCAGATAGGCCAGATCGGGGTCCCCGGTGCGCCGGGCCTCGGCCAGCAGTCCGGACAGCCGGCGCGGGGCGTCGGCGGGCAGGTCCAGCAGCTCCATGGCGGCGGCCAGCTGCTCCTCGCTGAACCGGCTGTCGTCCGGGGTGGCGATCAGGTCGGGCTCGGGCATCTCCGCGCCCAGGTGCTCGCGCTCCACGGGCGGGGTCAGGAGTATGTCCACGAGGTCGGCGACGCGCACCGCCACCGGGGTGCGCAGACCGGTGCCGTGCGCGAAGAAGGCGTCCGTGACCCGGGTCGCCTCCGCCACCGGCAGCGGCAGCACGGGGGCGACGAGATGGCCGTACAGGTCGATCCCGGAGGCGGTCGCGGGGGTGGCGAAGGCCTGCCGGTCCTGCTCGGCGCGGAACAGCGGGCCCGCCTCCAGCAGGCGCGACTGGAGCTGGGTGTGCCGGCGGATGCAGTCCTTGACGATGTCGACCAGTTCGGCGGCGCGCCGCTTGTGCTCGGGCTCCTCGGTCTCGTCGCGGGCCTTGCGGATGTTGGTGAGGATCGCGTTCTCGTGGCGGTAGCGGTCGGCCACGTGGTCCAGGGCCTCGGCGATCATGTCGGGCACGGCGTTGAGCCAGTCGACCGCGCGGACGTTGCGCCGGGTGGCCTCCAGGGCGCGGCGCAGGGTCTCGGAGTACTGCACCGTGCGGTAGCGGGCCTGCTCGGCGGCGAGCTGGGCGTCGGCGAGCCTGCCCCGGTTGATCAGCACCTCCAGCTTGACCTCGGCCGCGATCTGGGCGCTGGTGACGTCGGTGTCGAGGGCGCCGACCAGGACGTTGACCGCCTCGTCGGTGGTGCGCAGGTACACCGTGCCGCCGGGGCCGGGGACCTCTTCGATCAGCTTGAAGTCGTAGTCGCGGCGGACATAGGTGCCGTCCGCGGCGAAGGTGCCGTAGACGGCGCGGAAGCCGCGGTCCACGCTGCCGACGTTGATCAGGTTCTCCAGCACCCAGCGGGCCACCCGCTCGTGCTCGGCGGCGGGGCGCCGGGGGGCCTGGGCGGCGATGCGCGGGATCAGCCGGGCGACGATCTGCTCGTGGTCGGCGCCGGTGTCGAAGTCCATGTTGAGCGTGACCAGGTCGATGGCGGCGAGCGCCACCTCGGCCATGCCGTACACCGAGTACTCGCCGGCGAGGCTGCCCTTGCGCGCGTCGAGGTCGTGCAGCGGCGCCGTGCAGGCGAGCGCGCGCAGCCGACGCGCCAGCCCCTCGTCGGCGGCCGGGCCCGGCGCGGGGCGCGGGGCGGCGCTGAGCTGGGGCGGAGCGGGTTCCGTCGGTGCGGGGGAAGTCACGGTGCACAGACTAGGTCCTCTGTCTGACATCCACCGAAACGGGAGCCGGCGCAGCCGCGCACCGAGGTGCCCCCGCCTGCCTCACGAAGCGCTTTCCTCGCCGACCCGGCGGCGGTAGACCTCCACCACCCGCTCCAGGGAGTCCGCCAGGTACGTCTCCAGCAGGCTCTCCGCCGCACGCCGGTCCCCCGCCTGGAGCGCGCGCAGGATCTGGCGGTTCCGGGACAGGTACGGCTCGTGCAGCCGGCGCGGCTCGTCCACCAGGTGGAAGGCGAGGCGCAGCTCGGCGAAGACGCTGCGCATCAGTTCGTCGGTGCGTTCGCTGCGGGCGAGGGCGACCAGTTCCCGGTGGAAGTGGATGTTGGCCGTACCCACCGTTTTCCAGTCATCCTCGGCGGCCGCCGTCTCGCCCTCGGCGACCGCGTCGGCCATCCCCCGCACGGCGTACGGCGGCTCGCCCAGGCCCCGCACCACGGCACACTCGACGAGGGAGCGGGTGCGGTAGATGTCCTCGACGTCCTCGACGGTCAGGACCCGCACGAACACGCCGCGGTTGAGCTCGTGCACCAGCAGGCGTTCGTGGGTGAGCAGCCGGAACGCCTCGCGCAGGGTGTTGCGGGAGACGCCGAGCGCCCCGCCGATGCTGTCCTCGGAAAGCCGGGTGCCGGGCGGGAAGTACCCGTCCGCGACGCGGCTCCTGAGGATGTCCGAAACCCGCTCCGCCGTGCTCGTACGGCCCAGGAGGGCGCGGTCGTCGGCCAGTCCCGCCAGCTGCTCTGCCATGCCCGGAATTCAACCGCAGCCGACGGAACGAGACAACATAGGTATTGAAGGATCGTTGAACGATCCCCTACGGTGCTCGGCACGGCTCGCTTTCCGCACCCTCCGTCCCCCTCTGCGAGGTGCCCATGAGCACGACCCCACCGCCACCGGCCAGGACGACGCGTTCGGCTGGTTCCGCGCCCTCGGCCCGCACGGGCGACGCGCGTTCGCCGGCGCGTTCGGCGGCTATGCCCTGGATTCCTACGACTACTTCACGCTGCCGCTGAGCATGGTGGCCCTCTCCGCGTACTTCGGCCTGGACAGCGGCCAGACCGGGCTGTTCACCACCGTCACCCTGGTCGTCTCGGCCGTCGGCGGCGCGCTGGCCGGTGTGGTCGCCGACCGGGTGGGCCGGGTACGGGCCCTGGTGATCACGGTGCTCACCTACGCCGTGTTCACGGTGGCCTGCGGCTTCGCGCCCAACTACGAGACGCTGCTGGTCTTCCGGGCGCTCCAGGGGCTCGGTTTCGGCGGCGAGTGGGCGGTGGGCGCCATCCTGGTGGCCGAGTACTCCTCCGCGCGCCACCGGGGCCGTACGCTCGGCGCGGTCCAGAGCTCCTGGGCCGTCGGCTGGGCGCTGGCCGCCGTCGCCTACACGCTGGTCTTCTCCTTCGCTGGCGACGACCTGGCCTGGCGGGTGATGTTCTGGACCGGCGCGCTGCCCGCGCTCCTGGTGCTGTGGCTGCGCCGCAGCGTGCACGACGCGCCGGTGGCGCTGGCGGCCCGTGAACAGGACCCGCGGCGCGGCTCGTTCACCGCGATCTTCCGGCCGGGCCGGAACGGCGCCCCGGGCCTGCTGCGCACCACGCTCCTGGCGAGCCTGCTGTCCACGGGCGTCCAGGGCGGCTACTACACGCTGGCCACCTGGGTGCCGACGTACCTCAAGTCCGAACGCGGCCTGTCCGTGGTCGGCACCGGCGGCTACCTCGCCCTGCTGATCTCCGGCGCGTTCCTCGGGTACCTGACCGGGGGTCACCTCACCGACCGGCTCGGCCGGCGCGCCACCATCTGGCTGTTCGCGCTGCTGTCGGCGGTGTGCGTGCTGGCCTACGCGCACATCCCGCCGGGAGCCGACACGCTGCTCCTGGTGCTCGGTTTCCCGCTCGGATTCTGCATGTCGGCCATTTTCAGCGGCTTCGGCTCCTATTTGAGCGAGCTGTACCCGACGGCGGTGCGCGGCACCGGACAGGGCTTCACGTACAACACCGGCCGCGCGGTGGGCGCGGCCTTCCCGACCCTGGTGGGCTTCCTGGCCGACGGCTGGGGCGTGGGCGGCGCGCTGGTCTTCGGCGCGGTCGGCTACGGGCTCGCGGCACTGGCGCTGCTCGGACTGCCCGAGACGCGCGGAAAGGAACTGACATGACAGGGGTGCAGAGCACCGAGGACCGTCCCGTCACCACGGCCGAGGAACGGTCGCCGTACTGGAGCCCGCGGACGGCGCGGGCCCGGTTCCGCGCGGGCCTCACCGGCCCCACGGCCGGTGTCGCGGCCGGCCACACCCAGGCCAACCTGATCGCGGTGCCCGCCGACTGGGCCTACGAGATGCTGCTGTTCTGCCAGCGCAACCCCAAGCCCTGCCCGGTGCTGGACGTCACCGACGCCGGTTCCCCGACGACGGTGCTCGCCGAGGGCGCCGATCTGCGCACCGATCTGCCGCGCTACCGGGTGTGGCAGGACGGCGAACTGGTCGACGAGCCCACCGATGTGCGCGCGTACTGGCGTGACGACCTGGTGGCGTTCCTGATCGGTTGCAGCTTCACCTTCGAGTGGGGGCTGGTCCGGGCGGGCGTGCCGATCCGCCATGTCGAGCAGGGCCGCAACGTGCCCATGTACATCACCGACCGCCCCTGCCGTCCCGCGGGCCGGCTGAGCGGGCCGATGGTGGTGTCCATGCGCCCGGTGCCGCCCAGGCGGCTGGGCGCGGCGATCAAGGAGAGCAGCCTGCTGCCGGCCGTGCACGGCGGTCCCGTGCACTGCGGGGACCCGGCGGGCCTCGGCATCGCCGATCTCGGCCGGCCGGACTTCGGCGACCCGGTGACCGTCGAGGAGGGCGAGATCCCGGTGTTCTGGGCCTGCGGGGTGACCCCTCAGGCGGCGGTGATGGCCTCCCGGCCGCCGTTCGCCCTCACGCACGCGCCGGGCCAGATGTTCCTGACCGACGCGCGCGACGAGCAGTACCGGCTGGTCGGCATCGACTGACCGCGCCGTTGCCGACGACCACCCGACCTACCGGAGACACGGGAATGACCATGACCGCGATCGATCTGAACGCCGACCTCGGCGAGGGCTTCGGCCGCTGGCGGCTCACCGAGGACGAACAACTGCTGTCCGTCGTCACCAGCGCCAACGTGGCCTGCGGCTTCCACGCCGGGGACGCGGCCACCATGCGCCGCGTGTGCGAACTGGCCGCCGAGCGCGGGGTGACGATCGGCGCCCAGGTCTCCTACCGGGACCTCGCCGGGTTCGGCCGGCGCGCGATGGAGGTGCCGTCCGCCGAACTGGCGGCCGAAGTGGCCTACCAGATCGGCGCGTTGGAGGTGTTCGCGCGGGCGGCCGGGGCCCGGGTGGCGTACGTCAAGCCGCACGGCGCGCTCTACAACCGGGTGGTGCACGACGAGGAGCAGGCCGGCGCGGTGATCGACGGCGTGCTGCTCGCGGACGCCGCGCTGCCGGTGCTCGGCCTGCCCGGCTCCCGGCTGCTGGAACTGGGCCGCAAGGCGGGCCTGCCCACCGTGCCGGAGGCGTTCGCGGACCGCGCGTACACCGACGAGGGCACGCTGGTGCCGCGCGACCGGGACGGCGCGGTGGTGAGCGACGCGGAGGCGGTCGTCCAGCGCTCGGTCGGGCTCGCGCGTTCCGGCGTGGTCACCGCGCACTCCGGCGCGCGCATCCAGGTGCGCGCCCGCTCGCTGTGCCTGCACGGCGACACCCCCGGCGCGGTGGAACTGGCCCGGCGGGTGCGGGCGCGCCTGGTGGCGGCGGGCGTGCGGGTGGAGGCGTTCGCATGAGGGCGCTGCCCGCAGGGGAGGACGCGCTGCTGATCGAGGTGGACTCGGCGGAGGAGGTGCGGTCCCTGCACGCGGCACTCCTGCGGCGCCGCGCGGCGGGCACGCTGGCCGTCCGCGAGATCGTGCCGGCCGCGCGCACGGTCCTGCTCGACGGACTGTCCGACCCGGGGCGCTGGATGTCCGAACTGACCTCGCCCACCGAGGCGCCGCCCCCCGAGCGGACACGCCCCCCGGTGGAGCTCCCGGTGCGCTACGACGGCCCCGACCTCGCGGCCGTCGCCGCGCACTGGAAGGTGTCCGAGCGGGAGGTGGCCCGCATCCACGCGGGCACCGAGTTCACGGTCGCCTTCTGCGGGTTCGCCCCGGGCTTCGGCTATCTCACCGGGCTCCCGGCCCGCTACGACGTCCCGCGCCGGGCCACCCCGCGCACCGCGGTCCCGGCCGGCGCGGTGGCGCTCGCGGGACCGTACACCGGGGTGTACCCGCGCACCTCGCCGGGCGGCTGGCAGCTGATCGGCACCACCGACGCCCTCCTGTGGGACCACACCCGCGACCCCGCCGCACTGCTCTCCCCGGGCACACGCGTGCGGTTCGTCCCGACGGAGGACCGGTGAACGGCGGACCGGCGAACGGCCGACCGGCGAACGGCGGGCCGGGCGCCGGACCGTTGGAGGAGTCATGACCGACCGTGCCCTCGTCGTCGTACGCCCCGGGGCACTGACCACCGTGCAGGACCTCGGGCGGCCGGGGTACGCGCATCTCGGGGTGCCCCGCTCCGGGGCGCTGGACCCCGGAGCGGCGGCGCTCGTCAACCGGCTCGCCGGGAACCCGCCGGACGCCGCCGTGCTGGAGACGACGGTCAACGGCTGTTCGCTGCGCGCCCGTTCGGCGGTGACCGTGGCGGTCGGCGGGGCGCCCTGCCCGGTGACGGTGGCCGGCCGGCCGGCGCCCTGGGGCGCGCCCGTCGTGGTGCCGGCCGGGGAACTCCTGGAGGTGGGCGCGGCGGTGGCCGGGGTGCGCGGCTACGTCGCCGTGCGCGGCGGCATCGCCGTGGAGCCGGTGCTCGGCAGCCGCGCCACCGATCTGCTGTCCGGTCTGGGCCCGGCCCCGCTCACCGAGGGCACGGTGCTGCCGCTGGGCCGGCCGACCGGGCCGCCCGCGCGGGTGGAGGGGGCACCGCAGCCGGGACCGCCCGCCGAACTGGTGCTGCGGGTGACGCCGGGACCCCGCGCGGACTGGTTCACGGCGCGGGCGGTGCGCGATCTGGCCACGCGCGCCTACCGGGTGTCCGCGGCGAGCAACCGCATCGGCCTGCGCACCGAGGGACCGGCGCTGGAGCGGGCCCGGGACGCCGAACTCCCCAGCGAGGGCATGGTGCTGGGCGCCGTACAGGTCCCACCGGACGGCCGCCCGGTGGTCTTCCTGGCCGACCACCCGACCACCGGCGGCTATCCGGTGATCGCGGTGGTCCGGGCGTCCGACCTCCCGGCGGCGGCCCAGGCGGCGCCGGGTACGCCGGTGCGGTTCGCACCGGTGGGACGGTGGTGAGCGGTCACCGGTGCGGCTCGTACGGTGGGCAATCAACGGTAAGGCTCGTACCGACGCGGCGACGGTGAGCGGTCACCGGTGCGGTTCGTACCGGCGCGGGCGGCGACATCGGTGCGGTTCCTACCGGCGCGGCGGCGGTGAACGGTCGGCCGACGCCCGCCTGCACGCGGGCCGC
>NZ_VOGW01000180.1:74840-77779 GCF_007896895.1 Streptomyces misionensis | reverse complement strand
CCGCACCGATGTCGCCGCCCGCTCCGGTGCCGGCAGGGCCGCGAGCGCCATGGACACGGCGGTGGCCGCCTCCAGGTCGAGGCGGGCCGTGGTGCCCCGGGCGCGATGGCGCAGTTCCCCGGCGGCCAGCACCAGCAGCTGGGGCAGCAGGTCGCGGCAGCGCCGGGCCACCCAGGCGGTGCCCGCGGTGGCGAGCCGGCGCAGGCGCACGGTCCGGGTCGGCGCGGGGAACTCCGGTTCGGCGGACGGGGGTCGGCCGCTCGCCAGGCCCGCCTCGGCGAGCAGGGCGTGGAAACGGACGGCGAGCTGCCGGTGCCCGCGCTCGCCGGGGTGCAGCCGGTCCGCGCTCCACAGGGTCCGGTCGGCGATCCAGGCGTGGTCCGCCGCGTGCAGGTGGACGGCGTCGTACCGCTCGGACAGGGCGTGCACGACCGCGTTGACCGCGCGCTGCCGGCGGGCCAGCGGCCGGGCCAGGGCGCTCGGCAGGCCCAGCATCGCGCCGGGATCGGGCAGGCACGCGGTGAGCAGGGTGGCGCCCTGGGCGGCGCAGGCCGCGTAGACCCGGTCGAGGCGGGCGGCCACCGCGTGGATGTCGAAGGTGCGGCGCAGGGTGTCGTTGACCCCGACGACGACGGAGACCAGGTCCGGGCGCAGGGCGAGGGCGGCCGGGGCCTGCCGTTCCAGTACGTCCCGGGTCTGGGCCCCGCAGGCCGCGAGGTTGGTGAACTCGGTCGCCGGTCCGAGCGAGGGCGCGAGCAGGGCGGCCCAGCCCCGGCGGCCGTCCCCGGCGGGATCGCCCACGCCCTCGGTGAGCGAGTCCCCGAGGGCGACGAAGCGGACGGGCCTCATGCCACGCCCTCCGGCAGTGCGCGCGGTGTTCCGGTGCCGTGCGGCACCGGCGCGTCATGGGCGGCGAGGAACGCCCGCACGGCCGCGTCCCAGCCGAAGCGCTCCGCCCGCGCCCGGGCCGCCGCGCGCCGCTCGGGCTCGGGCCGGTCCAGGAGGAGCTCGACGGCGTCGGCGAACGCCGCACCGCGGTCGGCGGCGCTCGCCCCGGCGGACCCGATGACCTCGGGCAGCGCGGAGGAGGCGCTGGCCACCACGGGCGTGCCGCAGGCCATGGCCTCCAGGGCGGCGAGCCCGAAGGTCTCGGCGGGCCCCGGCGCGAGGGCGAGGTCCGCGGTGGCCTGGAGGGCGCCGAGCGCGGACCGGTCGCAGAGGTGTCCGAGGAAGGTCACCGGGAGCCCCCGCTCCCGGGCCCGCTGCTCCAGCCGGGGCCGCAGCGGTCCGTCCCCCGCGACCACGAGCACCGCCGGCCGGCCCCGCCGTACCAGCGTCTCCAGGGCGTCCAGGGCGGTGCCGGGGCGCTTCTCCACCGACAGCCGGGAGCACAGCACCAGCAGTGCCTCGCCGCCGCGCGCGTGCCGGGCGCGCAGTTGGGGGTCGCGCAGCGCGGGGTGGCGTTCCACCAGGTCGACCCCCAGGGGGGCGCGTACGACGTTGCGCGCGCCGATGCGGACGAACTCGCGCTCGGCGTACTCGGTGGTGCACACCACGCGCGCGTAGCCGTGCGCGGTACGGGTGTTGAGGGCGTCGGCGGCCCGCCGGGAGAGGTTCTCGGACAGGCCCCAGGTGCGCAGCACCCCGTCGGTGGTCTCGTGGGAGACCATCACGGCGGGCACCCGCGCCCGGCGGGCCCAGCGGCCGGTCCAGCGCAGGGTGGTCCGGTCGGAGACCTCCAGGCGGTCCGGGGCCAGGTCCGTCAGGAGGGCGGCCACCCGCCGCCGGTCGGTCAGGACGCGGTAGCCGCCGGTGCCGGGGAGCAGCGGGCCGGGCAGGGTGACGACCCGGCCCTGCTCGGTGTCGGTGTCGGTGTACCGGGCGCCGGGCACGATCAGCACCGGTTCGTGGCCCGCCGCCCGGTAGCCCTTGCCGAGTTCGCGCAGGGCGGTGCGCAGGCCCCCGGAGGCGGGGGCGACGAAGTTGGCGAGCCGGACGATGCGCAGCGGCCGGGCGGTCATGCGGCCACCGCCGTCCGGCGCGCGGCGAGGACGTCGCCGTAGTGGCCGATCAGCCGGTCCCCGACGGCCGCCCAGGTGCGGCCCTCGACGAGCGAGCGGGCGGCGGCGCCGAACGCGGTGCGGCGCGCGGGGTCGGCGGCCAGGGCGCGGACGGCGTCCCGGACGGCGTCGGCGTCGTGGGGCGGCACGAGCAGTCCGGTGCGGCCGTGGTCGACCAGGTCGAGGGGGCCGCCGGCGGCCGGTGCGACCACCGGCACGCCGCTGGCCATGGCCTCCTGCACGGTCTGGCAGAACGTCTCGAACGGGCCGGTGTGCACGAACAGGTCCAGCGAGGCGAAGATCCGGGCGAGGTCGTCACCGGTGCGCCGGCCCAGGAAGACGGCGCCGGGCAGGGCCTCGGCCAGTTGGTCCCGGCTGGGTCCGTCGCCGACGAGGACGAGCCTGACGCCCTCCAGGTGGCGGACGCCGGCGAGGAGTTCGACGTGCTTCTCGGGGGCGAGCCGGCCGACGTAGCCGACGATGAGCTCGCCGTCCGGGGCGAGTTCACGGCGCAGCGCCTCGTCCCGGCGCTCTGGCCGAAAACGTACGGTGTCCACGCCACGCGGCCACAGCCGCACCCGAGGCACGCCGTGCTCCTCCAGGTCGCGCAGGGCGGCGCCGGAGGGGGCGAGGGTGCGGTCGGCGGCGGCGTGCACGGAGCGGATGCGGCGCCAGGCGGCGGCCTCCCCGGCGCCCATGTAGGTGCGGGCGTAACCGGCCAGGTCGGTCTGGTAGACGGCGACGGCGGGCAGGCCGAGCCGGGCGGCGGCGGCCATGCCCCGCACGCCGAGGACGAAGGGGCTGGCGAGGTGGACCACGTCGGGGCGGTGGGTGACGAGGGCCGCGGCCAGGCGCCGGCTGGGCAGGGCGACACGGACC
>NZ_VOGW01000180.1:70108-74580 GCF_007896895.1 Streptomyces misionensis | reverse complement strand
GGGACACGGGGCGTCCGTGTCGCGGCCGCTGCCCGGAGCGGGGGCGGGGGCGACGACGAGCGGGTGGTGACCGCGAACTTCGAGGTGCCGGGCGGTCTGGAGCGCGCAGTGGGCCACGCCGTTCACATCGGGGGGAAAGGATTCGGTCACGATGACGACACGCATACGGGTGTTGTCGCCGCGCCGGACGTGGCCGCGTCAACGTCGATCTTTCCGCGCGGGGAACGTCCCGTGAGCGTTGTGCTCCGCGTCCGAGCGGGCCAGACGGCGTCCATGGCCACCTGGCCCGCGGGTCATCCGGGGTTCACACGGCGGGCATGCCGAGGCCCGGCCGGGCGCGCGGGACGCGCCTGCGCCCCGCCCCCCGCGGGTGCCGCTCAGCTCGCGGAGAGATCGGGTCCGAAGCGGCTGCGCACCGCCGTCTGGACCTCGTCCTCCTCGGCCGGGTCGGCGGCGAGGCGGCGCAGGCGCTCCACGACCCGGTTGTCGCCGGTCTCGGCGTGCCGGGCGGCGAGCTCGCGGGTGGTCTCCTCGCAGTCCCAGAGGCATTCGACGGCGAAGCCGGTGGCGAAGGAGGGATCGGTGGCGGCGAGCGCGCGGGCGGCGCGGCCCCGCAGGTGGGAGGAGGCGGTCTCGCGGTAGACATGGCGCAGCACCGGCGCCGCGCAGGCGATGCGGAGGCGTCCGGCGCCGTCGACCAGGGTCCACAGGGTGGGCGCGTCGGGGCCCTCGCCGCGCACGGCCTCGCGCAGGGCGTCCAGGACGAGCGGGCCGTCCTGGGCGCCGCCCCGGCAGGCGAGCACGCGACCGGCGGCGGCACCGAGCGCGTCGGGCCGCTGGGCCCAGCCGCGCGCCCGGTCCACGGCGGCGACACTGCGCATCCGTTCGAAGGCGTCGACGGCGGCCTCCACGACGACCGTGGACCCGTCGGCCACCGCCCCCTCGATCAGACCCAGCACCTCGGGATCGTTGCCGTCGGCGAGATAGCGCAGGGCGGTGCAGCGGGCCCCGTCGGTTCCGGCGCGGGCCGCCTCGACGATCTCCGGCCGGTCCTCGGGGCCGGCCACCGCGGTCAGACAGCGGGCGGCCGGCACATGGAGGGCGGCGCCTCGCTCCAGGCCCTGCTGGGCCCATTCGAAGACGGCGCGCACGCTCCAGCCGGGGCGGGGCCCGGTCGGCCGCAGCTGCCGCTGCCAGCGGTCGAAACAGCCGGCCTCGTGGGCGGCCCGCACCCGCGCGCCGATCCAGTCGCGCGAGTCCTCCGCCCACAGCCGCCAGGGCCGCGGCTCGAAGGCGTCGCGCACGGCGGCGGCCAGTTCGGCGTCGCCCTCGGGGCCGGCCGGGAAGCGGGCGAGCACGGGCACGGCGAGGGCGCGCAGGCCCGCGTCGTCGTCGCGCAGGGCCAGCTCGTCCAGCGCCCAGGCCCAGTTGGCGCCCTGGGCGGCGTATCTGCGCAGCAGGTCGAGCGCGTCCCGGCGGCCGTAGGAGGCGAGGTGCCCGAGCACGGCCAGCGCGAGGCCGGTGCGGGACTCCTCGGTGTCCAGGTGGTCCTCGGGGTCGAAGAGGTGTGCTTCGACGGCGTCCAGTTCGCCGTTCAGGTCGAGGAAGAGGCGGGCGTAGTAGAGGGAGCGGTTCTCCACCTGCCAGTCGTGGCGGGGATCGCTCAGCACGCACTGGTTCAGGGCCGCGAGCGCCTCCGCCCGGGGGGCGGTGAGCGCGTGCAGCGTGCCGTCGCCGCGGCCCCGCTGGAGCAGGCCGAGCAGCGTGCCGCTGGGCGCTATGACCGGATCGAACATGGGAAACAGCCTCACATCAAGCGTCGACGCAACCGGGGAACACGCATTACCTGGCCGCGTGACACAACGTCGGAGCGCCCGCCGTCTCTTGCTTGCTGTAGACCATTTCTCTCTGCCTCTCGTCGGTGGCCCATGCGGACCGCATCACGGCCCGCGCGGTGCGGCAACACCTGCCCAGCCATCGCGTCCGTGAATCACGACGTCATGATGACCCGCGGTGTGTGCTGCCGCGACCGTATTTCCGGCGGCCCTGTACCGCCTCCCCCGTTTTCCGTGTCGTAGCTGGTCAGAAGCCCGGCGTCAGTGGACGCCGAAGAGTTCGAGGACGTCCTTCCGGTCGAACATGCGGGCGGTGTCGACCGCCGAGGGGGTACCCGCGGAAGGGTCGGCTCCGCCTTCCAGCAGGGCCCTGACGACCTCCGTCTCGCCCTTGAAGACCGCGCCCGCGAGCGGGGTCTGCCCCCGGTCGTTGACCCGGTTCGCCTCCGCGCCGCGGGCGAGCAGCGCGCGGACCGCGTCGGCGTGGCCGTGGTACGCGGCGAGCATGACCAGGGAGTCACCGCGGTCGTTGGTGAGGTTGGCCGGAACACCCGCGTCGACGTACGCCACGAGCGCCTCGGTCCGCCCCTGCCGGGCCAGATCGAAGATCTTGGTCGCCAGCTCCACGACCTCGGGGTCGGGGGCTTCACTCATCGCCGGACCGCCTCTCATTACAACCGTTCAGGTGAACCGCAAGGGTACTGGCTCGTGCCTCACACGACCCGTTCCGACCGAAGTAAAGATCACTACGGGTGAGCCCGGACGCAAGCGCCCAGCTCAACCGGCCTCTTCTCGGTTCGACCGGTCGGGCGAATAGTCACGATATTCACCCGCTTGCGCCCTTTATCGTATAGATACATGCTGTGATCCTGGAAGTACTGATGGTGACTGTCCCCCTCGACACCAGGAGGCACCCAATGATCCTCTCCATGTCAGGCGTCGTCCTGCTCGGCACCGTCATGTTCCTCTTCTTCCGCAAGGACGGCCTCAAGGGCTCGCACGCGTGTGTCTCCACCCTCTTCGGGTTCTACCTGTCGAGCACGGCCATCGCGCCCAGCATCAAGGCCGGCGGGGAGAGCCTGGCCGGCCTCCTGGGCGGCATCAAGTTCTGACGGCCCCGACCCGACGTCCGTCCCCCACCACCAGGAGACAGCAGTGGCCCGGCGCCCTCTCCCCCGCATTCTGAGCAAAGACGGCGCGCAACTCGCCCGGACGCAGCTCGCCCGGAGCCGGGAGCTGGCCCGGACGGCGGCCGACAGCGCCACCGACGTCCTCCATCCGCTGATCACCCTCTCGCGCGGGCTGCGCCGGCTGGCCTCGGCCGGGCGGCGCAGATGGGCCGACACCCCCAAGGACCGGCGCGGTCCGCTGCTGTTCCTGGTGGCCTGCCTGGTCCTGGTCGTGGTGCTGGCCCCCTACGGGCCGCTGCTGGCCGTCATCACGGTGATGGCGGCGGCGGGCTGGCAGGGCCGCGACCGCACCCCGCGCGTCCCCGAAGGCCCCGACGAGTCCCAGACCGAGCGGCTCCAGGCGCTGTACGAGGCCCTGGTCCCCTACTTCTCCGTCCCCGAGGACCCCGCACCGCTGTACGCGCACGGCGGCGAGTGGCAGAAGGCCGTCCCCACGCACGAGTTCGACGACGCCGGACGCGTCGCGCACCTGGTGCTGCGCTACCCCGCCTACTTCCCGGACGGCGAGCCCGAGGCCCGCGCGCGGATCGAGCGGGTGCTCACCGCGAAGGCGGGGCGCGGGCGCGAGTACCGCTTCGGGTGGGACGAGGAGGGCAACCAGCTGGCCGTCACCGCGCTCGCCCCGCTGCCGCCCGACATCGTGGCCCAGCACTTCGTGACCGCGCCGGGCGAGACGGTGCTCGGCTTCACCGACCCGAGCGAGGTGCAGCGCACCCTGCCCCTCTCCTACGGGGAGGAACAGCTCGACGTGCCGCCGGTCGTCTGGCGCACCGGCACCCGCTCCACCGAGCCGCATCTGCTGGCGGTCGGCCAGCCCGGCAGCGGCACCTCCACCCTGATGCGTTCCCTGGCGCTCCAGGCCCTGCGCCACGGCGACGTCCTGATCGTGGACGGCGGCGGCACGGGCGAGTACGCGTGCCTGACCGGCCGGGACGGAGTGCTGGCCGTGGAATGCGCGCTGCCCGGGGCGCTGGCGAGCCTGGAGTGGGCCGCGCAGGAGACCGAGCGGCGGCTCGTCGCGATCAACCTGGCCCGGCAGGCGGGCGATCCGCCACCGGCGGACACCCGGCGTCCGCTGTGGGTCCTGGTGGACCGGCCGAGCGTCTTCGCGCACCTCGCGGAGGTGGACGGCCGCGAGGACCCGCAGGCCCTGCTGCGGGTGCCGCTGCGGCACGGGCGCGCGGCGAACGTGACCGTCGTCGTCGCCGAGCACTTCGACGGCCTCGACGCGCTGAGCGACGCGGTACGGCAGCAGACGCGGGCCCGGGTCGTCCTCGGACCGACGGCGACCTGCCAGGTGGAGTCGGTCCTCGGCGCCGCGCCCCCGACGACGCCACCGGCCCAGGTGCCGCCGGGGCGCGGGTACGCCCGCCTGGGCCAGGGCCCCGTCCACCGGCTCCAGGTGCCGCGGACCCCCGACCCGTACGACGACGCGACGAGCGACGCG
>NZ_VOGW01000180.1:65092-69642 GCF_007896895.1 Streptomyces misionensis | reverse complement strand
GTCGGGTTCCGCCGGGACGCGCCCGCCGGATCGCCGTACCGGGAAACGGCTATGCCGGCGCAGCTCCCCAGCTGCGCCGGCATGTGTGCCGTCCGCCGCACCCCCGTCCCCACGGGGTTTCATGGGTGGATGTCCCCGCCCGGACCGCTCTTCCGGGCCTGGGGTCGCCGCTCAGCGCCCCAGCATCGCACCCACGGACGACGCCTGTGTGGCCACCGTCTCCCAGCCGTCGAAGACCAGCAGGAGCAGGGCCGCCAGGGGAAGGGCCATGAGCGTCGCCACCAGCGGGTGGCGACGGCCCGTGCGGCACGCGCGGGTCGAGCCGCCGCGGGCGGCCGGGGACGCGCCGTCGCCCGGTGCCGGCTACGGCTCCCCGGCCGACCCCGGCACCGCCGGGTGACCGGTCCTCGGCGCAGGGGTCCTCAGGACCGCGGCCGGCCCGTCGCCACCGCGTAGAAGGCGACCGCGGCCGCCGCGCCCACGTTGAGCGAGTCGACGCCGTGGGACATCGGGATGCGGACCCACTCGTCGGCGGCGACCAGCGCCTGGGTGGACAGCCCGTCGCCCTCGGCGCCCAGCATCAGCGCCACCCTGTCCATCCGGTGCGGGGCGGCCTCGTCAAGGCTGCGGGCCTTCTCGTCCGGGGTGAGGGCGAGCAGGGTGAAGCCCGCCTCGCGGACCTGCTCCAGGCCCTTCGGCCAGTGTTCGAGCCGGGCGTACGGCACCGAGAACACGGCGCCCATCGAGACCTTGACGCTGCGCCGGTACAGCGGGTCGGCGCAGTCGGGCGAGAGCAGGACGGCGTCCATGCCGAGGGCGGCGGCCGAGCGGAAGATCGCGCCGATGTTGGTGTGGTCGTTGACCGACTCCATGACCACCACCCGGCGGGCGGTCCGCAGCAGTTCGGCGGCCGTCGGCAGCGGCTTGCGCTGCATGGAGGCGAGGGCGCCGCGGTGCACGTGGTAGCCGGTGACCCGCTCGGCGAGTTCGGGGCTCACCGCGTAGACCGGGGCGGGGAGTTCGTCGACGACGTCGCGCATGACGTCGATCCACTTGGCCGAGAGCAGCATGGAGCGCATCTCGTATCCGGCTTCCTTGGCCCTGCGGATGACCTTCTCGCCCTCGGCGATGAACAGGCCCTCGGCGGGCTCGCGCTTGCGGCGCAGCTCGACGTCGGTCAGGCCCGTGTAGTCGGAGAGGCGCGGGTCGTCGGGATCCTCGACGGTGATGAGATCGGCCACAGGGTGATACTGCCTTGTCCTGGGTGGGGTGCCAACGGCTGGGTGGGGGTGTGTTACCCGAGGTTACACGTGATCAGACGGTCTTCGGTCAGGGGGTGGGCTCCGGACCGACCGTGACGACCTCGCCGATGACGACGACCGCCGGGGGCTTCACGTCCTCGGTGCGCACGGTCTCGGCGACCGTGGCGAGGGTGGCGTCGACGCGGCGCTGCGCGGCGGTCGTGCCCTCCTGCACCAGGGCGACCGGGGTCTCGGGCGACCTGCCGTGCGCGATCAGCGTCCCGGCGATCCTGCCGATCTTGTCCACGCCCATCAGGACGACGAGGGTGCCCCTGAGCCGGGCGAGCGAGGGCCAGTCGACCAGGGAGCGTTCGTCGTCGGGGGCGACATGGCCGCTGACGACCGTGAACTCGTGGGCGACGCCCCGGTGGGTGACCGGGATGCCGGCCGCGCCGGGCACGGAGATGGAACTGGAGATGCCGGGCACGACGGTGCAGGGGATGCCGGCCTCGGCGAGCGCCTGGACCTCTTCCATGCCCCGGCCGAAGACGAACGGGTCGCCGCCCTTGAGCCGTACCACCGACTTGCCCTGCTTGGCGTGTTCGATCAGTGCGTTGTTGATGGCCTCCTGGGCCATGTAGCGGCCGTACGGGATCTTCGCCGCGTCGATCACCTCGACGTGCGGGGGGAGTTCGGCGAGCAGGTCGCGCGGGCCGAGCCGGTCGGCGATGACGACGTCCGCCTCGGCGAGCAGCCGGCGGCCGCGGACCGTGATCAGGTCGGGGTCGCCGGGACCGCCGCCGACCAGGGCGACGCCGGGGGTGCGGGTGCGGTGGTGGGGGGCGACGAGGGTGCCGTCGCGCAGGCCCTCGACGACCGCGTCCCGGATGGCGGCGGTGTGCCGGGGGTCGCGGCCGCGGGCGTCCGTGGTGAGGACCGCGACCGTGACGCCGGCGCTGGTGCCGGTGGCGGGTGTCCAGGCGGTGGCCAGGTCGGCGTCGTCGGCGCGGACGCACCAGACGCGCCGGTGCTCCGCCTCGGCGGAGGCGGCGGTGTTGGCCTCGGGGTCGCTGGTGGCGATGAGGGCGTACCAGGCGTCGGCGAGGTCGCCGTCCGCGTACCGCCGCCGCTGCCAGGTGATCTCGCCCGCGTCCGCCATCGCCTCGACGGAGGGGGTGGCCTCGGGGGAGACGAGGACGATGTCCGCGCCCGCCGCGACGAGGGCGGGCAGGCGGCGCTGGGCGACCTGGCCGCCGCCGAGGACGACCACGCGGCGGCCGGAGAGGCGGAGGCCTACGGGGTAGGCGGGGTGTTCGGCCATGGCGGGCTCCTCCGGGGGCGTTGTGGTGGCCCTGACGTGCGGATTTTACGGTGGCGTCGGCGGGGGACGGAGCGGGTGCCCGGGGACTGGGACGGGCGGCCGGGTGCGGCGCGGCACCGCACCCGGACCACCGCCCGGGGCTCCCTTGTCGGCTACTTCTCCGTCACGCCCGCCGAGTCGAACGTGGCCACCTCGTGCATCGCCCGGGCCGCGCTCTGCACCAGCGGGAGGGCGAGCAGGGCGCCCGTGCCCTCGCCGAGGCGGAGGTCGAGATCCACCAGGGGGCGCAGGCCGAGCTTGTTGAGGGCGGCCACGTGGCCGGGTTCGGCGCTGCGGTGGCCGGCGATGCAGGCCGCGAGGACCTCGGGGGCGATGGCGCGGGCCACCAGGGCCGCGGCGCCCGCGCTGACGCCGTCCAGGATGACCGGCGTGCGCAGGGACGCGCCGCCGAGCAGCAGGCCCACCATGGCGGCGTGCTCGAAGCCGCCGACGGCCGCGAGGACGCCGATCGGGTCGGCGGGGTCGGGCTGGTGGAGTTCCAGGGCGCGGCGGACCACCTCGGTCTTGCGCACCAGCGTCTCGTCGTTGATGCCGGTGCCGCGGCCGGTGACCTCGGCCGGGTCGGCGCCGGTGAAGACGGAGATCAGCGCGGCGGACGCGGTGGTGTTGGCGATGCCCATCTCGCCGGTGAGCAGCCCCTTGTTGCCGGCCGCAACCAGGTCGCGGGCGGTCTCGATGCCGACCTCGATGGCGGCCTTGGCCTCCTCGCGGGTCATGGCGGGCCCGGTGGTCATGTCGGAGGTGCCGCCGCGGATCTTGCGCGGCAGCAGGCCGGGGGTGGCGGGCAGGTCGGCGGCGACGCCGACGTCCACGACGCACACCTCGGCGCCGACCTGGGCGGCGAAGGCGTTGCAGACGGCTCCCCCGCCCAGGAAGTTGGCCACCATCTGACCGGTGACCTCCTGGGGCCAGGGGGTGACGCCCTGGGCGTGCACACCGTGGTCGCCCGCGAAGACGGCGACGGCGGCGGGCTCCGGGATCGGCGGCGGGCACTGCCGGGACAGCCCCGACAGCTGCGCGGAGATGATCTCCAGCATGCCGAGCGCGCCGGCCGGCTTGGTCATGCGCTTCTGGCGCTCCCATGCCTCGCCCAGCGCCTTGGCGTCGAGCGGGCGGATCTGTGCGACGGTCTCGGCAAGCAGGTCGTGGGGTTCCTCTCCGGGGAGGGCGCGGCGGCCGTATGTCTCTTCGTGCACCACCCAGGACAGGGGGCGACGCTTGGACCAGCCGGCCTGCATCAGCTCGGGCTCGTCCGGGAATTCGTCGACGTACCCGACGCACAGGTAGGCGATGACCTCCAGGTGCTCGGGCAGGCCGAGGGCGCGCACCATCTCGCGCTCGTCGAAGAAGCTGACCCAGCCGACGCCGAGGCCTTCGGCGCGGGCGGCGAGCCAGAGGTTCTCGACTGCGAGGGCGGCGGAGTACGGCGCCATCTGGGGCTGGGTGTACCGGCCGAGGGTGTGCCGGCCGCCGCGGGTCGGGTCCGCGGTGACGACGATGTTCACCGGGGTGTCGAGGATGGCCTCGATCTTCAGTTCCTTGAACTGCTTGGCCCGGCCCTTGGGCAGCGACTTGGCGTACGCCTCGCGCTGACGCACGGCCAGTTCGTGCATGGTGCGGCGGGTCTCGGCGGACCGGATGACCACGAAGTCCCAGGGCTGGGAGTGGCCCACGGAGGGCGCCGTGTGGGCGGCCTCCAGGACGCGCAGCAGCACCTCGTGCGGGATGGGGTCGTCGCGGAAGCCGTTGCGGATGTCGCGGCGTTCGCGCATCACTCTCAGGACGGCCTCGCGCTCGGCGTCGTCGTAGCCGGGGGCGGCCGGGCCGGTGGACCGGGGGGCCGGTGCCTGGTCGGCGGCGCCGGTCTGCGGTTCCTCCTGCGGCAGCGCCTCGGCTTCCCGGGGCGCGGGCACGGTGGCCTGCGGCGC
>NZ_VOGW01000180.1:37435-64816 GCF_007896895.1 Streptomyces misionensis | reverse complement strand
GGGCTCGGCGGCAGCGGCTTCCGCCGGCTGGACGGCCTCGACGGGGGCGGCGACGGGCTCGGCCGCGACGACCTCGACGGCAGCGGCGTCGATCGGCTGGACGGCCTCGACGGCAGCGGCGTCGGTCGGCTGGGCGGCCTCGGCGGCAGCGGTCGGCTCAGCGACCTCGACGGGGACCTGAACGGCCTCGGCGGCAACGGCCTCCACGGGTGGGGCGGCCTCAACGGGCTGGACGGCCTCCGCGACGGGCACGGCGGCAGGCTGAGCGGCCACCGCCTCGGCGGCCTGGGGGCCGGCCTCCGCGACCACGGCGGCGGCCTCGGCAGGCGGCGCGGCCTCCGCGGCGACAGCCTCCGTGGGCTGCGCGGCAACGGACTCGGCGGGCTGCACCGGCTGAACGTCGGGCTCGGCGGGCTGCACCGGCTGAACGTCGGACTCGGCGGGCTGCACCGGCTGCGCGGCCTCGGCGGCGGGCGCCGCGTCCGACGGGACGGCGGCGGGCTGGGCGGCGACGGCGCCGGGGACCTGCGGCTCGGCCGGGCCGGAGGTGCCGTCCACGGGAGCCGTGGCGGCCGCCTCGGCGGCCTGGGGCTGCGGCTCGTGGGCGGGCGCGGCGGGCGCGGGCCCGCCCTGCGCGGTCGCCTCCGCGAGCGGGGCCTCCTCGCCCTGGGGAGCGGGAGCCACGTACACACCGTCGTGGCCGTCGGCGGGCTGCGGACCGTCGTGGCCCCGCACCACCTCGGCGGCGGGCTCACCCTGTGCCGCACCCGCCGGGTCAACCGTTTCGGCACCGGCGGCCGGTGCGCCCGGCGCCTCGGTGGCGACCGGCGCGGCCTCGGCCGTACCCGCCGCGGCCGGCACCGGTCCGGGGGCCGAGGGCGCCGCGGCCGGCGCCTGGCCGGTCTGCGCCCCCCAGGGCGCCGCGCTCTGCGGGCCCATCTCGCGCAGGGGCTGGGCGTCGAGGTACTCCGGGCCCCGGTCGGCCAGGGAGCGGACCGGTCCGGCGGAGTTGTTGGGGATGGGCGGGCCGAGGTGCAGGGGGCGGCGCGGCGACAGGGTGTCCTGGGCGGACGGGAGGCGGACGCCGCCCAGGTCCACGGAACCGGTGTCACGGCCGGCGGCCTCGTGCGGGCCCGGCTCGTGGAGGGCCTCGACCACCGGCTCCGGGGCGGGCGGTGGCACTTCGTTGCCCCACGCGCCCTGGGCGCCCGGCAGCAGCAGGTCTTCGTCCTCGGCGGGTGCCTCGGAGAGATAGGTGTACGCGCCGTGCGCGGTGACGCCCGGCTGCTCCACCATGCCTGCGCTCTCCGGCTGTCCCTCGCCCGGGACCTGGCCGGTGTCGGTCATGCGTACCCCTCGCCCAATCGGTTAGTGCTCCTACGACCAGCTCACCCGGAACGGCACACCGACCGCCCCGTAGTGAAGAACGAGCGTCCGTGCCCAGCGGCACGAACGACCCGCCGGAAAAGGCGACAAAGCCATTCAGTGGCATTGTCCCGGTCGTCACGCCGTCGCGACAGCATGATCCGCGACTGGCCGCTGTGGACTGCGCCACGTTGCGCGTCCACGGGTTCGCCGTACCACACCCACCCCAAAGCGGGCGTGCGTTCCGGACATTGGGGAACGAAGTTCCGGGACACCGGTGCGGTACAACGATCGGCCAGCCTACCGCGCGCGGTACGACAACCCGATCACGGGTTGCGCTCGGGGAGGGCCGCCCGCGGCCCGGCCGCCGCCCCTCAACGAGGCGCTTCGCGCCCCGGCAATTCGCCGGTGAGCAGGAAGACCACGTTCCGCTCGGTCTCCCGCCAGGCCCGCGTGTCGAGTTCGACGGACTGGAGCAGGGCGCACTCGACGCGGTACCCGTGCTCGGTGAGGTCACGGCCGACGAGTTCGGCGGCGTCGCGGGTGGCCGCGTGGGTGACGATGCGCTGCGGGCGCCGGTCGGCGACCGCGCCGACCACGGCCGCTCCCCCGCCGCCGACCCGGACCACGTCCGGTTCCGGCAGGTTCTCCAGGACGTGGGGCGCGCTGCCGGGCACCACCTGGAGCTGGACGCCGTAGCGGCGCGCGGCGCCGGCCGCGCGGGCGCAGGCGGCGGGGTCGTGGTCGACGGCGATGACGGCGGCGCCGGCCCGCGCGGCCTCGGTGGCGAACGCGCCGGAGCCGCAGCCGATGTCCCAGACGAGGTCGCCGACGCGGGGGCCGAGGCGGGCGAGTTGGGCGGCGCGCAGCAGTTCGGTCTCGCCCTCGCCGAGGGCGGTGCCGTCGCCGTACGCCTCGTCGGGCTGGACCCAGCCGCGCGGTCCGGTGCCCGGGTCGCGCCCGGCGATCCAGCCGCCGCCCTCCGTCGCGCCCACCGGGCCGCCGATGACGATGACCACGTTGGGGTCGCGCCAGGTGTGGTCGGCGGCCTTGTCGGAGGTGACGACGGAGACCTGTTCGCGTTCGGTGCCCAGTTCCTCGCAGATGACGAAGGTGCGGTGGACGCCCTCCAGCAGGAGGCCGAGTTCGGCGGGACCCGCGCCCGGCGAGGTGAGGACGGCCACCTTGGTGTGCGCGCGGCAGACGTTCACGGCCCGGCGCAGGGTGCGCGGGTGGGCCACGACCACCTGGGCGTCGTCCCAGGGCATGCCGGCCCGGGCGAAGGCGGCGGCGACGGAGGAGACGCCGGGGACGACCTCCACCTCGAGGCCGAACTCGGGGGCGCGCAGGGTGCGTACCACGCCGAAGAAGCCGGGGTCGCCGTCGGCGAGCACGACGGCGGTGCCGCGGTGGGCGGCGATGCGGCGGGCGGCGAGCGCGACGCTGCCGAGGCGGATGCGTTCGGCGGCGGGCGGGATCTCGGGCAGTGCCAGGTGGTGGGCCGCGCCCGCCACGAGGGTGGCGGCGCCGAGGGCGGAGCGTGCCGCCTCGGTCAGCGGCGAGCCGTCCCAGCCGATCACCGTGACCCGGTCGGCCATCGTCGTCCATCTCCAGGTTTTCGCAGGTCGTCAGGGGTACAGGGCCCATGGGCGGGCTCCGTGAGGGTACCCGGTGAAACCGTCGCGCGACGGCGCGTGCGGTTCAGTTCCAGTCGGGGAAGCGGGTGAAGCCGCCGGTGTCGGCGAGTTGCTCGGCCACACCGTCGAGGTCCTCGGGCAGCAGGCTCCAGACGATGAGGTCGGTGCGCACGTCCCGCCACTCGCCCCGGTCGTCGCGGGCGCGGGCTATCCAGGCGCCGCGCAGCACTCCCTCGCTGATGCAGCCGATCTTCTGGGCGACCTGCTGGGAGGCGGTGTTGTCGGCGGCGGTGCGCAGCTCCAGGCGTTCGAAGTCCTGGTCGCGGAAGAACCACTGGGCGGTGGCGAGCGCGGCCTCCGAGGCGTAGCCCTCGCCGCGGGCCCAGGGGGCGACGATGTACGACATCTCGGCGGAGCGCACCCGCCAGTCGGTGTGGCTGAGCCGGACGGTGCCGACCAGGCGCTGGGTGAGGAACTCGTCCACGGCGAAGACGATGCCGCGGCCCTCGGCGCGTTCGGCCGGGGCGCGCCGGGTGATCCAGGCGTGGGCGTCGGCCTCGGTGTAGGGCTGGGGCACGGAGGTCCAGGCGGTGACCAGTTCGTCGTTCATCATCTCGGCGAACGCCTCGGCGTCGGTCTCCTCGAAGGGGCGCAGCACCAACCGCTCCGTGCTGATGGAGATGTTGGGGAAGGTGCTCGTCATGCGCCGCTCCGTAACCTTCGGAAACTCGTAAGACCATCAGGGCCGTGACACGGGCCTGCTGAACTGCCCAGCATGCAGCATGAAACCACTGAACCGCACGACGGGGTCCACACCCGGTGAGGGAGTGGACCCCGTGGGTCGCGATGCGGTGTGCGTCGCCCGGCCGGATCAGAAGGACGGGACGACCGAGCCCTGGTACTTGTCCTCGATGAACTTCTTGACCTCGGGCGAGGTGAGGAGCTTCGCGAGCTTCTTGACCCGCGGGTCGTTCTCGTTGCCCTTCTTCACCACGAGGAGGTTGACGTACGGGTTGTTCTTCGCGGTCTCCAGGACGATGGCGTCCTTGGCGGGCTTGAGGCCCGCGGAGATGGCGTAGTTGCCGTTGACGACCGCCGCGTCCACGTCGTCCAGGGAGCGCGGGGTCTGGGCCGCCTCGACCTCCTTGAACCGGAGGTGCTTGGGGTTCTCGGCGACGTCCTGGGGGGTGGCCTGGGAGACGCCCGACTTGAGGGTGATGAGCCCGCCCGTGGCGAGCAGCTTCAGGGCGCGGGACTCGTTGTCGGCGTCGTTGGGGACGGCGACGGTCGCGCCGTTCTTGAGGTCGGCCGCCTTCTTGGCCTTGTGGGAGTAGAGGCCGAGCGGTTCCAGGTGCACGCCGACGACGGAGACGAGGTCGGTGCCGCGCTTCTTGTTGAAGTCGTCCAGGTACGGCTTGGTCTGGAAGTAGTTGGCGCCCACCGAGCCGTCCTCGGTCGCCGTGTTCGGCGTGATGTAGTCGGTGAACTCCTTGACCTGGAGGTCGAGTCCGGCCTTCTTCGCCAGGTTCTTCTCGACGAAGTCCAGGACTTCGGCGTGCGGGACCGGGGTGGCGGCGACGATCAGCGGGCCGCTGTAGTCGTGGGAGGCGGAGGACTTGCCGGAGCCGCAGGCGGTCAGCCCGAGGGCGAGGGCTCCGGCAGCGAGGACGGCGGTGGTGAACTTGGCGGTGTTACGCACGAAAAGTGCCTTTCCTTATGGTGGTGCGACCCCGTGAGGGTGACGGGGAGTCTGTGTGGCGCGCGGTGGCGCGGCCCTTACGCAGCCTTGCCGACCCCGGCCGCGTCCGGCTCCTTGGCCTTCAGCAGCCGCAGCTTGGGCGCGGGGCCCGAGCGGCCGCCGCGGCTGTGCAGGGCGCGGGCGGCGAAGTCGCCGGCGAACTGGATGAGGGAGATGGCGACGGCGAGGACCGCGACGGTGATCCACATCAGCTCGGTCTCGAACCGCTGGTAGCCGTAGCGGACGGCGAGGTCGCCGAGGCCGCCGCCGCCGACCGTGCCGGCCATGGCGGAGTAGCCGATGAGGGCGATGACCGTGGTGGTGGTGCCGGCGATCAGGGAGGGCAGGGACTCGGGGACGAGCACCTTGCGGACGATGGTCCAGGTGTTGCCGCCCATGGCCTGCACGGCCTCCACGAGCCCGTGGTCGACCTCGCGGACGGAGGTTTCGACCAGGCGGGCGAAGAACGGGATGCCGCCGATGGCGAGCGGGACGACCGCGGCGGCCGTGCCGATCGTGGTGCCGGTGACCCAGCGGGTGAAGCTCATCAGGGCGACCATCAGGATGATGAACGGCAGCGACCGGCCGACGTTCACGATCTGGCCGATCACCTTGTTGGCGACGATGTTCTGGAGCAGGCCCCCGCGGTCGGTGAGGACGAGCAGCAGGCCGAGCGGGAGGCCGGCGGCGACGGCGATCAGGGTGGACCAGAACACCATGTCGAACGTCTCGGAACAGGCCTGCGACAGCAGGGGCTGCATCTCGGACCAGGTCACTTGGCACCTTCCTTCACCAGTACGGCCTCCTGGCCCACGACGTCGATCTGGAGTCCCTGTTCGCGCAGGAACCCGATGGGCACCACGTTGTCCTCGTAGCGACCGGGCAGTTCGAGGCGCATGCGGCCGATCTGGAGGCCGCCGACGGTGTCGATGGCGGCGCCGAGGATCGAGATGTCGATGTTGTAGGTGCGCGACAGCTGGGAGATGACCGGCTGGGTGGCGGCCTCGCCGTGGAAGGTGACGTCGAGGACCGTGCGGTCGGCGCCGGTGCGCTCGCCGCTGACCGGGAAGAGCGCGGCGGCCAGTTCGGAGCCGGGGGTGGCCAGCAGCTCGCTGACCGTGCCGGACTCCACGATCCGGCCCTTCTCCATCAGGGCGGCGGAGTCGCAGACGGCCTTGACCACGTCCATCTCGTGGGTGATGAGCAGGACGGTGAGGCCGAGCTGCTGGTTGAGGTCGCGCAGCAGCTGGAGGATGGAGCGGGTGGTCTCCGGGTCGAGGGCGCTGGTGGCCTCGTCGCTCAGCAGCACCTTGGGGTCGCCGGCCAGGGCGCGGGCGATGCCGACGCGCTGCTTCTGGCCGCCGGAGAGCTGGGCGGGGTAGGCCTTGGCCTTGTCGGCGAGGCCCACCAGGTCGAGCAGTCCGAGCGCCTTGCGGGAACGTTCCTTCCCGGACTTGCCCAGGATTTCCAGCGGCAGCTCGACATTGTCCTGCACGGTCCGCGAGGACAGCAGGTTGAAGTGCTGGAAGACCATGCCGATCCGGCTGCGCGCCTGGCGCAGCTCCTTGCCCGCGCGCGGTCCGCGGCCGGCCAGGGCGGTGAGGTCCTGCCCGTCGACGGTCACGGTGCCGGAGGTGGGGCGCTCCAGCAGGTTGACGCAGCGGATGAGGGACGACTTGCCGGCGCCGGACTGGCCGATGACGCCGTAGACCTCGCCTTCGCGGACATGGAGATCGACGCCGTCGAGGGCGGTGACGTCCCGGCCGCGGGAGCGGTAGACCTTGGTCAGGCCCGATGTGGTGATCACTGGATTTCCGTCACTGTCGAGTGCGCGGGCGCGGGTGTGCCCGGGCACGGGTGCGTTGTGTGCGTTCGGTCGGGGACGCGGCACGGTTCTCGGGTGGCGGTGGACCGGGGAGAACGCCGTGTGCGCGAGCGGCCTTTGGTCGCACGCGCCCGGGTGCGGGCGCGGGACGGGCCGCGGCTCTCGCTTCGGGGCGCGAGGCTCGGATGGTGCGGGGGCCCTCTAGAAGGCGCACATTCGACACGGACACGGACAAACAGCACCGGGCGTCGTGGTCGCCTCGGTCGCAGGGATGCGGCTGTTCGTCGTGGTCATGCGGCCCAGTAAAGCAGACGCGGGCCGTCGGCCCGCCGCCGTTGTCCGGATGCTGGACAGCGGCGGACAGCGCGGCGCGGACTCAGCCGCGTACGGATATCTCCACCCGGGCGTCGCGGACCAGCGCGGACAAGGCCGCGAGGTTGTCCACCACCAGGTCGGCGTCGAGTTCCCCGGCCCGGTGGGTTGTGGCCAACGCCACGGTGGCCATGCCGGCCGCGCGGGCCGCGCGCAGCCCGGCGGGGGCGTCCTCGAAGACGACGCAGTCGGCGGGGTCCACGCCGAGCTGCCGCGCGGCCAGCAGATAGGGCTCGGGGTCGGGCTTGCCGCGGGTGACGTCCTCGGCGCTGACCAGCGACTTCGGGGTGATGCCCGCGGCCTGGAGCCGGGCCTCGGCGAGCCGGCGGGTGGCGGAGGTGACCACAGCCCAGCGGTCGGCGGGCAGCGAGTCCAGGAACTCCAGGGTGCCGGGCAGCGGCCGCACCCCGGCCACGTCCTCCACCTCCAGCTGCTCGACCCGGGCGACGGCCTCGGGCACCAGGTCGGCGGGCAGCAGGTCGGCGATGATCTCCGCGGCGGTACGGCCGTGCAGCTCCACGCCCCGCAGCCGCTCGGCGGTGACCCCGTACTCGCCGGCCCACCTGGTCCAGCAGCGCACGACGGAGTCGTACGAGGAGACGAGGGTGCCGTCGTTGTCGAACAGGAGGGCGTGTGCGTGGATCGTCATGCGCTCGACCCTACGGCGTACGGCGGGGTCGGCGGCGATCGCCCGTTTCCGCCGTAATAAGGTCACCGCATGCTCACTGTCCTGACGCTGGTGACCGGGGTCGCCGCGCTGCTGCTCGCCGCGTGGTGCGGCTGGGCCGCCTATCGTGACCAGCCCACCAAGGACTGGCACCTCATCGGCATGGCCGCGGTGTCGGTGCTGGCCGCGGTGCAGCTGGTGATCGGGATCGTGCAGCTGGCGCGGGGCGAGAAGCCCGAGCAGGGCACCGCCATCTTCGTGGCGTATCTGCTGGGCGCGTTCGCGTGCGTCCCGGCCGCGGGGTTCATGTCGCTGGCCGAGCGGACCCGCTGGGGTTCGGTGACGGCCGCGGCGGGCGGTGTGGTGCTCGCCGTACTGCAGGTCCGGCTCTATGACATCTGGGGAAGCTGAGATGACGACCGTCGAGGAGAAGCCGGCCCGGCTGATCAGCGGGCCGGGGATGCTGCTCGTGTGGTTCTACGGCGTGATGGTGGTCGGCGCGCTGTCGCGTTCCGCCTACCAGATCTCGACGGACTTCCAGCGGGCGCCGCTGGCCTACTCGTTGTCCGCGGTGGCCGGGCTGGTGTACGCGTTCATCACGTACACGCTCGTGCGCGGCGGCGAGGTCGCCCGGCGGGCGGCGCTGGTGTGCTGCGGCGTGGAGCTGGCCGGCGTGCTGCTGGTGGGCACGTG
Source organism: Streptomyces misionensis (assembly GCF_007896895.1). Classification (GTDB taxonomy): domain Bacteria; phylum Actinomycetota; class Actinomycetes; order Streptomycetales; family Streptomycetaceae; genus Streptomyces; species Streptomyces misionensis_A. Next base: position 56,519 of record NZ_VOGW01000180.1, on the reverse strand, counting down.
GACCGTGGTCGACGGCTCCGCGTTCCCCGATGCCACGGTCTGGTCCGACTACGGGATGGGCTACGTCTTCATTCCCGTGCTGCTTCCGCTGTCCGCGATGTACTGGCTGCGCAGGGCGCGGCCCCGGGCGACCGCCTGAGTCCGCGCCGAAGCGCCGCTCAGGCCGTGGTCGCGTAGGTGGCCGCGGGCTTCTCCAGGATGATCAGGTCCACCCCGTCCGTGCCCTTGGCGCGGCCCACCGCCTCGTAGCCGACCCGGCGGTAGAGGCGCAGGTTGCCCTCGCTGCGGTGGCCGGTCTCGAGGCGGAAGAGGGTGGCGCCGCGCTCCCCGGCGAGGGCGGACTCGGCGGCGCGCAGCAGCCGGGCGCCGATGCCGTGGCCCTGGAGGCGGGGGTGGACGCAGAGCCGGGCGATCGCGGCGGCGCCGTCCTCGGTCACCTTGCCGCGTACGGCACCGACCACCTCGTCGCCGAGCCGGGCGACGAAGACGCAGTCCGAGGCGATCTCCTCGCGGACGGCGTCGAGGGTCTCGACGAGCGGGTCGATGCGGTAGTTGCCGTAGAGCGCCGCTTCGCTCTGGAAGCACAGGTACTGGAGCCGGAAGATCTGCTCCGCGTCCTGTTCGGTCGCCACCGAGATGGTCACGCTCATGCCCATGTGCGCATGCCTCCCGCTCACCTGATCACCTGTCGTCCCCCACACTCCTATCCCCGCGCTCGGCGCGAAGCAACCTCCGTCGTGCGTGACCGTCCTGTGAGATAGCCAACTCCCCCGCCGTCCGCGGCGGGAGAGCCGGCGTCCGGTCACTTCAGGAAGTCGGCTCGGGCGAGGACCCCGGTGTCGGCGTTGTCGGTGAAGACCCCGTCGATGCCGGTCCCGAAGTACGCCTTGAAGGCGCCGAAGGGGTCGCCGTAGCCGTCGGCCGCGCCGCCCTTGCGGAACTCGGCCGGCAGGAAGGGGTTCTCGTTGCGCATGGTGTAGGGGTGCAGGATCAGCCCGACCCGGTGCGCGTCGGAGACCAGGGTGGAGGGCGCGGCCAGGGTGCCGTCCGCCTTCCTGGGGATGACCAGGTCGAGGGTGGGGCCGATGCCCTGGGCATAACCGGCGATCTCCCGCAGACCCTTGGGGGTGATCAGGTCGGCGACCGTGCGCGGGTCGCCCGTCTCCACGAAGTCCCAGGGACGGCTGTCGGCCGTGGACAGCAGCACCACGAGCGGGTTGTCGACCAGCCGGTTGAGCCGCTCGATGCTGGTGGGCTCGAACGACTGGAGGATCACCGGGGAGTTGCGGCCGTCCTTGCCGTGCTTGCGCAGCAGCTTGGCCACCCGCTCCTCCAGGCCGAGGCCCAGCTTGCGGAAGTAGGTGGGGTGCTTGGTCTCGGGGTAGATCCACACCTGCTTGCCGCGCTTGCGGGTCTGCTCGTCCTGCCAGGCGAGGACCTCCTCGAAGGTGGGGATCTCCCAGCGCCCGTTGTAGAGGGTGTTGTGCGGCCGGTTGGCCGGGATGCGCTCGATCGCGCGGAGCGTCTTCAGCTCGGCGAGGGTGAAGTCCTCGGTGAACCAGCCGGTGGTGGGCACGCCGTCGAGCACCTTGGTGGTCTTGCGGCCGGCGAACTCGGGGTGGTCCGCGACATCGGTGGTGCCGCCGATCTCCGGCTCGTGCCGGCAGACGAGGTGGCCGTCCTTGGTGGGGCAGAGGTCGCCGGCCTCCACGATGTCGGCGCCGAGGTCGAGGGCGAGTTCATAGGAGCCGAAGGTGTGCTCGGGGCGGTAGCCGCTGGCCCCCCGGTGGCCGATGATCGTCGGCACCGGCAGCCCCTTCAGCCCGCGCGCGGCGGGCTTCGCCGCCCGGGCCTCGGCCGCCCGCGCGGCCCCGGGCAGTCCGAGGACCGCCCCGCTCGCGCCCAGCACCGCGGCGCCGAGCAGCGCCCGCCGTCCCGTGCCCTCGTTCCGCGGCTGCTCGTTCGTCCGGTCGTTCCCCATCGGCGGCCTCCTGCCGTCTGCTGCGTCCGCTGTCGTGTCGCTCATCGGTCCGAGCGATCGTAGGGGCGGGAACATGACAGGAGGGCGGCTTCGGGTCGAACACGGGGACGACGGCCGGTGGACCATGGGCGGCCAGCGGTGACGGTCCGTCGGGCCCGCCGCCACCCGAGCGATGTCCGTCACACCGGCACAAGGGCGTTACCCGCCGTCTGCCGCGCGTCACCGCAGGTAAACCCACGTCAACACTTCGTAAGACCTCGGTGAACCGGCCGTACCCGATGTGCGTTCGCGCCGGACCCGCGAGTAATGTCCTCACCTGCACAGACTCATATCGCTCCCTCGGCATCGGAGGACCCGTTGTCCCGCTTCCGCCTCATCAAGGCAGTGCTCGGACCGATCATGCGCCTGATGTTCCGCCCCCAGGTGGAGGGCGTGGAGCACATCCCGGGGGACGGACCGGTGATTCTGGCCGGAAATCACCTCACCTTCATCGACTCGATCGTGCTGCCGCTGGTCACGAAGCGTCAGGTGTTCTTCATCGGCAAGGACGAGTACGTCACCGGCAAGGGCGTCAAGGGCCGGCTGATGGCGTGGTTCTTCACCGGCGTCGGCATGATCCCGGTGGACCGCGACGGCGCGAACGGCGGTGTGGCCGCGCTGATGACGGGACGGCGGATCCTGGAGGAGGGGAAGATCTTCGGCATCTACCCCGAGGGCACCCGCTCCCCCGACGGCCGCCTCTACCGGGGGCGCACGGGCATCGCCCGGCTGACCCTGATGACCGGTGCGCCGGTGGTGCCGTTCGCCATGATCGGCACCGACAAGCTCCAGCCGGGCGGCAACGGCATCCCGCGCCCCGGCAAGGTGACCGTGCGCTTCGGCGCGCCGATGGAGTTCTCCCGCTACGACGGCATGGACCGCGACCGCTATGTGCTGCGCGCCGTGACGGACTCCGTGATGACCGAGGTCATGCGGCTGTCCGGGCAGGAGTACGTGGACATGTACGCCACCAAGGCGAAGGCCGCCTGAGCCCCTTGGGCGGACGGACGCGGCGGGCGTTCGTCCGTCTGCCGGTGTGAATCTCCCGCGGGGCAGGGGCATTCGGCCTACGCTCCCGCGCGTACCCCCCGGAAAACATGTCTGATTCAGGCATGGATACACCTTCGCGGCGAACCCTCCTCCGTGTCCCGATCGCAGCCGTCGGTGCGAGCTTCCTGGCGTCCTGCGGCTCCGGCTCCGAGACCCGCTCCGGACCCCACCGCGCGGACACCGGCCCCCTCGGGGCGGGCACCGAGGGGAACTTCGTACCGGCGGGGCCCCGGGGGTACGTCAACCCGTCGGACCCGGAGGTCCTCGCCACCGAGCGCAAGCGCGGGGCGGGCCGTGTCCACACCCACCGGTTCACCGCCGCCGAGTCGCGACTGGACCTGGGTGGGCGGTCAGTGCGGACCTGGGCGTACAACGACACGGTGCCGGGACCGCTGGTCCGGGTCAGCGCCGGCGACGTGCTCGATCTGACGCTCGCCAACCGGCTGCCCACCGAGACCACCCTGCACTCGCACGGGGTGCGGCTGCGCTGCGACATGGACGGCGTGCCGGACCTGACCCAGCGGGCCATCCCCTCGGGGCGCGACTTCCGTTACCGGTTCACCGTGAAGCACCCGGGCACCTATCTGCTCCACTCCCATGTCGGGATGCAGCCCGACCGCGCCCTGTACGCGCCGCTCGTCGTGGACGATCCCAAGGAGAAGCTCGCCTACGACAAGGAGTGGATCGTCGTCCTGGACGACTGGCTGGACGGGGTGGACGGCTCCACGCCCGACGGGGTGCTCGAACAGCTCAAGCCGGGCGGCTCCGCGATGGGCGGCATGGGGATGGGCCCCGAGCACACGCACCCGAGCGGCAGCCCGAGCCCCCACGCGAGCAAGCCGGCCAAGGCGAAGCCGGCGCCGTCCGCCAAGTCCGCGGGCCCCGACCGGGTGCTGCGCGACTCCCACAGCCGCATGCTCGACGGCGACGGCGGCAGCGTCGACTACCCGTACTACCTCGTCAACGGGCGGCTGCCGCACGATCCCTCGGTGCTGCGCTGCCGTCCCGGTGACCGCATCCGCATCCGTTTCGTCAACGCGGGTTCGGAGACGGCCTTCCGGGTCTGTCTCGGCGGGCACACCATGACCGTCACCCACACCGACGGCTACCCCGTGCGGCACCGGGAGACCGACGCGCTGCTCATCGGCATGTCCGAGCGGTACGACGTGCTGGTGACCGCCAAGGACGGCTGCTTCCCGCTGGTCGCGCTCGCCGAGGGCAAGAAGGGCAGCGCGCTCGCCGTGCTCCGCACCGACAAGGGGAAAAACCTTCCTGCCCCCAATGTCCGGCCGGACGAGCTGGACGGCGAGTGCGTGCCGGCGCGGCGGCTGGAGCCGGCCGACTCGGTGGCCCTGCCCGAGCGGCACCCCGACCGCCAGATGCGCATCAGGATCACCGGCAACATGCACCGCTTCGACTGGGGCTTCGACCACAAGCCGTACGACGTGCGGCAGCGGCACGAGATCCATGCCGGGGAGCGGGTGCGGCTCACCCTCATCAACGCGACGGACATGTGGCACCCGATGCACCTGCACGGACACACGTTCGCGATGACCGGTCTGGACGCGGTGGGGGCGCGCAAGGACACGGCGCTGGTGCTGCCGCACCGCAAGCTGGTGGTGGAGTTCGACGCGGACAACCCGGGGCTGTGGATGCTGCACTGCCACAACCAGTACCACTCGGAGAGCGGGATGATGACGGTGCTGGGCTACAAGCGGTGAGGGACGGGCCGGGGCGGGCGCCCCGGCCTCGGTCCCCTGCCTACCGCGGGTGCTCCGCCTGCTCGGTGCTCTCCAGTCGCTGTCCCTTCAGCAGGAACCACGCCACCGCCGCCGTGCCCAGCAGGACCGCCGCGCCCGCGCCGGACGCCAGGTGGAGGCCGTGCACGAAGGCGTCGCGGGCCGCGTCCAGGAGGGAATGGGCCGCACCGGCGGGCATGCGGGCCGCGGCCTCGACCGCCGCGCCCAGCGATTCATGGGCGCCGGGCGGGGTGCCGGCCGGGCCGGTGAAGCCGCTGTAGACGGCGGTCACGATGGAGCCGAGGAGGGCGATGCCGAGCGCGGCGCCCAGTTCGTAGGCGGTTTCGGAGACCGCCGAGGCGGCGCCGGCCTGTTCCTTGGGGACGCTGGAGAGGATCACGTCCGCGGTGACGGTGAAGGACAGGCCCGCGCCGATGCCGACGATCAGCAGGGCGGCGCCGAGGACCGGGTAGCCGGTGGACCGGCCGAGGCAGGTCAGGGCGGCCAGGGCCAGGCCGACCGCGGCGAGGCCGCCCGCGACCACCGAGCGGACCGAGAGGCGCCGGGCCGCGCTGCCCGCGACCAGTCCGGCCGCCACCGCGCCCACGGCGGCGGGCAGTTCGGCCAGGCCCGCCTCGAACGGGTGCCTGCCCTGGACCAGTTGCAGGTACTGGGAGAGGAAGAACACCAGTCCGGACATGCCGAGCACGGTCAGCAGGTCGGCGAGCACGGCGCCGCTGAAGCCGCGGTGCCGGAACAGCCGCATGTCCAGCAGCGGGACCGGCATGGTCAGCTGACGGCGCACGAAGCCGCCGAGGGCGCCCGCGCCCAGCAGGCCGACGGCGAGGGCCGGCCAGGAGAAGCCGTGCGTCGCGGCCTCCTTGACGCCGTAGACGACGCCGATCATGCCGACGAGCGACAGCAGGACGCTGGGCAGGTCCCAGGGGCCCGGGTCCGGGTTGCGGGACTCGGGCAGGGTGCGCAGGCCGACCAGCACCAGGACGGCCATCACCGGCAGGTTGATCAGGAAGACCGAGCCCCACCAGAAGTGCTCCAGCAGGAAGCCGCCCACGATCGGGCCGACGGCCGTGCCGGCGGAGGCGGTCGCGCCCCAGATGCCGACGGCGAGGCTGCGCTCGCGCGGGTCGTGGAAGAGGTTGCGGATCAGGGCGAGGGTGGCCGGCATCAGGGTCGCGCCCGCGACACCGAGCAGCGCCCGCGCCAGGATCATCGTTTCGGGTGTGGAGGCATAGGCGTTGAGCACGGAGATCGCGCCGAACGCGGTGGCGCCGCCGAGCAGGATCCGCTTGCGGCCGATGCGGTCGCCGAGGCCGCCCATGGAGACCAGCAGGCCGGCGATGACGAAGGAGTAGACGTCACCGATCCACAGCAGCTGGGTGCCGGAGGGGTGGAGGTCCTCGCTGATGTAGGGGGTGGCCAGGCCGAGGACGGTGGCGTCGACGGCCACCAGCAGCACGGCCAGGACGAGGACGCAGAGCGCGAGCCACCGGCCCGGACGCCGCTCCGTCCGCGCCGCGTCGGCCGGCCGCAGGGTGCTGGTCATGGTTCCTCTCTTCGCAGGGCGCCGCCGAGCAGCAGCTCGGCGACCATGGTCGGGAAGTCACGGGCGGCCACGCGGCCGTCCAGGCTGGCCCAGGCGCAGGAGGCGGTCAGACCGTAGAGCGCCTCGGTGAGCCAGGCGGGAGTGAGGTCGATGCGGAACTCACCGCCCTGCTGTCCGCGCTGGAACAGGGCGGCGATCCGGCCGTCGAGCCGCTGCCAGCCGTCGTTCTGCCGGTCGCCCTCCCACAGCTGGCTCTCGCCGTACAGGAACGCGAGCAGGCCCGCGGCCGGCTGGATCTCGCGGACCAGGCGGCGCACGGCGTCGGCCGCGGCCCCCTCCTCCGGGCGGGCCCGGTCCAGCGCCGCCTCGCACTCCGCGATGCCGAGCGCCTCCAGCGCCCGGACGAGCGCGTCGCGCCCGGCGAAGTGGCGGTGCAGCGTGGCCCGGCTGATCCCGGCGGCCTTGGCGACCTCGTCCATGGTCGCGGTGGACTTGCGGGTCAGCAGGGCGGCGGCGCTGCGCAGCACGTGGTCACGATCCATGAGACAAGAGTAGCCCAGGTGAGACAATTTTGTCTCACACTGGGCACACGTGACTCATCCCCCTGGTCAGCGCGGTTTGTGTCAGTGCCGGGGCACGCGGGTGTGCGTCAGTGCCAGGGCAGCTCTCCGCGCCGCTCCCAGTAGGCGCGGGGGTCCTCGGTGAGCGTGGCGAGGCGGGTCAGCTGCTCCGGGTCCAGGTCGACGGCGGGGGCGTGCAGATTGGAGGCGAGCTGGGCGACCGTCGCGGCGCCGGAGAGGACCACGCCCACCCAGGGCCGGCGCAGGATCCAGGCGAGGGCGACGGCGTCACAGCCGAGCCCCGTCTCGGCGGCGACCGCCCGCAGCGTCTCGGGGGCGTTCGGGCCGGCGAGCCGGCCGTTGGCCATGCCCTCCTTGACGATCACGGTCAGCCCGGCGTCGTGTGCCTCGGCGAGGGCGGGGCCCGCCGAGTGCTCCAGGACGTTGTAGGTCGACTGGACGGTACGGAAGAGGGGCTCGCCGTCGACCGTCACGGCGAGGGCGGCCCGGATCGCCTCCGCCTGGGCCGGGCCGCTGGTGGAGAAGCCGACGGTCAGGCCGCCGGCGGCGGCCTGGGCGAGCCTGGCGTGGAGTTCCTTGTCGGTGAGGGCCGGGCTGTCCGGGGTGACCGAGTGGATCTGGTAGAGGTCGAGCCGGTCGCCGAGCAGGGCGTCGGTCTCGGCGCGCTGCCGCTCGTACGTCGCCAGGCCGTGGTCCTTGACCTCGTGCCGCACGGCGTCGGTGGACCAGTCGGCGGTGTAGGTGTAGCCCCATTTGCTGCCGACGACGACGTCATCGATGCCGGGGCGGGCCTTCAGCCAGTCGGCGAGGAACTCCTCCGAACGGCCGTAGGAGCGGGCCACGTCGACGTAGCGCACGCCCTGGGCGTAGGCGGCGTCGAGGAGTTCATGGGTACGGGAGCGCAGGGCCGCCACGCTCCGGTCCGCCCCGAGGTCCTCGTCCCGGCCCAGGTTGATGTAGCCCGGGCGGCCGACGGCGGCCAGCCCCAGGCCGATGTGACAGGTGGCGGTGGTGGCGGTCGCGAGACGGGCGAAGGGCATCGCGGGCTCCGTTGGGTCGGCTCCGGTTCGGCTTCGACCAACGTAACCCGCGACCGGCCCCGCCCAGCGGCCCGGCGCGTGCGGTCCTCCCGCCGAGGCGGGCGCCGGCCGCGTGGCACGCCCCGCGTAGCCTCGTCCTGTGCCAGCCTCCCGTCTGCATCGCGTCGCCGTCCTCGTGCTCGAAGGTGCGAAGCCGCTCGACGTCGGCATCCCCGCCCAGGTGTTCACGACCCGCGCGAGCATGCCGTACGAGGTGCGGGTGTGCGGGGCCGCGCCCGGCCTGGTGACCGGCGGCGACGGCCTCGCGTACTACGTCGCCCACGGCCTCGACGCGCTCGGGTGGGCCGATGTCGTCTTCGTCCCCGGTTACCGGTTCCCGGACCGCGACGACCCGCCGCGGGCCGTCGTCGAGGCGCTGATCGCCGCCCACACCCGGGGCGCGCGGCTCGCCGCCATCTCGACCGGTGCGTTCGCGCTCGCCGCCACGGGCCTGCTCGACGGCAGGCGCGCCACGACGCACTGGCACTACACGCGGGCCCTGCGGGCCAGGCATCCGCTCGTCCAGGTCGACGAGAACGTGCTGTTCGTCGACGAGGGCAGCCTGCTCACCTCGGCCGGCGCCGCCTCCGGCATCGACCTGTGCCTGCACATCCTGCGCGGCGATCTCGGAGTGGCCGCGTCCAACCACGCGGCCCGGCGTCTGGTCGCCGCCCCCTACCGCAGCGGCGGCCAGGCCCAGTACGTGCCGCGCAGCGTCCCCGAGCCGCTCGGCGAGCGGTTCGCCGCCACCCGCGAGTGGGCGCTGCACCGGCTCGACCAGCCCCTCACCCTCGACCTGCTCGCGCGGCAGGCCGGGGTCTCGGCGCGCACGTTCTCCCGGCGCTTCGTCGAGGAGACCGGCTACACGCCGATGCAGTGGGTGATGCGTGCGCGCGTCGACCTGGCCCGCGAACTGCTGGAGCGCTCGGAACGCGGCGTCGAGCAGATCGCCGCCGACGTCGGGCTCGGCACCGGCGCGAATCTGCGGCTGCACTTCCAGCGCATCCTCGGCACCACACCGAGCGAGTACCGGCGCACCTTCACCCGGGGCGAGTGAGGCGCCCGACGCCCGTGGCGAGATCCTTGTGAACCATGGCGGTCGCGCCACTGTCAGCGGCGTGGGCGGCGGGCGAGCCTGGTGGCGAACGGAAGGGACATCGCTCATGACTCGCATCGCCATCAACGGTTTCGGCCGCATCGGACGCAATGTGCTGCGCGCGCTGCTGGAGCGCGACAGCGCCCTGGAGATCGTCGCCGTCAACGACCTGACGGAGCCCGCCACGCTCGCCCGGCTGCTCGCCTACGACAGCACGGCCGGCCGGCTCGGGCGCCCGGTGACCGTCGACGGGGACGCCCTCGTCGTCGACGGCCGCCGGATCACGGTGCTGGCCGAGCGCGAACCGGCACGGCTGCCGTGGGCCGAACTCGGCGTGGACATCGCCTTGGAGGCCACCGGCCGCTTCACCTCGGCCGAGGCCGCCCGCGCCCACGTCACGGCAGGCGCGAGGAAGGTGCTCGTCAGCGCGCCCTCGGACGGCGCGGACGTCACGCTCGCCTACGGCGTCAACACCGACGCCTACGACCCGGCCGCGCACACCGTCGTCTCGAACGCCTCCTGCACCACCAACGCGCTCGCGCCGCTGGCCGCGGTCCTCGACGAACTCGCCGGTATCGAGCACGGGTTCATGACGACGGTGCACGCCTACACCCAGGAGCAGAACCTCCAGGACGGTCCGCACCGCGACGCCCGCCGCGCCCGCGCCGCCGGCGTGAACATCGTGCCGACCACGACCGGCGCCGCCAAGGCGATCGGCCTGGTGCTGCCGGGCCTCGACGGCAAGCTGTCGGGCGACTCGATCCGCGTGCCGGTGCCGGTGGGCTCGATCGTCGAACTCAACACGACCGTCGCCCGCGACGTGACCCGCGACGAGGTGCTGGCCGCGTACCGGGCGGCGGCGCAGGGGCCGCTCGCCGGCGTCCTCGAGTACTCGGAGGACCCGCTCGTCTCCTCCGACATCACCGGCAATCCCGCCTCGTCGATCTTCGACTCGGCCCTCACCCGCGTCGACGGCCGGCACGTCAAGGTGGTCGCGTGGTACGACAACGAGTGGGGCTTCTCGAACCGCGTGATCGACACGCTGGAGCTGCTGGCCGCCGGCCGAAGCTAGTGCTGCGACCGGAAAGGTTCACCGGCTCGCGACGCCCGGCAGCCTCCCGGCAAACCCTCGCGGCCACAGCACTAGCGGACCGTCCTCGCCCGCGCCCACTCGTGCTGGAGCGCCACGTTCGCCTTGACCTCCGTCAGCTGCACCGCCACCGCGCTCGGCGCGGTGCCGCCGCGGCCGTTGCGGGAGGCCAGGGCGCCGGGGACGTTCAGGACAGTGCGGACCTCGGGGGTGAGGTGGGCGGAGATCTTGGCGAACTGCTCGTCCGTCAGCTCGTCCAGCTCCTTGCCCTCGGCCTCGGCGGCCTTGACGCACTCCCCCGCCACCTCGTGCGCCACCCGGAACGGGACGCCCTGGCGGACCAGCCACTCGGCGATGTCGGTGGCGAGGGAGAAGCCGGCCGGGGCCAGTTCCTCCATGCGCTCGCGGTGGACCGTGAGGGTGGCCATCATGCCGGTGAAGGCGGGCAGCAGCACCTCCAGCTGGTCGCAGGAGTCGAAGACCGGCTCCTTGTCCTCCTGGAGGTCGCGGTTGTAGGCGAGGGGCAGCGCCTTGAGGGTGGCGAGGAGTCCGGTCAGGTTGCCGATCAGGCGGCCGGACTTGCCCCGGGCCAGCTCCGCGATGTCCGGGTTCTTCTTCTGCGGCATGATCGAGGAGCCGGTGGAGAACGCGTCGTGGAGGGTGACGAAGGAGAACTCCTTCGTGTTCCAGATGATGATCTCCTCGGCGATCCGGGAGAGGTTCACGCCGATCATCGCGGTGATGAAGGCGAACTCGGCGACGAAGTCCCGGGAGGCCGTGCCGTCGATGGAGTTGCCCGCGCTGCCGTGCTCGAACCCGAGGTCCTCGGCCACCGCCTCGGGGTCCAGGCCCAGGGAGGAGCCGGCCAGGGCGCCCGAGCCGTACGGCGAGACCGCCGTGCGCTCGTCCCACTGGCGCAGCCGCTCCGCGTCCCGGGACAGGGACTGCACATGGGCGAGGACGTGGTGGGCGAAGAGCACCGGCTGGGCGTGCTGGAGGTGGGTGCGGCCGGGCATCGCCACGTCGGGGTGGGCCTCGGCGAGGCCGATCAGGGCGTCCTGGAGATCGGCGATCAGGCCGCCGATGATCCGCGCGTGGTCCCTGAGGTACATCCGGAAGAGGGTGGCCACCTGGTCGTTGCGGGACCGGCCGGCGCGGAGCTTGCCGCCGAGGTCGGGACCGAGGCGCTCCAGCAGGCCCCGCTCCAGGGCGGTGTGCACGTCCTCGTCGGCGATCGTGCCGGTGAAGGAGCCGTCGGCGACGTCCGCCTCCAGCTGGTCGAGCCCGGCGATCATGCGCTCCAGCTCGTCCTCGCTGAGGAGTCCGGCCTTGTGCAGCACGCGCGCGTGGGCGCGGGAACCGGCGATGTCGTAGGGCGCGAGCCGCCAGTCGAAGTGGACGGACGCGGACAGCTTCGCCAGGGCCTCGGCGGGACCGTCGGCGAAACGGCCGCCCCAGAGCCGTACGTCACCGCTGTTGCTGCTCACTTGCGTGCTCCTCGGGAGTGTGTCTGTGCGACCGCCTCCCCACCCTTGCAGGTGAGGAGGCGGCTGTCAGGCTGATGCGTGCGAGGGGACCCGTGCGGTCACACCGGGTCTGCGTCAGGCTTCGCCTGCGAGATCACGCCGCGCGGCGATCTTCGACGACAGGCTGTAGATGTCGATGAAGCCCTTGGCCGCGGCCTGGTCGAAGGTGTCGCCGGTGTCGTAGGTGGCGAGGTTGAAGTCGTACAGGGACGACTCGGAGCGCCGGCCGGTGACGACCGCGCGGCCGCCGTGCAGGGTCAGGCGGATGTCGCCGGACACGTGCTGGTTGGCCTCGTCGATGAAGCCGTCCAGGGCGCGCTTGAGCGGGGAGAACCACTGGCCGTCGTAGACCAGTTCGCCCCAGCGCTGCTCGACCTGCCGCTTGTAGCGGGCGAGTTCGCGCTCGACGGTGACGTTCTCCAGCTCCTGGTGGGCGGTGATCAGCGCGATCGCGCCGGGGGCCTCGTAGACCTCGCGGGACTTGATGCCGACGAGGCGGTCCTCGACCATGTCGATCCGGCCGATGCCCTGGGCGCCCGCGCGCTCGTTGAGCTGCTGGATGGCCTGGAGGACGGTGACGGGCTTGCCGTCGAGGGCGACCGGGACGCCCTCCTTGAAGGTGATGACGACCTCGTCGGCCTCGCGCGGGGTGGCGGGGTTGGAGGTGTACTCGTAGATGTCCTCGATCGGCGCGTTCCAGATGTCCTCCAGGAAGCCCGTCTCGACGGCGCGTCCGAAGACGTTCTGGTCGATGGAGTACGGGGACTTCTTGGTGGTGGCGATCGGGAGCTGCTTGGCCTCGCAGAAGGCGATCGCCTTGTCCCGGGTCATCGCGTAGTCGCGGACCGGGGCGATGCACTTCAGGTCGGGGGCGAGGGCGACGATGCCGGCCTCGAAGCGGACCTGGTCGTTGCCCTTGCCGGTGCAGCCGTGGGCGACCGTGGTGGCGCCGTGCTTCTTGGCGGCGGCGACCAGGTGCTTGACGATGGTCGGCCGGGAGAGGGCGGAGACCAGCGGGTAGCGGTCCATGTACAGGGCGTTGGCCTTGATCGCCGGGAGGCAGTACTCGTCGGCGAACTCGTCCTTGGCGTCGGCGACCTCGGCCTCGACGGCACCGCACGCGAGGGCGCGCTTGCGGATGACGTCCAGGTCCTCGCCGCCCTGGCCGACGTCGACCGCAACGGCGATGACCTCGGCGCCCGTCTCCTCGGCGATCCAGCCGATGGCGACGGAGGTGTCCAGACCGCCTGAGTAGGCGAGTACGACGCGCTCGGTCACGGGTTTCTCCTCACGTGCAATTGCTGACATGCATGAGTATGCAGAACTCTGCATGATTCGTCAATCGCCCTTTCGGGTGAGCCGAGAATCCTTAGACAGTCGAAAGAGTTGCGGGGATAATCCGGGCCATGGGAAAGAGCTATGAGCGCATCGACGGCAGGCTCCGCACGTTCATCGAGGAGCAACCCCTCTTCTTCACCGCGACCGCGCCGCTGTCCGGCGACGGCCGGGTCAACCTCTCCCCCAAGGGCCTCAAGGGCTCGTTCGCCGTGCTGGACGAACTCACCGTGGCCTACCTGGACTTCGCCGGTTCCAACGCCGAGACCATCGCGCACCTGCGGGAGAACGGGCGGATCACCCTGATGTGGTGCGCCTTCCAGGGCCCGCCGAACATCGTGCGGGTGCACGGCCGGGGCGAGCCCGTGTTCCGCGACGACCCGCGCTTTTCGGAGCTGCTCGCCCGCTTCCCCGGCATCGAACCGGGAGCGCACGGGCTGCGCGCGATCATCGTCGTCCACGCCGAGCTGGTGCGGGACACCTGCGGCTACGCCGTCCCCTTCATGGCGTACGAGGAGGAGCGCGATCTGCACCAGAGGCGCTTCGCGCGGGAGGACGACGCCTCCCTGAACGAGTACTTCACCCGGAAGGAGCACATCGCCACGAGCCTGGACGGGCTTCCGGGACTGCCGTTGCCGCTGCCCCCGGCTAGCGTCTGAGCATGCGTCCCGCTGCCGTCGCCGGCCTCGTCTCCGCCTCCGTCCTGGGCCTGCTCGGCGCCGCCCCTCCCCGTGGCCCGCTGCCGCTGCCCGAGCGGCTGGCCGACACCGGTGGCGGCACCCAGCTGATCATCGCGCGGGCGCCGGACACCAGGTCCACGACGGGCACGCTCACCTGGTGGGACCGGCGGGGCGGATCATGGGTGCGGGCCGGGTCCGCGCCGGCGCGGTTCGGGGCGAAGGGGCTCGTCGAGGGGGGTGCGCGCAGACAGGGCACGGACACGACGCCGACCGGCTTGTACGACCTTCCGTTCGGGTTCGGGACCAAGGCGGCGCCGGGCGGCACCCGCGTCCCCTACCGGCCGGTGAAGAAGAGTTCCTGGTGGTGCCAGGACAACGCGTCGTCGTCGTACAACCGGTGGACGGACCCGCTGCCGGGTGACTGCCGGGCCTCGGAGTCGGAGCACCTGGGCGCGTACGCGGGGCAGTACGCGTACGCGCTGGTCGTGGGGTTCAACTACCACCGGCCGGTGCGGGGGCGGGGGGCCGGGATCTTCCTGCACGTCAACGGGCGCGGGGCGACCGCCGGCTGTGTCTCCGTCCCGGAGCGGGACATGCGGCGGATCCTGCGCTGGGCGGATCCGGACAGGGCGCCGCACATCGTTCTGGGCACGTCCGGCGGCGTCACCGCCGTCAGCCGGTACTGACCCCGGCCCACGGCCTGACCCCTGCCCGTCAGGCCGGCAGGGCGACCCTGAAGGCCGTGGAGCCCGGTTCGCTCTGTGCCTCCACCGTCCCGCCGTGCGCCTCCACCACTGCCGCCACGATCGACAGGCCGAGGCCCGCCCCCGGCGCGGACGCGTCCGCGTGGCGGCGGTGGTCGGCGCGGGTGAAGCGTTCGAAGACCGCGGGGCGCAGTTCCTCGGGGATGCCGGGCCCGTCGTCGTGGACGCGCAGGAGGACGGCGCCGGGGCACGGCTCCAGGGTGACCGTGACCTCGGTGCCCGCGGGGGTGTGCAGGCGCGCGTTGGCCAGCAGGTTGGCCACCACCTGGTGCAGGCGGTGGGCGTCTCCGGTAACGGTGACCGGGTCCTCGGGCAGGTCCAGGGCCCAGCGGTGGCCGGGGCCGGCGGCGCGGGCGTCGGTGACCGCGTCCAGGACCAGCCGGGTCAGGTCCACCGTGCCGCGCTCCAGCGGGCGGCCCGCGTCGAGGCGGGCGAGCAGCAGCAGGTCGTCCACCATCAGGCCCATCCGGGAGGACTCGGCGGTGATCCGCTCCAGCGCCCGGGTGACCTCGGGCGGCACCGGGCCGGGGTGCAGCAGGGCCAGTTCGGCGTGGCCGCGCACCGAGGCGACCGGGGTGCGCAGCTCGTGGCTGGCGTCGGCGGCGAACCGGCGCAGCCGCTCCTGGCTCGCGTGCCGCTGGGTGAGCGCGTCCTCGACATGGCCGAGCATGCGGTTGAGGGCGGCGGCGACCTGGCCGACCTCGCTGTGCGGGTCGGCGTCGGGGGCGCGCGGCGGCAGGGCGACCTCGCCGCTGGCGAGCGGGAGTTCGCTGACCCGGGTGGCGGTGGCGGTGACCCGCCCGAGGGGGCGCAGGGACCAGCGGACCCAGAGGGCGCCGGTCACCCCGGCCGTGACCAGGGCGAGGCCGAAGACCACCGCGGAGACCAGTTCCAGGCGGTGGACGGTGGCCTCGACGGGTTCCAGCGGGAGGCCCGCCATCAGCACGTCGCCGTCGCGGCCGCGGGTGGCGACGACCCGGTAGTGGCCGAGGGCGGAGAGTTCGACGGTGTGCGGGCGGCCGTCGGCCGGGGTCCGGGCCAGCCGCTTCGCGTCCCCGGCGGACAGGGAGACGTTCAGGTCGGCGGAGAGGTCGCCGGAGCGGATGAGGCCCTTGTTGACGACGGTGCCGTCCAGCAGGCGGGCGCCGAAGGTGCCGGTGGCCATCCGGCGGGTGTCGGCCTGCTCGTCGCCGTCGTGGTCGTCGGGCAGCTTGCCGCGGTGCTCCAGGCTCTCCGGGAAGCGGGTGCCGACCTGGGCGAGCTGTTCGTCCAGGCGCTGGGTGAGGAAGCCGTTCAGCTCGACCACGGCGGCCACGCCGACGGCGGCGCAGCTCACCGCCAGCAGGACCACGAGGCCGAAGGTCAGGCGGGCGCGCAGGGTGCGGAAGCGGGCGCGCAGGGTGCGGAAGCGGGGCAGGCGGGCGAGCGGGCCCGTGCGGTCACCGGCCCTCACCCGGTCACCGGTTTCAGTACGTAACCAGCCCCGCGCACCGTGTGGATCATGGGTGCCCGGCCCGCGTCGATCTTCTTGCGGAGGTAGGAGATGTACAGCTCGACCACATGGGCCCGGCCGCCGAAGTCGTAGGACCAGACCCGGTCGAGTATCTGCGCCTTGCTGAGCACGCGGCGCGGGTTGCGCATCAGGAAGCGCAGCAGCTCGAACTCGGTCGGCGAGAGTTCGATCAGCTCGCCGGAGCGGGTCACCTCACGGGCGTCCTCGTCCATCACCAGGTCGCCCACGACCAGCCCGGCCTCCTCCTCCGGGCGGCGGGCCATCCCGGCGCGGCGCAGCAGACCGCGCAGCCGGGCCACGACCTCCTCCAGGCTGAAGGGCTTGGTGACGTAGTCGTCGCCGCCCGCCGTGAGCCCGGCGATCCGGTCCTCGACGGCGTCGCGCGCGGTGAGGAAGAGCACGCACACATCGGGCTGGGACTCGTGCAGCCCGCGCAGCACGGCGAGGCCGTCCATGTCGGGGAGCATCACGTCCAGGACGACGGCGTCGGGCCGCAGCTCGCGCGCGGCGGCGAGGGCGGCGGTGCCGTCGGCGGCGGCGCGCACCTCCCAGCCCTCGTAGCGCAGGGCGCCGGTGAGCACCTCGGCGAGGTCGGGGTCGTCGTCGACGACGAGGACGCGCAGCGGGGTGCCGTCGGGACGGGTGAGGGCCGGGCGGCCGGAACGGGTCGTGTTCATCGCGCCTCCCAGCATCGCGCGTGCGCGGGGCGGCACAGGCCCGCGCGGGCTGTGAGTTTGCTCTGAAAAGAGTCGGTGGGCCGTCGTACCGCCTGGTCAGCGGATTGCTGAGAGGTCTCTGAGACCTCTGTGAGAAAGCTCTGAAGACAGCGTTCCGGGCCCCTTTCTCAGAGGCCGCTCAGAGCTTGGGCACGCACAGTGGGCGGGCCGGCGGACGAAGGGACGGCACTGATGACGGCAGTGGACACGAGGCGGGCGGCCCCGCCCCTGCCGGGGGCCGCGCGGCGCCGCTCCCCCGCGGGGCCGCCGCTCGCCGTGGTGTGCGCGGGAGCGGCGGCCGTGGTCGCGCTCTGGTGGGCGGACACCGCCTCGGTGACCGGTGCGGCCGGCTGGCTCACCGGGGCCGGGCGGATCGCGGGACTGCTGTGCGGGTACGCCTGTGCGGTGCTCGTCGGCCTGATGGCGCGGGTGCCGCTGCTGGAGAACCGGGTGGGCTCGGACCGGGTGGCGCGCTGGCACGCGATGGCCGGCCGGTACACGGTGTGCCTGCTGGTGGCGCACATCGTGCTGATCCTCGCCGGGTACGCGGCGCAGGACCGGGCGTCGCTGTGGCACGAGACGGTCACCGTGGTGCTGGACTACCCGGACATGCTGAAGGCCACCGCCGGCACCGTGATCCTGTTCGCGGTCGGTCTCACCTCCGTGCGGGCGGTGCGCCGCCGGGTCCGGCACGAGTTCTGGTATTACGTCCACCTGCTCACGTACGCGGCCGTGTTCCTGACCTTCTTCCACCAGGTGTCGCTGGGCGAGCAGTTCACCGGCCGGCCGGTGGCCGGCGCCGCCTGGTACGCGCTCTACCTCGGCGTCGCGGCGCTCGTGGGGTGGTTCCGGGTCCTCACCCCGGTGCGGCTCAACCGGCGGCACCGGCTGCGGGTGGAGTCGGTGCAGCCGGAGGCGCCGGGCGTGTACTCGGTCGTGATGCGCGGGCGGCACCTGGACGAGCTGGGCGCGCGGCCGGGCCAGTTCTTCCGCTGGCGGTTCCTCGCCGAGGGCATGGCCTGGACGTCGACGCCGTACTCGCTGTCGGCACCGCCGCGCCCGGACCTGCTGCGGATCACGGTCAAGGCGCTCGGCGACCACAGCACGGCCGTCTCGCTGCTCAGGCCCGGCACCCGGGTGTGGGCCGAGGGCCCCTACGGCGCGCTCACCGCCGACCGGGCCGCGGGCAGGCGCTCCCTGCTGATCGCGGCCGGGGTCGGTGTCACCCCGCTGCGGGCCCTGTTCGAGACGCTGCCCGGCGAGGTCACCCTGCTGTACCGGGCGCGCTCGGCGGAGGATCTCGCGCTGGGCGGCGAGCTGGAGGCGATCGCCCGGTGGCGCGGCGCCAGGGTGCTGTACGCGTTGAACGGCCCGCACGGTGAGCGGCCTGTCATCACGGCGGAGTCGCTGCGGGCGGCCGTCCCCGGGCTACGCGGCCACGACGTCTACATCTGCGGGCCGCACGGGTTCGCGCGGGACGTCTACGAGGCCCTGCGCGCGGCCGGTCTGCGGGACCACCGCATCCATCACGAGTCCTTCGAACTGTGAGGCGGACGCCATGCACGCGTTGAGGAAGAACCGGCCGCTGCGCCGCATCGTCCTGGCGAGCGCCACGACGGTCTCCGCCGTGGTGCTGCTGCTGTCCCTGAAGCCGCACACGAGTCCGGGGCTCGTCGTGGGCGCGTCGGCGCCGGCCCCCCGGGCCGGCGCGAGCGCGCCCGCCTCGTCCAAGGGGGCCGCGAAGACCGCCACCGGTGAAACCGTGCAGACCCGCTGGGGTCCGGTCCAGGTGCGGGTGACCGTCGAGGGCGGCAGGCTCACCGACGTGACGGCCGTCCGGTACCCCACGGACAACCCGCGCGACCAGGAGATCAACAGCTATGCGCTCCCCCGGCTGCGGCGCGAGGCGCTGGCCGCGCAGAGCGCGCGGATCGACATGGTCTCGGGGGCCACGTACACCAGCACCGGCTACCGGCAGTCGCTCCAGTCCGCGCTGGACCAGGCCCATGGATGACGCGGTGCGGCACGCGGAGGAGGTCATGGGGACCGTCTTCTCCTTCGACGTGCGCGGCGGTGAGCCGCGGGCGGTGCGCGCGGCGCTCGGCGCGGCGGTGGACGGGCTCCACCGGGCGGACGCGCTGTTCAGCACGTACCGCGCGGACAGCGAGGTGTCCCGGCTGGCGCGGGGCGAGCTGACCGTGGCGGGGTGCGCGCCCGAGGTGGCCCGGGTGCTGGAGCTGGCGGCCGAGGCGGAGCGGGTGAGCGAGGGGTGGTTCAGCACCCGCCACCGGGGGGTGCCGGACCCCACCGGGATCGTCAAGGGGTGGGCGG
>NZ_VOGW01000180.1:0-37157 GCF_007896895.1 Streptomyces misionensis | reverse complement strand
GGGTGGGCGTGGCGGACCCGCTGCGGGCCGGCGGGCTCGCAGCGGTGGTCTCGTCGGCGGGGGCGGCCGAGCTGTCCGTCGCCACGTCGGGGACGGCCGAGCGGGGCGCGCACGTCATGGACCCGCGCACGGGCCGGCCCGCGGACACCGACCTGGTGTCGGCGACCGTGGTGGCTCCCCGGCTGACCTGGGCGGACTGCTGGGCCACGGCCGCGTTCGCGCGGGGCTCGCGGGCGGCTCTCGCCTGGCTGGAGTCGCTGCCCGGGGTGGAGGCGCTGCTGCTCACGGCGCGGGAGGAGGTGTTCCGCACCGGGGGCATGGACCGGTATCTGGGTTGAAAAGGAATATCCGGGGTTGAAAGGAAAATTTTTCCCGCGGAAGCCATCCCTGTTCCGTCCCGCGCCGTATCCCCTGTGAAGCGAATTCTCCGGGAGGAACCTATGGCAATCTTCAGCAGCCTGCTGCCGCTGCGTGACCACGGCGGCCACGGCGGCGGGCACGGCGGAGACCACGGCGACCACGGCGACCACGGCGACCGCGGCGACCACGGCGGAGACCGCGGGCGCGGCCGCGACCGGGGCGACGAATTCGACCGTCACGACCACGGCGACCGGCACGACGAGCGCTTCGGACGCTACTGACCGACCACCTCCACACAGGCCGGGCGGGCCGGGGGACGGAGGTCCCGGTCCGCCCGTCCGCACCCCGAGGAAACGCATCCCATGGCGCATGTCCTGCGGCGTCTGCTGTCGGTGGGCGAGACCTCCGACACGGTCGTGGCGGCCGCGCCCGCGGTCCCCCCGCGCGAGGTGTTCCGGCGGTTCTGGCCCTACACCCGGGGCGGCCGCCGCTGGCTCGTGCCCCTCCTGCTGTTCAGCCTGGCCGGTCCGGCCGTCGACGCCGGGGAGCTGTGGCTGTTCAAGACCGTCGTGGACGAGGTGCTGGTCCCGCGGGACCTGGGGCCCTTCCTGTGGATCGCCCCGGCCTACCTGGGGCTGATCGTGTGCGCGGGCGTCCTCGGGTTCGCCGACCGGATGACCTCCGCCTGGGTCGGCGAACGCTTCCTGCTCTCCCTGCGCTGCGCGGTCTTCCGCCATGTCCAAGGGCTGTCCCTCGGCTTCTTCGAACGCCGCCGGCTCGGCGACGTGCTGTCCCGCGTCACCGACGACGTGGACGCGGTCGAGACGTTCCTGCTGTCGGGCGTGGCGGACGCCCTGTACTACGTGCTCCAACTGGCCGTCTTCCTCGGCCTGCTGTTCTACCTGAGCTGGGACCTGACCCTGCTCGCGCTGGTCATCGTGCCGCTGTTCTGGTCCGCCGCCCGGCACTTCGCGCGGCTGAGCAAGGAGGCGTCCCGGGAGACCCGGCGGCGCGGCGGCTCGCTCAGCGCGATCGCCGAGGAGGTGCTCGGCAATGTCGCGCTGGTGCAGGCGTACAACCGGCAGGGCTGGGAAGCGCACCGCTTCGAGCGGGAGGGCTCGGGCCGGCTGCGGGCGGTGCTGGCCGCGACCCGCGTGCGGGCGGTCTACGGCCCGATCGTGGAGGTCATCGAGGTGGCCGGAGTGCTCGCGGTCCTCGGCCTCGGCGCCTGGCAGCTGTCCCAGGGGCGGCTCACCCTCGGCGGGCTGCTGGTCTTCCTCGCCCTGATCGGCAAGATGTACGGCCCGGTGCGCGGGCTGTCCGGGCTCGCCACCACCTTCTACACGGCCGCCGCGTCGGCCGAGCGGATCATCGAGCTGCTGGACCAGCGCCCCCAGGTCACCGAGCGTCCGGACGCCCGCCCGACCGGCCGGGCGCACGGCTCGGTGGAGTTCGACCGCGTCTGGTTCCGTTACCCCGGCACCGCGCCCTGGGCCCTCGCGGACGTCTCCTTCCGGGTGGCGCCCGGCGAGACGCTGGCGCTGGTCGGGGCGAGCGGTGCCGGCAAGTCCACCGCCGCCAGGCTCCAGTTGCGCTTCTACGACCCCGACCGGGGCGCGGTCCGGCTCGACGGCACCGATCTGCGCGAGCTGCGCCTGGCCGACGTACGGGAGAGCGTCGCGGTGGTGCTCCAGGAGACCCTGGTCTTCCACGGCACCGTGCGGGAGAACATCGCCTACGGCCGCCCCGGCGCGTCCGAGGCGGAGATCGTGGCGGCGGCGCGGGCGGCGGACGCCCACGAGTTCGTCGAGCGGCTCCCGGACGGGTACGACACGCTCGTCGGCCAGCGCGGGCGCACCCTGTCCGGCGGTCAGTGCCAGCGGCTGGCCATCGCCCGCGCGATGGTCAGGGACGCGCCCGTGCTGCTGCTGGACGAGCCGACCACCGGGCTGGACGCGGGGTCGGGCCGGCGGATCATGGAGCCGCTGCGCCGGCTGATGGCCGGGCGGACCACCGTCGTCATCTCGCACAATCTGCTCACCGTCCGGGACGCCACCCGGATCGTGGTGCTCGATAGGGGCCGGGTCATCGAGGACGGCGCCCACGGCGAGCTGCTGGAGCACGACGGCGTGTACGCCCGGCTGCACCGGCTGAACACCGGCAGGGTGGCGTCCTGACGGCTCATGTCTCCCGGGACAGCACGTGCGCGGTCTGCAGCTTGGCGTGGGCGAGGACGGTACCGTCGGCCGCGGTCAGCCGGGCACCGGAGACGGAGTCCGGGTCGACGGGCGCGGTGGCCCCCCAGGAGCCGTGACCGCCCCGCACGGTGAAGTCGCCGACGTGCACGGTGGTGCCATCCGAGCGCTCCAGCACACAGGAGACCCGGCCGGTGTACCTGCTGCCGTGCCCGGCGAGTCCGACGGTCATGAAGATCCAGCCGGGGGCGCCGGGACGGGCGTACACCTCGCCGACGGGCCGGCCGCGGGCCGACGCGGAGGTCATGTCGCCGACCAGCATGGGCTCGGACTGCATGGTGTGCGGGGGCGTGGCGGTGACCTGCTCGACCGCGGTGCCGATGCCCCAGCCGGCGAAACCGGCGACCACCGCGAGGGCGGCCGCGGCCGCCCCGAGCCGCACCCGGGTCCGGCGCGCCCGCTCGCGCAGCGCCGCGAAGGCGACGCCCGCGCCGTGTCCGGACGCGTGCCGCTGCGCCGTCGCCTGCCGTGCCAGGCTGCGCGCCACCCGGCTCTCGAAGCCGAGCGGCGGCTCCTGGCAGGGCAGCAGGCCGATCAGCCGGTCGCCGACCAGGGTCAGCTGGCGGACGAACTCCCGGCAGTCCGCGCACCCGTCCAGATGGTCGAGGGCCTCGGCGCGCTCCCGGCCGGGCAGCACGCCCAGCGCCAGCTCGGCCCCGAGCTCGCGCAGCTTCTCGCAGTTCGCGTCACTGGACATGGTCGCCTCGCTCCGGAGCCGCCAGTGTGGTGCGCAGTTTGCCCATCGCCGCCCTGATCCGGGTCTTGGCGGTGCCGAGCGGGATCTGTTCCGCGTCGGCGACCTGCTGGGCCGTCATCCCGTAGACAC
Organism: Streptomyces misionensis; assembly: GCF_007896895.1. GTDB lineage: Bacteria > Actinomycetota > Actinomycetes > Streptomycetales > Streptomycetaceae > Streptomyces > Streptomyces misionensis_A. Next base: position 33,716 of record NZ_VOGW01000180.1, on the reverse strand, counting down.
CCGCCATCATCAGGGCCCGCGCCTGTTCCCGCGGCAGCCGGCCCACGGCGGCCCGCAGCCGGGCGGAGGCCTCGTCGGCCAGCACCCACCGCTCGGGCGTCTCGGTGACCGTGCCGAGGAGGGCGTCGAGGTCCTCGGGTGCCACCGGCTCCGTGCGCCGGGCGCGTACGGCGTCGATGGCGAGGTTGTGCGCGATGGTGGTCAGCCAGGTGGTGACCGAACCACGGCGCGAGTCGTAGATCTGCGCGTGCCGCCACGCGCGTTCGAACGTCTGCTGGGCGACGTCCTCGGCGAGCTGCTGGTCCCCGGTGACCGCCATGGCGACACCGAAGACCCGGTGCTGGAAGCGCCGCACGAAGACGATCGCCAGCTCCTGGTCTCCGGTGGCCAGCCCGGACAGCAGAGCCTCGTCCGGGAGGCGCCCCAGGGGGAACCGCAAACCCGACACACCCTTGTATACGGCCGGCGGCCGCCCGGGGATTGCCCGCCCCCCGGTCCGGCCGTCGCGGAGGATCACACGCCCATTCTCCGCCGGGGGGCCGCGCCCCGCATGCCGGTCAGTGCCCGTTCTGGGCCAGCTTGAGCAGGTGGTCCGCCAGGGCCTGGCCACCGGTGGGGTCCCGGCTGATCAGCAGCAGGGTGTCGTCGCCGGCGATGGTGCCGAGGATGTCGTGCAGCTCGGCCTGGTCGATGGCGGAGGCGAGGAACTGGGCGGCCCCGGGCGGGGTGCGCAGCACGACCAGGTTGGCCGAGGCCTCGGCGGAGATCAGCAGCTCCTGGGACAGGCGCCGCATCCGCTCCTCCTTGGCGGACTCGCCGAGCGGGGCGCGCGGGGTGCGGAAGCCGCCCTCGCTGGGCACCGCGTAGATGAGGTCCCCTTCGTTGTTGCGGATCTTGACCGCGTTCAGTTCGTCGAGGTCCCGGGAGAGCGTCGCCTGGGTGACGCTGAGCCCGTCGTCGGCGAGCAGCTTGGCCAGCTGGCTCTGCGACCGCACCGGCTCGCGGTTGAGGATGTCCACGATCCGGCGGTGGCGTGCGGTGCGCGTCTGCGGCACGGCGGGCCCGGCACCTGTCTGCTCGCTGTCCTGCGCCTGGCTCATCGTCGTCTCATTCTCCGGATCGTCCGTCCCCGCCTGCGTCGAGGATGCCGGGCAGCGCCTGGAGCAGGGCGTCCGCCTCGTCGTCGCGCAGGTTCAGCGGGGGCATGAGCCGTACGACGTCGGGGGCGGGCGCGTTCACCAGGAACCCGGCCTCCTGGGCCGCCTGCTGCACCTGCGGCGCGCGCGGCCCGGTGAGCACGATACCCAGGAGCAGGCCCGCACCCCGGACATGGTCGACCAGCGGGTGGCCCAGGGCCTCGATCCCGGTGCGCAGCCGCTCGCCCTGCCGCTTGACGTTCTGCAGCAGTTCGTCGCCCTCGATGGTGTCGAGGACGGCGAGCCCGGCGGCGCAGGCGACCGGGTTGCCGCCGAAGGTGGTGCCGTGCTGGCCGGGGCCGAGCAGTTCGGCGGCGCGGCCGAAGGCGACGGTGGCGCCGAGCGGGAGGCCGCCGCCGAGCTGCTTGGCGAGGGTGACCACGTCGGGCAGCACGCCCTCGTGGGCCTGGTAGGCGAACCAGGTGCCGGTGCGGCCGACGCCGGTCTGCACCTCGTCCAGGACCAGCAGGGCGCCGGTGGCGGCGGTGATGGCGCGGGCGGCCTTGAGGTAGCCGGGCGGGGGGACGACGACGCCGTTCTCGCCCTGGATCGGCTCGATGATCACCAGCGCCGTCTCCTCGGTGACGGCGGCGGCCAGCGCCTGGGCGTCGCCGTAGGGGACGTGGGTGACGTCACCGGGCAGCGGGCGGAACGGGTCCTGCTTGGCGGGCTGCCCGGTGAGCGCGAGGGCGCCCATCGTACGGCCGTGGAAGCCGCCCTCGGTGGCGACGACGTGCGTCCGCCCGGTGAGCCGGCCGATCTTGAAGGCGGCCTCGTTGGCCTCGGCGCCCGAGTTGCAGAAGAAGACCCGGCCGTCGCGGCCGAAGAGCTGGAGCAGCCGTTCGGCGAGGACGACGGTCGGCTCGGCCATGAAGAGGTTGGAGACGTGGCCGAGGGAGCCGATCTGCCGGGTGACGGCCTCGACGACCGCCGGGTGGGCGTGGCCGAGGGCGTTGGTGGCGATACCGCCGACGAAGTCGGTGTACGCGCGGCCCTCGGCGTCCCACACGGTGGCGCCCGCGCCGCGCACGAGGGGCAGGCGCGGGGTGCCGTAGTTGTTCATGAGCGCGCTCTGCCAGCGCTGGGTCAGGTCCTGGTTGCCCGTCACGGCGTGTCCTTTTCGGGCTCGTCGGGCACGACCATGGTGCCGATGCCCTCGTCGGTGAAGATCTCCAGCAGGATGGAGTGCTGGACCCGGCCGTCGATGACGCGGGCGGTGTGCACGCCGTTGCGCACGGCGTACAGGCAGCCCTGCATCTTGGGCACCATGCCGGAGCTCAACTCCGGGAGCAGCTTCTCCAGTTGGCGTGCGGTGAGGCGGCTGATCACCTCGTCGGAGTGCGGCCAGTCCTCGTAGAGGCCCTCGACGTCGGTGAGGACCATGAGGGTTTCGGCGTCCAGTGCCGCAGCGAGTGCCGCAGCCGCCGTATCAGCATTGACGTTGTAGACATGACCGTCGTCCTGACTGCGGGCGATGGAGGAGACGACCGGGATGCGGCCGTCGGCGAGCAGGGCCTCGATGGCGCCGGTGTCGATCGCGGTGATCTCGCCGACCCGGCCGATGTCGACCAGCTCGCCGTCGATCTCGGGCCGGTGCTTGACCGCGGTGATGGTGTGGGCGTCCTCGCCGGTGAGGCCGACGGCGAGCGGGCCGTGCTCATTGAGCAGGCCGACCAGCTCGCGCTGCACCTGCCCGGCGAGCACCATCCGTACGACGTCCATGGCGTCCTCGGTGGTGACCCGCAGGCCGGCCTTGAACTCGCTGACGATGCCGTGCCGGTCGAGGGCGGCGTTGATCTGGGGGCCGCCGCCGTGCACCACGACCGGCTTGAGGCCGGCGTGCCGCAGGAAGACGACGTCCTGGGCGAAGGCGGCCTTCAGCTCCTCGTCCACCATGGCGTTGCCGCCGAACTTGATGACGACGACCTTGCCGTGGTGCCGGGTCAGCCAGGGCAGCGCCTCGACGAGGATCTTCGCCTTGGGCAGTGCCGTGTGTTTGCGCGTCGTGGTCATGAGGAGTAGGCGCTGTTCTCGTGGACGTAGTCGGCGGTCAGGTCGTTGGTCCAGATCGTCGCGGTCTCGGCGCCGGCGGCGAGGTCGGCGACGATGTGCACCTCGCGGTAGCGCATGTCGACCAGGTCGCGGTCCTCGCCGACCGAGCCGTTCTTGCACACCCAGACGCCGTTGATGGCGACGCCCAGCCGGTCCGGCTCGAAGACGGCGCCGGTGGTGCCGATCGCGGACAGGACGCGGCCCCAGTTGGGGTCCTCACCGTGGATGGCGCACTTGAGGAGGTTGTTGCGGGCGATGGAGCGGCCCACCTCGACGGCGTCCTCCTCGCTCGCCGCGTTGACCACCTCGACCTTGATGTCCTTGCTGGCGCCCTCGGCGTCGCCGATGAGCTGGCGGCCGAGGTCGGCGCAGACCTGCCGCACGGCGTCGGCGAAGGCGTCGTACTCGGGGGTGATGCCCGAGGCGCCGGAGGACAGCAGCAGCACGGTGTCGTTGGTGGACATGCAGCCGTCGGAGTCGACGCGGTCGAAGGTGACCCTGGTGGCGGCGCGCAGGGCCTTGTCCAGGGTGGCGTCGTCCACGTCGGCGTCGGTGGTGATCACGACCAGCATGGTGGCGAGGCCCGGGGCGAGCATGCCCGCGCCCTTGGCCATCGCGCCGACCGTCCAGCCTCCCCCGGAGACGACCGACGTCTTGTGCACGGTGTCGGTGGTCTTGATGGCGATGGCGGCCTTCTCGCCGCCGTGCTCGGACAGCTGGGCGGCGGCCGTCTCGATGCCGGGGAGCACCTTGTCCATGGGCAGCAGGGTGCCGATCAGGCCGGTGGAGCAGACGGCGACCTCGATGGCGCCGCGGCCCAGCACCTCGCCCGCCTTCTCGGCGGTGGCGTGGGTGTCCTGGAAGCCCTTGGGGCCCGTACAGGCGTTGGCGCCACCGGAGTTGAGGACCACCGCGGAGACCTGGCCGCTCTTCATGACCTGCTCGGACCACAGCACCGGCGCGGCCTTGACGCGGTTGGCGGTGAAGACGGCCGCGGCGGCACGGCGGGGCCCGTCGTTGACCACGAGGGCCAGGTCGGGGGCGCCGTTCTGCTTGATCCCGGCGGCGATGCCCGCCGCCCGGAATCCCTTGGCTGCCGTGACGCTCACGGTGCGACTCCGATCGTGGAAAGCCCGGTGGTCTCGTCGAGACCCAGGGCGAGGTTCATGCTCTGGACGGCACCGCCCGCGGTGCCCTTGGTCAGGTTGTCGATGGCGCTGATCGCGATGATGCGGCCCGCGGCCTCGTCGTGGGCGACCTGCACCTGAACGGCGTTGGAACCGTGCACGGCACCCGTCGCGGGCCACTGGCCCGGGGGCAGCAGGTGCACGAAGGGCTCGTCGGCGTAGGCCTTCTCGTAGGCGGCGCGCAGCGACTCCGCGCTCACCCCGGGCGCGGCCTTGGCGCTGCACGTGGCGAGGATGCCGCGGGGCATCGGGGCGAGGGTCGGGGTGAAGGAGACGGTGATCCGCTCCCCCGCGACCGCGCCGAGGTTCTGGATCATCTCGGGGGTGTGCCGGTGGCCGCCGCCGACGCCGTACGGCGACATGGAGCCCATGACCTCGCTGCCCAGCAGGTGCGGCTTGGGCGCCTTGCCCGCGCCGGAGGTGCCGGAGGCGGCGACGATCACGGCCTCCGGCTCGGCGAGCCGGGCCGCGTAGGCGGGGAAGAGGGCGAGGGTCGCCGCGGTGGGGTAGCAGCCGGGTACGGCGATGCGCTTGGCCCCGGTGAGCGCGGCGCGGGCGCCGGGCAGCTCCGGGAGGCCGTACGGCCAGGTGCCGGCGTGCGGGGAGCCGTAGAACCTCTCCCAGTCCGCCGCGTCCGCGAGCCGGAAGTCGGCCCCCATGTCGATCACGAGCACATCCGGGCCGAGCTGCTCGGCGACGGCGGCGGACTGCCCGTGCGGCAGCGCGAGGAACACCACGTCGTGCCCGGCGAGCGCGTCGGCCGTGGTCTCGCCCAGCACCCGGTCGGCCAGGGGCCACAGGTGGGGCTGGAGCCCCCCGAGCCGCTGCCCGGCGTTGGAGTTCCCGGTCAGGGCCCCGATCTCGACCTCGGGGTGCGCGAGCAGCAGCCGCAGAACCTCGCCACCCGCGTACCCGCTCGCCCCGGCAACCGCCGCACGTACCGCCATGTCCGTCCTCCTCTGGATGGCATGACTATACGCAGCAATGCACGTTTATGCAATGGTCATGCGGTGGGGCCGCCGGCCTCCCCGAGCAGCCGGGCCGCCGCCTGGGGCATCGAGCCGCCCCGCTGACCCGGTCAGCCGTCGGCCGTACGGAACTTCGCGCCCGGCAGCATGATCCACCGCGACACCACGAAGGTGACCGGGATCGCCGCCGCCGAGGCCAGCAGCGGGGCGAACCGGCTGCCCGCGTGCAGGACGTCCACGATCACGTACACGCCCGCCGTGGTGATGACGAAATTGGCGGCGTTCGTCAGCGGGAACAGCAGGAATTTCCGCCAGGTCGGGCGAATGCGGTAGGTGAAGCGCGCATTGAGGAAAAAGGAGCCGACCATGCTCAGCGCGAATGCCAGGACGTGCGCGGCGAGATAGGGCAGCCAGGTGAGGAAGAGCAGGTAAAGGCCGTAGTAGACGGCCGTGTTGAGCACGCCCACCACGGCGAAGGTGACGATCTGCCGAGCTATCAAGGGATGAGGTCTTTCGTCCGTTCCACGTTGGTCGCCTTCACCAGGAAGTGCGGGCGGCCCTTCACCTCGTAGTAGATGCGTCCGGTGTACTCCCCGATCACTCCCAGCATGACCATCTGCACCCCGGCGAGGGCGGTCACGGCGGTGATGATGGTCACATAGCCGGGCGTCTGCACCCCGTGCACCAGCGCGGCGCCCACGATCCACGCCGTGTAGAGGCCGGCGCACAGCAGCAGGCCCATGCCGAGCCAGAGGGCGGCGCGCAGCGGCCGGTTGTTGAAGGACAGCACGCCGTCCAGGCCGTAGTCGAGCAGTCCGCGCAGGTTCCAGGAGCTGCGTCCGGCCTCGCGCGCGGCGTTCTCGTACTCGAAGGTGGTGCTGGGGAAGCCCACCCAGGCGAACAGGCCCTTGGAGAAGCGGTTGTACTCGGTCAGGGCCAGCACGGCGTCCACGACCCGGCGGGACAGCATCCTGAAGTCCCCCACGCCGTCACGGAGTTCGACGTCGATCAGACGGTTGACGAGGCGGTAGTACAGGCGGGCGGTCAGGGTGCGGGTGAAGCGGTCGCCGGTGCGGGTGCGGCGGGCGATGACCTGGTCGTGGCCCTGTTCGCGCAGCCGCACCATGCGGGCGATCAGCTCCGGCGGGTGCTGGAGGTCGGCGTCCATGACGACGACCGAGTCCCCGGAGGCGTGCCGCAGCCCGGCGAGCAGGGCCGCCTCCTTGCCGAAGTTGCGGCTGAAGGAGACGTAGCGCACGCGCGCGTCGCGGGCGGCGAGCCGTTCGAGGAGGGCGAGGGTGCGGTCGCGGCTGCCGTCGTCCACGTAGACGAACTCCATGTCGTGGCCGAGCGGCAGGAGTTCGTCGGCGACCTTCTGGACCGCTTCGTGGAAGCGGTCCAGGACGTCTTCCTCGTTGTAGCAGGGCGCGACGATCGATATCAGCATGGTGGTTCCCCCAGGGTCGCGGTCAGGGCGCGGCCGTCGCGCGCTCGCGCGGTGCCGGTGGTGTGGTCGGGGCGGGCGCAGGGGTGCGCCGGCGGCGGACGGCGGCGCCCGCGGTGAGCAGCAGCAGGACCGTGAGCGAGGCCAGCCCGACGGTCGTGCCCAGGCGCAGGCCGGGCGGGTGGAAGGTGCAGGTCAGGCTGGTCTGGCCGGCGTCCAAGGGGACGGCGATCAGACCGTGGTACTGGCGGGCGGGGCGGGCCGGTCCGTCGCCCGCGGCGCACCGCCAGCCGGCGATGCGGGGCGCGGCGACGACGGCGAGCCCCTTGCTTCCGGGCGGCAGTTGGGCGTGCAGGGTGCCGTCCGAGACGGTGACCGCCGTGGCGCCGGTGGCCGTGAGGCGGGCCGCGGCGGCGTCCAGCCGTGCGGTGTCCAGGCAGCCGACGGCGCCCGGCGGGACGCGGCCGGGCCGGTCGGGGACCAGCTCGATCCGCACCCGTCCGGAGGCCGGGGCCTGGCCCAGCGGCTCCATCGCGGCCAGGCTGCGCCCGGTCATCGAGCGGAACACGGCGGTGTCCGTGCCGGAGGCGAGCCGGGCGGTGCCGGAGAAGTGCGGCGCCCACAGGTTCACCTGGGTGCCGGGCGGGCAGCTCGCGGTGATCGCCGGCCGGGTCCGCGCGGTGCCGATGCCCAGGACATGTTCCTGGCCGGGCGAACCGCCACGGTCGCCGGGGTGTTCCACGACGTGGACGGCAGCGTGCGGCTCGCCGTGACCGTGGACGACGACCCCGCGGCCGAACTGCACGACTGGTACGGCCGTTTCCACTACTTCCGGCCCGACGAGGTCGAACCCCTCGCAACCACGGGCACCCCGGCCGGCACCGGCCGGGCCGACGACCGACTGCGACGGAGGCCGCAGAGATGACCACACAGAGCGGTACCACCGAGGCCCGCGCCGGCGCCCGCGAGGGCTTCGACGAGATCACCATCCTGTGGATCTCGGAGGGCATGAGCTGCGACGGCGACACCGTGTCGCTGACCGCCGCCGGGCAGCCGTCCATCGAGGACGTGGTCCTCGGTCTCATCCCGGGCCTGCCGAAGGTGAACCTCGTCAACAAGGTGCTCTCCCCCAGCCTCGGCGGGGAGGACTTCCTGGCCCCCTACCGCAAGGCGGCCCGCGGTGAACTGGAGCCGTTCATCCTGGTGATCGAGGGCTCGATCCCCAACCAGAACATCATCGAGGGCGACGGCTACTGGACGTCGTTCGGCAACGACCCGGAGACCGGCGAGCCGCAGACCCTGAACTGGTGGATCGACCAGCTCGCGCCCAAGGCCTGGGCGGTGGTGGCCGCGGGCACCTGCGCCACGTTCGGCGGCATCCACGCCATGGCCGGCAACCCGACCGGCTGCATGGGCCTCACGGACTACCTGGGCTGGGAGTTCAAGGCCCGCTCGGGGCTGCCGGTGGTCAACGTGCCCGGCTGCCCCATCCAGCCGGAGAACTTCATGGAGACCCTGGTGTGGGTGCTCCAGCACGCGGCCGGCTCAGCTCCCCCGCCGCCGCTGGACCACATGCTGCGCCCGCAGTGGCTGTTCGGCAAGACCGTGCACGAGGGCTGCGACCGGGCCGCGTACTACGAGCAGGCCGACTTCGCCAAGGACTACAACTCTCCCAAGTGCCAGGTGAAGGTGGGCTGCTGGGGACCGGTCGTCAACTGCAACGTGCCCAAGCGCGGCTGGATGTCCGGCATCGGCGGCTGCCCGAACGTCGGCGGCATCTGCATCGGCTGCACGATGCCCAGCTTCCCCGACGCCTTCATGCCGTTCATGGACGAACCCCCCGGCGGCACGCTGTCGTCGATGGTGATCAAGCCGTACGGGGCGGTCATCCGCCGGCTGCGCGGGCTGACCAACGACATGGTGAACCACGAGCCCCGCTGGCGGCACAACAAGCGCAAGCTGACCAGCGGTTACGACCCGCACTGGCGTGCCTGAGGCCGGCGCCTCCCGCCCCGCCACCGCCCTGCCACCGATCCGCCCGACCCGAACAGCGAGGGACAGAACCGCAGATGACCACCACCGAATCGCGGGCCGCAGGACGCAAACCCGCCCAGCTCGTGGACATGTCCTGGGATCCGATCACCCGGATCATCGGCAACCTGGGCATCTACACGAAGATCGACTTCGCCAACCGTGAGGTCGTGGAGTGCCACAGCACCTCGTCGCTGTTCCGCGGCTACTCGGTGTTCATGAAGGGCAAGGACCCGCGCGACGCCGGGTTCATCACCTCACGGATCTGCGGCATCTGCGGCGACAACCACACCACCTGCTCCAACTACGCCCAGCAGATGGCCTACGGGGTCAAGCCGCCGAAGCTGGCCGAGCACATCACCAACCTGGGCGAGGCGGCGGAGTACATCTTCGACCACACCATCTTCCAGGACAACCTGGTCTTCGTGGACTTCTGCGAGGCGATGGTCAAGGCCACCAACCCCGGTGTGCTGGCCCGCGCCGAGCGCACCGACGCACCCCGCGGCGACGTGCACGGCTACCGCACCATCGCCGAGATCATGAAGGCCTTCAACCCCTTCGAGGGCGAGGTCTACAAGGAGGCGCTGAAGGTCAGCCGGATCACCCGGGAGATGTTCTGCCTGATGGAGGGGCGCCATGTGCACCCCTCCACGCTGTACCCGGGCGGCGTCGGCACGATGCCGCAGCCCAACACCTTCACCGACTACCTCAGCCGGCTGATGCGCGTCATCGACTTCGTGAAGAAGGCGGTGGCGATGAACGACGACGTCTTCGACTTCTTCTACGAGGCCCTGCCGGGCTACGAGGAGGTCGGCAGGCGTCGCATCCTGCTGGGCTGCTGGGGCGCGTTCCAGAACCCGGACGTGGTCGACTACCGCTACGCCACCATGAACGAGTGGGGCAAAGCGATGTACGTCACCCCCGGCGTCGTCGTGGACGGCAGGCTGGTCACCAACAACCTGATCGACATCAACCTCGGGCTGCGCATCATGCTGGGCAGCTCCTTCTACGAGGACTGGGTGAACGAGGAGCCGTTCGTCACCCACGACCCGCTGGGCAACCCGATCGACATGCGTCACCCGTGGAACCAGACCACGGTGCCGGTCCCGCAGAAGCGGGACTTCGAGGGCAACTACAGCTGGGTGATGAGCCCGCGCTGGTACCACCCGGAGACCGGCGAGCACCTCGCCCTGGACACCGGCGGCGGCCCGCTGGCCCGGCTGTGGTCGACCGCGCTGAGCGGCCTGGTGGACACGCCGTACGTCAAGGCGACCGGCGGTGGCATCCGCATCACCCTGCCCAAGGGCGAGCAACTGCCGGAGACCACCCTGGAGTGGCGCATCCCGAAGTGGAGCAACACCCTCGAACGCGACCGTGCCCGGCCGTACTTCATCGCCTACGCCGCCGCCATGGCGCTCCAGTTCCTGGAGGAGGCCATGGGGATGATGCGCAGCGGCGACACCAAGGTGTACGAGAACTTCGAGGTGCCGGACGAGTCGATCGGCTGCGGCTTCCACGAGGCGGTGCGCGGGGTCCTCTCGCATCACCTGGTGATCCGGGACAAGAAGATCGCCAACTACCACCCGTACCCGCCGACTCCGTGGAACGCCAGTCCCCGCGACATCTACGGCACGCCGGGCCCCTACGAGGACGCGGTGCAGGGCCAGCCGGTCTTCGAGGAGAACGGGCCGGACGACTTCAAGGGCGTCGACATCATGCGCACGGTGCGCAGCTTCGACCCCTGTCTGCCGTGCGGGGTGCACATGTACATGGGCAAGGGCAAGACCCTGACCACCGTGCACTCGCCGACGTACGGGGCGAGCCATGCCTGAGGCCGCCGAGCGGCTGGCGGACCAGGCGGTGGAGGCACGGCTCGCGCGGCTGGACGAGGCGCTGGCCGCGCTGGAGTCCGCGCCCGGCCCGGCCCTGGAGGCGGTGCGGCTGCTGACCGAGGTCTACGGCGAGGCCCTGGCCCGGGTGGTGGACGGCGCGGACGAGCGGCTGTGGCGGCGGCTGGCCGGTGACGAACTGGTCGCGCACCTCATGGTGCTGCACGGCATCCACCCGGAGCCCCCGGAGGACCGGGCCGCCCGTGCCGTGGAGCGGCTGCGGCCCGCGGTGCGCGAGCGCGGCGGCGACCTGGCATGGGCCGGCGTCGAGGGCGACGTGGCGCGGGTGCGGCTCGATTCCGGCGGCTCCGGGGGTGGCTGCGGCGGCGGCTGCGGGGGCGGTTCCGCGGACATCGTGGCGGCGGTCCGGGCGGCCGTGCTGGCCGTCGCGCCCGAGCTGACCGACGTGGAGATCGTGCCGGGCGGCGAGGAGCGCGGGCGGGCTCCCGCGTTCGTGCCCCTGAGCACCGTCAGGCGGGCCGTGCCGCAGGAGGCCCGGTGAGCGCGGACGGCGCGCTCGCCCGGGTCGTCCGTTCCGCCGCGGAGCGCGCGGCCACGGCGGAGACCGAGCGGTGCGAGCTGTGCGCGGCCCGGGTGGCCGCGGAGCACCCGCATCTGTACGACACCGGGGCCGCCGAGGTGCGGTGCGTGTGCGGCCCCTGCTCGGTGCTGTTCGCGGACGGCGCGGCGGGCGAGGGCCGCTACCGGCTGGTGCCCCGGCGCCGGCTGCGGCTGCCCCGGGTCGACACGGCGGTGCTGGGCGTCCCGGTGGGCCTGGTGTTCTTCGTGCCGCGCTCCGACGGCTCGGTCACCGCGCAGGGGCCGAGCCCGGCCGGGGCGATGCGCTGGGAGGTGGACGCGGCGGCCTGGCGGGAGCTGGCCGCCACGGTGCCGCAGCTGGCCGCCATGACGCCCGACGTGGAGGCCCTGCTGGTGAACACCGTGCGCGGCCTGGACGAGCACTGGATCGTGCCGGTCGACGACTGCTACCGGATGACCGCCGTGGTCCGCCGCGAGTGGCGGGGCCTCTCCGGTGGCGGACGGGTCTGGTCGGCCGTAGAACGGTTCTTCGGGGACCTGACCGAACGGTCGTAGGACCGGGAAGGAGATCGGACATGGGCACCATCCGAGTGGGCCGCCCCCAGGCGAAGCCCGACACGCCGAGTCATGTACCCGGGCTGCACCAGGGCAACAAGGGGCCGTACCAGGAGCAGACCGGGCACCACCGGGACGGCAGCTCCGACGCGCGCCGCTCCACCGGGATCCACTGGAAGCGGCATGACGCGCTGGTGGAGGACATGCCGAACATCTCGCCGGGATGAGAGAACGGAAAGTGACCGCCATGAGTGAGTGCAGAAGCAGCAGGCGAAGGCGCAGGCGAGCGGGGATGTCCGGACGGCAGTTGCTGCTGCTCCAGGCCGCGCTGGCCGGCGGGGTGATCACGGCCCTCGTGATCAAGGAACTCCCGGGCATCATGCGGGAGTTGCGGATCTTCCGGATGACCGGCGGGCCGGGCGCGAACCGCCGCTACCCGTAAGGCGCGCCGTGCACGAACTGTCGATCGCGACGGCGATCGTGGAGCAGGCCGAACGGATCGCCCGCGAGGACGGTGCGGACCGGGTGTCCGCGGTGACCGTCCGTGTCGGTGAGCTGGCCGGGGTGGTGCCGGACGCGCTGCACTTCGCCTTCGAGGTGGCCCGTGACGGCACGGCGCTCGCCGGGGCCCGGCTGGTGGTGGAGGCGGTGCCCGCGCTGGCCTGGTGCGGCGGCTGTGCCGAGGAGTTCGCGGTCGGCATGCCGCCGTTCTTCTGGTGCCCGCACTGCGACCGTCCCTCGCGGGAGCTGCGCAGCGGACGCGAGCTGGAGATCACGGGCGTGGCGGCATGAGCGCCCGGACATGAGTACGGCCCCGCCGCGGCGGGGCCGTACTCATGCGTCGTGGGGTCAGCAGATGCGGGGCAGCTGCTCCCCCAGCGGCAGGTCGACGACCCGGGTACCGCCGAGGCCGGTGGCGACGACGACCATGCCGGGGTGGTCCGCCACGCACTCCCCGATCAGCGCCGCGCCGGTGCCCTGCGGGTGGGCCCGCATCGCGGCGAGCACCGCCTCGGCGTGCTCCGGCGGCACGAAGGCGACGAGCCGGCCCTCGTTGGCGACGTACAGCGGGTCCAGGCCGAGGAAGCCGCAGGCGTTAGCGACCTCCTCGGGCACCGGCACGGCCCGGTCGCGCAGCCGGACCCCGGTGCCGGAGGCGCGGGCGATCTCGTTCAGGGAGGCGCCGAGGCCGCCGCGCGTGGGGTCGCGCAGCACGTGGATGTCCTTGGTGACCTCCAGCATGGCCGCGACCAGCCCGGCCAGCGGTGCGGTGTCGGAGGTGATCCCGACTCCGAACTCCAGGCCCTCGCGCACGCTCATCACGGCCACGCCGTGCAGGCCGATCGGGCCGCTGACGATGATCGCGTCGCCGGGCCGGGCACGCTGCGGTCGGATGTCGACGCCGTCGGGGACCAGGCCGATGCCGGCGGTGGTGACGTAGACGCCGTCGCCGTGGCCGGACTCGACCACCTTGGTGTCCCCGGTGGCCACGAGGACGCCCGCGGCCTCGGCGGCGGCGCCGACCGCGCGGGCGATCCGCTCGACCACGGCCAGTTCCACGCCCTCCTCCAGCACGAAGGCGGTGGACAGGAAGGCGGGCCGGGCGCCGCTCATGGCGAGGTCGTTGACGGTGCCGTTGACGGCGAGGTCGCCGAGGCTGCCGCCGGGGAAGAACAGCGGTCGTACGACGTAGGAGTCGGTGGAGAAGGCCAGCCGGGCGCCGCCGAGCTCGCACACCGCGGAGTCCGTGAGGGCGGCGAGGGTGGGGTTGCCGTAGGCCGGGGCGAAGACCTGTTCGATCAGCTCGGCGGAGAGGGCACCGCCGCCGCCGTGGCCCATCACGACGACCGGCTGGTCGCGCAGGGGGGCGGGGCAGGTCCAGTTCGCCGGGTCGACGGCGGCGTCGGCGGCCGTGTCCGGGGCGGTGTCGGGGGCGGCGAGGTCAGCCAACGGGGTTCATCTCCTCCTGCGGGACGCGCGATCCCTGCGGTGCCGGGGCGTTCATGCGGCGGTAGAGGTGGTAGGCGGCGCAGGCGCCCTCGGTGGAGACCATGGTGGCGCCGAGCGGGGTGCGCGGGGTGCAGGCCGTGCCGAACGCCTCGCACTCGGTCGGCTTGATCAGGCCTTGCAGGACCTCGCCGGCCCGGCACACCGCGGGCTCCTCGGTCCGGATCCCGCCGACGTCGAAGCGGTGCTCGGCGTCGTAGGCACGGAAGGCGTCGCCGAGCCGCCAGCCGCTGGCGGGGATGCGGCCGATGCCGCGCCAGTTGCGGTCGGTGACCTCGAAGACCTCCTCCAGCATGCGCAGGGCCGCCGGGTTGCCCTGGTCGCGCACGGCCCGGGGGTAGGCGTTCTCCACCCGGTGCTCGCCGCGCTCCAGCTGGTGGACGGCGCGCCGGATGCCTTCGAGGATGTCGAGGGGCTCGAAGCCGGTGACGACGACCGGCACGCGGTGCCGTTCGGCCAGTTCCGGGTACTCGGCGGTGCCCATCACGCTGCACACGTGCCCGGCGGCGAGGAAGCCCTGCACCCGGCAGTTCGGCGCGCTCATGATCGCCTCGATGGCCGGGGGGACCCGGACGTGGGAGACGAGCAGGCTGAAGTTGGCGAGGCCGAGGCGGCGGGCCTGGTGGACGGCCATGGCGTTGGCGGGGGCGGTGGTCTCGAAGCCGATGGCGAAGAAGACGACCTCGCGGTCCGGGTTCTTACGGGCGAGTTCGAGCGCGTCGAGCGGCGAGTAGACCACCCGTACGTCGCCGCCCTCGCCCTTGACGCGGAACAGGTCCCGGTCGGTGCCGGGCACCCGCAGCATGTCCCCGAACGAGCAGAAGATCACCTCGGGACGGACGGCGATCTCCAGGGCCTTGTCGATGACCTCCAGCGGGGTGACGCACACCGGGCAGCCGGGGCCGTGGATCAACTCGACGTGTTCCGGCAGGAGTTGGTCGATACCGTGCCGGATGATGGAGTGGGTCTGGCCGCCGCAGACCTCCATCAGGGCCCAGGGGCGGGTAGCCGTGGCGTGGATCTCGTCCAGCAGCCTGCGCGCCCGCTCCGGGTCGTTGAACTCCTCGATGTACTTCACCGGACCTCGCTCTCGCTCCCCTGGCGCGCGGCCTGTTCCCACGCGTCCCCGAACTCCTCTTCCAGCAGCCCGAGTTGGTCGAACAGCTCCAGGGAGGCGCGGGCCGACTCCTCGTCCAGGCGCTGGAGCGCGAAGCCGACGTGCACGATCACGTACTCGCCGACCCGCACATCGGGCAGGTACTCCAGGCAGGCCTCCTTGCGGACGCCGCCGAAGTCGATCACGCCGGTGAGGGGGTCGGCCTGGTGGTCGATGGACACGACCTTGCCGGGCACTGCCAGACACATGGCTCACTCCGTCTCGTGGTGGGGTGCGGTGGCCGCGACCATCAGCTGGCCGAGCGCCAACCCGCCGTCGTTGGGCGGGACTTCGCCGTGCCGCAGGACCGTGAAGCCGTCGGCCCGCAGCAGGGCGGAGCACTTCTCCTCCAGCAGGGCGTTGGCGAACACCCCGCCGGTGAGGGCGACCGTGCCCAGACCGGTCGCGCCGCGGGCCCGCCGGCAGATCTCGGTGACCGCCCGGGCCACGCCCCGGTGGAAGCGGGCCGCGAGCACCGGGGCCGGGGTGCCGCGGCGGCGGTCGGCGAGCAACGCCCGCAGCATCGGCGCGGGATCACAGACGAGCGCCCGGCCCGCGGTGAGCCCGAAGGGGTAGGCCACCGCGTCCGCGTCCCGCGCCCGTGCAGCCGCCGCCTCCAGCTCCAGCGCGGCCTGCGCCTCGTACCCGGCGCGGTGGCACAGGCCGACGAGGGAGGCCACGGCGTCGAACAGCCGCCCCATGCTGGACGTGGGCACGCAGGCCACCTGCCGCTCCAACTGCCGCTTCAGCAGATCGAGTTCGGACGCGGAGCAGGCGGTGACGCTGGGCAGGTCCGCCGCCCAGGGCAGGCCCGCGGCCCACAGCCGGGACAGGGCCAGCCGGCAGGGGTTGGCCACCCCCGCGTCGCCGCCGGGCAGCGGGGCCGGGGCGAGGTGGGCGAAGCGCCGGTGGCCGGTGTAGTCGGCGAGCAGGATCTCGCCGCCCCACACCGTGCCGTCGTCGCCGTACCCGGTGCCGTCGAAGGCCACGCCGATGACCGGGGTGGTGCCGTCGAGACCGTGCTCGGCCATGGCGGAGGCGATGTGGGCGTGGTGGTGCTGGACCTGGCGCAGCGGCAGCCGGGCGCCGGCGCGCCGGCGGGCCCAGCCGGTGGAGTGGTAGCCGGGGTGCCGGTCCGCGGCGACCAGTTCCGGGGTGACGTTGGTCAGGCGGACCAGCTGCCGCTCGGCGCGGCCGGCCGCCTCCAGGGTGGAGAGGTCGCCCATGTCGCCGATGTGCGGCCCGAACCAGGCCAGGTCCCCCGCGCCGAGGCACGGCACGTTCTTCAGATCGCCGCCGACCGCGAGCGCGGGCCGCACCTCGACCGGCAGCCGCAGCGCGCGGGGGACGTAGCCGCGCGAGCGGCGCAGCACCTGTTCGGTGCCGTCCGGGCGCACCCGCAGCAGGGAGTCGTCGCAGGGCGAGGCGATGGGCCGGTCGTGGGCGAGCCAGGCGTCGGCGAGCCCGGCCAGCCTGCTCCGGGCCTCGGCGTCGTCGGTGACGATGGGTTCGCCGGAACGGTTGCCGCTGGTCATCACCAGCACCCGGGGCCCCGGCGGGTCGCCGGGCAGCCCGAACAGCAGGGTGTGCACCGGGGTGTAGGGCAGCAGCACGCCGATGTGCGGGCTGCCCGGGCAGACCCCGTCGGCGGGCCGCAGCCCGTCGGCCGGGGTGCGGCGGCGCAGCAGCACGATGGGGCGGCGCGGGCCGGTCAGGGCGGCGCGCTCGGCGGCGGAGAGGACCGCGATGCGCTCCGCGGTGGCGAGGTCGGCGCACATCACCGCGAACGCCTTGCCACCGCGCTCCTTGCGCGCGCGCAGCGTGGCGACGGCCTCGGGGTCGGTGGCGTCGCAGGCCAGGTGGTAGCCGCCGAGCCCCTTGACGGCGACGATCCGGCCGGCGGCGAGCAGTTCCCGGGCCGCCGCGAGGGCGTCCGCGTCGCGCGCCGGGCGGAGACCGGGGCCGCTGAGGGTGAGGCGGGGGCCGCAGCGGGGGCAGGCGACGGGCTGGGCGTGGAAGCGCCGGTCGGCGGGATCGCCGTACTCCCGGGCGCAGTCGGGGCACATCGGGAAGCCGGCCATGGTGGTCGCCACGCGGTCGTACGGCATGCCGGTGGCGATGGTGAAGCGGGGGCCGCAGTGGGTGCAGGTGACGAACGGGTGCCGGTGTCTGCGGTCGTCCGGGTCGGCGAGTTCGCGCAGGCAGTCGGCGCAGGTCGCGGTGTCGGGCGGGAGCTGGGCGCGGCCGGCGGCCCGGTCGGTGGAGCGGATCGCGAACGGCCCGCTCTCGCCCGCGGCGGGCAGCTCCTCGTGGGCGACACGGGTCACCGTGGCCAGCGGCGGGGGCCGGTGGGCCAGCGCCGCGCAGAAGCGGTCCACCTCCTGCCACGGGCCCTCGACCTCGATCAGCACCCCGTCACCGGTGTTGCCGACGAACCCGGCCAGTCCCAGTTCCCCGGCGAGGCGGTGCACATACGGCCTGAATCCCACCCCCTGCACGGTGCCGTGCACGGTCAGCCGGCGGCGGACCGGGCCGGTCGCGGGGGCGGTCATACGACGGGCGCGGACTCGGCGTGGTGGTGGCCGTGCGGGTGCGGGGCGAGCGGCGGCCGGTGCGCGGGGCCGCCGTCGCGCACGGCGAGGGCCCGGTCGAGGAGGGTGGCGACCCCGTCGCCGGTGCGGGCGCAGGACCGTACGATCTCCACCCCCGGGTTGACCCGCGCCACGTTCGCCCGGAACGCGTCCTCGTCGAAGCCGGCCGCCTCGGCGAGATCGGTCTTGGTGATGACGACGAGGTGGGCGGAGCCGAACGCGGTCGGGTACTTCAGCGGTTTGTCCTCGCCCTCGGTGACCGCCATCAGCACGATCCGCAGGGACTCGCCGAGGTCGTACGAGGCGGGGCAGACCAGGTTGCCGACGTTCTCCACGAAGAGCACCTCGGTGTCCGGCGGCAGCCAGCCCGAGAGCCGGGCCCGGACCTGACGGGCCTCCAGGTGGCACAGCCCGTCGGTGAGCAGCTGCTGGACGGGGGCGCCCGAGCGGGCCAGGCGGGTGGCGTCGTTCTCGGTCGCCAGGTCGGCGGTGAGCGCGGCGACCGGCACGCCCCGCCCCACCGCGTGGGCGAGCACCCGTCCGAGGAGTTCGGTCTTGCCGCTGCCCGGGCTGGACAGCAGGTTGACCACGGCCACCCCCTGCCCGGTCAGCTCCTCGCGCAGGCTCGCGGCGAGGTCGTCGTTCTTCGCCAGGACGGCCTGTCTGACGTCGGACCGGCACATGGGCGCTGCTCCTCGGGTTCGGGGCGTGGGCCCCGGGCCGCGTCCCGCGCGGCCCGGGTGTCACCGATCTTCGGCCGTGCCCGCCGCTCGGAGGGGCAGCGCAGCCGCGCGCGCCGGGCCGGATTCCATCGACCGGCGCAACGCGGCGGCCGGCGCGCCCGGATCGGCCAGCAGCAGCGGGACCAGTGCGTGCAGCGCGGCCACGGCGGGTTCGACGGCCGCGCGCACCCGGGCGCTGAGCCCCGGCATGATGTCCTCGTCGCGGTCCGGCAGCAGTTCCGGCTCACAGGCCAGGACCAGGACCCGGGGCAGTGGTTCGTCGCCCAGGTGGGTGGCCAGGGCCAGCACCTTCGCCGGGTCCATGCCGTGCGCCTCGGGCGGGACGGTGCCGTCCGGGGGGTCGGCCTCGATCAGGAAGAGCGTGCCGGGCCGCCGGCCGCGCCGGGCCGCGTCCACGAGTACGGCGGTCGCGCAGCCGCCGAGCAGGTCGTAGGCGAGGTCCAGGCCGCGGATGCCGTAGTCCCGCACCCGTGCCCCGGGCGGCAGCGGGCGCCCGTCGAGGGCCCGGATCACCTCGGGCCCGAAGGCGTCGTCGGCGAGGAAGATGTTGCCCACCCCGGCCACCAGGAGCGGGGCGGTCACCGGGATTCCCCGGGCGGCGGGGTGAGCGGGCGGGGTGTGCCCGTGGGGGTCTTGCGGACGAAGGCGGCGCGCAGGGCGTGGTACGGGGCCTCGGGGTCGAAGAACACGGCGTGCATACGGGCGAGTTCGGCCTGCCGGAAGTCGGCCAGGGGCCGACGCTCCTCGTCGGCGGCGCGGGCGTCGGCCTTGGCGGCGATGCGCCGGTCCAGGTCGGGGACGGCGGCGAGCCCCGCCGCGAGCCGCTCCGCCTCGGCCGCGAACTCCCCGGGCGCGGCGGGTACGACGCGGTCCACGAGCCCGGTCCGCAGCGCGCTCGCCGCGCTCACCGGCAGCGCCTGGCCGGTGAGCCGGTCGGCCTCCTGCGGGCCGACGCGGCGCGGCAGGCTGTACGTCCACAGCTCCGAGCCGTACAGGCCCATGCGCCGGTAGTGCGGGTTGAGGACGGTGCCCGCGCGGCACCACACCTGGTCGGCGGCGAGGGCGAGCATCGCGCCGCCCGCGGCCGCGTTGCCCGCGAGCGCGGCCACCACCAGCCGGTCGGTGGTGCACAGCACCGCCTGGGCCAGGTCGTCGATGGCGTTGAGGTTGGTCCAGGACTCCAGGGCGGGGTCGGGGGCCGCCTCGATGACGTTGAGGTGGATGCCGTTGGAGAAGAAGTCCCGCGCCCCGCCGAGCACCAGGACCCGGGTGGGCCGGGTGAGCGCGTGCTCGTAGGCGGCGAGCAGGCGCCGGCACTGGTCGGTGCTCATCGCGCCGCCCGGGAAGGAGAAGCTCAGCAGTCCGACGTCGCCGCGCTCCCGGTAGCGGACGTCGGCGTAGGTGCGCCGGTGTTCCGGCAGCTCCAACGGGGCCGGGACCTCCGGGAGTCCGAGGGAAGGGTCGAGGGCGGCGAGGACGTCGGTGGCCGGGCGACGGAAGGGCGCCGGGTCGCCGGAGTTCCTGCGCGGGCGCAGTTCGGGGATCCACACCGCGCTGTCCCGGGTGGCCCGGCACACGGCGCCGGACCGCCGGGCCAGCAGCTCGCCGGGCCGGCCGCGCAGCTCGTCCTCGGGGTGGCCGCCGTGCAGGAACACCTCCCGGCCGAGGAGTTCGTCGAGGACGCCGGGGCGGGAGTCGGCGCCGCGCAGCTTGCGCAGCACCGTGGCGGTGTCGTCGTACGCCCAGTCGATGCGCCGCCGCTCCTGGGGGAACGGGTCGCGCCAGGCGACGCCGATCGAGGGGTCGCTCTGCGGGCGGGGCTTGTACGAGCCCTCGGCGTGCCGCCGTACGGCGGCGAGGACGGCGGTGACGGCGGCGTCGGAGACCTCGTTGCGGTACAGGTCGCTCTTGCCGACGGGCGCCACGCGGAAGGGCTCGGCCGCCCAGATCGGGCCCGCGTCCATCCCGGCCTCGGCCTGGAGCACGGTCACGCCCCACTCCGGTGCCTGTTCGGCGATGGCCCAGTCCAGCGAGGAGGGGCCGCGGTCGCCGGGCGGTCCGGGGTGGACGATCAGGCAGGTGTGCTCCCGCCACACGTCCTCCGGCAGGGCGGTCGTGAGCATCGGGGCGATGACGAGGTCCGGACGGTGTGCGCGCAGGGCGGCCCGGACCGGGTCGTCGCCGTGCGACGCCAGCACGACGTCCACGCGGTGTCCCCGGTCGGACAGTTCGGCGTACACCCGCTGGGAGAGGCTGTTGAACGCGCTGGCCACGAGCAGAATGTCCATGACGCGGCATGGTCGTCCCCGCGCCGCGCGCCGCGAAGGACCGCCGCGGCGTTTCGCCCGCGGCGGCGGGCCGTCTTCCGCCATCCGGCCCGCGCCGGGGCGCCCGCTCCGCCCCGCCGCGCACGTGTCGGCCCCCGCCCCGGGGGAACCCGGTCCGCGCCCTCGGCGAAGTCCGAGCCCACGGCGTGGAGGCCCCATGACGACGCACACGGCAGGCTACGACGACGGGGGCGAGGTGCCGCTCGCCGGTTACGCGACGATCGCCACCGCGTTCGCGGCGGGCACGGGCGCGTTCGCGGTGCTGGCCCGGCGCCGGGGCGTACGGCTGCCGGAGCGGGTGCCGCCGTGGGACGTCGTCCTGCTCGGAACCGCCACGTACAAGGCGTCCCGGCTGCTGGCCCGGGACAAGGTCACCAGCTTCGTACGGGCGCCGTTCACCCGCCGCTCGGGCGAGGGCGAGGCGAACGAGGTGAGGGACGAGCCCCGGGGCAGCGGGCCGCGGCGCGCCGTCGGCGACCTGCTGTCCTGCCCGTTCTGCGTCTCCGCCTGGGCCGCGGGCACCCTGGTGTGCTCCTACGCGGCGGCGCCCCGGCTCACCCGGCTGGTCTGCGGCGGCTTCGGCGCGGTGACCGTGTCGGACTGGCTCCAGTACGCCTGGACCTGGACCCAGCGGACCACAAAGGGCTGAGGCTCACTCGTCGTCCGCCGCCGGGATCAGCTCTATGTCGAGCACGCCCTCGTCGTGGAACAGCTCCGCCGCCAGCCGGGCGGGGTCCTCGGTGCCCTCCAGTTCGAGGAGGACGCGGGCGGCGTCGTCGGTACGGCCCGGCAGGCGCTCGACCTTGACCTGGACGATGCGGAAGCCGAGCCGGGTGCAGATCTGCATCAGGCGGGGCAGCAGCGCGGAGCCGGTGCGGTAGGTCAGCCGGGCCTCGAAGACGGCGGCGGCCGTGCCGGGGACCAGCCGGCCGGAGAAGTGCGAGTAGCCGCGCACCACCAGGAAGTGCAGCGCGGTCACCGCCACCGCGAGGACCGGCAGCCCGCCCCCGCAGGCCATGCCGACCGCGCAGGTCAGCCAGACGGTGGCGGCGGTCGTCAGGCCCCGCACCGCGTCCCGCCGGACGAAGATCAGCCCGCCGCCGATGAAGCCGATGCCGGAGACGATCTGGGCCGCGACGCGGGAGGGGTCGAAGGAGACGTGGTCCAGCCCGAGCACCGCGGAGAAGCCGTGCTGGGACACCTCCATCATCAGCGCGCTCGCGATGCCGACCAGCGTGTGGGTGCGCAGGCCCGCGCTCTTCTGCTGGGCCGCGCGCTCCCAGCCGATCAGGGTCGACAGCACCAGCGCGAGCCCCAGCTCGGTCAGCTGCCTGGGCCCCTGGCCGTTGTGTATGTCCCACAACGGCGCCGCCAGCCACACTCCCGCCATGCGCACCTCGCCTGCCGTTCCGCCGATGTCCTGCCGCTGGCGTCTACCCCCGAGGTGGTCCCCTGACGCTACCCCGGCCCTCCGGGACGCCGCCCGTCGGCGCGGACCGGCCGTGCGGCACCCGGCCAACCGGGGTACCCGGGCGGTACGGGCGTGCCCACGGGCCGGGCACCGCCCCGGCTTCGTGAGGAAGGGGACGGACTCATGCGCCACGACGAGATGATCGGCAAGGTGCAGGCGCTCGCCCGGCTGCCCGACCGGGGCTCCGCCGAGCGGGCCGCGCACGCGGTGGTGACGACCCTGGCAGAGCGGTTGCCGTCCGGGCTGGCCCGGCACGTGGCCGCCCAGTTGCCGCCCGACATGGCCGACGCGATGCGGCTGGCGGCGGACGCCACCGCCGCGTCCGCCGCGGAGGGCACGGCGGGCCAGCGGTTCGGGCTGACCGCCTTCGCGGGGCGGGTCGCCGACCGGGCGGGCACCGACGAGGACACGGCGCTGCGGGAGGCCGCGGCCGTCCTGGAGGTGCTGGACGCGGCCCTCGCCCCGGAGCTGACCGAGCGGATGGCGGGCGCGCTGCCCGCGGACATCCGCGAGCTGCTGCCGGTGGAGCGGGCGGGCGAGGGCGGATAGCCGGGGCGCCGTCCGCGGCCGCGCGGGCGACGCGCTCCGCGACCGTACCGTCAGCGGCGCCACGCCCGGCGGCGTCTGTGCGCGCGCTCGGGGCGGGGTTTGGACGGGCGGGTCACCCATCGGTCCTCGACCTGATCGAGGCCGAACAGCAGCAGGCTGAGCACGGGGAGAAGCAGAACCGCGACGGTGATCACTGGAGGTACTCCCTCCTGGCCGACGACACCCCGCGAGTGCCCCGGCGCGGACCCACCCCACCCGGGGTGACTGTGAAGGTCGTGTGACCACCGCCCGCACCAGGGCCGCGTGGCCCACGTCCACTGTCACACCAGTCGCCTCTGGTCACATCTCCTGGCCGGGGCGCGCCGGATCGGCGGGAGCACGGCGTGACCGGTGTACCGGCTCACGGTCGCCGAGGTGGTGGCGCCGCCCCTGTCGTGACCCGCTCCCGGACGCGTTGGACGGGCGGTCGGGTGTCCCTGTGCTTACGGTTCTCCCAGGAGCGTCGGACGGGAGCGATGGTGGGCGATGCGCGCCGGCGGGCGGCCGGGCCGGAGGGCGGCGGGCACCGGCCGGGGCGTGCGGTGCTCGGCAGCCGCCCCGCGTACTCCGTGCGTCTCTCGGCGTCGCCGCGCCCCGAGTCGCGGGCGCCGGTGACCGAGCGCACCGTGCCCTGGCTGCGCACCGCCGCCGCCTACGCCTGGCGGCTCATCCTCGTCGGCGGCGTCGTCTACGGCGTCTTCAGCGTCCTCGGCAGCTTCCAGCTGATCGCGGTCGCCCTGTTCCTGGCGCTCGTCATCACCTCGGTGCTGCGCCCGCTCACCGACCTCCTGAACCGGGTCCTGCCGCGCCCGCTGTGCGTCGCCGTCGCGCTGGTGGGCAGTCTGCTGGCGCTGCTCGCGCTGCTCGCGCTGATGGGCAACGCGGTGGCGGGCGAGTTGCCCCGGCTGGCCGGTGAGTTCAGCGGGGGTGTGCACCGTATCGAGAAGTGGCTGCAACGACCGCCGTTCCGGCTCAGCCCCGGCCGGCTGTCCGCGCTCGAACGCCAGGTGACGAACTACCTCTCGGCGCACCGGTCGAGCCTGCTCAGCAGCGCCGTCAGCGGCCTCGGCCGGGTGGTGGAGCTGGCCACGGGCGCCGCGCTCGCGCTGTTCTCCTCGGTGTTCTTCATCCACTCCGGGGAGCGGCTGTGGCACTGGGCGCAGGAGCAATTGGTGCCCGCCGGGGCGCGGCGCAACTGGGACCGGGCGGGGCGGGCGGCCTGGCGGGCCTTCGCCGGGTACACGCGCGGCATCATCATCGTGGCCGCCACCAACGCCGTGCTGGTGGGGATGGCCCTGCTGGTGCTGCGGGTGCCGCTGGCCCTGCCACTGGCCGTGCTGGAGTTCTTCGCCGCGTTCGTGCCACTGGTGGGCTCGCCGGTGGCGCTGGCGGTGGCCACGGTCGTCGCGCTGGCCGGACGGGGCCCGCTCGTCGCCCTGGCCGTGCTGGCGCTGATCGTGGTGATCGGCCAGCTGGAGGGGCATGTGCTGCATCCCGTGGTGATGAGCTGGGCGGTGCGGCTGCACCCGCTGGTCGTCGCGCTCTCGGTGATCGCGGGCAGCATCGTCGCGGGGGTGGTCGGCGCGATCGTCGCCGTTCCGCTGATCTCGGTGGTCTGGGCGGTGCTGAAGGCGTTGCGGGCGGTGCCGCCCTGAGCACGTGGAATCCGGCCTGCCCGGCGGGCACGGCCGCGGGCGCTCCCCCGGAGCGACGGGCCCGGCCCCGTACCCTTGCCGCATGCGGATGCGACCCACCCTGAGCTGGATCCCCACCGAGGAGCTGCCGCCGGGCGGCACGGACCCGGCGCCGGTCGTCGATGCCCTGCGGGCGGGCGGGGTGCTGGTGCTCAGCGGGGCGGGGATCTCCACCGAGTCGGGCATCCCCGACTACCGGGGCGAGGGCGGGAGCCTGAGCCGGCACACCCCGATGACCTACCAGGACTTCACCGCCGACGCCCAGGCCAGGCGCCGCTACTGGGCGCGCAGCCACCTCGGCTGGCGGACCTTCGGCCGGGCCCGCCCCAACGCGGGGCACCGGGCCGTGGCCGCGTTCGGACGGCACGGCCTGCTGACCGGTGTGATCACCCAGAACGTCGACGGCCTGCACCAGGCCGCCGGCAGCGAGGACGTGGTGGAGCTCCACGGCAGCCTCGACCGGGTCGTGTGCCTGTCCTGCGGCACCCTCAGCCCGCGGCGCGAGCTCGCACGGCGGCTGGAGGAGGCCAACGCCGGCTTCGATCCGGTGGCCGCCGGGATCAACCCGGACGGCGACGCGGACCTCTGTGACGAACAGGTCGGAGACTTCCGCGTGCTGCCCTGCACGGCCTGCGGCGGCATCCTCAAACCGGACGTCGTCTTCTTCGGGGAGGCCGTCCCGCGGGCGCGGGTCGAGCACTGCCGTCGCCTGGTGCGCGAGGCGGCCGCGCTGCTGGTCCTCGGTTCCTCCCTGACGGTGATGTCCGGGCTCCGGTTCGTCCGGCAGGCGGCCGAGGCCGGGAAGCCGGTGCTGATCGTCAACCAGGGCCCGACACGGGGTGACCGGCACGCCGCCGGCCGGGTCGCCCTCCCCCTGGGTCCGGCCCTGACCACCGTGGCCGACCGGCTGGGCATCACCGTCGACGGGTAGCGGCCGGCGCGGATCCCTACTTGGTGGTGTGCGTCGGGTAGACCTGAACGTCGGTGTAGGCGCCCTTGACGCTCCCCGCGCCCGCGGGCCACGGCAGGCTCACCGTGTGCGTCTCGTTCGGAGGCGTCACGAGGATGTCGGTCGGGGACGTGAGGCTGTTGCCGCTGTTGTCGATGTCGTAGGCGATGTCGAAGACAGCGGCGTCACCGGGCTTCAGGATGGTGACGCGGGGCTGGGCGGGGCCGCGCTCGATGGGGCTCGAGGTGTGGTCGGCGTCCTTGATGTCGACGCCCGCGAACCCCGTCGCCGAGCAGGTGGTCGAGCCCCGGTTGACCATGGTGATGTCGATCCTGCCGGAATGCGGGTCGGGCGCGGCGTCGGCGGCGTCGATGGCCAGGTTCGCCGTCCTGCAGAACGCGATCCTGCCGCCGGTCGTCGTCGTCCCGTTCCCGGAGTCGCCGCCGGCCCGGGTGTTCCGTCCGGAGTCCGACGTCCCCGCGCCGGCCTCCGCGCTGCCGGAGCCCGACTCACCCTGCGGCCTCTGGCCACCGTCCGGCGTCGAGCCGCCGTCCGAGGACGGGGAGGACGAGGCCGAGGAAGAAGACGCGGAGGAAGCGGACGACGCCGAGGGGCCCTTGGCGGACGAGTCCTTCCCGGAGCCGTTGCTTCCACAGGCGGTGAGCGAGAGGGTGGCGGCGACGCCGAGGGCGGCCAGCGCGGTGATGCGGGTGTACTTCACGGTGTTCCCCCAGGAGCAGTGCGGTGCGTGCGGTCGAAAGCATTTGTATCCCGCACCGAGTCACAGCCGGCTCCGTGCCTCGTCTTCGTTCTGTCACAGGGAATTCGACGTCCTCACGGCCTGCCGAGACGCCGCCGTACGGAACGGACGGGGGGCGAACGGCCGCTTCCGGACGGGCGGAGCGGGCCGGCGCCGACCGCGTGAGCGAGGTGCACACAACCCGTCCTCCCGGGCACACGCATGCCATGACGTCATCATGGATCGGCCAGAGCAGCCAGAGCCGCCCGAACTCCGGGCGCACGTCCCGTCGTGGTGGCCGAGCGGCCCGGGTCGCGGGTGCGCTGCTGCCGCTGCTGGTCCTGACGGCCTGCGGCCACGGCGGTGACCGGGCGCTGCCGGGGACCGTGCACGGCGAACGTGGCGGGAGGTTCGAGAAGGCCGCTCTCGCGGACGGCAGCCGTCTTCTCATCACCACTCAGGGCGGTGTACGGGTCGTCGGCACGGACGACGACCATGTGGCAGTGGACGACCGGACCTTCGCCCGCTGGACCGGGGACGGTCGCACGCACACCCTCGACCTGCCCTGCGACGAGGCCGACGGCCGGGCCGGGGACAACTGCGGCGGGATGCCGCTCGTGCGCGTGCCCAGCGGTGTCACGCTCACCGTGCGGGCCCGCGATGCCGGCATCGATGTGAGCCAGGTGCGGGGCGAGTTGAGCCTGAGCACCGTCAACGGTGACGTCACCGTGCAGGACTCCGGCACGAACCGGGGCCGCCTGCACCTCGTGACCCGCAACGGCTCCATTCGCGCGACCGGCCTGGCGGCGCGTGGCGTAGGGGCCGAGACGGTCGACGGCGACGTCGACCTGCTCTGCGCCACCTCGCCCGACACGCTCGACGGCGTGACCCGCAACGGCTCGGTGCGCGTGACCCTCCCGGCGGACGCCCCGCCGTACGCGACCGACGCCGGCACCACCAACGGCCGCTCCACCGTGGACGTTCCGGCCGCCGCCGGGGACCACCGGCACCGGCTGACGCTGCGCACCGTGAACGGCGACACCGAGGTCCACCGGGGCTGAGGGAGCTCGGGCCGGGGGACAGGACGACAGGCGGACCCGGCCGCCGGTCGCACCGGCCTCGAGCTCGGCCGAGCGGGCACCGACCGTGTCGGATCCCTTACCGGTCCGGCCGTGACTCCAGGCAGATGAGCGTCTGCTGTCCGGTGGCGATGAGGGTCTTCCTGTCCCCTTCGTGGCTGAAGACCTGGAGCTGGCACACCGTCAGCGTCCGGCCGGACTTGAGCACGGTGCCGACCGCCTCGATGTGGTCACCGGCGGCGGGGGCCAAGAGGTTGATCTTGTATTCCACCGTGAGCACGGTGGAGTTCTCCGGGAAGAGCGTGAAGGCCGCGTAGCCGCCCGCGCTGTCGGCGATGGCACTGGTCGCGCCGGCGTGGATGTAGCCGTGCTGCTGGGAGACTTCCTCGACCCTGGGCAGCGTGATGTGCACACGGCCAGGAGCGATGTGCGTGATACGGGCTCCCAGATGACGCATGAGCCCTTGCCGGTCGAAACTGTCCTGGACGCGGGCCAGTACCTCGGGGCTGACCTGATCCTGTAACACCTGCTGTTCCAGTTCCACGTCTCTCCTCGCGCTGTCGTCGTCGACGGTTGCGGCCGTGCGGCCCGAGACTACTCCGCGGCGCGGGAGCCACATGATCCGAACACGGGATCACTTGTTCCCTCGAACAGGTGGCCATCGTCCATTCGAGCGCCTCGACTGCTTCGATCGGGTGATACTTACGTTGTGCGAGTGACGGGCTGCAGACCGTAACCGCGCACAGTCCCAACGCATAGGCACAGCGCAAGGAGCAGCACCACCATGAACATCCTCACCAACGTCCTCGCCGGTCTCGTCCACCTCGTCGGGTGGCTGGTCTGACACCTCAGGACGCGTGAAGCGCAGCGGCGCCGCCTCCCGGTCCCACGGAGGCGGCGCCGCCGTCGTGCCGCCCTCCCCGGCTCAGCGCAGCGCCGCGGCCACCAGCCCGGCGATCTCCTCGTCCCGGACGTCGCCGCCGTTCACCAGCCGGTCGAACACGAGCCCGTCGACACAGGTCAGCAGCGTGATCGTCCGCTCCCGCGGTTCCGCCACCCCGTGCGCGGCGAGGAAGTCGCACACCGCCTGCCGCGCCCGGTTCTCGCGCGGCACCAGGATCTCGCGCAGTTCGGGGTGCCGGGTGCTCTCGACGGCGCAGGCGTAGCGCGCGAGCGAGCGCCTGCGCCCGTCCCCGGAGAGCCGCGCCCGCACCAACGCGGCGATCCCGGCGGCCAGTTCATCGGCGTCCCGCACCGGCAACCGCGCCGACATCTCCTCCAGCTCCGCCTGATCGAGCGCCACGAGACGCCGTACCAGCGCGGTGAGCAGGGCCTGGCGGGTGCGGAAGTAGGCGGAGGTGGTGCCGGGCGGCAGGTCCGCCGCCCGGTCGACGGCGCGGTGCGTCAGCCCCCGGACACCGCTGTCGGCGAGGACGCTGATGGCCGTGTCGGCGAGATGAGTACGTCGGTCTGTGGACACCTCCTCTTTCTACACCCCTCCTTCTACGGCTGTAGAAGCTCTGCGGTACGGTCTTCCACAGTCTTCTACAGCTGTAGAAACCCGAGATGAAGGGGGCCGGCATGAGTGGGACGGCGGTGGTCGTCGGGGGCGGCATCGGCGGGCTGGCGGCGGCCATCGGGCTGCGCCGGATCGGCTGGCGGGTGCGGGTGGTGGAGCGGGCCGACGTCCTCGACGACGCGGGCGCGGGGATCTCACTGCACGCCAACGGGTTGCGGGCGCTGGAGGCGTAGAACCCGTTGCGCAGCGCGGTCCAGGGCAGGCCGGTGGCGCGCAGCAGGTCCTCGGTCTCGGCGTGGTCCCGGCAGGCCTGGAAGCGGGAGTCGTGGGCGGCGCCCATCTGGCTGGTGTAGAGGATGCGTCCGACGCCGGCCCGCACGGCGGCGTCGATGGCGGCGCGGTGGCCGTCGACGCACTCCCGGCCCGTGCGGTCGAGGGAGACGAGGAGCAGCTGGTCGGCGCCCTCGAAGGAGTGTGCGAGCGAGGCGGGGTCGTCGAAGCTGCCCTGCCGGACGCGGACGCCGCGGTCGGCGAGGTCCCGGGCCTTGCGGGGGTCGCGAACGCTGACGCCGACACGGTCGGCGGGGACGCGCTCCAGGAGTCGCTGGACGGTGCGGCGGCCGAGCTTTCCGGTGGCTCCGGTAACGATGATCATCGACTTCTCCATTGACTGTTTCCAGTGGAAGCACGGCTACAGTAACACTGGAAATTCCAGCGGAACCATATTTTCGGTACCATCGATTCATGGCTACGCGCGATTCAACCGGCAACCCTCGGCACCGCATCGTGGAAGCCGCCGTCGAGCTGCTGGAGAACGGCGGCCCCGACGCGGTGAGCACCCGCGCGGTCGCGGCCGCGGCGGGCATGCAGCCGCCGGCGATCTACCGCCTGTTCGGCGACAAGGAGGGACTGCTGGAGGCCGTCGCCGAGCAGGGCTACGCGCAGTTCCTGGAGCAAAAGCGCGCACAGCTCGATCCCGCCCCGCAGGACCCGGTGGAGGAGCTGCGCCGCGGCTGGGACATGGTGGTGGAGTTCGGGGTCTCGCGCCCGGAACTGTTCGCGGTGATGAGCCGGGCCTCCGGCCGGGGATCGGACGCGGCGCACCGCGCGGGCCTGGAGATCCTCCACGGGCGGGTGCGGCGACTGGCCGCCGGGGGGTGGTTGCGGGTCGACGAGGAACTGGCCGCCCAGATCATCCGGGCGACCGGCCAGGGCGCGGTCACCACCTGGCACTCCACCCCCGCGGACCGCCGCGATCCGGCGCTGCTGACCGTGCTGCGCGAATCCATGATCGCGGCTGTCACGCGTACCGAGCCGCTGGTCCCCGCCGCGGAGTCCGGTCCCGCCGCGGCGGCCCGCGCGCTGCGTGCCGCCCTCCCCGACGGCGCCGGTGTCCTGAGCGAGGCCGAGCAGCGCCTGCTGCGCGAGTGGCTCACGCGCCTGGCGGCGGACGGTGGCGCGTCCCACGCCTGACCAGGCCGCCCGCTGCCGAGGACGCGGGGGTCAGTACAGCTGACCGGCCAGGGGCCGTACGCCGATCGACCACGGCCCGTCCGACTGCGCGTGGATGAGGCACGGGCCGGTGAGCGGCACCTCTCCGGTCCAGGGACCGACATGGTTGGCCAGCTCGTCGAGGAAACCGGAGCCGTCCGGCTCGAAGGTGTCGACGAGGAAGCAACCGCCGTCGGAGCGCGGGGCACCCGCGTACCGCAAGCGAGCGACGGCGGGGCCGCCTTCGTAGCGCAGGACGTCCGACGCGCCGCGCTCGGCATGCCCTTGGAGGACGACGGCGTCGTCCAGGCCGGTCACCTCGACCACCCAGGGTCCGTCCGCGTCGATCCGCAGGGCGCGCACCGGGCGGTCGTCGGCGTTGACCAGGGCGCGGCACGCGAAGGGCCCGTCGGTGTAGACGAGTTGGCTCCCCGAGCGCATCCTGCCGTCCAGCGCGTCCACGACGAAGTGGCCGCGTCCGTGGTGCGCGATGCCGACGACGACCGGCGCCGACGAGGTGGTCAGCTCCATCACCCGGCTCCCGTCGCCCGCGAGCCGCTGGAGCACCGGGACGCCCGCGCCCACCGGCACCCGGCCCGGTCCGCCCCCGACGGCCGCGAACCCGTCCGCCTTCACCTTGGCCACCGTGCCCCGCGCGACCCGCCCTCTGCGCAACCAGTTCACCCCGTCCCCCTCCCGGACCGGCGCCACGGTACGCCACCGGGCCTCGGCGCGCGATCGGTTTCCCGTCGGCGCCGCCGTCCCGCCCTCCTGGCCGGGTGTCAGCCGGAGGCGAAGTCGCGCAGCTGGTCCAGGTTGCCGTTGAAGCGGTCGTGGTCGCCCACCGTCTTGCCGGTGGAGGTGTACTGCCACATGGTGTAGGACGACCAGCCGGCCGGCAGCGTGCCCGGTGTGGAGGCGTAGCGGGCGATCCACAGCGGGTTCGCGGCGAAGCCGCGGTAGTTGCCGGTGCACTGGGACCACCAGCTGGTGGCCGTGTAGATCACGGCCGCGCGGCCGGTGCGGGCCTTGTACCTGTTCAGGAAGTCCCGGATCCAGCCGACCATCTGACTCTTCGACTTGCCGTAGCAGGCCGGTCCGTACGGGTTCCACTCGATGTCGAGGACGCCGGGCAGCGTTCTGCCGTCGCGTGACCACCCGCCGCCGTGGGCGAGGAAGTAGTCGGCCTGGGCGGCGCCGCCGGTGCTGTCCGGGGTCGCGAAGTGGTAGGCGCCGCGCACCATGCCGAGCTTGTACGGGCCGTTGTACTGCTGGGTGAAGTAGGCGTTCTTGTACGACGTGCCTTCCGTGGCCTTGGTGTACGACCAGCGCACCCCACTGCCGTACAGGGTGGACCAGGCGACGTCGCGCTGGTGGCTGGAGACGTCGACGCCCTCCGTCTGGCCGGTGCGGGAGCCGGAGAGCGAGTCGTCGGTGGCGTCGCCGAGGGCACCGTCGTGGGCGAGGACGCCCATGCCCATGTAGGCGCTGCCCCGCTCGGGGGTCACGGCGGCGCTGTCGGGCACGGCCGCCGGGACGGACAGGGTGAGGAGGAGGCCGGTCAGCACGCCGGTGACGGTCAGGCGTGAGCGGCCGCGGGAACGGTGTGTCGAGCTTCGCACGGATTCCATCTGACCCGTCATCGGGCGGTGCCGCACTCCGGGCTCCGCCCAACACGCCCGCCCGATACCGCGTTTGGGCCATACGGGTGGCCCCGGCACAGGGATGCCGGCCGGTCGCGGGACCCGCCCGCGACCGGCCGGTGCCCGTCAGCCGTCGATGCGGTGCTGGGTCCAGAAGGACGTCAGGTCGGTGCTGGTCGCGGCCTGTGCGGCGGCCTTGAAGTCGGCCGTGGTCGACACGCCGTACCAGTGCGCCGTCGCGTAGTCCTTCAGCAGTTTGGCCATGGCGGTGTCGCCGATGACGCGCCGGAGGTCGTGCAGGGCGCATTTGCCGTAGCCGTAGACGACGGTGGAGTAGCGCGAGGAGTGCGCGTCCCAGTAGGCCATCGAGTTGGTGATCTTCTCCGCGCTGGACGCCCAGGAGACGCTGTTCCAGCAGTTGGTGCCGGTGTTGCCCTGGGCGAGGTCGGTGGCGTAGTCGGCGAACGACTCGTCCAGCCAGGGGCTGTTGTACTCGTCGTCGCCGACGATGCCGTACCACCACTGGTGGCCGATCTCATGGGTGAGCGCGGTGCTGCTGACCAGGTCGAGGACGAACCCGGGGTACTCCATCCCGCCGAACCAGTAGTTGTTGTCGAGCACCGCGTCCAGTTCGCCGTACGGGTAGGCGCCGAAGCGGGCGGCGTGGGTGTCCACGGCGGACATGGCGGTGCTGAGCATGGAGCGGGCGCTGGTGGAGCTGATCCCGGAGACGGAGTAGACGTTCACCGCGACCCCGGACGGGGAGGTGCCGGAGATCTTGGTGAAGGGCCCGGCGGCCCAGGCGAAGTCGCGGACCTGGGAGGCGGTGGCGGTGGTGACGGTACGGCCGCCGGTGCCGGGGGTGTCGGTGGAGGTGCCGGTGGCCGGGACCAGCAGGCCGCTCGGGTGGTCGAGGGTGACCTTGAAGTCGGCGGCCAGGGAGTAGAAGGCCTCGCCGTTGTTCGTGTACGGGTCCAGGTGCCAGCCCGCCGCGTCGCGGACGGCGAGGACGGGCAGCGCGTTGCCGATGAAGCTGTAGGCGCCGTCGTGGCCGAAGCGGTCGGCGCCGCTGGGCACGGTGATGCCGAGGTCGAAGCCGATCGTGGCGCTCCGGCCCTGGGCGAGCGGGGCCGGCAGGGCGATCTTGAGCGCGGTGCAGGCCACCGAGAGGTCGCCGGCGGTGCCGCCGGTGACGTTGGAGACCTTGATGGGCATCGCGTCGCAGGTGCCGTGGTAGTTGTCCCACAGCCGCAGGTAGACCTCGTTCAGCGCGGTGGCGGAGGCGTTGGTGAACGTCACGCTCTCGTGCCCGGTCCAGGCGGTGCCGCCGGTGTCACTGCTGAGGTTCACGGTGTACGAGGGGGCCGCCGGGGTGCGGGTGCCGTCGGTGGCCGGGGGTGCGCTGCCGCCGGAGGTGTCGAGGGCGACGTCGTCCAGGACGAAGCTCGTCTGGAGGCTGGAGTCCTCGGTGCCGGTGAAGGACAGGTCCACCGTCTGCCCGGCGAAGGACGACACGTCGAACGACTTGCGCACGTAGCCGGTGTTCTTGTCCAGATTGGACCAGCTGCCCAGGGTGGTGCCGCCGATCTTCGCGGTCAGCTTGTCGTACGCGGTGGCGGAGGTCGTCTCGGCCGTGTCGATGTGCAGCCAGAAGCTGAGCGTCGCGGTGCCGCATCCGCCGGGAACGGTGACGCTCTGGGCGAGGCTGTCGGTACGGGTCCTGCCGGTGCCGTCCAGCCAGGCGTAGGTGCTGCCGCCGTGGGCGCTCTGCCCCGTGCGGCTGGTGATCACGGTGGTCGGGGACGCGGTCCACGCCGAACCGCCGTTCTCGAAACCGCCGTCGGCGACCACCTGGGC
>NZ_VOGW01000017.1:27682-55232 GCF_007896895.1 Streptomyces misionensis | reverse complement strand
ACATCCTCCCACCAGCGCTCGGGATCGTCGTATCCGGCGGCCTCGGCGAGCACGGCGAGCGGGTCGACGCGCACCTGCTCCTCGTCACCGGTCTCGCCGCCTGGCTCGTCGCCGCGGTCGGCCTCCTCCGCCCGGTCGGCCTCCTCCGCCCGGCCGGCCTCCTCCGCCCGGCCGGCCTCCTCGTCCCTGTCCCGATCGGTCCGCTCGCCCCTGTCTCGACCGGTCTCCTCGTCCCACGCGAGGGTGTGGGCGGCCGGCAGGTCGATGAAGCGGGCCGGGACGCCGTGCTCCAGGGCCCAGCGGACGGCCACCCACTCGGGGCTGAACGCGGCGAACGGCCAGAACGCCGAGCGACCGGGCTCGTCCACGGCATGGGCGAGCAGGGCGACCGGCGGCCGCAGTCCGGGGTCGGCGGCCAGCGGGATCAGCGCGTCGGCCTCGGGCGGCCCCTCGATCAGGACGGTCGCGGGCCGGGCGGCGTCCAGGGCGGCGCGCACCGCGCGGGCGGAGCCCGGCCCGTGGTGCCGCACCCCGAGCAGCAGCGGCCCGCCCCGGCCGGTCACGCGCTCACCTCCCGGCACGCCCGGTAGAAGTCCGTCCAGCCCTCGCGCTCGCGCACGACCGTCTCCAGGTACTCCTGCCAGACGACCCGGTCGGCCGCCGGATCGCGGACGACGGCACCGAGGATGCCCGCCGCGACGTCGGCCGGGCGCAGCACGCCGTCGCCGAAGTGGGCGGCGAGCGCGAGGCCGCTGGTGACGACGGAGATCGCCTCGGCCGTGGACAGGGTGCCGCTGGGCGACTTCAGCTTCGTACGGCCGTCGTCGGTCATGCCGTCGCGCAGTTCGCGGAAGACGGTGACGACGCGCTGGATCTCCGCCATGCCGTCGGGCGCGGCCGGCAGGTCGAGGGAGCGGCCGAGCTGCTCGACCCGGCGCGTGACGATGTCGACCTCCGCCTCGGCACTCTCCGGCAGCGGCAGCACCACGGTGTTGAAGCGGCGGCGCAGCGCGCTGGAGAGGTCGTTGACGCCGCGGTCCCGGTCGTTGGCCGTGGCGATGAGGTTGAAGCCGCGGACCGCCTGGACCTCCTCGCCCAGCTCCGGGATGGGCAGGGTCTTCTCGGACAGGATCGTGATCAGCGTGTCCTGCACATCGGCCGGGATGCGGGTCAGCTCCTCGACCCGGGCGGTCATGCCCTCCGCCATGGCGCGCATCACGGGACTCGGCACCAGGGCGTCGCGGCTCGGGCCGTGGGCGAGCAGCCGCGCGTAGTTCCAGCCGTAGCGGATGGCCTCCTCGGGGGTGCCGGCGGTGCCCTGGACCAGCAGCGTCGAGTCACCGCTGACGGCGGCGGCCAGATGCTCCGAGACCCAGGTCTTGGCGGTGCCGGGCACGCCGAGCAGGAGCAGGGCGCGGTCGGTGGCGAGGGTGGTGACGGCGACCTCGACGATCCGGCGCGGGCCCACGTACTTCGGTGTGATCACGGTGCCGTCCGGCAGCGTGCCGCCGAGCAGGTACGTGGCCACCGCCCACGGCGACAGTCTCCAGCGGGCCGGGCGCGGCCGGTCGTCCTGCGCGGCGAGCGCGGCGAGTTCACCGGCGAAGGCTTGCTCCGCGTGCGGTCGCAGGGCGGTCGCGCCCTCGGCGGTCGCGCCCCCGCTCGGCTGCGGTGCGGCGGTCTTCGATTGCGCGGACGCAGGCATGGCTGACATGGCTGAGGCCCCCTCCAGCTCGGCCGGTTCGGATCTGCCACCAACCGTGCACCACACCACTGACAATCGCTCTGCCCAGCGCAAACGCGCCCGTCAGGCCGATTGTCAGTGGGGGGACCTACCGTCGTTCGCATGACTGAGCAGGGGGTGCGCTGGACCGCGGACCAGGTGCTGGCACTGGCGCCTGACGCCGCGTCACGCAAAGCGGGCGGCAAGCTCGGCACGGCGGGTCCGTGGTCCGAGGCGGGGAGCGGCAAGGAGGCGGTGTGGGGGCTGTGCAAGGGCAGCGGCAGCAGGCCCTACCAGACGGTGGTCGACCTCGGCGGACCGGCGTACAAGTGCAGTTGCCCGAGCCGTAAGTTCCCGTGCAAGCACGCGCTCGGGCTGCTCCTGCTGTGGGCGGGCGACGACGGCTCGGTGCCGGCCGGCGCCGAGCCGCCGGACTGGGCCGGGCAGTGGCTCGCGGGCAGACGCGGGCGTGCGGAGGAGAAGCGGGCGGAGGCCGGTGGGGGCGCCCCGGCAGCCGCCGATCCGGAGGCGGCACGGCGCCGGGCCGAGCGCCGGGCCGAACGGGTCACGGCGGGCGCGACCGAACTGGAGCGGCGCCTGGCCGATCTGCTGCGCGGCGGCCTCGCCTCGGCCGAACAGGCGGGATACGGCCTGTGGGAGGAGACGGCGGCCCGCATGGTCGACGCCCAGGCACCGGGACTGGCCGCCCGGGTGAGGGAGTTGGGCGCGATACCCGGCTCGGGCGCGGGCTGGCCGGTCCGGCTGCTGGAGGAGTGCGCGCTGCTGCACCTGCTCGACCAGGGCTGGCTGCGCCGCGACCGGCTGCCGGAGCCGCTGGCGGCCACGGTCCGCTCCCGGATCGGCCTGCCCGCCCCGGCGGACGGCCCGCCCGAACGCGACCGCTGGCTGGTCCTCGCCCAGTACGACTCGGCGGACGCGAAACTGACGACCCGCCGGATCTGGCTGTACGGCGCCGCGTCGGACCGCACCCGGCTGGTGCTGTCCTACGGCGCGGGCGGCCGGGCACCGGAGCTGTCCCTGCCGGTGGGTCTCGCCCTGGACGCCGAGTTGTCCGGGTACCCCGGCGCCGGTCGGTCCCGGGCCGCGCTGGGCGAGCGGTTCGCCGCGCCCGCGCCGGCCGGGTTCCGTCCGCCGGGCGTGACCACGGCCGAGGCGGTGGCGCGGTACGGCACGGCCCTGCGCGCGGACCCCTGGCTGGAGTCGGTCCCGGTGACGCTGGAGCGGGTCGTCCCGGTCCCGGACGGCGAACGGTGGCAACTGGCCGACGCGGAGCGGGACTCGGCCCTCCCGCTGACCCGCAGCGCCCGCTCCCGCCCCGGTCTGTGGCGCCTGCTCGCCCTGTCCGGCGGCGCCCCCGTCACGGTCTTCGGCGAGTGCGGCCACCTGGGCTTCACCCCGCTCACCGCCTGGCCGGAGGGCGCGCGGGAGGCGGTGGCCCTGTGCTGACCGCCCCGGCACGTCCGCACGCACGCGAAGGGAAGGCACCCCGATGAACGGCACCTCGACCGACGGGAACGGCGCGTCCCCCGCCGGCTTCTGGGAGGACCTGGTCACCACCGCCCTGCTCGGCACCGACCGGCGTCCGCCCGCGCACCTCGCACCCGGCCGCCCGGCCCCCGTCGCGCTGCTGGACGCCGCCGCCGAGGCCACCGTGCGGCGGCGGGCCGGACTGCGCCCCGCGCGGGCGGCGCGCCGGCCGGAGCGGGCGCCCGCGGACCCCCGCCCCGCGCTGCCCGTGGCGGCGGCCCGCAGGCTGGCCACGCTGCTGGCCGACCGGGCCGGCGGCGCGTCCGGCGGCGGTCGCCGGGGCAGTTCCCCGGACCTGACGGAACTGCTCCCGCAGTGGCTCGCGGCGGCCAACGCGCACGGGTACGCGGCCCCCGCGCAGACGCTCCCCGCGCTGCTGGACGCGGCCCGGGGCCGTACCGACCTGCGCCCGGCCGCGCTGGCGTTCGCGGGGCCCCGGGCCTTGTGGCTGGCCCGGTTCAACCCCGACTGGCGGTTCGCCCTGCGCTCGGCCCCCGGCGGTGCGGCGCTGCCGGAGCCCGGCGACGCGGAGGCGGTGCACCGGCTGTGGCAGGAGGGGCTGTTCGCCGAGCGGGTGGCCCTGCTGGGCGCGCTGCGCGCCCGTACCCCCGCGCTCGGCCGCGAACTGCTGGCCGGGACCTGGCCGGCGGAGCGGGCGGAGGACCGGCTGTTGTTCCTGGACGCGCTGCGCTCGGGCCTGTCCGCCGCGGACGAGCCCTTCCTGGAGAAGGCACTGGGCGACCGCAGCCGCAACGTCCGGGCCATGGCGGCGGAACTGCTGTCGGCGCTGCCGGACTCGGCGCTGGCCGCGCGCATGGCCGTACGGGCATCGGCATGCGTGTCCCTGGACCGTACGGGCGGCGCCCCGGTGATCACGGTGGAGGCGCCGCACGAGTGCGATTCCGGCATGGAGCGCGACGGGGTGGTGGCCACCCCGCCCGCGGGCCGCGGGGAACGGTCCTGGTGGCTGGGTCAGTTGGTGGAGGCGGCGCCGCTCGGCATCTGGGCGGACCGGTTCGGCGGGCGGACGGCGCCGCAGATCGTGGCGCTGCCCGTGGCGGACGACTGGCAGGGCGAGCTGCACGCGGCCTGGTGCCGGGCGGCGGTGCGGCAGCGGGACGCCGGATGGGCGCGGGCGCTGCTCGGTTCGCCGGCGGCCCCGGAGGCGGGCGGTCCGGGTGCGGTGTCCCTTGCGGAGCGCGCCAAGCTGCTGGCCACGCTGGAGCCGGCCGAACGGGCCGAGTGGGTCGCCGGGTTCATCGCGGCGCACGGGCTGTCGGAGGCGTTCCAGCTGCTCGGCGTGTGCGGTGTGCCATGGGCGGCGCCGCTGGGCCGGGCCGTGGTGGACGCCCTCAACATCGCGCGGGACGCCGGGAGTTACCCGTGGAGCTTCAGCGGGGTGATGGGGCTCGCGGAGCGCTGCCTGGACCCGGCGGAGGCCACCCGGTTGCAGGCGCTGCTCGCGGTGCCCGACGAGCGGGAGGACGCGGCGCCGGGCGCCGGGGGCTACTGGGCGGAGGCGTTCCAGCGGCTGGTCACCACGCTGCGGCTGCGGGCGGCGATGGCGGACGAGCTGACACCGGCGGGCACCGCCGGCGCGCCGGAACACCAGCCGCGGGCCACCGCCTCCGAGGCCGGGGAACACCAGCCACCGCCCGCCGGCGCCGACTCCGACCTTAACTCTGGCTCCGGCTCCAACTCTGGCTCCGGCTCCGGCTCCGGCTCCGGGGAACACCAGGCCCCGCGCCCGGCGTCATGACGGCCGTGCCGTCGCGCGCCCTCGGCTCAGCCCCCGGAGGCCGCCGGCTGGGCCACGTGCTCCCGCACCCACTCCACGATCGACGCGGTCGTCGCCCCCGGGGTGAAGATCTCCGCGACACCCTTCTCCTTCAGCGGCGCGATGTCCTCCTCCGGGATGATGCCGCCGCCGAAGACGAGGATGTCCTCGGCGTCGCGCTCCTTGAGCAGGTCGATCACCGCGGCGAACAGGGTGTTGTGCGCGCCGGACAAAATGGACAGCCCAATGGCGTCGGCGTCCTCCTGGAGGGCGGTGTCGACGATCTGCTCCGGCGTCTGATGGAGGCCGGTGTAGACGACCTCCATCCCGGCGTCGCGCAGGGCGCGCGCGATGACCTTGGCCCCTCGGTCGTGGCCGTCGAGGCCCGGCTTGGCGACCACCACACGGATCGGACCGCTTGCCACACCCATCACTGCCTCCATCACCCGGGCACGGAGGCGAGCGCCTCCGCCGTATCGACAAGTACCGCACGCCCGATGCGGTCCGCCACCCGTCGCGAAGTGAACGGGCGTTACCTCCAGCATCCCGCGACCGGCGGTTTTACGGGGCGCGACGACGGGGAACTCACAGAGTGGGACATGTAGGCACACGGGGTACAGAGCCGTCTCCCGTGTGCCGACGGGAGGTCGACCATGAAGGTCACCGGAGTAGTGCCGCTCTTCTTCCCGTACTGCCGCAGGCTGTGGCCCGGCAGGCTGACCGGGGTGTCCATGACGCTGCTGAAGGCGACCGCCCTGGACGCCGCGGTACTCG
Source organism: Streptomyces misionensis (assembly GCF_007896895.1). Lineage (GTDB taxonomy): Bacteria > Actinomycetota > Actinomycetes > Streptomycetales > Streptomycetaceae > Streptomyces > Streptomyces misionensis_A. The sequence goes on along the minus strand of NZ_VOGW01000017.1, from coordinate 49,410 downwards.
CCGGACACCTGTTGCTGTACCCGACCGGTCTGCTGCAAGAGCGCCCCGCCCCCATACCGCCGGTCGGCGGCGGAACCGCGCCGCTGCCCGTCCGGCCCGGACCGCCGGTCGTGCTGCTGCACGGTTTCATCGACAACCGCTCGGTGTTCGTGCTGCTGCGCCGCAGCCTGGCCCAGCACGGCGGACAGCGAGTGGAATCGCTCAACTACTCCCCACTGACCTGCGACATCCGCGCCGCTGCCGAACTGCTCGGCCGGCATGTGGAGGAGATATGCGAGCGCCTGGGCAGCGCCCGGGTGGACATCGTGGGGCACAGCCTCGGCGGCCTCATCGCGCGGTACTACGTGCAGTGTCTGGGCGGTGACCTGCGGGTGCGCACGCTGGTCACCCTCGGCACCCCGCACGCGGGCACCCGGGTGGCGCCCCTCCTGGCCGACGCCCATCCGATCGTGCGCCAGATGCGGCCGGGTTCGGCGGTCATCAAGGAACTGGGACGGCCCGCACCCGGTTGCCGCACCCGGTTCGTCAGCTTCTGGAGCGATCTGGACCCGCTGATGAACCCGCTGGAGACGGCCTGCCTGGAACACCCCGACCTCGACGCGCGGAACGTACGGGTGACCGGCATCGGCCATCTCGCCCTGCCGGTGCATCCCACCGTCGCGGCCGGGATACGCGAGGCGCTGGATTCCGCTCACGCGGGAAGCCGGTTCACCACCGGCCTGACCGTGGCGTGAGGCCCGCTCCGCACCGCCGCACAGTCGTCTGACATCGAACGTACATCGAACAGAAAGCCAACTTCACGCCGGGCGTCCCCCGAAACGGCGCCGATTGCCCGTTTCCGGCCGCCGCGAAACCGGCGGAAGATTGTCGCGCCCGCAGACCGCCGGGTACAGTCGCCGCACTGCTCTGGCAGCCCCTGTTGTCGAGGCGAAAGAGAAGTTGGTGAACGACCGTCACCCGTCGGGGACCATGCCCGCCCCGGCCCCGGCTTCCGACGCCTCCGCTGCACCCCCCGCGTCGTACGGCATCCCGGAAGCCACCTACGGCGACTTCACCACGTACTCCGGCTACGACGCCACCGGCTTCACCAGTGGTTCCGTCCCCGCGCCGGCCTTCCACGGCGACCCGCTCCTCGGCGGTGCGCCGGGGGACCACCACGCCACGGGTGAATATGCCACCGAACCATGGCAGTCCGGCCTCGACACGGGCCAGACCCACGCCTACGGCGCCTACCCGGCCCCGCACCAGACCGGCTACGACACCGGCGGCTACGACACCACCGCCTGGACGTTCCCCGCGCAGGCCACCGGCAACGAGGTGAGCGGCCAGTGGGACGCGAACGCCTGGCTGCACCCCGGCCAGGGCGGCGCCGACGCCACCCAGCAGTGGGAGTGGGGCGCCCAGGCCTTCGACACCGGCGCCTACGATGCCACGCAGTGGAACCCCGCCGAACCGGCCGCGCCCACGGACGCCGGCCAGGACGCCGTGCCGTTCGACCAGCAGGAGACCGCGACCTTCGAGGGGCTCGACGACCTGGCCGTCGCCGGGGAACCGGCCACCGGGCCCGACCCGTTGGAGCAGCGGGAGGAGTCCGCACCGCCTCCGGTGGGGCGCGCCGGCTCGCGAGCCGGGGCGCGCTCCCGACGTCGTACGCCCGCCAAGCGCTCCGCGCTGCTGACCGTCGCCGTTCCCTCGGTCTGCGTGGTGGGCGTCGCCGGGATCGCCGCGGCCTCCGTCAACGCCCTGCACGACGGCGGCGGCACGGAGACCACCGCCAGCGCCTCGGACGCGCACGCGGTCCAGCCGTCGGTCGCCAACAGCAAGCTGGACAGCCAGCTCAGGACGCTGTCGGCCGGTGCCGACGACTTCGCCGACCGGGCGAGCCGCACCCAGGAGCGGATCGATCTCAAGGCGCAGCAGGAGCTGGAGAAGAAGAAGGCGGCCGCGGAGGCCGCGCTGAAGGAGCGGCTGCGCCCCAAGTTCGCGCTGCCGGTCGTCCAGCGGGGGCTGAGCGCCTACTTCGGGCAGGCCGGCGTCAACTGGATGTCCGTGCACACCGGCATCGACTTCCCGGTCTCCTACGGCACCACGGTGATGGCGGCGACCGACGGCACCGTCTCCACCAAGTGGAACAGCGCCTACGGCAACATGATGATCCTGACCGCGAAGGACGGCACGGAGACCTGGTACTGCCACCTGTCCAGCTACCGCGTCTCCCCCGGTACGACCGTCAAGGCCGGCGAGCCGATCGCCTACTCCGGCAACTCCGGCAACTCCACCGGTCCGCATCTGCACTTCGAGGTACGGCCCGCGGGCGGCGCGGCGATCGATCCGCTGCCCTGGCTGCGGAGCCACGGTCTCGACCCGACCTGAGCAGTGCCAGCCGAGCAGTGAGGCCCTCGCCGTTCGGCGAGGGCCTCCTCCGTGCTACAGCTTCTCCACCGGCGCGTACCGCAGCAGCAGCCGCTTCGGCTTGGTGTCGCCGAAGTCGATCGTGGCCTCCGCGTTGGCGCCCGTGCCCTTGACTCCGACGACGGTGCCGAGGCCGAACTGGTCGTGCGTCACCCGGTCCCCGACGGACAGCGCGACCACCGGCTTCTCCGTGGTCCGCCGCGTGGCGAAGCCGGACGCGCCCGATGCCGAGGAACGCGAACGCGACGAGGACAGCGAGGCCGCGACCCCGGACACCGGCCCGGAGGACAGCGGCGCCGTCGCGCCCGTGCGCTTCCAGTCCACGTGGGTGGCGGGGATCTCCTCCAGGAAGCGGGAGGGCGGGTTGTACGACGGCTGCCCCCAGGCACTGCGCATCGCGGACCGCGTCAGGTACAGCCGCTCCCGCGCACGGGTGATGCCCACGTAGGCCAGCCGCCGTTCCTCCTCCAGCTCCTTGACCTGGCCGAGGGCGCGCATGTGCGGGAAGACGCCGTCCTCCATGCCGGTCAGGAAGACGACCGGGAACTCCAGGCCCTTGGCGGTGTGCAGGGTCATCAGGGTGATGACGCCGTCGCCGTCCTCCTCGTCGGGGATCTGGTCGGAGTCGGCGACCAGGGCGACCTGCTCCAGGAAGTCGGCCAGCGTGCCGCCCGGGGCGGGGGCGCCCGGCGCCGCTTCGCCCTCGCCGCGCTCCTGCTCGAACTCCAGGGCGACGGCCGCGAGTTCCTGGAGGTTCTCGATGCGGGTCTCGTCCTGCGGGTCGGTCGAGTTCTGCAACTCCGCCAGGTAGCCGGTGCGTTCGAGTATGGCCTCCAGGACGGTGGCCGGTCCGGCGCCGGATTCCACGATGGTTCGCAGGTCCTCCATCAGCGTGTTGAAGCGCTTGACGGCGTTGGTGGAACGGGCGGCCATGCCGTACGCCTCGTCCACCCGCTTGAGCGCCTGCGGGAAGCTGATCTTCTCGCGCTGGGCGAGGGCGTCGATCATCGCCTCCGCGCGTTCGCCGATGCCCCGCTTGGGGACGTTGAGGATGCGGCGCAGCGGCACCGAGTCCTCGGGGTTGGCGAGAACGCGCAGGTAGGCGAGGACGTCCCGGACCTCCTTGCGCTCGTAGAAGCGGACGCCGCCGACGACCTTGTAGGGCAGGCCGACGCGGATGAAGACCTCTTCGAAGACACGGGACTGGGCGTTGGTGCGGTAGAAGACGGCGACGTCTCCGGCGCGCGCCTCGCCCGCGTCGGTGAGCCGGTCTATCTCGTCGGCGACGAACTGCGCCTCGTCGTGCTCGGTGTCGGCGACGTAACCGGTGATCCGCGCGCCCTGGCCCGCGTTGGTCCACAGGTTCTTCGGCCGGCGGGACTCGTTGCGCTCGATGACCGCGTTGGCGGCGGACAGGATGGTCTGCGTGGAGCGGTAGTTCTGCTCCAGCAGGATCGTCGTCGCGTCCGGGTAGTCCTCCTCGAACTGGAGGATGTTGCGGATCGTCGCACCGCGGAAGGCGTAGATCGACTGGTCCGCGTCACCCACCACGCACAGCTCGGCGGGCGGGGTCTCGTGCTCGCCGGGCGGTACGTCCTCGTCGTGGGCGCCGGTGCCGACCAGCTCGCGGACCAGGGCGTACTGGGCGTGGTTGGTGTCCTGGTACTCGTCCACCAGGACGTGCCGGAAGCGGCGGCGGTAGTGCTCGGCGACGTCCGGGAAGGCGCGCAGCAGGTTGACCGTCGTCATGATCAGGTCGTCGAAGTCGAGCGCGTTGGCCTCGCGCAGCCGCGACTGGTAGAGCGCGTAGGCCTGGGCGAGGGTCTTCTCGAAACCGTCGGCGGCCTGGGCGGCGAAGTCCTCCTCGTCGATCAGCTCGTTCTTCAGGTTGCTGATCTTGGCGCTGAAGGACTTGGGCGGGAAGCGCTTGGGGTCGAGGTCCAGGTCACGGCAGACCAGGGCCATCAGCCGCTTGCTGTCGGCGGCGTCGTAGATCGAGAACGACGACGTGAAGCCGAGTTTCTTGCTCTCCCGGCGCAGGATGCGCACGCACGCGCTGTGGAAGGTCATCACCCACATGGCGTTCGCGCGCGGCCCGACGAGCTGCTCGACGCGCTCCTTCATCTCGCCCGCGGCCTTGTTGGTGAAGGTGATCGCGAGGATCTGGCCGGGGTGCACCCCGCGCTCGGCGAGCAGGTGGGCGATGCGGTGGGTGAGCACGCGGGTCTTGCCGGAGCCGGCGCCGGCGACGATGAGCAGCGGGGAGCCTGCGTGCACGACCGCGGCGCGCTGGTTGTCGTTCAGCCCCTCCAGCAGGGCCGCCGGGTCGAGCGGGGGCCGCGGGGCGCCGTCGCGGTAGTGGGTGTCCCGGTCCGGCGGCATGTCGAACTTCCCGCCGAACAGATCGTCCGGAAGGGGCTCCGGAGCGTGATCGTCCTCGGGCGGCGGCGGGGGTTCCTCGTCGTGCCCGCGCGGGGGCTGGAGGTCCGCCAGGAAGCTGTCGTCAAAGAGGCTGCTCATCGCTCTCCGAGTCTAGGGCGCCCCACCGACAACCGGTTCCGGTCTCCGGAATCCGGCGGTGAAGCGGATGATCGGGCGGACGGCCCGCGCGCCGCCGAGGGGCGGGGGCGTCCGGTTCCGGTGAGGCGTGGCGCTCCGCGGTGAGGCGCGGGTGGCTTCGGGGTGAGGCGCGGGTCACAGTGCCGTGCCGTCGGGACGGACACGGAAGGGTGTTCCGCCTCCCCGCGCGCGTGCTTCGCCCGGCCCGGGCCCCTGGCTGGCATCGTACGCATGCCCGGCAACCCAGGTCTGCGCGCGTGGTGGGCAGGCCGGTCGCCGGCCGCCGGAGCCGCCGTGACGGCGACCGGGATCCTGCCGACGGACCTGCATCTCACCGGCGACGAGACCCTCTCCCCGACAGCGCTGGCGTGGAGGGGGCCGGTGACCCTGGGCCCCGGGCGGCGCGCTCGCCATCTCGACGCCGGCCGGGGCGGGCCTGCTCGCCGCCGGAGACACCTGACGACGGTCGTCGTGCTCGTCCGGTGCCTGGCGGCGTATGCGGTGCTGGTGGTCGCCGAGGCCGTCCGGCCCCGGTTCGGCTACGCCGAGTGCCGCTGGGCGACGGTCTTCCCGCTGGGGATGACGGCTGCGGCGCCCCTGTCCGTCGCGACCTCCGTGGGCGTCCCGTGGCTCAGGAGGCCGGGGCGCGTGCTGGAGTGGGTGGCGGTGGCGGTGTGGCTGCCGGTGGCCGCCGGTGCGGTCGCCGACGCGGTGCGCACGACCCGCGCCGGGGCGGCCGGGGAGCGCTGAGTGTCAGGTCCAGAGCACGGCGATGAAGATGTTGGTCGCGGTGAGCGCGCCGACGAGCCCGAACTGTGCCTTGTCGACCCGCTCCTCGTCACGCTTGACGTAGACCAGACCGAGGATCACGATCAGCAGCGCCAGCTTCACACCGATCTTGACGGTGTTGATCTGGGCGCCCTGCGCCTGATTGAGGCCGACCAGCGCCACACCGGTGACCAGCATGGTCAGCGCGCCGTGCAGCATCCCGGGCACGAACCGGGCCGTGCCCTGGCCCATCGCCTTCATCTGGGTGAGGAAACCGCCGAGCAGCGCGGCGATGCCGATGATGTGCAGGCCGACGAAGAGATGGATGAGTACGTCCATGGGGCCGGAGCCTAACCAGCGCCCCGAGGCCTCCCGCCACCGCCCCCACCCGAGGGCGAATCCCGTACGAATACGCCCCATAGCACCCCGCCACTCCCGCGTCCCTCGCTTTCCACACTTCGATCACCACGCTCCGTGAAGGGGGCGACGGGGGTGCCTTCATGCGGTCACATGCGGTCATGAAGCGCCCCCTCGGAGCCAGTTCCGCACAGCGTGTCACCAACTCGTCACCGTCCGCTCTAGCGTCCTCCTCTCAGACACCCGGCTCCACCGCCGGGGGACACGAGTCGTACGGAAGGACGTGACGGCACAGGTGGCAGCGCACCGCAGGCCACGGCAGCACCCGCTCGGCGGACCCACGACCCGGGCGGCCGCCGTCCTCGCGCTGGCGGGGGCGGCCACCACGACGGGCTTCGACGGCACCGGACAGGCCGCGCCTGGGCCGACCCCGGCCCAGGTGAAGGCCAGGGTGGACACGCTGTACCGGGAGGCCGAGACCGCCACGCAGAAATACGACGGCGCCAAGGACGCGGCGGAGGCGGGCGAGCACCGGCTCAACTCGCTGCGGGACGAGGCCGCCCGCAAGGAGCAGAGCCTCGACGCCGCCCGGGACGCGCTCGGTTCGTTCGCGGCCGCGCAGTACCGCTCCGGCGACATCGCCCCCACCTGGCAGCTCGCTCTGTCCGGCGACCCCGACCGGTATCTGGACGACGCCGCGCTCGCCGAACGCGCCGGGGAACGGCAGGCCGCCACCGTGTCCCGGGTACGGCAACAGCTGGCGGAGATCGAGCGGTTGCGCGGAGCCGCCCGTGTGGAGCTGACGTCACTGCGGTCCCACCAGGCCGAGCTACGACGGCAGAAGAGGACCGTCACCCGCAAACTGGCCGAGGCCCGGCGGCTGTTGGCCGAACTCACGCCGAGCGAACGCGGCCAGGTCGCCGGCGCCGACGGCACCGGTGTCCCGGAGCGCGCGTCCCGCTCGGCCAACGACGCCCGGCAGGCGCTGGAGCGGGCCGGTGCCGTCGCCGCCCCCGACTCCCGCGTGGCGGCGGCCGTGGCCTATGCCTTCGCCAAGCTCGGCAGCCCCTATGTGTGGGGCGCGACCGGCCCCCACGCCTTCGACTGCTCGGGCCTGGTCCAGGCCGCCTACCGCTCCGCCGGGGTGTCCCTCCCCCGCACCTCCTACGCGCAGATCGACGCGGGCCGGCGCGTCTCCCGCTCCGAACTGCGCCCCGGCGACCTGGTGTTCTTCTACTCCGGTGTCAGCCATGTCGGCCTCTACATCGGTGACGGCCGGATGATCCACGCCCCGAACCCCTCGGCCCCGGTGCGCGTGGCGCCGATCGACCAGATGCCGTTCGCGGGGGCGACCCGGGTGGTGTGAGCGCGGCCCGCCGTGCCGTGAACCGGCCCCGGGGTCAGACCAGGCGGCGCGCGGTCGCCCAGCGGGTCAGCTCATGACGGTTGGACAGCTGGAGCTTGCGCAGGACCGCCGAGACATGGGACTCGACCGTCTTCACCGAGATGAACAGCTGCTTGGCGATCTCCTTGTACGCGTACCCCCGGGCGATCAGGCGCAGCACCTCCCGCTCGCGCTGGGTGAGGCGGTCCAGGTCCTCGTCGACGGGCGGGGCGTCGGTGGAGGCGAAGGCGTCCAGGACGAATCCGGCCAGCCGCGGCGAGAAGACCGCGTCCCCTTCCTGGACGCGGAAGATCGAGTCCACCAGGTCGGTGCCGGTGATGGTCTTGGTGACGTAGCCGCGGGCACCGCCGCGGATCACCCCGATCACATCCTCCGCGGCGTCCGACACGGACAGCGCGAGGAAGCGCACCGGCTGCTCGGCGTCCGCCATCAGACCGGCGCACCTGCGCAGCACCTCGACGCCGCCGCCACCCGGCAGATGGACGTCGAGGAGGACCACCTCGGGCCGGGTCGCGGTGATGACCGTGACCGCCTGATCGACGTCCGCGGCCTCACCCACCACCTCGACGCCGGTCTCGGCGGTCCGCCCGATCTCGGCCTGGACGCCGGTGCGGAACATCCGGTGGTCGTCCACCAGCACCACCCGGACGTGCCGCCCGCTCGCACCGCCGTCGGCGAGCCCGCCGGCCTCGGCCACCTCCGCCGCCCCCGCCGTGCCGTTCGCCTCGGTCGCGTCGCTCATGCCGTCTTCTCCGCCCTCTCCATCTCCAGCTCGACCTCCGTGCCGCCACCCGGCACCGCCCGCAGCCGGGCCGTGCCGCCGTTACGCTCCATGCGGCCGATGATCGATTCTCTGACGCCCATCCGGTCGGCGGGTATCGAGTCGAGGTCGAAGCCCGGACCGCGGTCGCGCACGGACACGAACACCGTCCTGTCCTCGACCTCGGCGTAGACCTGCACGGCGCCGCCCTCGCCACCGTACTTGGCGGCGTTCACCATCGCTTCGCGCGCGGCCTGCATCTGTGCCCCCGTCCTCTCCTCCAGCGGGCAGTCACCGACGACCACGACCTCGATCGGCACCCCGTGTTTGTCCTCGACCTCGGCGGCGTTGCGCCGCACCGCCTCGGCGACCGTGTCCGGCTCGTCCGCCTCGTCCTTGCCGGTGCCCTCCGGCTTGTACAGCCAGGTGCGCAGGTCGCGCTCCTGGGCGCGGGCGAGGCGGCGGACCTCGCCCGGGTTGTCGGCGTTGCGCTGGATCAGGGTCAGGGTGTGCAGCACCGAGTCGTGGACGTGCGCGGCGACCTCCGCGCGCTCCTGGGCGCGGATGCGCATCAACCGCTCCTCGGACAGGTCCTGCGTCACCCGGATCAGATAGGGACCGGCGAGCAGGGTGATGCCGACGAGGACGGCGAGCGCGGCCTGGAGCACGGCGCCGAGGTGGGCGGCCGAACCCTGGAGGACGAAGATCGCCGAGACGCCGGCCGTCACGAGCAGGACACCGGCGGCCGCGCGCACCAGGGTCAGGGTGCGGCGGCGCCGGCCGACCTCGACCCAGCGCGCCCGGCGGGCGTTGTCCGCCTGGCGCCAGACGAGGGCGACACCGGCCGCGACGAGCACGGCGGGCACCAGATACGCCTTGGCCGTGCTGGTCAGGTCGACGCTGCTGACGAAGACCATGGACACGATGACCATGAGGAGCAGCGCGACGATCTGGCCGCGGTCCGGCTTGCGGGCGACGAGTCTTCGGCGACCGCCGGGTGTGGTCTCGGTGCCGACCGGGGACGGCCGGTGCCCGCCGACGCCACCGACGCCGAGCGGGACGAAGAACCAGAACGCCGCGTACAGCAGCGCGCCCAGTCCGTTGGCCATGAACAGGCCGACGAACGCGAGCCGGACCCAGACGACGGGCAGCCCGAGATGCCCGGCGAGGCCCCGCGCCACTCCGCCGAGCCAGCGTCCGTCGCCGCTGCGGTAGAGCTTGCGCGGCGGCCGCGGGTCGTCGAGGGGCGTGCTTGCGGCTTCCGGCATGGCATCGATGGTCACACGGGCGGCACGGCCGGGGCATCAGGGTCGGCCCCCGAGACGCCCCTGATCTTCCTCGGGGCCGGGTCGGGGCGGCCTGGTTCCGCGCCTGTTCCGTGCCGGTTCCGGCCGGTCCGCGCCGCTCGAACGCTTCCCCGGCCCGTCTCAGGGCCGATTTCAGGGTTCGCCCAGGGTCGTCCCGACTGCCGTCGCGGTGCTGCGGCCGTCACCATGGACGCATGACGGATCACGAGCATGCCGCGACGGGTCCGGGACCCGGCCCCGGCCCGCGCCCGGCCCCGGGCACCGGGCCGACGGATGCCGCGCCCGCCGCGACACAGGAAACGGGCGCGGCCGACCGCGGCACCGCCCCTCGCGTGGAAGACAAGCACAGCCCGGACAGCCCGGACAGTACGGACAGCACGGGCAGCGAACACAGCGCGAACACCGCGAACAGAGCGGAAAGAACGAGGAACTCGGAGAGCTCCGAGAAATCGGGGAGCACCGAGAGCGGGAGGCGAGGGCGATACGAGCCGCCGGTACAGCCGGCTGGCTCCCCCGACTCCCCCGGCAACCCCGCGCCCTTCCGGCGCGAGCGCCGGCACAAGCTGATCGCGGGGGTGTGCGCGGGACTCGCTCGGCAGACCGACATGGACCCAGTGATCTTCCGGATCACCCTGGCCGTCCTGTCCGCGACCGGTGGCTTCGGCCTCATCTTCTACGGCTTCGTCTGGCTGCTGGTGCCGTACGACGACGAGGAGGAGAACGAGGTCCGCAAGCTGCTGACCGGCCGGGTCGACGGCCAGGCGCTGGCCGCCGTGCTGTTCGCCCTGATCGGCTGCGGAGTCTTCCTGACCATGCTCCAGAACACCGGGACGCTGGCCTTCGCGGCGGTGCTCTCGCTGCTGCTCGCCGGCGCCGGGTACTGGTCGCGGCACCGTGGTGCCCCCGACCCCGACCCGCTGGCCGCGCAGGCCGCAGCCGACGCCCCGCCGGAGGCCCAGGCCCCGCCGGTCGTCACCGCCTACCCCTCCTGGTGGCGCGACCCGATCGTCAAGGACGGCAGCCATGTCGGCGGCACCGGCTATCTGTGGGGCCCGGGCGACGCCCACGTCCGGGGCGGGGACCTCCTGTCCGCCGTCGATGTCGGCATCGCCACCCCCTGGACCCACCCCGGCGCCGCGCAACCACCGCGCCCCGCGCCCCCGAAGCGGCGCGGGCCGCGCTGGATCGGCGGCCCGGTGTTCCTGCTGGCGCTGCTGGCGGGCGGCCTGGGTACCGGGCTGACCTGGAACACCCGCACGCTGGGCGACAGCCTGCAGACCGGGCTCGCCTGTGCGCTGGCCGTCTTCGGCCTGGGCATCGCGGTCAGCGCCCTGCTGGGGCGCACGGGCGCCGGGACGGTGTTCCTGGCGGTCATCACGGCGGTGCTGCTCGCGGGGGCGGCTGCGATGCCCGAAGACATCACCACGCACTGGCGGGTGACCTCCTGGACACCCACCTCGGCGGCGCAGGTCCGGCCGGGGTACGAACTGGGCACCGGCCGGGGCACCTTGGACCTGACCCGGATACGCCTGGCCAAGGGGCAGACCGTCGCCACGGACGTGCACATCGGCGCGGGCCGGCTGAAGGTGATCGTGCCGGCCGACGCGACCGTGCGGATGAACATCGAGGTGGGAGTGGGCGACATCAAGTTGCCCGGGCAGAGCGGAAGGGACCTGGACGTGCAGCCGGATCGGCACAGGGCGGTGACGCTGCCACCCGCCAAGGGCGGCGAGGACGGCGGCACCCTGGACCTCTCGCTCCAGGTCGGGGCGGGAGAGGTGGAGGTGGACCGTGCTGCGCCATGAGTTCCGGCCCGGAAAGCTGGTCGCCGGACTGTTCCTCATCGCCGCCGGGGTGGCGTTCGCCGGGGACGCGAACGGGCTGTGGCGGACCCCCTGGGTTGCGATCGTCCCGCTGGTGGGGGGAGGTCTGTGCCTGGGCGGGGCCACGACCGTCGTCGTCCGGGCGATACGCGGACGGCGCGGGGCCGAGACGGACTAGGGGGCCGTCCGGAGAGGTGGGTGACGCACGACGGCCCGGGTCCTGAGGGCACCCGACAACGGTCACCTCGAAGGTGGTGACCACCGAAGGGGCAGGGCCACAGAAGGGTTGAGACCACAGAAGGACCGGGACCGCAGAAGGGCGGAGCCGCCGCGAGACCGGGACCACCGCGAGGCCGGGACCGCCGCGGAAAGGCGGGGCCAACGAGAGGCCGGGACCGCCGCGGAAAGGCGGGGCCAACGAGAGGCGGGGATCGCAGAATGGCGGGAGCTGCCAAGAGGCCGGGGCCACCAAGAGGGCCGGCCCGAGAAGGTCCCGGAAGTCCTAGAAGTAGCCGAGGGACCGCCGTCGATGGCGGGCGCGCCAGACGGCGTCCAGGGAGAGGTAGGGGGCACCGGCCAGGATCAGGGGCAGCCAGGCCATCAGATAGGCGAGGTCGTTGCCGTAGTAATAGGGAGTCGTCGCCCAGCTCATGGTCAGCCACAGGCTCAGCGAGATCAGCGCGCCGCCCAGCGCGGCCAGCCGGCCGAACAGGCCGAGCAGGGTGGCGATGCCGATCGCCAGTTCGCCGAGGGCGATGGCGTAGCCGAAGCCGACCGGGCTCTTGAGTGCCAGGTCGATCAGGGCGGGAACGGCGGTGGTGTCGCGTGCCCCGCGCATGATGTCGCCGATCGAGCCGGCGCCGGCGGCCTTCATGAAGGCGCTGTCGGTGATCTTGTCGAGACCGGCGTAGAGGAAGGTGACTCCGAGGAAGACGCGCAGGGGTAGCAGGGCGTAGTGAGCGGCGGTGTCCCGCCAGCCGTTCGGGCTGTTCAGCCGGGTGGTGCGCGTGTCCATCCGAATACCGGTCATCCTGCCGAGCCGCCTCTCGTCCGCCGTCCCTGCCTGTCTCCGCATGCTCTCCCGACCATACGTATGACAAGGAGCGGCGTTTCAATCACCCTCTGGGTATTTTTCGGGATTTCAGGCTTTCGTATGAGAGGAGCATCGCGTGCGGAGGACGCTCATTCGGTGATCTGGACGGTGTAGCGGTTGGTCGGCACCCCGGCCGCGGTCACCACCTGGACCTCCAGCGAGCCGGGCTCGACGTCGGCCGGCACGGGGACGGTCAGGACGGTGTCGGTGGGGTTGCGGAAGCCGCCGGTGACCGGGACGAGCGGTACGTGGACGTCGACGGCGCCGATGCGGACGACCATGCGGGAGAGGCGTTCGGCGGTCTGGGCTCCGGGCGGGACGAAGCCGGCGCCGCGGATCTCGATGTCGTCGCCGGTGCGGATCGGGCCGTCCAGGTCGCCGGGTTCACGGGCCCGGACCACGGAGAGGATGGCCGGCCGGCCACCCTCCGCGTATTTGCCGGCGAGATAGGTGGCGGCCGAGATCAGTACGACGACGGCGAGCCCCCAGGGCAGGTCGGGCAGTTGGTCGGGGCGCCGGGCGAGGCGGACGGCGGCGAAGGCCAGGGCGACGGCGCTGACGGCGACGTACTGGATGTCGGTGAAGGCGCCCCGGCCGGAGTCGTCGGTGAGCAGGTCGGCGGCGCGCGGGCGGTGGGCCGGCACCTTCTGCAGCCGCTGGGCGAGGATGCGCAGGCTCACCACCCGGCGGACCAGGACGGCGATGCCGCACACCACCGCCAGGACGGTCGCCACACCGGCGCCGCGGGCGAGATCCAGGCCCGAGATCAGGGCGTCGCGCTCGGTGTGGTGGGAGGCCGCGGCCAGGCGGGCCGCCAGCAGCAGCACGGCATAGCCGACGAACAGCACCCAGCAGGCGGCGACGGAACGGGAGGTGGACATGCGATGGTCCTCGCCGATCACCGGGGCGAGCGCGCCGCCGCGCGCCCGGTGGAACCAGCAGGCGGCACTCAGCACGCCGGCCACCAGGAGGGCGGCGAGCAGAGCGGCGGTACGGGCGCTGGTCCAGCCGGCGCCGATCGCGGTCAGCGCCTCGCCGAGCAGGAGGGCGAGGAACGCGCCCCACACCACGCACAGCGTCCGCAGCCACAGCCGGGCGAGCCACATCTCGCCCTCGGCTCGGCCGCGTTCGGCGACGGCCTCCGCCCGCTGGGTCAGCTCCTCGGACACCCACTGCCGCGAGGCCGAGGCCGAATGTGCGACGCCCGCGGGCAGGCCCTGCCCGGCCGCGAACTCGTCGCGCCGCCGCAGGAACGCGGCGACGGCACGCCGGTGTCCCTCCCGGGCGCCGTGCGGGCAGTCCCCGCAGCCGCAGCCGCCCTCGTGGACGCCCTCGGCATCCGCCCCTCTGGCCTCCTGCACCGCCACGTCCGACGCCCGCCTTCCCCACGACCTCGCGGCACGACCGCCGGCCCCTCGATGAGCCGTCCCGCCGCCGTGCAACTCCCCAACGCCGAAAGCGAATTGTGCCCTACCGGAACCGTCCGGAGACCTCCGGGCGGGTCATACGGGTGAACCACGGTCCACAGTGTTGACACGACCGGTGGTGGCACGACCGGCACCGGCACGACCGGACCAGCATGACCAGTGCCAGCACGACCGGCACCGGCACAACCGGGCCGTCACAACCGATGCCGTCACGACCGGCGTCGGGCCCCTGGCCGTGTCGTGCCCCGGCCCTGTCGTGCCCTGGCCCTGTCGCCCTCCCGCTCAGCCGAGCAGGTCCGGTTCACTGCGGGTGATCTGCTGCCAGAGGGGCTGGTAGTTGATCCAGGCGACCAGGTCGCCGCCGAGTTGTTCGCGGGTGGCGGCGGCGAGTTCGCGGTCGATGAGCACCGGCCGGCCGGCGGCCCGGGCCAGCAGCTGCACCTGGCAGGAGCGGTCCAGGGACAGGAACCACCACGCCGCCGCGTCCACGGAGCCGCCGACGGTGAGCAGTCCGTGGTTGCGCAGCACGAGCGCCTTGCGGGAGCCGAGCGCGGACGCGATCCGGCGGCCCTCCTCGGCGTCGACGGTGACCCCGGTGTAGGCGTCGTAGAGGGCCGCGTCCTCGTAGAAGGCGCAGCTCTCCTGGGTGATGGGGTCGATGAGTTCGCCGAGCGCGGCGAGGGCGCGGCCGTGCACGGAGTGGCAGTGGGCGACGGCGACGACGTCCGGGCGGGCGGCGTGGACCTGGGCGTGCACGGTGAAGGCGGCCTGGTTGACGTGGTAGCGGCCCTCGACGACCTGTCCGTCCTGGTTGGCGAGAACGAGATCGCTGACGGTGACGTGCCCGAACGGAATCCCGAAGGGATTGACCCAGAAGCAGTCGGTGAACTCCGGGTCGCGGGCGGTGATGTGGCCCGAGACGCCGTCCTCGAACCCCTGGCGCCCGAAGATCCGCAGGGCCCCGGCGAGCCGTTCCTTGCGGTGCCGGCGCTCGTCCTCGACCGAGTCGTGCATCGGCGGCATGGCGAACTGCAGCTGGTCGGTGGGCAGCGGCAGCGGCGGGGTGGGCCCGGGCATAGGTCCTCCAGCGCTGGGAGTGCGGTACGGCCGGAAGGTACCGCCGGCCGGTGCAGAAGGGCAGGGCTGTTCCGTAAAGATGGCGCGCAGATGAGAAGGGCGACAGAAGATGTCGGGATTGGACGGCACACTCGGCCGGTATGAACTGGGCAGACTTCACCGCGGCCGAACCGGCCTTCGCACGAACCGTCGAGGAGCGCTTCGGCGCCTTCCGGCACCACGTCCTCGCGACCGTCCGCCAGGACGGCTCCCCGCGCCTTTCCGGCCTGGAGGTGCGGTTCCACGACGGCGAGCTGTGGCTCGGCATGATGCCGGACTCGCTCAAGGCCCGCGACCTGCTGCGCGATCCGCGCTTCGCGCTCCACGCCAATCCGGGCGAGGGCACCGCGATGGCCGGCGGGGACGTGCGGATCGGCGGCCGGGCGTTCGAGGTCGGTGCGGGGCCTGTCAAGGACGGGTATGTGAAAGAGGTGGAACCGCCGGAGCCGTTCCACCTCTTCCGCACCGAGTTGACGGAGGTCGTGAGGACCTTTGTCGAGGACGACCGGTATCTGGTCGTCCAGGTCTGGAAGCCCGGAGAGCCGGTGCGGACTCTCCGGCGGACCTAGGACCTCTCCTTTGGATCAAACCGGGCTCGCGGGGCCTGGCACGCGCATCTGGCCCCGCTCCCTGATCCGGCCTGATCCAAACGAAAGACCCTGGGAACCGCCGGGGATCACTCCCACTCGATGGTGCCCGGCGGCTTGGAGGTGACGTCGAGGACGACCCGGTTGACGTCCCGGACCTCGTTGGTGATGCGGGTCGAGATGCGGGCGAGGACGTCGTAGGGCAGCCGGGACCAGTCGGCGGTCATGGCGTCCTCGGAGGAGACCGGACGCAGCACGATCGGGTGACCGTAGGTGCGGCCGTCGCCCTGGACGCCCACGCTGCGCACATCGGCGAGCAGGACCACCGGGCACTGCCAGATGTCGCGGTCGAGGCCGGCCGCGGTCAGCTCCTCGCGGGCGATGGCGTCGGCCTCGCGGAGCAGGTCCAGACGCTCCTTGGTCACCTCGCCGACGATGCGGATGCCGAGGCCGGGGCCCGGGAACGGCTGGCGCTGGACGATCTCGTCCGGCAGGCCCAGCTCCTGGCCGACCATGCGGACCTCGTCCTTGAACAGCTTGCGCAGCGGCTCGATCAGCTTGAACTCGAGGTCCTCGGGCAGACCGCCGACGTTGTGGTGCGACTTGATGTTGGCGGTGCCGGTGCCGCCGCCGGACTCCACCACGTCCGGGTAGAGGGTGCCCTGGACCAGGAACTCCACGGCCGGGCCCTCGTCGGCGATGATCTCGGCCTGCGCCTGCTCGAAGACGCGGATGAACTCCCGGCCGATGATCTTGCGCTTCTCCTCGGGGTCGCTGACCCCGGCGAGGGCGTTCAGGAAGCGCTCCTCGGCGTCGACGACCTTCAGCTGGACGCCGGTGGCCGCGACGAAGTCCTTCTCGACCTGCTCGGTCTCGCCCTTGCGCATCAGGCCGTGGTCGACGTAGACGCAGGTCAGCTGGGAGCCGATGGCCTTCTGCACCAGGGCGGCGGCCACCGCGGAGTCCACGCCGCCGGACAGACCGCAGATCGCGCGCTTGTCGCCGACCAGCTCGCGGATGGCCTCGACCTGCTCGTCGATCACATTGCCCGTGGTCCAGGTCGGCTCCAGGCCCGCGCCGCGGTACAGGAAGTGCTCGAGCACCTGCTGGCCGTGCGTGGAGTGCATGACCTCGGGGTGGTGCTGGACGCCGTAGAGCTTCTTCTCGTCGTTCTCGAACGCGGCGACCGGGACCAGGTCGGTGGACGCGGTGACCGTGAAGCCCTCGGGGGCGGCGGAGCAGGCGTCGCCGTGCGACATCCAGACCTGCTGCTCGGCCGGGGTGCCCTCGAAGAGGGTGGAGGACGTCTTGGAGACGTGCAGATCGGTGCGGCCGTACTCACGGGCGCCGGTGTTGTCGACGGTGCCGCCGAGGGCGCGCGCCATCAGCTGGAAGCCGTAGCACATGCCGAAGACGGGGACGCCGGCCTCGAAGATGGCGCGGTCGAGGCTGGGCGCGCCCTCCTCGTAGACCGACGAGGGGCCGCCGGAGAGGATGATCGCCGCGGGCTTCTTGGCGAGAATCTCCCGGACCGGCATGGTGCTCGGCACGATCTCGCTGTAGACCCGCGCCTCGCGGACGCGACGGGCGATGAGCTGGGCGTACTGCGCACCGAAGTCGACGACCAGGACGGTGTCGGGGGCAGTGGGAGTCGCTGATGACACGGGGTGCCTTCTGGTGGTCCGGGCGGGGGGTCTGTACTACGAGTCTAACGGTGCGGCCGGAAAGCCTTCCGCCGAGCGCCGCCGCCGCGGCCGGGACCACCGCACCGGCCGTGGCATACTGGCCGCATGCTTCAGCACGCGACCTCCGTCTTTACCTATGGCATCCGGCCCGCCGGTTGCCATGGTCGTGCTGCTTAGCGAAACGCCGAGCGACTTCCCAGGCGCCCCGGGCCGACAAGGCCCGGGGCGCCTGTCGTTTTCCCGGGTCACGCCGTTCCGGGGCTCCGCCTTCACGATCAGGAGCCCCCGACATGAGCACCACCACACCGGAAGAGACCACCGCGACCCCCGAGGCGACCATCGCCGCCGCCCGGGAGCGGATCGACGCGCTGGACGACCGGATCATCGGTCTCGTCCAGGAGCGGATGGCGGTCTCCGCCGTGGTCCAGCGGACCCGTATCGCCACCGGCGGCCGGCGGGTCAGCCTCAACCGCGAGATGGAGATCCTCGCCCGCTACCGGGACGCGCTGGGCAGGCCCGGCACCGCGCTCGCCATGACCCTGCTGGAGCTGTGCCGGGGGCGCGTCTGAGCACCTGCGGACCGACACATCCGACAATCGGATTCAGGTTCGACGGCCGTCTCACCCGTACGGCGCGTGACCGGTCCGTGCGCCGCTTCGTTAGCGGGATGTCCGTGCCAGCCAGGGGCGGGCCCGACAGAACCACGCGTGGCTCGCTGGGGCGATGAGGCGTACGGGTCGTGCCGTGCGCCGTGGGACCTCGCTCCAGGGAAGTGACCGGACGGCAGGGGACAGCAGCCCGGTCACCAAGAGAAAAACGGTCGGCTCCGGGGACGCCCGGGGCCGGCCGGCGGTACGCACGTCCCGCGTCTCGCGCAGCACCTCACCGGACGCGAAGAGGGACCTGCATCCCCCTCCGAAGGCAGGTCCCTCTTTACCGTCTTCTTGATCCGGCAGATGGTTTGA
This sequence comes from Streptomyces misionensis, assembly GCF_007896895.1. Lineage (GTDB taxonomy): Bacteria > Actinomycetota > Actinomycetes > Streptomycetales > Streptomycetaceae > Streptomyces > Streptomyces misionensis_A. Next base: position 31,146 of record NZ_VOGW01000017.1, on the reverse strand, counting down.
TCGGCGACGGCGCGGGAGGGTTGTGTCGCCGCCCCGGAAACCTCCGTGATCCGGGTCACACACCGGCGGCTACTCCGGCTTGGGCGGCACCGTCGGCATCCCGAGGAACGGCAGCTTCAGCGCGCCGAAGGCATCCGCCGGGACGGCCGGCGACCTCGGCTCCACCGGCGCCAGCCGCTCGTACGCCGCCCCCGGCGCCGGCCGCGGGTCCTCCTCACCCTTGTTCGGCCAGAAGGACATGGCCCGCTCGGCCTGTGCGGTGATCGTCAGCGAGGGGTTGACGCCCAGGTTCGCCGAGACCGCGGCGCCGTCCACGACCGAGATGCCGGGGTGGCCGTACAGCCGGTGGTAGGGGTCGATCACGCCGGTCTCGGCCGAGTCGCCGATGGGGCAGCCGCCCAGGAAGTGCGCGGTGAGCGGGGTGCCCATCAGCTCGCCCACGTTGCTGCCCGGGAAGCCGTTGATCTCGGCGGCGAGCGCGGTGGCGGCCTCGGTGGCGGCGCGGATCTGCTTGGGGTTGGGCGAGCCGTGCCCCTGCCGGGCGGTGAGCAGGCCCTTGCCGACGCCGTCGGGCTTCAGGTACGTCGTCAGCGAGTTGTCCAGGGACTGCATCACCAGGCCGATGATGGTCCGCTCCGACCAGCGCCGGTTGGACAGGGAGCGCAGGACGAGCATCGGGTGCCGGGCCGCGTTCGCCAGCCAGGCCAGTGCCCGGGAGGAGCCCTCGGCGTACGGCACCTGGAGGATGGACAGACCGCCCATGGCGTTGGAGCCCTTGCCGTAGCGGACGGGCTCGATGTGGGTGTTCTCGTCCGGGTGGATCGACGAGGTGATCGCGACGCCCCGGGTGAAGTCGGCCCGCGCCGCGCCGTGCACCTTGCGGTAGCGGCGGTCGAGGGTCTGTGCGCCCACCAGGGCCTCGGAGTTGGTGCGGGTCAGATCGCCCAACCGCTTCGACAGGTACGGCAGCTGGCCGCCCGCCCGCATGCGGTGCAGCAGGGTCTGGGTGCCGTAGGTGCCGGCCGCGAGGACGACCCGGCGCGCGGTGAAGACCCGGCCCTCGCCGTTCTTCTTCCGGTCGGTGGGCAGGGTGGCCACCGCGTAGCCGCCGCGCGAGTCGTCGGTGACGGACACCACGGTGGTCATCGGATGGACCACCGCGCCCGCCTTCTGGGCGAGGTGGAGGTAGTTCTCGTTCAGGGTGTTCTTGGCGCCGTGCCGGCAGCCGGTCATGCACTCGCCGCACTCGGTGCAGGCGTTGCGCTCCGGGCCCGCCCCGCCGAAGTACGGGTCGGGCACCCGCTGTCCGGGCGCGGCCTTGGCGGTGCCGTCCGCGTCCTTGCCGTCCCCGAAGAAGACGCCCACCGGGGCGAGGTGGAAGGTGTCGCCGACGCCCATCCGCTGGGCCGCCGCCTTCAGATGGACGTCGGAGGGGGTCATGGTGGGGTTGAGCCGTACCCCGAGCATGCGCCGGGCCTGGTCGTAGTACGGCCGCAGCTCCTCCTGCCAGTCGGTGACGTCCTTCCACTGGGGATCGTCGAAGAACGCCTTCGGCGGCACGTAGAGGGTGTTGGCGTAGTTGAGCGAACCGCCGCCGACGCCCGCGCCGGCCAGCACCATCACATTGCCCAGCAGATGGATGCGCTGGATGCCGTACATGCCGAGCTTGGGGGCCCACAGGTAGTTCTTCAGGTCCCAGGAGTTCTTCGGCAGCGACGCCCGGGTGAAGCGGCGGCCGGCCTCCAGGACGCCCACCGTGTAGCCCTTCTCGGTCAGGCGCAGGGCCGACACGGACCCGCCGAACCCCGACCCGACCACGATGACGTCGTAGTCGTACCCGTCGTTCTTCTCCTGCGACTGCGCCACATGCACTCCTCGTCGGGAACGGATCTCAGCGGGGACCGGGGTCTCCTAGCGGAAGCGGAACGCCTTGAGCAGCCGCAGGCTGGTGGTCATGAAGCGGGCGTAGCCCTCGTCCGTCATGCCCAGCGACGGCGCCATCGGCAGCAGCCGCTGCTGGGCGACCGTCTGGGCCTCGGTGTACTTGAGGATGCCCTCGGAGCCGTGGCGGCGGCCGAGTCCGGAGTCCTTCATGCCGCCCATCGGGGACTGGACGCTGCCGTAGGCGGGCGCGTAGCCCTCGTTGACGTTGACGGTGCCGGTGCGCAGGCGGGCGGCGATGTCCCGGCCGCGGCGGGCATTCGTCGTCCAGACGGAGGAGTTGAGGCCGTAGGGCGTGGCGTTGGCGCGCTCGACGGCCTCGTCGTCGGACGAGAAGCGGTAGACGGAGACGACCGGGCCGAAGGTCTCCTCCTCGCACACCGCCATGGAGCCCTCGACGCCGTCGAGGATGGTGGGCTCGTAGAAGAAGGGGCCGATGTCGGGCCGGGCGACACCGCCCGCGACCACCGTGGCGCCCTTCTCGACGGCCTCGCGCACATGCCGTTCGACGTTCTTCAGCTGGCGCTCGCCGACCAGGGAGCCCATCTCGGCGCCGTAGGCGAGGGAGTTGCCGAGCCGCATGGCCTTGGTGCGGGCGGCGAAGCGCTCCAGGAAGGTGTCGGCGATCGACTCGTGGACGTACAACCGCTCGATGGAGATGCAGAGTTGGCCGGCCGAGGAGAAGCAGGCGCGGACGGCGCCGGCGGCGGCCTTCTCGATGTCGGCGTCGTCGAGCACCAGCATGGCGTTCTTGCCGCCGAGTTCGAGGGAGACGCCGACCAGCCGGGCGGCGGCCCCCTGGGCGACCTCGCGGCCGGTGCGGGTGGAGCCGGTGAAGGAGACGTAGTCGGCGTGCTTCACCAACTCGGGCCCCACCACGGGCCCGTCGCCGAGGACGACCTGGAAGACGCCCTCGGGCAGGCCGGCCTCGATCAGCAGATCGCGGGCCCACAGGGCGGTCAGGCAGGTCTCGGTGTCCGGCTTCATCACCACGGCGTTGCCCGCGACGAAGGCGGGAAGGGCGTCGCCGACGGACAGCTCCAGGGGGTAGTTCCAGGGGGCGATCTGGCCGACGACGCCGCGCGGGTGGCGCAGCTCGGTGACCTTCGTCAGGGTCGGCACGGCGCCCGTGTGCCGCTTGGCACGCAGGTAGGAGGGGGCCTTGCGGCCGTAGTGGCGGGCCGCGACGGCGACGGCCAGCACCTCCTCGTGGGCGTGCAGCCGGGCCTTGCCGGTCTCCAGCTGGACCAGGTCGAGGGCCTCGGCCTGGCGCTCCAGGAGCAGGTCGTGGAAGCGCAGCAGGACGGCGGCCCGCTGCCGCACCGGGGTGCGCTCCCAGACGGCCTGGGCGACCCGGGCCGCCTCGAAGGCCGTCAGCACGTCCTCGGGGGTGGACTCCGGCAGGTCGGCCAGCTTCTCGCCGGTGAACGGCGTGTGGTTGGCGGTCCGGCCGGAACCGGTGACGCCCTTGGTCAGCCGGGCCACCAGCGCAGGGGTGACCACGTCGGCGGCGGGGCGGGCGC
>NZ_VOGW01000017.1:17207-27402 GCF_007896895.1 Streptomyces misionensis | reverse complement strand
GACGACGGCGCCGCCACGGCGTCCGGCGCGTCCATGACCGGCGGTGCGTCCGCGGCATCCGGTACGCCCATCGCCTCCGGCGCGGCGGAGCCGTGCGCGTCCGTGCCGTGCGCATCCGCGCCATGCGCGCCGTGCTCTTCCTCGCCGTGCGCGTTCATGCCATGCGCGTCGTGCGCGTCCGCGTCGTGTGCGTCCATGCCGTCCGGTCCGTCCGCCGCCCCCAGGTACTCCCGCAGCGCCGACGCCACCTGCTCGGCGCCGGGCCGGGCCTCCGGCCGCTCGGCGAGCAGCCGGTCCAGGAGGGGGCCGAGCGGGCCGGGGTCCGCGTCGCCGACGGCGGTGCGCAGCAGGGCGCCCAGGCACCACAGGTCGGAGGCGGGTCCCGCGCCGGGGCCCGCCGCGCGCTCGGGGGCGGTGAAGGCGGCGGGTGTGTCCCCCGCGGGCCCGTCGCCTATGCCGAAGTCGGTGAGGACGACCCGGCCGGTGCCGGACTCCAGCAGCACGTTGGCCGGCTTGAGGTCGCGGTGCACGATGCCCACGGCGTGCGCGGCGCGCAGGGCGCCGAGGACGGCGAGCCCGATGCGGGCGGCCTCGGCGGGCGGCAGCGGTCCGCGGCGCAGGGCCGCGGCCAGGGACTCGCCCTCCACCAGCTCCATCACGATCCAGGGGACGCCGGCCTCGGTGACGACGTCGTACACGGTGACGGCGCAGGGATGCCGCACCCGGGTGGCCGCGCGGGCCTCCCGGTAGAGCCGGTGGGAGAGCCGGGCGCTGTCCTCGTCCTCGGCCGGGTCGCCGGGCAGCAGGGGCTCCTTGACGGCGACGCGCCCGTGCCCCTCCCCGTCCTCGTCCCGGGCCCGCCACACGGTCCCGGTGGGGCCGGTGCCGAGGCGGTCGGTCAGCCGGTAGCGCCCGCCGATCAGCCGTGCGCCGGGCGGGTGTGCGCCGTCTTCAGCCATGCCCCATCAGTACCCCGCGCGGCACGCCGTTGTCGAAGCGGTACGGTCGGGCCGCCCACCGCCGTAACGCCAACTCTCCGACCACTGAGCCTACTTCGACGGCGCCGGCGCCCGAAAAGTGCGCGGGGATCGCCGATGCCCGCTCCTCTGCCGCCCGTTGCAGCACCCGCCGCCTGCTCGCAGCCGCCTGTCGCGGGTCGGGGCAGAAGCAGCCGGCGCACCGCGGCCGCAGGACCTGCACCGGGCTGTGGAGCATGTCCCGACGAACACGGCGTGTTCACGGCCGTGTTCCCGTTCGGGAAGGCGGTCCGGTGTCCGCGGTTCCTCGACGACGGCCTCACGGTCCACCGTCCCGGAGCGAACCCGCCCCGCCGCGCCCGGGCCGGCCACCGGCGTCCGGCCGGGTTCCGTGCGCTCCCCCGGCGGCCGAGGGACACGGCTCGTCTCAAAAACCGCCGGGCGCGAAGGTGTCCAGCGCGACGTCGAAGTACTCCCGGGCCTCGCGCGCCTTCCCCACCGGCGCCGACACCCACACGTCGTACAGCCGCCCGGACTCCTCCCAGCACAGGTCGTAGGTGTGCCGCGGGCCCTCCGCCGCGCTGTACCCGTTCCAGGTGAACTCCCAGAGGGCGGCAGGGTGTCCGTCGTGCGTGGTGCGGGTGACGCGGCCGTCGTGGTAACCGGGGTTGGACACCGCCCCGTTGGCCGCCTGGGTGCTCATCGCGGCCTGCGGGCCACCCGGTCGGGCGTCGGCGACCTTGACGCCGAGGCGGTACGTGCCCTCCGGCGAGAGGTAGAACACCCGCTCGCCCTGCGGGCTGCGGACGAACTCCCGTGGCACGGCGAGCGAGAAACCGGCCGGGTCCCGGGCCGTGCGGTAGCCGGAGGGCGCGCCGCGGGGACCCGGACCGGCGGTGCCGGTGAGGCCCGGAGCGGACGGGGTGGCGCGCTGCCCGGCCGAGGGCGACGGAGTCCGGCTCGTGCCGGTGCCGGTCGCCGGGGTCGTCGCCGTCCCGCCCGGGCTGCCGCCGCCCCCGCTCTCGTGCCGGTTGAGCAGCAGTGTCGCGGCCGAGACGCCCGCGCCCGCCAGCGCGGCGACGAGCAGCGCCGCCACCAGCGTCCCGCGGGTCGACGACCGCGCGGGCACCGGTTCGGTGGCGGGCCCGGGCGCGCCGGGCGGCGGGTCGGACACGCCGGGCCGGGCCGGGGGCTCCGGCGCGGGCACGGTCTTCGGCGCCCGGCCCATCCCGAGCCGGTGCCCGCGCGGCGCGCCGGCCGCCTCCGCGGCCCCCGGGGTGCGCCCGGTCTCCAGGTACACCCGCAGCATCCGCTCGGCCTCCTGCGCGCCGAGCCGCCGGTCCGGGTCCCGCTCCAGCAGGCCCCGTACGACGGGCAGCAGCGGCTCGGCCTGGACGGGCGGCCGGATCTCCGCGGTGACCACGGCGTGCAGGATGCCGCCGAGCGAGTCGCGCCGGAACGGCGACTCGCCGCTGAGCACCGTGCACAGCAGCGCGCCCAGCGACCACAGGTCGGACTCCGGGCCGGTGCGCACCCCGGACATCCGCTCCGGGGCGGTGTACTCGGGCGAGCCGACGAAGGAGCCGGTCTCGGTGAGCGTGGTGGCGCCCGAGACCTGGGCGATGCCGAAGTCGGTGAGGACGACGCGGTCGGTGGCGGTCTCGATCAGCACGTTCGCGGGCTTGATGTCCCGGTGCAGCACCCCGGCCTCGTGCGCGGTGTGCAGGGCGCCGAGCAGGGCGATCCCGATGCGGGCGGCCTCGACCGGGGTCATCGGGCCGTGCCGGGCGATCCGGTCGGCGAGCGAGCAGCCGTCGATCAACTCCATGACCAGGTAGGGCCGTTCGTCCTGCTCGACCACGTCGTGCACGACGATGATGTGCGGGTGCCGCAGCTGGGCGACCGCGCGGGCCTCCCGGAGGGTCCGGTCGCGGCGGCGCCGGACGTCGTCCTCGGGGAGCGAGTCGTCCGCGAGGAGTTCCTTGACCGCGACCAGCCGGCCCAGCAGCAGATCGCTCGCCCGCCACACGACACCCATGCCGCCGCGCCCGATACGCGCCTCCAGGCGGTAACGGCCGGCGATCACCCGGAAGTCGGCGCCCTCGGTCCCCATGGGCCCATCATGCCGCAACGGACCCACCCGCTCCGTGGCTCCGATCGGCCAAGCCGGGCCGCTCAGTGACTCTTTTTCAGCCGTTTCAGTCGCAAAGCGCACCCGTTCGGGCCAGCGCCCGTCATCTCGTCGTACTCGGCTGCTGCCAGCTCTGGAGGACCCACTTGAACTGCTTGGAGGTCCTGGGCCAGTCGGCGGCGGGCCCGGACATGTAGAGGGCGTACTCGGTGCCCTCGCGGGAGAAGTACGTCTCCTCGACGGCGTGGCGCGGGCCCGGCACATAGGGCGGGTCCTTCTGCAGCGCGGTCCAGGTGTACTCCCACAGCGAGCCCTTGCGGTCGCGGTAGACGTTCTGCTTCAGGGTCACCCGCCGGTAGTCGACCAGCCGTTGCAGCTGCTGCTCCAGGTCCACCTGGTGCGCGTAGGGGTCGGCGAAGTCCGGCGAGGAGTCGATGGATATGCGGACGAAGTGCTTGCCGCCGTCCGGGGTGTAGTCGATCTGCTTCAGGGGGCCGTTGATGCCGTAGACCTGGCGCTTCCAGCCCTTGGGGAGCGAGATGCTGAAGCCCAGCGGATCGTGGCGGGTCTCCCAGTTCTCCGGGACGGTGCCGGCCGGGCCCGGCTGGTCGCCGGGGCTCGCCGAGGACGTCGGGGCCGGGGCGGGATCGCCGGACGTCGTGCCGTCCTGCCGCGCGTCGTTCCACTGCTGGAAGCCCACCGCGGCACCGCCGCCGAGCACGGCCGCGACGGCGACGACGAGCGCGAGCGTCCGCAGCCGGCGCCGGGGGCGGCCCGGCCGTCCACCGGTGTGCGCCGGCACCGGGCCCACCGTCGTGGGGCCCACGGGCGTCACCCCGCCGGCCGCGCCGGCGTAGCCGGTCGCCGCCGAACCGGCGCCCTGGGCAGAGGCGTTCGTCCCGGAGCCGTACACCGCGGTGGGCCCGGCCGGTGCCCCCGGCCCGTGCGCACCCGCACCGGGCACCTGCGCACCCGGGCCGGTCCCGTGCACACCCGTACCCGGCCCGTACGCACCCGTACCCGATCCGTGCAGGCCCGTGCCCTGGGTCGGCACGAACGCCTGGGCGGTGTGGGGCCGCCGGCCCGCCGCGGCCTCGGCGAGCATCTGCTCGGCCTCCTCCGCGCCCGGCCGCTGGGCCGGCTCCTTGCGCAGCAGCGCGGCGATGACCGGACCGAGCGTCCCGGCGTGCCGCGGCTCCTCGGCGTCCTCCTCGACGACCGCCTGCATGGTGCTCAGCGGCGAGGTGCGGCGGAACGGCGAACGCCCCTCGACCGCCGTGTACAGCGTGGCGCCGAGCGCCCACAGGTCGGAGGAGGGGCCGGGGTCGTGGCCGCGCACCCGCTCGGGCGCGAGGTAGTCGACCGAGCCGACGACCTCTCCGGTGCGGGTGATGGTGGAGTCGCCCTCGATCTGGGCGATGCCGAAGTCGGTGAGCAGCACCCGGCCGTCCCGGCCGAGGAGGACGTTGCCGGGCTTGACGTCCCGGTGCAAGACGCCTGCGGAGTGCGCGGCGCGCAGCGCCCGCAGCACCCACATCCCGATGCGCGCCGCCTCCCGGGGCTCCACGCGCCCCCGCTCCTTGACCTCGTCGGCCAGCGAGTTGCCCTCGACCAGCTCCATCACGATCCAGGGGCGGCCGTCGTGTTCGAGGACGTCGTGCACGGTGACGACGGCGGAGTGGTTGATGCGCGCCGCGGCCCGCGCCTCGGCCCGGGTGCGGGCCAGCAGCACGGCCTGCTCGCTGTCGGGGACGTAGAGCGCCGCGGTCAGCTCCTTGACGGCGACCGCCCGGTGCAGCACCTCGTCGTGCGCGCGCCACACCCGGCCCATGCCGCCGCTGCCGATGGAGTCGACGAGCCGGTAGCGGCCCGCGATGAGCAGGCCCTGCATCTGATTCACGTTGCCCCGCAATGCTCTTGTCAGGGTCAGACTAAGGACCGGCCCGTTCGGGGGGAACAAGCGGGGTCCGTTGGAAACCGCACTGTGACGATGGTCATTTCCGCGCCAGAACGGGAACCGGCGCGCCGGAACAGGGGAGTTGTGTACGCGTTGCTCAGCCGGTGTAGCGGTACGTCGCGGTAGCTTCCTCGTACAACCGTGTCACCTCGTCCCGGTCGGCGTCGGGGCCGCGGACCTGGAGGATGTGGTAGCGGCCGTCCAGCAGGATCGCCATGTTGCGCACGAACAGGTCCCGTCCCTGCCCGTCGGTCCAGGTGAACTGCCCCTCGGCCATGGTCCGTCCGCCCACCTCTATGGTGCGCAGCCCGGTGGCGGTGGCCCAGCTGGAGTCGCGGTACGGCTGGAGTTCGCGCTCCTTGTCCCGCTGATAGGCCATCGGATCGCTGCCGTACGACGAGGCGCCGTCCCGTCCGGGTACGACGATGAGCTGGAAGTCGCCGTGCGCGTAGACGACTTCGCCGCTGCCGTTCTTCGGGGCGCGGCTCCAGCCCTTGGCCACGGCGATCTCGAAGCCCTCGGGGTCCTCGCGCAGGGTGAAGCCGTCGGGGACGGAGGAGGCGCCGCCGTTCTGGGTCTCGCCGGCGGACGGGCCGCCCTGGGTGCGCGAGGGTGCGGGGGCCGGCTGCCCGGTGGTGCGGTCCGTGCCGCCCGGGGCCCCGCCGTGCGCGTGCTGCTTCGGCATGAACAGCATCGCGTACGCGACCGCTCCGGCCAGCAGCAGGAGGATCAGCAGGAGCAGGACCCGGCCCAGCCTGCGGGGTGAACCCGCCTCCTCGCGGCCCCGCTTGTGCCGTCCGTGGGGATGCGTCTCGGGCAGCCGGGCCCGGCGTCGCCGCACCAGCTCACCGCGGCGCCGCACGATCGGCAGCCGGCGCGGGTCGGCCGGCGGCACGGGCACGACCCGGGTACCGGCCTCCGGCTCGGGCGCGGAGCGCACCAGCGAGCGCAGCCAGCCGTTCAGTTCCTCGAAGTCCGGGCGTTCGGTGGGGTCCTGGCGCAGCAGCGACTCCACGACCGGCCGCAGCGGTCCGCACTCCTCGGCGTAGGCGGGCGGCTCGGCGCACACCAGTTGCACCAGCTCGGCGGTGGACTCCTCGGGATACGGCGCGTGCCCCTGCACCGCCCGGAACAGCAGCGCGCCCAGCGCCCACAGATCGGTGGCGGGCCCGACCGGCGGCGCCAGCTGCCAGTTCTCGTGCACGGGCCCGGCCTGCTCCGGCGCCCAGCGCTCGGTCACCGGCCCGACCACCGCCATCCGCGCCTGCCGGGCCCGCTCGGCGGCGAGCGCGCCGGCGGGCTGCCGTCCACCGGTGGCGGGACCGGCGTGGTCCCAGCCGGCGCCGGCCCGCGGAGGGACGGCGGGCACGGGGGCGGGGGCCTGCCGGCGCGCGGGTTCCAGCTCGCGCGGGGCGACGCCCGGTTCGCCGCCGTGCACCCCGTAGGGATCGGCGGTGAGGCCGGACGGGGCGGGGTACGGGGACCGCGCCGTGCCGTCGTCCCGGACGGCCCGGTCGGGGCCGGGGCCGTCCTCGGCGGGCCGCCGGGCACCCGGCAGGGCGGCGCGTCCGTTCTGCTGGGCCTCCTGCACCCGGGCCGCGGCGCGGGCGCCGGCCCGGTACGCGGCGATGGCACCGGCCCGCGCGGCACGGATGTCCGCGCCGCTCTCCGGCGCCTGCCGCCCCGCGGGAGCGGGCCCGCCGGGCCCACCGCCACCGGGTCCGCCGGGTCCGGTCCCGGTGGCACCGGACGCCCCGCCGGCCGCCCGCGCCCGGATGGCGGCCCGGCGCGCGGCCTCGGCGTCCACGGCACCGGGCGCGGCCCCGCCGGCCCCGGGATGCCCGGCGCCTTGGCCCGCGTCCCGGTCCCCGGGCCGCTCCGGGGAGCCTTCCCCGTCGTCCTCCCGCCCCGGGACCGGGTCGTAGCCGCACAGCGCCTCCTCCGCCGCGCCCGAGGCGAGGCCGGTCAGCAGGACGCGGCCGTCGTCGCAGACGAGGACGGTGCGGGCGGTGACGTTGCGGTGCACCCAGCCGTGGGCGTGCAGCACCCGCAGCGCCATGAGCACGTCGGAGGCGACCTCGGCCGCCCGGTACGGGGTGAGCGGCCGCTCGGCGAGCAGCGCGGCCAGCGGACGCGCGGCCACCCACTCGCTCACGATCCACAGCGAGCCGCCCTCGGCGAACACGTCGAACACCTGGTCGAGGCGCGGGTGGTCGGGCACGGCGGCCGCCGCCTGGGCGGCCTCGACGGCGCGCCGCACCGCGGGATCGGCGGGCTGCCGTGTCGCGGCGCCCGCACCCGGTGCGGGTCGCGCGCCGTGCCCACGCGCCGTGAACCCCTCGGGCAGCCCCTCCGCGTCGAGCACCTCCGCCTCGACGACCTCGGGCAGCGGCACCTGGCGGACCAGCACTTCCTGCCCGCTGTACGTGTCGAAGGCGCGGGTCTCGGTGAGTTCGTACGCGTCGGACGGCGGCAGCGGCAGACGGTAGCGGTCGGCCAGCACCCGGCCCGCGTAGTCGTCCATTCCGCCTCCCCCTCCCCCGGCTTCGTACGGTCCGCAACCATTCACGATACGTGCCCGGGGCAACCCGCACCGTGCGGATGACGGATTATCAGGCCTCGAACAGGCCTCGAAGGAGCTTCGAACGGGCTACGGTCCGACCGTGCCCCGCCCAGGTTCTGTTTTTCGGTCCGGGCGGGCGGCCGCCTCGGCGGCCCCGCCGCAGGCGGTGGCCTGTCGAAAGGGCCACGCCTGGCAGAACGCCTCGCCTTCCACCGCCTCGCCCGCTGCCACGAGCGCCGGGCGACTGCCATCGACGTCTTCTTCGACCTCGCCGGCACCACCATCACCGTCCGCAGCATGACGCGACGGGCATGGACCACCCACCGCCGGCACGAACGCCCGGTCCACCGCCCGTGAGACCACGCCCGTCCGGGGGCCTCTAGGACTTGGGCCGGAACGACTCCGTCAGGGTCTTCCAGGTGTCCTTGCGCAGGTCGCCGTCCCACTCGCCGGCCTTCGCGGTGTACATCAGTGCGTACCCGAGGTGGCCGTTCACCACGAAGCCGCGGTCGATCGTGCGGTATTCGGTGCCGCCGTCGACGTAGGTGAACTCCCAGTCGGCCGTGTTCCAGCCGCGGTAATCCACCTTCTCTATCCGGACCTTGTGGTACTGCGAGCGCACCATGTAGCGCTCCTGGTTCTTCCAGTCCGCCACCGGGTCGTCCTTGGGCGTGCCGGTCCAGGCGACGAGCAGCTTCTGCCCGCCGGGCCCGGTGTAGCGGTCGCCCGCGGACCCGTGGGACTGGTACGACCACCCCTTGGGCAGCCCGATCGCGTACCCCTGGCCGCCCTTGCGGGTGGAGACGGCGGGCGCGCTCCCGCCCTCGTCGGCGGCCGTGCTCGCACGGGTGCCGGGCGCGGACGCCGTACCGGCGGGGGCGGAGTTCCCGCCGTCCGTGTGCGTGCCGCCGTCCGGCTCCTTGCCCTGGGCGTGCCCGGCGGAGGCGCTCGCGCCGGCCGGGGCCTCGGCGGCGCCCTTGTCGTCCTTGTCGTCGCCGCCGAACGCGAGGGCCAGGACGGTGCCGAGCACCGCGAGGGCGACCACCACGGCGACGATCACCAGCGTGCGTCTGGGCACCACATCGGTCAGCGGCGCCCTCGGCGCCTGCCGCGGCGGCAGGTCCAGGTCCGGCGGCGGCATCACGGGCCAGCCCGAACCGGGCTTGGCGCCGGTGCCGCCGGGGTTGCGCGCCCCGGGGGCGGGCACGGCGGCGCCCGGACCGGTGGACGCGGTACGACCGGCGGCCGCGCCCCCGGGAGCCGCACCCCCGGCCGTACGGTCACCGGCCGGACGGCCGGCCACCGCCCCGCCGGCGCCCTTCGCCCCGGGCGCCTCGCCGCTCTTCGGCCTGTTCGTGGCCGCCGCCGCGCCGGCCGCGCCGGCCGCCTTGCGGACCGAACGCAGCGCGCCGCGCAGCTTCTCCGCGGCCTCCTCGCCCCGCTTGCCCTCGCCGTCGGGCTGCACCGGCAGCGGCACCACCCGGGTGGCGTCCAGCGGCTCGGCCTCGGGCGCGTGGATCACCTTGTTCAGCAGCGCCCGGGCCCCGGCGTCGTCGAGCCGCTTGGCCGGGTCCTTGCTGAGCAGGCCGTAGATGACGCCCCGCAGCGGGCCCGCGTTCTTGGGCTCCTCCAGCGGCTCGGTCATCACCGCGGTGAGCGTGGCGATCGCCGAACCCTTGTCGTACGGCGGCACGCCCTCGACCGCCGCGTACAGCAGGCCGCCGAGCGACCACAGGTCGGCGGCCGGTCCGGGCTTGTGGCCGCGGGCGCGCTCCGGGGAGATGTAGGAGGGGGCGCCGACGAGCATGCCGGTGGAGGTGATGGACGGGTCGCCCTCGACCTGCGCGATGCCGAAGTCGGTGAGGACGACCCGGCCGTCGTCGGCGATCAGCACGTTGGACGGCTTCACGTCCCGGTGCAGGATGCCCTCGCGGTGGGCGGAGCGCAGCACGTCCAGGACGGCGAGGCCCACCTCGGCGGCGCGCCGGGGCTTCAGCACGCCGTCCTCGCGGATGACCTCGGCGAGGGACTTGCCCTCCACCAGTTCCATGACGATCCAGGGCCGGTCGTCCTCGTCGACCACGTCGAAGACCGTCACCGCGCTGTTGTTGCGGATCCGGGCGATCGCCTTGGCCTCGCGCAGGGTGCGCGTGATCAGGCGCCGCTTCTCCTCCTCGTCGATGTTCGACGGGAACCGCAGTTCCTTGACGGCGACCGTCCGGCCCAGGGTCTCGTCCTCGGCGCGCCAGACCGTGCCCATGCCGCCGCGGCCCAGCACGTCTCCCAGCCGGTACCGCCCGGCGAGGAGACGCCGTCCGCTCTTGTCCTGACGAGTCTCCTGACGAGATGTCCCCGCCCGCTCCGCCTCCGACATGCGTCCCCTCATACAACCCGCCCTGACAGAGCCTCCATTGTCTCTCACCCGGCAAGTGGTCGATGCCCTGGGGCCCTCACCCCGTCAGGTCCGGCGCGCGCCCCGGAGCCCGCCGAAGCGGCCCTCGCGCCCGGCGGCATGACGGCCCGTGAGAAACCGGCGACCCGCGGTGCCGACCCTTCGGGCACACCCG
>NZ_VOGW01000017.1:1193-16935 GCF_007896895.1 Streptomyces misionensis | reverse complement strand
CTCAGGTGAGCGGCGCGATGTCCGGCGCCCCGAGCCGTGCCGCGTCCGCCGTCAGGTCGTCGGGCTGGAGCTGGGACTCCCGCTCGGCCTCCACCCGCTTCTCGTAGTGCTCGACCTCGCGGGCGATCTGCTCCTCGCCCCAGCCCAGGACCGGCGCCATCAGCTCGGCCGCCTCGCGGGCGCTGCGGGTGCCCCGGTCGAAGGTCTCGATGGAGATGCGGGTGCGCCGGGTGAGGACGTCGTCCAGGTGCCGGGCGCCCTCGTGGGAGGCGGCGTACACCACCTCGGCGCGCAGGTAGTCGTCGGCGGCGCGCAGCGGTGCGCCGAGGGCGGGGTCCGCGGCTATGAGGTCGAGGATCTCCTCGGCCATCGAGCCGTACCGGTTCAGCAGGTGTTCCACCCGGACCACGTGCAGTCCGGTGCGGGCGGCCGTGCGGGCCCGCGCGTTCCACAGCGCCTGGTACCCCTCGGCGCCCAGCAGCGGGGTCTCCTCCGTCACGCAGTCGGCGACCCGCTGGTCCAGGCCGTGCACCGCCTCGTCGACGGCGTCCTTGGCCATCACCCGGTAGGTGGTGTACTTGCCGCCCGCCACGACCACCAGACCCGGCGCCGGATGGGCCACGGTGTGTTCGCGGGACAGCTTGCTGGTGGCGTCGGACTCGCCGGCCAGCAGCGGGCGCAGGCCCGCGTACACCCCCTGCACGTCGTCCCGGCCGAGGGGCACGCCAAGCACCGAGTTGACGTGTTCCAGCAGGTAGTCGATGTCGGCGCTGGAGGCGGCCGGGTGGGCCTTGTCCAGGTCCCAGTCGGTGTCGGTGGTGCCGATGATCCAGTGCCGGCCCCAGGGGATGACGAAGAGCACGGACTTCTCGGTGCGCAGGATCAGGCCGGTGGTGGAGTGGATGCGGTCCTTGGGCACGACCAGGTGGATGCCCTTGGAGGCCCGCACGTGGAACTGGCCGCGCTCGCCCACCATGCCCTGGGTGTCGTCGGTCCACACACCGGTGGCGTTGACGATCTGCCGGGCGCGGACCTCGTACTCCCCGCCGCCCTCCACGTCCCGCACCCGGGCGCCGACGACCCGGTCGCCCTCGCGTAGGAACCCGGTGACGCGCGCCCGGTTGGCCACCTTCGCGCCGTACGACGCCGCGGTGCGCACCAGAGTGGCCACGAAGCGGGCGTCGTCCACCTGGGCGTCGTAGTACTGGAGGGCGCCGACGAGGGCGTCCTTGCGCAGGCAGGGCGCGACCCGCAGGGCGTGACGGCGGCTCAGATGGCGGTGCACGGGCAGTCCCCGGCCGTGCCCGCGGGCCATGGACATCGCGTCGTAGAGCGCGACGCCGGAGCCCGCGTACAGCCGCTCCCAGCCGCGGTGCTGCAACGGGTAGAGGAACGGCACCGGTTTGACCAGGTGCGGGGCGAGCCGCTCCAGGAGCAGGCCGCGCTCCTTCAGCGCCTCGCGGACCAGCGCGAAGTCGAGCATCTCCAGATAGCGCAGGCCGCCGTGGATGAGCTTGCTGGACCGGCTGGAGGTGCCGGAGGCCCAGTCCCGCGCCTCGACCAGGCCCGTGGACAGACCGCGGGTGACGGCGTCCAGCGCGGTGCCCGCGCCGACCACGCCACCGCCGATCACCAGTACGTCCAGCTCGCGCTCGGCCATGGCCGCCAGTGCCTCGGCGCGCTGCGCCGGTCCCAGAGTCCCTGTCCTCACCGCTGCCTCCCGCTTGCCTCGCTCGCGTCGGCCGCACCCGGTGGGCGAAGCCCGGATCACCCCCACCTCCTGCCCAAATTCTGACCGGCTTGCCCGACTTCAGCCACCACGCGCTCGCGACCTGTGGACAACTGGCGCGCAACCCCGGGAAGACACACGAACAGAATCCCACATAACGGTCATATTTACTCCTAGTGTGACAGTGCGCTCGCTCATCTTGTCCACAGCGGTTGCGCATCCGTTCCGCTTCGGTTACTGGGAAGGACGGCCCACGCCATGCCCGCAGACCTCGCCGTCATCGGACTCGGCCCCTACGGTTTGCCGCTGGCCCAGGCCGCGGTGGCCGCCGGCATCCCCACCCTCGGCTATGCCACCGGTCCCGAGGCGGGACCGCTGAGCCCCGCCGAGCTGCGCCGGATGCACGCGTCCGGGTTCCGGCGCGCCACCGACCCCTCCCAGCTCGGCCGGGTGCGCACCGCGGTGATCTGCGCGCCGACCCCGCGCGGCGCCGACGGCGGCCCGGACCTCGGCCAGGTCGAGGCCGCCGCCCGCGCCCTGGCCGGGCGGCTGCGCCCGCACACCACGGTCATCCTGGAGTCCCCCGTGCCGCCGGGGACCACCGAGGAGTTCCTGCGCCCGCTGCTCGAAGAGGGCTCCGGGCTGCGCGCGGGCCGCGACTTCCACCTCGCCTACTCCCCCAGCCGGGTCGACCCCGGCAACCGCGCGCACACCCCCGCCGGCACCCCCAAGGTCATCGGCGGCCTCACCCCCGCCTGCACCGAGTCGGCCGCCGCCTTCTACGGCCGGCTCACCGACAAGGTGGTCCGCGCGCGCGGGCTGCGCGAGGCCGAGGCGGTGCAGCTGCTGGAGACCAACTTCCGGCACGTCAACATCGCGCTGGTCAACGAGATGGCCGTGCTCTGCCACGAACTCGGCGTCGATCTGTGGGACGTCATCCGCTGCGCGGAGACCAAGCCGTTCGGCTTCCAGGCGTTCCGGCCGGGGCCCGGCGTCGGCGGACACGCCGTCCCGCAGGACCTGACCGGGCACGCGAGCCGCGCCCTGCGCATGGTGGAACTGGCCCAGCAGGTCAACAACCGGATGCCCGGCTACGTCGTCCAGCGCGCCGCGACCCTGCTCAACGAGCACGGCAAGTCCGCCCGGGGCGCCCGGGTGCTGCTGCTCGGCGTGACCTACAAGGCGGACCTCGCCGACCAGCAGGGCGCCCCCGCGCGCGAGATCGCCGTGCGCCTGATGGAACTGGGCGCGTCCGTGAGCTACCACGACCCCTACGTGCCCGCCTGGAGCGTCCTGGACCGCCCGGTCCCGCGCGTCGACTCGCTCTACGAGGCCGCCGCCGGCGCCGATCTGACGATCCTGCTCCAGCAGCACCGCACCTACGACCTCCAGGGCCTGTCCGTGAAGGCTCAACTTCTGCTGGACACCCGGGGAGCCACCCCCACGGGAGCCGCGCACCGGCTCTGAGGCCGGGTCACGACAGGAAAACAACCCCGGCGTTGTCAGTCCTGCCTGTTAATCTCCCCCGGACTTGCCGCACACGGGTGCGAGCCTGTCGTCACCTCACTTCATCCAGTTGTGCCACAGCACGGGGGGATTTCTGTCATGAGCCAGTCAGCACCACCGCCGCCGCCGCAGCCCGGCCCGGTGGACGCCAACCCGTACGCGCAGCAGGCCCCGGCCGGCGCCCCGTACCCGCCGCAGCCCGGCGTCCCGGGCGCCGCGCCGATGGCGCCGCCCGCCGGCCCGGCGGCCCCCGCCGCGCCCGCGCCGGTCCGCGACAACCTGGCCCTCGGCCTCGTCTGCGCGGTCGTCGCCGCCGTGGTCGCCGCCGCGCTCTACGGCGTCATCATCGGCGCCACCAAGCACGAGATCGGCTACGCGGCCGTGGGCGTCGGCTTCGTCGTCGGCCTCGCCGCGGGCAAGGCGGGCGGCCGCAACCCCGTCCTGCCGGTCGCCTCCGTGGTGCTGGCGCTGGTCGCGGTCTACTTCGGCCAGCTGGTGGGCGAGGCCATGATCGGCGCCAAGGAGACCGGCCTGGGCTTCTCCCAGGTCTTCTTCGACCACTTCGACGTGGTCCAGAGGGCCTGGAAGCAGGACGCCGACCTGCTCACCTTCGTCTTCTTCGCCATCGCCGGCTTCGCCTCGTTCTCGGCCGCCAAGAAGGCCGCGCTGTAAGGACGCGACGGCAGGGGCCCGGCCACCGACGCGGTGGCCGGGCCCCTGCCGTCGTACGAAGCCGTCGCGGCGCCGGGTCAGCGCTTGTGCTGGCTGTCCGCGACCGTCACCTCGACCCGCTGGAACTCCTTGAGCTCGCTGTAGCCGGTGGTGGCCATGGCACGGCGCAGCGCGCCGAAGAGGTTCATCGAGCCGTCCGGGGTGTGGGACGGGCCGGTGAGGACCTCCTCGATGGTGCCGACGGTGCCGAGGTCGACCTTCTTGCCGCGGGGCAGCTCCTCGTTGACCGCCTCCATGCCCCAGTGGTGGCCCTTGCCGGGCGCGTCCGTGGCGCGGGCCAGCGGGGAGCCCATCATCACCGCGTCGGCGCCGCAGGCGATCGCCTTGGGCAGGTCGCCGGACCAGCCGACACCGCCGTCCGCGATGACGTGCACGTACCGGCCGCCGGACTCGTCCATGTAGTCGCGGCGGGCCGCGGCCACGTCCGCGACGGCCGTGGCCATCGGGACCTGGATGCCCAGCACGTTGCGGGTGGTGTGCGCGGCGCCGCCGCCGAAGCCGACCAGCACACCGGCCGCGCCGGTGCGCATCAGGTGCAGCGCGGCGGTGTAGGTGGCACAGCCGCCGACGATCACCGGGACGTCCAGCTCGTAGATGAACTGCTTCAGGTTCAGCGGCTCGTGCGAGGACGACACGTGCTCCGCGGAGACCGTGGTGCCGCGGATGACGAAGATGTCCACGCCCGCGTCCACGACCGCCTTGGAGAACTGGGCGGTGCGCTGCGGGGAGAGCGCGGCCGCCGTGACCACGCCGGAGTCGCGCACCTCCTTGATGCGGGCGCCGATCAGCTCTTCCTTGATGGGCGCCGCGTAGATCTCCTGGAGGCGGCGGGTGGCGCGCTCGGCCGGCAGCCCGGCGATCTCGTCCAGCAGCGGCTGCGGGTCCTCGTACCGGGTCCACAGGCCCTCGAGGTTGAGGACGCCGAGGCCGCCCAGCTCGCCGATGCGGATCGCGGTGGCCGGGGAGACCACGGAGTCCATGGGGGCGGCCAGGAAGGGCAGCTCGAAGCGGTAGGCGTCGATCTGCCAGGCGATCGAGACCTCCTTCGGGTCCCGCGTACGGCGGCTGGGGACGACGGCGATGTCGTCGAAGGCGTACGCCCGGCGGCCGCGCTTGCCGCGCCCGATCTCGATCTCAGTCACGTCTGTGGCCTTTCCCTGATGCGTTTCAGCGCCTTCCAGTATCGCCGACGGGTACGACAAAGGCGGCCCCGGATGTCCCGGGGCCGCCTTCGGTACGGCCCGGCGGTTACTTGGCGCTGTAGTTCGGCGCCTCGACCGTCATCTGGATGTCGTGCGGGTGGCTCTCCTTGAGGCCCGCCGAGGTGATCCGGACGAAGCGGCCCTTGGACTCCATCTCCGCGATGGTGGCGGCGCCCACGTAGCCCATGGTCTGGCGCAGTCCGCCGACGAGCTGGTGCAGCACGTTGGACAGCGGGCCGCGGTAGGGCACCTGGCCCTCGACGCCCTCGGGCACGAGCTTGTCGTCGGACGCCACCTCGGCCTGGAAGTAGCGGTCCTTCGAGTAGGACCTGCCCTGGCCGCGGGACTGCATGGCACCCAGCGAGCCCATGCCGC
Organism: Streptomyces misionensis; assembly: GCF_007896895.1. GTDB lineage: Bacteria > Actinomycetota > Actinomycetes > Streptomycetales > Streptomycetaceae > Streptomyces > Streptomyces misionensis_A. The sequence continues at coordinate 11,391 of NZ_VOGW01000017.1, read as the reverse complement.
GGTACGACTTGAACTGCTTGCCGTTGATGAACAGCAGCTCGCCCGGCGACTCCTCGCAGCCCGCGAGGAGGCTGCCCAGCATCACCGTGTCGGCACCGGCGGCGAGGGCCTTGCCGATGTCGCCCGAGTACTGCAGGCCGCCGTCGCCGATCAGCGGGATGCCCGCCGGACGGGCGGCGAGGGACGCCTCGTAGATGGCCGTGACCTGCGGGACGCCGATGCCGGCGACCACGCGCGTGGTGCAGATCGAGCCCGGGCCGACGCCCACCTTGATGCCGTCGACACCGGCGTCGATGAGCGCCTGGGCGCCGTCGCGGGTGGCGACGTTGCCGCCGATCACGTCCACGTTCACGCTGGACTTGATCTTCGCCATCCAGCTGAGGGCGTTGCTGTTGTGGCCGTGCGAGGTGTCGACGACCAGGAAGTCCGCGCCGGCCTCGGCGAGCGCCTGGGCGCGCTCCAGCGCCTCGGGGCTCGCGCCCACGGCGGCGCCGACGAGCAGACGGCCCTCGGCGTCCTTGGCGGCGTTCGGGTACTGCTCGGCCTTGACGAAGTCCTTGACGGTGATCAGGCCCTTGAGGACGCCCGCGTCGTCGACCAGCGGCAGCTTCTCGATCTTGTGCTTGCGCAGCAGCTGCATGGCCTCGGGGCCGGAGATGCCGACCTTGCCCGTGACCAGCGGCATCGGGGTCATGACCTCGTGCACCTGGCGGGTGCGGTCGCTCTCGAAGGCCATGTCGCGGTTGGTGACGATGCCCAGCAGCCGACCGGCCGGGTCGGTGACCGGGACACCGCTGATGCGGAACTTGGCGCACAGGGCGTCGGCCTCGGCGAGCGTGGCCTCGGGGTGCACGGTGATCGGGTCGGTGACCATGCCGGACTCGGACCGCTTCACCAGGTCGACCTGGTTCACCTGGTCCTCGACGGACAGGTTGCGGTGCAGCACGCCGACGCCGCCGAGACGGGCCATGGCGATCGCCATGCGCGACTCGGTCACCTTGTCCATCGCCGCCGACAGCAGCGGGATGTTGACCCGGACGTTGCGCGAGATGTGGGACGAGGTGTCGACCGCGTTGGGGAGCACCTCGGAGGCGCCCGGCAGCAGCAGCACGTCGTCGTAGGTCAGCCCGAGTGTCGCGAATTTACCGGGCACTCCGTCGACGTTGGCAGTCATGACACCTTCCCCAAATGGCCTTGATCGGTGCGGATGTCCATGCTAACGGGAAGCACGGCCAGCAAATTCCACGGCGGAAGATCACCTTCGGCTTCGTATGTTCATACGGTGTTCCCGAGAGGTTCCCGCTACTGCTCGGCCAGCGCTCTCAGCCGGCTGAGGGCCCGGTGCTGGGCGACCCGGACCGCTCCGGGTGACATTCCCAACATCTGCCCCGTCTCCTCCGCCGTGAGGCCCACCGCGATGCGCAGCAGCAGCAGTTCGCGCTGGTTCTCGGGCAGGTTGGCGAGCAGTTTCTTGGCCCACTCGGCATCGCTGCTGAGCAGGGCGCGCTCCTCCGGGCCGAGCGAGTCGTCGGGCCGCTCCGGCATCTCGTCGGAGGGCACCGCCGTCGAACCCGGGTGCCGCATGGCGGCGCGCTGGAGGTCGGCGACCTTGTGGGAGGCGATGGCGAAGACGAACGCCTCGAAGGGGCGCCCGGTGTCGCGGTAGCGGGGCAGTGCGAGCAGCACCGCCACACAGACCTCCTGGGCGAGGTCCTCCACGAAGTGGCGCGCGTCGCCGGGCAGCCGGGACAGCCGGGTGCGGCAGTAGCGCAGCGCCAGCGGGTGGACGTGCGCGAGCAGATCGTGGGTGGCCTGCTCGTCCCCGTCGACGGCACGAAGCACGAGCGCACCGATCGACCCCTGGGCCGTGCCCGCATCGTCGTCGCGCATCGGTCCATGGTGCCTTGTGGCCGTCCGGTCCGTCGCATCGTGCTGATGGTTGTGCACCGAAGCGTTATGAGCAGGTGCGCCGGCACTCATCCCCTGCGCCCTCCCCTTCCGCTCGACCGACTCGTCCCCGAGAGACTCCACACCTCAAGGATGCGGCATCCGCGCCGAAACGAGCAGCGCCCGTCCGGTGGGCCGACTCGATCGCCGCTGCACGGCACCCCTCGAACACCTCTCCCGGCGGAGCGTACGCGGTACCCGCCGAGGCCCCATCGCGGGCGATGACCTCGGCCGACGCCGAGACCGGCGGGCGGGGGCCGGCGGGTCGCGACACCGGCAGCGGCGCGGGCAGCCGAACGGGTCCCGGCACCGTGCGGCGCGGGACTGCCGGCGGGTTCCCGGTACCGGCGCCGACGCCGACGCGGCCGACCCGCCCCGGGCACCGGGGCGCGGAATCCGACGAGGGCACCGGCACCGCCCCACCGGCGAGGCGGCGCCGCGCACGGGCCCGGCGCGGGCCCGGGGCGCGGGAAGCTCCGGCCGATGCGCCACGACGCGGACGGTTCCGCCCCCGCGGCAGCGGGGGCGCGTGCGCCCGTCGGGCACCCGGACGGCGCGGGTCGCCGATCCGCTCCCACGGCCGGTCATCCGGGCACGGGAGACACGCGGGCGTCCGCCGAGGGCGATGCCCGGCCCCGCGCGGGGTACCGCGCGGGGCCCGCCGGGTCGTCCTACCTGACCAGGCCCCAGCGGAAGCCGAGGGCCACCGCGTGGGCGCGGTCCGAGGCGCCGAGCTTCTTGAACAGGCGCCGGGCGTGGGTCTTCACGGTGTCCTCGGAGAGGAACAGCTCGCGGCCGATCTCGGCGTTGGAGCGGCCGTGGCTCATGCCCTCCAGGACCTGGATCTCCCGCGCGGTGAGCGTGGGCGCGGCGCCCATCTCGGCCGAGCGGAGCCGGCGCGGGGCCAGCCGCCAGGTGGGGTCGGCCAGGGCCTGGGTCACCGTGGCCCGCAGTTCGGCGCGCGAGGCGTCCTTGTGCAGGTAGCCCCGGGCGCCGGCGGCGACCGCGAGGGCCACACCGTCGAGGTCCTCGGCGACGGTGAGCATGATGATGCGGGCGCCCGGGTCGGCGGACAGCAGCCGGCGCACGGTCTCCACGCCGCCCAGGCCGGGCATGCGGACGTCCATGAGGATGAGATCGGAGCGGTCGGCGCCCCAGCGGCGGAGGACTTCCTCGCCGTTGGCCGCCGTCGTCACCCGCTCGACACCGGGCACGGTCGCGACCGCGCGGCGGAGCGCTTCTCGGGCAAGCGGGGAGTCGTCGCAGACGAGGACGGATGTCATGACCGCCCTCCGCAGCTGATGCGCGTCACCTTGAGCCTCCAGGCTGGTACGGAATCGTCACCTGTGCGGTCGACCGTCTCGGACGCCTGCCCGAGCCCTTGTTTTTTCAACCGCCTCCGCACTCTCAACGACGGTCACTCGAAAGAGTTACGGGGCTGCATACCGTCATCGGCACTCTACGTGAGGGCACCGACACGGTGCAGACATGCCCAACGGACCCTCAACTTTTCATCACAACCTATGACCCATTCAGCTGCTTTTCTTCCCGTTTCGTAGTGTTCGGGGCTAGATTCGCAATGAGTCATATTTACATCTCCTTAGACCGGAGATGTACGGTCGTTGCCACCGTATCCGCCCAGAACGGCTACAAGGGGTCACGTAATGGCAGATTTCTCCCGCCTTCCCGGACCGAACGCGGACCTGTGGGACTGGCAGCTGCTGGCTGCTTGCCGCGGGGTGGACAGCTCGCTCTTCTTCCACCCGGAGGGCGAGCGCGGGGCGGCTCGGAGCGCTCGCGAGAACTCGGCCAAGGAGGTCTGCATGAGGTGCCCGGTCCGTGCGGAGTGCGCGGCGCACGCGCTTGCCGTGCGCGAGCCGTACGGCGTCTGGGGCGGCCTGACCGAGGACGAGCGCGAGGAGCTGATGGGGCGGGCACGCAACCGCCTGGTGGCGGCCTCCACCACCAGCGGCGACACCGCCCAAAGTCAATGAAGGAACGTTTCTGCATCGCACCTGCGGCCCGTCGGGTGCGCCGATAGTCCCCCTCCACGCCGGGCACGCCCAGCGCGTGCCCGCGCCTCTGTGACCCTCGCGGGCCTCGCCGTGGCTACCCCGCGCGCCCGGCCGCGCGGCCCAGCTGTTCCAGCGTCGCCGCCACCGCCGGCACCTGCGCCAGGTCGGGCAGGGTGAGCGCGACGATCTCCCGGCGCACCGCCGGCTCCAGCCGTACCGCGCGCACCCCCCTCGGCCGTACCGACTCCACCGCCAGCTGCGGCAGCACGGCCACGCCCAGTCCCGCGCCCACCAGGCCGGCCACCGCCGGGTAGTCGTCCGTGGCGAAGTCGATGCGCGGCGCGAACCCGGCCCCTTCGCAGACCTCCACCAGCTGGCCCCGGCAGCGCGGGCAGCCCGCGATCCAGGGGTCCTCGGCCAGTTCCCCGATGGCGACGCTCTCCGCGCGCGCGAGCCGGTGCCGCTCGGGCACCAGGGCCACCAGACGGTCGGTCAGCAGGGGGCGTACCACCAGGTCGTCCCAGTCCTCGGCGACCGCCGCGCCCTCGTAGCGGAAGGCCAGGGCGAGGTCGCAGTCGCCCTCGCGCAGCAGCTCGGCGGAGCGCGGGGGCTCGGCCTCCTCCAGGGAGACCCGGGTGCCGGGGTGGGCGGCGCGCAGGGCGGCCAGGGCGGTGGGGACGAGGGTGGAGCTGCCGCTCGGGAAGGAGACCAGGCGGACCCGGCCGGCCCGCAGCCCCGCGATGGCGGCGACCTCCTCCTCGGCGGCGGTGAGCCCGGCGAGGATGCCCGAGGCGTGCCGGACCAGGGCCTCGCCGGCCTGGGTCAGCCGCATCTCGCGGCCGGTGCGGACCAGCAGCGGGGTGCCGACCGAGGCCTCCAGGGCCTTCATCTGCTGGCTGACGGCGGGCTGGGTGCAGCCCAGTTCGCGCCCGGCCGCGGAGAAGGAACCGGTGGCGGCGACGGCGCGCAGGACACGGAGATGACGGGCCTCGATCACCCTCCAAGCATAAGGCAGGCTTGGGGACGGCGTCCGATATTCGCTCGACGCTTTGAGAAAGATCCCGTACCGTGCGGCCATGGAGCTTCTCTCGGTCAACGTCGGGCGGCCCCGCCCGGTGCCGTACACGGACCAGGCGGAGGGCGTCACCGGCATCGACAAGCGACCGGTGGCCGGGCCGGTGCGGGTGTCGGCGCCGGGCCCCAAGGGCACCGGCGGCAGCGGGCTGGCCGGGGACGCGGTGTGCGACCTGCGCCATCACGGCGGTGACGACCAGGCGGTGTACGCGTTCGCGCGCGAGGACCTGGACCACTGGGAGCGCGAGCTGGACCGTCCCCTGGCCAACGGCTGCTTCGGGGAGAACATCACCACCGGCGGCCTGGACGTCTCCGGGGCGCTGATCGGCGAGCGCTGGCGGATCGGTCCGACGGTGGTCCTGGAGGTCACCTCGGGCCGCATCCCGTGCCGCACCTTCCAGGGCCATCTGGGCGAACGCGGCTGGGTCAGGAGATTCACCCGAACGGGCGCGACCGGTGCCTACCTCCGGGTGATCGAGCCGGGCGAGATCCACGCGGGCGACCCGATCGAGATCGTCCACCGGCCCGGGCACACAGTGACCGCCGCGATGGAGTTCCGCGCCACCACCACGGAGCGGGAACTGCTGCCGCGGCTGCTCGCGGCGGCCGACGCCCTGCACCCGGAGTCGCTGGCCGCGGCCCGGAAGTACGTCGCCGCACAGACCCGCTGAGCGCCCGTCACCGCATGGTGGACGCCGCTGCTCCCCGGTCCCGCACTCACTACGCTTGGGTCATGACAACGGCTCTGATTACGGGATCGACCGCGGGGATCGGTGCCGCGTTCGCGCGGCGGCTGGCGGCTGACGGGCATGACCTCGTCCTGGTGGCGCGCGACACCAGGAGGCTGCGCGAACAGGCCACCGAGCTGCACGACCGGCACGGCATCGAGGCGGAGGTGCTGACCGCCGACCTGTCCGAGGACAAGGGCATCGAGACGGTCGCCGACCGGCTCGGCGACCGCAGGAACCCGGTCGACCTGCTGGTCAACAACGCCGGTTTCGGCAACAAGGGCCGCTATCTCGAGGTCTCCATGGCCGACGAGCTGACGATGCTCAAGGTGCACTGCGAGGCGGTGCTTCGGCTGACCTCGGCGGCGGCCGGGGCGATGCGCGAGCGGGGCCGGGGCGGCATCGTCAACGTCGCCTCGGTGGCCGCCTTCGTGCCCCGCGGCACCTATGGCGCCTCCAAGGCGTGGGTCGTGCAGTTCACCCAGGGCGCGGCGCGGGACCTGGCCGGCACCGGCGTCCGCCTGATGGCCCTGTGCCCGGGGTTCGTGCGCACCGAGTTCCACCAGCGGGCCGGGATGGGCACGGACAACATCCCGGGCTGGATGTGGCTGGACGCCGACAAGCTGGTCACGGCGGCCCTCGCCGATCTGGCGCGGGGCAGGACGCTGTCCATCCCGGACCCCCGCTACAAGGCGCTGATGGGCCTGGTGAAGGTCGCCCCGCGCGGCCTGCTGGGCGGTGTCGCCTCCCGCACCGGCCGCAAGTACGGGCCGCGGTAGGCGGCCCGCGCCCGCGCGGACGGGTGCCGTCGGCGGTCCGGTGGGAAAATGGAGGGACCAGCGAGGCCGGAGGCGGCGCCATGACGGACCTGGACGCGGTACGACAGGACAGGCGGACGGCCGAGGACACCGTACGGCGGTTCTTCGCGACGCTCACGGCGCCCGGCGAGCCACCGCCGCTCAACGACCTGCTGGACGAGGACGCGCACAGTCACGACCCGATGAACCCGCAGGACACCATCGGCCTGGACAACATCCGCGCCGAGCACCGCATGTGGCACGCCGCCTTCGACTCCTCCTTCGCCGTCGAGGACGTCCTCGCCGGCGGCGACCGCGCCTGCGCCCGCTGGACCTGGCACGCCACCCACACCGGCGACTTCCTCGGCATCGCCGCCACCGGCCGCCGCGTCGCCATGACCGGGACGACCTTCTTCCGCCTCACCTCCGACGGCAAGATCGCCGAGCTCTGGTGGCAGCACGACCAGCTGGGCCTGATGCAGCAACTGGGCGCGTTGGACGAGCTGGAGCAGTGAGGCCGAGCGTTGGGGCCCTCCGGCCGGCTCCCCTTGCCCCGGGGCCGTGATCAGGGGCGGCGACCTTGGCGGTACGCACCGCGAGGAGAGCGTCGCCGTCACCGGCCTGGACGATGCCGCGGCGCGCGAACCGGGCCGCCGCTTCGGGCAGGACGCGGTCTTCGCCTGGACTCCCGGGGCCTGGCGTGTCCTCGCGTGCGACACGGATGCCATGTCGGTGAGCGGCTGGGCGGCCTCCCTGAGGGACCGCGCTCGCTCGCGGACGGCCGGCTGAGGCCCGCCCCCGGCCCGCCCCCGGACAGCACTTCGCCCCGCCGCATGGCGACGGGGCGAAGTGACCTAGCGCTTACCGGAGTTCACCGGTCTCGCGTCAGTGGGCGTGGCCGTGGCTGTGGCCCGCGGCGGCGGCCGGCTCTTCCTCTTCCTTCTTCTCGACGACCAGGGTCTCGGTCGTGAGCAGCAGGGAGGCGATGGAGGCGGCGTTCTCCAGGGCGGAGCGGGTGACCTTGACCGGGTCGATGACGCCGGCCTTGATCAGGTCGCCGTACTCGCCGGTGGCGGCGTTGTAGCCCTGACCCTTGTCGAGGTCCTTGACCTTGGAGACGATGACGTAGCCCTCCTGGCCGGCGTTCTCGCCGATCCAGCGCAGCGGCTCGACGACCGCGTTGCGGACCACGGCGACACCGGTGGCCTCGTCGCCGGTCTTGTCGAGGTTGCCCTCGAGGACCTTGGAGGCGTGCACCAGGGCGGAGCCACCACCGGAGACGATGCCCTCCTCGACCGCGGCGCGGGTCGCGGAGATGGCGTCCTCCAGACGGTGCTTCTTCTCCTTCAGCTCCACCTCGGTGGCGGCGCCGACCTTGATCACGCACACGCCGCCGGCCAGCTTCGCGAGGCGCTCCTGGAGCTTCTCGCGGTCCCAGTCGGAGTCGGTGTTCTCGATCTCGGCCTTGATCTGCGCGACGCGGCCGTTCAGGTCCTCGGTCTTGCCGGCACCCTCGACGATCGTGGTGTCGTCCTTGGTGACGGTGACGCGGCGGGCGGAGCCGAGCACGTCGATGCCGACCTGGTCGAGCTTGAGGCCGACCTCCTCGGAGATGACGGTGGCGCCGGTGAGGACGGCCATGTCCTGGAGCATCGCCTTGCGGCGGTCGCCGAAGCCGGGGGCCTTCACCGCGACGGCGTTGAAGGTGCCGCGGATCTTGTTGACCACCAGGGTCGACAGGGCCTCGCCCTCGATGTCCTCGGCGATGATCAGCAGCGGCTTGGAGGAGCCGGCCTGGATGACCTTCTCCAGCAGCGGCAGCAGGTCCGCGATGGCGGAGATCTTGCCCTGGTTGATCAGGATGTACGGGTCGTCGAGGACGGCCTCCATACGCTCCTGGTCGGTCACGAAGTACGGGGACAGGTAGCCCTTGTCGAAGGCCATGCCCTCGGTGAAGTCCAGCTCCAGACCGAAGGTGTTGGACTCCTCGACGGTGATGACACCGTCCTTGCCGACCTTGTCCATGGCCTCGGCGATCAGCTCGCCGACCTGCTGGTCCTGGGCGGACAGCGCGGCCACGGCGGCGATGTCGGACTTCTCGTCGATCGGACGGGCGGTGGCGAGCAGGTCGTCGGAGACGGCCTTCACCGCGGCGTCGATGCCCTTCTTCAGGGCGGCCGGGGAGGCACCGGCGGCGACGTTCTTCAGGCCCTCGCGCACCAGCGCCTGGGCGAGCACGGTGGCGGTGGTGGTGCCGTCACCCGCGATGTCGTTGGTCTTGGTCGCCACCTCCTTCACCAGCTGCGCGCCGAGGTTCTCGTACGGGTCCTCGATCTCCACCTCGCGGGCGATGGTGACGCCGTCGTTGGTGATGGTGGGGGCGCCGAACTTCTTGTCGATGACGACGTTGCGACCCTTGGGGCCGATCGTCACCTTGACCGTGTCGGCCAGCTTGTTGACGCCGCGCTCAAGGGCGCGACGGGCGTCCTCGTCGAACTTCAGGATCTTCGCCATGACAGCGGGAGCCCTCTCGGAAATCTGTGGGTACAAAGACGAACTGCGCCCCGGGCGCCCGGCTTCGTTATCGGTCGCGGGGGCCAGGGGCGCAGCTCAAAGCAAAGGTTTGCTCGGGGTGATTACTTCTCGATGATCGCGAGAACGTCGCGAGCCGAGAGGACGAGGTACTCCTCGCCGCTGTACTTCACCTCGGTGCCGCCGTACTTGCTGTAGAGGACGACGTCGCCGACCTTGACGTCGAGCGGAAGGCGCTCGCCGTTCTCGAACCGGCCCGGGCCCACGGCGAGGACGGCGCCCTCCTGGGGCTTCTCCTTCGCGGTGTCCGGGATGACCAGGCCAGAGGCCGTGGTCTGCTCGGCGTCCAGCGGCTGGACCACGATGCGGTCCTCGAGCGGCTTGATGGCAACCTTGGAGCTGGCGGTCGTCACGATCCGACCTCCCCCTTCGGAGATCTCACGGGGTTAACTGTCTGAGGTGGCGACCAGGTCGATCCGTCGTCGCGGGTGCCGGACCTGCCCGTCGCGTTGTTGGCACTCTCCAGTGGGGAGTGCCAGAGCCGAGACTATGACTGTGATTAGCACTCGGTCAAGCGGAGTGCCAATGACGTCGTGGCGCGTCGGCCGTTCCCGCACCTCTACAGGTAGTCCTCCAGGCGGCCCACCGTCAGTTTCCGCTGCTGGATGCCGCGCAGGAGAAGGGGCGTCGGAGCGCCGGGGGCGACGCGGACGATGTCACCGGGGCAAAGGTGCCGGGGGCCCCGGGAGTAGGCCAGTCCGGCGGGGGTGAGGGTGGCGCGCCAGAGGGTGAGGGCGGCGATGCCGCAGTCGGCCGCCGCGCGCCGGGTGGTGCGGTCGTAGACCCCGCGGGGCGGGCGGAAGAGGCGGGCGCGCAGGTGGTCCCGGCGGGCACAGATCGCGAGGCGCTGGGCGGTGTACGGCCTTCCGGCCAGGAGCCGGCCGCCGGGGGCACGGTTCTCGACGGCGGCGCCGGCGGCACGGAGCCGGGCGAGGACGTCCGGCCGGGTGCCGTCGGGGACGAACAGGCTCACCGGGAGCCGGAGCTGGCGGACCATGGCGGTGAAGCGGGGGTCCCGCCCCGCGTCGTCGTAGGTGAGGAAGAC
>NZ_VOGW01000017.1:0-913 GCF_007896895.1 Streptomyces misionensis | reverse complement strand
TGTGCCGCGGCCGGGGGCCCCCAGGTGAGCGTGCCGGGGGAGGGAGCGCGGAGGACCCTAGGGGGGCGGGGCCCGGGGCCTGCCGCGGCCGGCGCCGTGGGGCCCTGCTCGGTCCGCCTGGCCGCGGGCTGCGCACAGTCGGTCGGCCCCATCGAACGGCTGGGCGCAGCCCGCGAGCAGGAGGACCGAGCAGAGCCCCACGGCGCCGGCCGCGGCAGGACCCGGGCGCCGCCGCTCCCGGGTCCTCCGCGGGCCCTCCCCCGGTCGGCTCACCTGGGGTCCCCCGGGTGGGTCACAGGTAGTCCTCCAGGCGGGCCACGGCGTAGCCCTCACGGGTGACCTTGTTGAGGAAGCGGCGCATGTCGTCGACCATCGTGCCGTCCCAGTCGCCGCGGCCCCGGAAGTGGGTGAGCACGATGTCGCCGCGGCGCAGCTGCTGGTCGTCCTCGCGGAACTCCCAGTGGTCGACGTAGACCTCCTCGTTCCAGATCGGCGCGTACTTGATGCCGCAGGACTTGGCGGCGACCAGGGTGTCCTGGTTGTAGTTGCCGTAGGGCGGGCGGAAGACCGTGGGGCGCTTGCCGTACTGCTTCTGCATGATGTCCTGCATGTCGCAGATCTCGTGCCGCTGCTCGTCGTAGGACAGCCCCGGCAGATAGGGGTGGTGCAGAGTGTGGTTGTTGACGGTGTTGCCGTAGGCCTGGGCCTTGCGGAAGTAGCCGTAGTCGTCCTTGACCAGGTAGTCGCTGAGGAACGCGGTGTACGGGATCTTCAGGTCCCGCATCATCTCGAGGAACCGGGGGTCCTTCTCGGAGCCGTCGTCGATGGTGAGGAAGACGACCTTGTTCCTGGTGGGGACGGTGGTGAAGACCGGGGGCAGGCCCCAGTCCTCCTGGTGGTCCACCTCGAAGCC
>NZ_VOGW01000179.1:2915-10190 GCF_007896895.1 Streptomyces misionensis | reverse complement strand
GCCCGCGGCCTTGTGGGGGGTCGGTCTCACGCTACTCCTTTGCGGCGGCCGGGGTTCCGGCCTGCTCGATGGCCGTCCGGCCGGCGGGGTGCGCCGGGGCGGCCGTGGTCCGGGCTTGCGGGAGTGCTGTGCCGGGGAGCCGGTCGCGCCCCGCTGGGGCCGGGCGGCGACTGCCGAAAGGGTGACAGATTTGATCCGGACATGCCAGACGCCCCGCCGGTTCCGCGGACGGGAGGGCGCACGCCGGGGAGTGGGACGCGCCGGGCACGGCCGAGCGGCGGGAGGAGCGGGATGAGGACGGGTCGTCCGCCGCCCGCGCGGGGCGGGCGGCGGACGGGTGGGTCAGGCCTGGCGCAGGGTCAGGAGGACGGCCCGCTGCCGGTCGCCGGCCGGTGCGGGCCAGCCGGTGGCCACGTGGCCGAGGGCGTCCTCGGCGGGGAGCGGCGGGTTCTCGTCCGCCGGCGCCGGCGTGAGGACGCGGTGGACGTGCAGGACGGTGCCGTGCGGTGTGGGCAGGCGGGTGCCGTCCGTGCCGTCGGCCGGTGCCGGGGTGAAGCCCTCCGGCGCGAACGGGGCGCCCGCGTAGGCGCGGGACACCTCGTGGTCCGGGGTGTCGGTGATGCTCTGGGCCATCGCCTGCGCCTTGCCCTCGATGAGCAGCAGCAGTTCGGTGACCAGCACCGGGTCGCACAGGCCGTCGTACGCCCAGCGCTTGCCGAGCACGCCGTGCTCCATCGTGCCGACCAGTGCGTGCCCGGCTCCCTCCAGCGGCGCGCCGCGGTAGGTCAACGGCACGAAGTAGACCGTGGGTTCGGCGCCCGCGGTGTCGGTGACGATCATGAACTCGATGCCGACCTCGCCCGCGGGGTCGTCCAGCCGGAAGCCGCCGGACTTCTCCAGCACCGGGGCGGCCGGGCCGCCGCGGTACCAGGGGCGGCTGGGCAGCCACTCGGTGAGCAGGTCGAGCTTGGAGGGCTGGAGGGTCGTGTGATGGATGACGGCCATGGCGGTGCGGCTCTCCCGTGGTGCGCGAGTGGACCGCCTCAGCTTCGCACACCGTTCGTCCAGGTCAGCGCGGGCGTCAACGTGGCCCAGGGATTGGGCCCTTCGCCCGTCACCGGCCCGCAGACACCGGCGCCCCGCTCCGTCGCCGTGCGCACCGCGAGCGGGACCAGGGCGGCCGGGACGCCGTAGACGAGATGGCAGAGCCGTTCGGGCGGTTGGCGGGCGGTCCAGGAAGGCCGGGTGAACGCCGAGACGTACGTTGACCAGTGTCCCTCGAACGTGACGGTGAGGTCGGCGAGCCGGAGGTACCCGGGCGCCGGATGGACGCCGGGGTTGAGCACGACCGTGCCCGCGCCCTGCCGGCGCAGCTCCCGGACCAGGCGGCGGCAGCCGGGCAGGCCCGCCGGGGTCGCGGTGACGCGGTCGAGGAAGCAGCCGTCGGTCCGGTACCAGTCCCGGTGCCGGCGCGCCTCCTCGGTGATCGCGGCCCGGTCCCGGGTGCCGTAGTCGGTGTCGACGTAGCCGAGCAGCCGGGCGCCCGCCTCGCGCAGCGCCCGGGCCGCCGCCGTGTAGGCGGGATCGGGGGCGGTGCCGGGCCCGCTCGCGGGGTTGAGCACGACGGCGTGGGTGCGGGCGGCGCCGGTGATCAGCCGGTGCCAGGCGCCCGGGTCCTCGGCCGGGTGCACGTACAGCGGGACCAGCAGGCTCATGCCGTGGCCGCCCACAGCGCGGCGAGGGAGTCGTCCAGGCCGTGGGCCGGGCGCCAGCCGAGGACCCGGGCGGCGGCGGTGACGTCCGAGCACTGCCAGGACACCTCGGCGGAGCGCGCCGAGCCGCCCGCGCTCTCCTCCAGCCGTCCGCGAAAGCCGGCCATCCGCGCCAGTCCGCGCACCAGGTCGCGCACGGGTACGGCCCCGCCGCCGCCGATGTTGAGCACGGCCGGCAGGGGTGCGGGCGCGGTGACGGCGAGGGCCACCGCGCGGGCGACATCGCGGACGTCCACGAAGTCACGGTAGGCCGAGAGGTCCCCGAGCCGCAGCACGGCCGAGGGGTCCGGGCCCGCCGAGCGCAGCAGCGCGGCCATCCGGCCCGGCAGGCCCGCCGAAGGCGCCCCGGGGCCCACCGGGTTGCCGATCCGCAGCACCACCGCGTCCAGGGCGGCCGCGGCGACCGCGAGGGTGCCCGCGAGCTTGGTCGCGCCGTACGGGGTGACCGGGCGGGCGGGCGCCGACTCGGCCACCGGGACGCCCGGGGTGCCGGGGCCGTACTCGGCGGCCGAGCCGAGGTGGACCAGGCGGGCCGTGGGGGCCGCCTCGCGCAGCGCGGCACAGAGCACCGCGGGGCCGCGTGCGTTGACCTCCGCGAGGGTGACGGGGTCGCCGCCGGTGGCGCCCGCACAGTTGACCACGGCGTCGGGGGCGGCCGCCGCCAGCGTCTTCGCCAGCCGCTCCGGGCGGTCGGCGGCGAGGTCGACGGCGTACTCGGCGCCGGTGCGGCCGGCCGCGGACAGCCGCGCGCCCGGCAGGGCGCGCAGCCGCTCCGTCACATGGCGGCCCAGGTAACCGGTGCCGCCCAGGACGAGAATGCGCATGCGGGACTCAGGCTCCCTTGAGCAGCAGGGACTTGCGGCTGGTGAACTCGGCGTTGGCCCGGTCGTAGTCGTCGGGGCGGCCGATGTCCAGCCAGTAGCCGGCGAAGTCGTAGGCGTGCGGCGGGTTCTCGGCCTTGAGCAGGTCGAGGACGAGTTCGTCGAAGCCGAGCGGCAGACCGGGGGTGTAGTCGTCGAGGGTGGCGCGGGAGAGGCCGTAGACGCCCATGGAGACCCGGTAGTCCATGCTGGGCTTCTCGGTGAACGCGACGACCTTGCTGGCGTCGGTGGTGAGCACACCGAAGTCGATGTGCACCTTGCGCGCGTAGGTGGCGATGGTGAGCGGCGCGCCGGAGTCCCGGTGCCGGTGCAGCACGTCGGCGTAGTCGAGGTCGGTGAGGATGTCGCCGTTCATCACGAGGAAGTGCTCGGGCAGTCTCTCTCTCAGGTTGAGCAGCGGCCCCATGGTGCCGAGCGGGCTCTCCTCGGTGGCGTAGTCGACGGCCATGCCCCACTGGGAGCCGTCGCCGACGTAGGCGCGGATGATCTCGCCGAGGTGGCCTATGGCGAGGGTGCAGCGGGTGAAGCCGGCCGAGGACAGCTGGCGCAGCACGATCTCCAGGATGGCGTGCTGGTCGCCGATGGGGACGAGCGGTTTGGGCAGCGCGGTGGTGTAGGGCCGCAGCCGGACGCCCTTGCCGCCCGCCAGGATCACTGCGTGCATGGGTTCCTCCTTGGAAGACGTCGTGACGTGCCGGACGGGTCAGATGTTGTAGATGCCGGTCTTGTAGCGGGCCAGGTTGGCCGGGTCGCGGAAGAACTCCACGGTGTGCGCGAGGCCTTGTTCCAGGGTGTGCGCGGGCCGCCAGCCGGTGGCGCCGGTGAGCCGGGTGGCGTCGGCGACCAGCCGCATCACCTCGGAGGCAGCCGGGCGGATGCGCGCGGGGTCCTCGCGGACGTCCAGCGGGGTGTCCATCACCTTGCCGATCAGGGCGACGAGGTCGCCGACCGAGATCTCGCCGCCGGTGCCGGCGTTGAAGGTGCGGCCCACGACGTGCTCGGCGGGGGCGCCGCCGACGGCGAGGAAGGCCTGGGCGGTGTCCTTGACGAACAGGAAGTCCCGGGTGGGCCGCAGATCGCCGAGGGTGATGGTGCGCTCCCCCGCCGCAACCTGGCCGATGACGGTCGGGATGACCGCGCGCATCGACTGGCGCGGGCCGAAGGTGTTGAACGGCCGCAGGGTGACGACGGGGGTGCCGAAGCTGGCGTGGTAGCTGTCGGCGAGCCGGTCCCCGCCGGCCTTCGAGGCGGCGTACGGGGACTGGGTGTTGATGGGGTGGTCCTCGGTGATCGGCACCGTCCGCGCGGTGCCGTAGGTCTCGCTGGTGGAGGTGTGCACCAGGCGGGGGGTGCCGAGGGCGCGGACCGCTTCGAGGACGTTGAGGGTGCCGGTGACGTTGGTCTCCACGTAACTGTGCGGCGCCTGGTAGGAGTACGGGATGGCGATCAGGGCGGCCAGGTGGTAGGCGACGTCGGCCCCGTCGAGCAGGCCGCGCACCGAGCCGGGGTCTCGGACGTCTCCGAGGACGATCTCCACCTGGTCGAGGACGTCCGGGGCGAGGGTTTCCAGCCAGCCGTAGGAGGAGAAGGAGTTGTACTGGGCCATGGCCCGCACCCGGTGCCCGGAGGCGACCAGCGCCTCGGTGAGATGAGAGCCGATGAAGCCCTCGGCCCCGGTGACGGCGGCGAGCGGTTGGGAGGTCAACTGGGTGGTCCTTCCAGCGAGTTGGTGGAGGGTGTTGGTTCAGGCGTGCCGGGCCGGGCGGCCGAGCAGCCGCAGCGCGCACGCCAGGAGGGACAGCGCGGCGGCCGCACAGGCGAGCGGCAGGGCGGCCGGGCCGGGCGGCAGGTGCAGCGCGGTGACCGCGCCGGCCGTGCCCGCGGCGGCCAGACAGATGGCGGCGGGCGGCCAGGCGGTCCCGAAGGCCTGGAGGAGCAACGCGGTCCACAGGGTGGCCGCGAGCAGCAGCAGCGGGGCCGGCGGGGCGCCGGTGAGGTACGCGGCGGGCAGCAGCGGCAGCAGATAGCCGAGCAGGCACAGGCCGAGCACGGCGGCCGAGCGCAGCAGGAACGCGGCGGGGGTGGCGGTGGCGCGCAGCGCGGCGACGGACAGGCCCCGGTAGCGGTAGAGCAGCCATTCGGCGGGCCCCATGCTGAGGGTCAGCACGATCACCGCGTACGGCTCCCGCCGCCCTTCGAGCAGCACCAGCAGCCCGGCGGCCAGCCCGAACAGGCCGTAGGGCAGCGACCAGCGCAGCGGGGGCCGCCGGCCGGCGTCGGCCACGGGCCCCTTGAGCAGGGCGCGCAGGGCGTGCGCGGTGCCGGCGAGCGTGGCCAGCAGCGCCAGCAGGGGCAGGCCGAGGCGCGGCACGGTGCCGGGCTCCCACCGGTACAGGCAGGCGGCGCCCGCGATGAGCGGGGTCAGCGCGGCGAGCAGCACCTTCTCCCGGGCCAGGACGAGCAGGACGCCCGCCGCGGCGAGGTAGAGGGACTGGGCCGCCACGGCGAGCAGGACCGTTGTGCCGCCGGTGAGCGGGGCGGCGGTGGCGACGGCGAGGGCGGCGCCGACAGGGGCGCCGGCCGCCAGGGTGCGGGCGGCCTCGCGGCGGCCGGCCGCCATCCGCAGGTGGGCGCGGTGGCGAGCGAGAACAGGTTCGGGTGGCCGTACCGGTCCTTGATGGTCTCGGCCGTCAGGCCCTCGGCCTCCAGCAGGGCGGCGACCTCGTAGGGGTGGACGGCGGGGCCGATGCGGTCGGCGAGTTCGGCGGCCAGCAGGCTGACCGCCGCGTCGTCGGTGCCGTGGCCGGGCAGCCGCAGGGCCAGGGTGCGCTCGTCGGGGCGGGCGAGCCGCAGGGCCAGGGTGTCCTGTTCGGCGCCGCCCGGTTCCAGGGCCATCGGTCCGCTCATCCGGCGAGGCTCCCCGCGGCGGTCCTGGGCTGGGCCCCCGGCACGGCCTGTACGGCGAACCGACGGGCGTGGTCGGGAAGTTCGAGGTATATGGAGCGGAAGGTGTCGATGGTCTGCCGCAGGGTGAACTGCTCGATCACCCGCAGCCGGGCCGCCTCCCCCATCGCCCTGCGCCGCGCGCCGTCGCCGAGCAGTTCCAGGGCCGCTGCCGCCATCTGTCCCGGATCTCGCGGGGGCACGACGAGCCCGGTGTCGCCGACGGCCTCCCGCACCCCGCCCACGTCGGTGGAGACGGTGGCCCGCCCGCAGGACATGGCCTCGATGAGGGTGAACGGGAAGCCTTCGCTGATGCTGGAGAGCATCACCACGTTCCCGGCCGCGTAGGCGTCCTTGATGTCCTCGACGCGGCCCTCGAAGGTGACCGCGTCCGCGTGGCCCAGCTCGGCGGCCAGCGCCGTGCAGCGTTCCCGGTAGGCCTCGCCGCCCCGGGGTGTGCCGCCGAACAGCCGTAGCCGGGCCTCGGGTATCTGGGCTCTGACCAGGGAGAACGCCCGTATGAGGGTCTCCAGGTCCTTGATCGGGTCGACCCGGCCCGCCCAGCTCAGCGTGGGCACCTCGGGTTCGGGGCCGGCCGGCGGGAAGGCGGCCGGGTCCACGCCGTTGTAGACGGTGCGGATGGCCCGCGGGTCGGCGCCGCCCTGTTCCTCCCAGAGCCGGTTGTAGCGGTTGCCCGGGGTGATCAGGGCGGCCCGGCGGTAGCTCTCCTCGGCGAGCAGCCGGAAGAAGCCGAGCACGACGGCCTTGACCGGCCAGCGGTAGGGGGCGGTGCGGTAGCCGAGGTAGCGCTCGCGCAGATAGACGCCGTGTTCGGTGAGCAGCAGCGGAACCCCGTGCCGGTCGAGGGCGGCGAGGCCGGGCAGTACGGCGACGCCGCCGCTGACCGCGTGGGCCACCCCGTGCCGGGGCGGGGGCGCGGCGAGCGGGCGCAGGGCGTGTTCGAGCAGGGCGGTGGCGGTGACCGCGTCGTGCAGGGTGGGGCGGGCCTCGCGGACGGCGAGTCCGGGGCGGTTCCACACCGCGGCGAGCAGGGCGACGGCCCGGTCGCCGCGCAGGAACGGGCTCAGCGCCCCGTCGGCGGCGGCTCGGGCCAGCAGGTAGAGGGCGGGCGCGAACTGGTCCTCGGCGCACGGGTCGAGCAGCGCGGCCAGGAAGCGTTCGTAGGCGGCGGTGAGGCGGGCGAGGGCGCGGCCCCGGGGCGGGCGGCCCTCGGGCGCCTCGCCCCACATGGGGACGGAGAGCACGTCGTGGACCTGGGCGGGCAGGTCCCAGACGACGGCCTCGCGTCCGGTGCCGGTGACGGCGATGACGTCGAAGTCGAGGTCGGGCATGCCCTGGACGAGTTGGTCGCACCAGACGCTGACGCCGCCGTGACTGTGCGGGTACGTGCCTTCGGTGAGCAGGGTGACGTGCGCCGCGCCCGGGCGGCGCGCACCGTGGTGAACGTGCATCGATGGGGCTCCACGGCCAGAGGTGTGGGGTGGTCGCGCGGGTACCGGCCGCCGCCGGGCGGCCGGTACCCGGGCCCGTCCGGTGGTGCCGGACGGGCCCTCGGGTCGGTGCGCGTTCAGCTGTGCGGGGTGTACGGGACCTGCCGGGCGACGCCCTTGGGGAGCTTGGTGCGCGGGGCCGGGGCGGTGGCGGCCGGCCGGGCCCGG
>NZ_VOGW01000179.1:0-2839 GCF_007896895.1 Streptomyces misionensis | reverse complement strand
GGTGGAGGCGGTCCAGCCGGACCGTTCGCCCGCGTAGGCGGTGCCGAACGCGGTGCCGGCAAGGGTGGTGCCGGTGGGCAGGGTGGCGGTGGCGTTGACGCCGGCGGGCGCCTGGACGGTGACGGTGGTGCCGATCCGGTAGGCGGTGACCTGCCCGGCGTTCAGGGCGTTCTGCCAGGCGGCGCGGCGCTGCTGTTCGGCGCCGATGTCCTTCATCCGCAGGTTCACCAGCGGGGTGTTGTCCGCGAACAGCGAGGCGTAGCCGTCGAGCACGCCGTTGAGCACCGGGTAGGCGATGCGGTCCTCGGTGAGGTTGGACTGGTGGATGAAGTGCGGCTTGGGATCGTTGGAGAGCACGTGGCCGAGGTCGATGCGGGTCTCCAGCGGCACGATGTAGTTCTGGTAGCCGGTGGCGGTGTCCAGCGGGGCGGGCAGGCAGGTGGTGGTGGCGGGGTTGTCCTCGCAGATGCCGCTGCCGCCCTGGGCGCGGCTGGTGTAGAGCCAGTTGTACTCGTCGACCTCCTCGGAGGCCTTGCCCGCGTTGTAGAAGACGTTCATCGGGTAGCGGGCGACGGTGGTGGCGGGGCCGACCTGGCGCTGGGCCGGGTCGCGGGAGGCGTCGGCGGCGAGCCACTTGACGTTGTTGTCGGTGAGCGCGGGCCCCAGGTTGGGGTTGTCGTCGGGCTGTTGCGGCAGGATGCGCAGTCCGGAGTGCTCGCCGGTGACCAGCTCGCTGTTGTCCAGGGGCAGTCCGTTGGTCTGCCCCCAGACCCGGTTGCCGGCGATCTCGTCGTCGATGCTCAGGCGGCTGACCCACTGGGTGGCGCCGGCGGCGTTGGTCTCGCACTTCCAGGGCACCACGGTGGTGTCCTGCTCGCAGCCGAGGAAGGCGTGCGTGTAGGTGTGGTTGATCCAGCGGAACTGGTTGCGGTCCGCGATGAGTTTGTCGGCGAGCTGGTCGACGCCGTCGTTGTCCCCGCGCTGGTCGACGCTGCCGGAGCCGTTGTAGGCGAGGTCGAGGGTGAAGCGGCGGCTCTGCTCCCAGGCCGTGGCGTAGTCGACGTCCGCGGGGGTCATCCGGATCGGACTGGGCGTGGCCGAGCCGTTGGTGCAGTCGACGTCGCCGGGCGTGCAGTTGAGCTGGGTGTCCCAGCGGTCGTCGGCCGCGAACACGTCGTCCACGTGGACGGCGAAGTAGTTGCGGGAGGCGCCGAGGTGCACCCCGCCGGTCATCCAGTCCACGATGCCGCGGGCCAGCAGCCGGAACTGCTGCTGGTACTGGTTGTAGACGAAGGTGATGACCAGTTCGCGCCGGCCGTCGTGCCGGTACTCGCCGACGAGCGAGCCCTGGGTGGTGGTGCCGGGGATGGTGGCCTGCACGTACGGGGTGAAGTCGGCGCCGGGCGCCGGTGTCGACAGGTAGGCGTAACTCTCGCCGACGGTGGGCGAGTTGTCCTCGAAGGGCACGGCACCCTTGAGATAGCCGAAGGGCCCGGCCTTGCCGGCGGTGCTGACCTGGGCCTGGACGCCGTCGACGCTGCCGGAGTAGCCGCCGGAGGTCGGGACCTGGAGTCCGGCCTGGGGGCGGGCGTAGGTGTAGGCGTCCACCTGCGGGATGCCGTACGTCTGCTCGTAGGCGGCGAGCGCGCTCATCTCGGCGCTGCCGGCCGGGAACGGGTTGTCGTTGGGCAGTACGACGGCCTGGTACTTGGCGCGCGCCCGGCCGTCCACGGTGTCGGCGAGGAAGCCGGCGTCGATGGTGGGCCGGCCGCTGCTGGTCAGGTCGACCTTGGTGAACGGCGTTCCCTCGGAGGTGAGTTCGGCGGCGATGGCGTCGGTGGCCGGGCCGCCGTCACTCACCACCAGGACTCTGAGGTCGATGCGCGGTGTGCCGGCGTCGGCCTGGGCCGGTCCTGCCTGCAGGCCGAGCGCGGCGAAGAGCGCGCCCACCGTCAGCGCGCTGGTACGAATGGTCCGCTTCATGCGGTGAAGTCCCCTCCCCGGACAGGGGTGAGCACGGCTCACATGGAGCGGACGCACCCCCTCGCGCGACTCCGGCGTCCCCCTCAGAAGCCGGTCGTCGACGCATCCGTCGCGTCACATAGTGATGGATGTGTGTAGCTTTTGTGGCCGAGTCACGAAACCTGACGGAAAATGGCTGGTGTCCAACTGCTGCGCGGAGCAACCGAGACGACCTCTTTCCCGTCGCCGCGTAGGGGGCGCGGGTACGGCGCACCGGCGGACCGCCTGGGTCCGCCGGGCGACGTCGTGGGGTTCCGCGTCAGGCGCAGAGCACGCGCGTGTCGGGCGTGTACACGGGGCCGCCGTTGGTGTTGGTGCCGTCGCTGAACTCGGCGTAGAAGTACGAGTAGAAGCCGATGTTGCCGTTGCAGCCGGAGTCGGACGCGACCTGGAGGGTCAGGGTGACGGTGCGGCTCTGACCGGGCGGGATGGTGGCGCCGTAGTTGGTGCCGAGGTTGGTCGGGCCGGTGCCGGAACAGGGAGTGGCGCTGCCGTCGGCGGCGGCCAGGCTGCAACCGGTGAAGCTGTACTTCAGGTCCGGGCGCTGAGTGGTCAGCCAGGTCGGGTCGATGGTCTGGTACACGAACAGGACGTCGTACGTCTTGTTGTTGGTGAGCGTCATCGACAGCTTGACCGAGCCACCGGGGGTGGTGGTGGCGCTGTTGGTGGTGAAGGCGAGGGAGGCCGGGGCCGTGTCGGCACTGGCGCCGGGGGCGAAGCCGAAGACGGCGAGGACGACGGCGAGGACGGCGGTGAGACCGAGGCGTTGCAGCAGAGGTGATCGCATGGCCCGGGAGGCTAGGGGCGTGCCCCGCAC
>NZ_VOGW01000178.1:13253-15313 GCF_007896895.1 Streptomyces misionensis | reverse complement strand
AGGTGATGTGATGGCGCTGTGGCGATCATGTGGGGTCGGCATCCCCGCACTGTGCGGGCGGTGACCCCGGTGGCGCGCGGTGCCGGATGGGACACCGTGACAGACCCGGGGTATTGGCGGGTACACGACCAGCGCCGGTGGGCGGAACCGGGGCAACCGGTTGCGTGAGAGCGCGTTTCCCGGCCAATCGGTGGTTTCCGGCCGCCCGGGCCCCGCTCGCTCCCGCCCCGACCCCGAGCGGGGACCGGGACAGAGGCTCGGAACAGGGTCCCAGGACGGCCCCTACAGGGGGCGCAGGAAGGGGCGGCTCACCTCACCCGCGTGCGTGCGCCCGCTCGAACACGGCGAACGCGGCCTCCTGGCGCCACTCCAGGCGTGCCTTCGCGCTGCCCGCCAGGAACTGCCGGCAGCGCGCGCTGTGCACCGGCAGCCCGGGGTGCTCGGCGCGGCAGACCTCGACCGGACGGTAGCCCTGGGCCGTGGGGTTGCCCTGCCAGAGGTCGGCGCCGGGCAGGAAGGCGTACTCCAGGGACGCGCGGGCCAGGTCCTTCAGTTCGGGGTAGTCCAGGCCGTAGGTCGCGGCCGCGTACTGGTACTCGTGGCTGATGTCGATGCGGGAGACACCGGGGTCGTCGGTGGCGAGGACGACCGGGACGCCGTAGCGGCGGTAGGTGGCGAAGGGGTGCTCGGCGCCCTTCACACCGAGGATCTGGGCGTTGCTGGAGAAGGGCACCTCGACGGCGATCCGCCGGGCCGCCATGGTGCGCGCGGTGTTCTGCCAGTCGTCCTCGTGGACGAGGTCCACGCCGTGCCCGACGCGCTCGGTGTGCGCGACGCCGACGGCCTCCTTGATGTGGAACCTCAGGTCCGCCGGCTTGACCAGGCCGGGCCACAACTCACCGGCGTGCAGGGTGACATGGGCCCTCGGGTACCGGGTGCGCAGATAGCCGACCATGCGCATCTGCAAGCTGTAGTTCTGCAGCGAGCTGTCCCAGTCCTCGGGCTGGACGAGGTTGACGGCGACGAAGCGCGGGTCCGCCTCGGCGAGCCGCATGCCGAGGGCGAGCTGGGTGAACACCCGCACCGGTGAACCGCCCCGGGACGCCTGGGAGATCCAGCGGACGGTGAGCCCGCAGGCGGGCCGGGCCCCCGCGGTGCCGCAGTGCTCGGCGGCGCGGAACTCGGCGTCGCCGTCGTCGGCCTCCTTGCGCGCGGCGGCGACCAGCTTGTCCAGCCCGCCGCCCGCGACCAGCTTGCGGTGCAGGGCGGGGAGGTCGGCGTCCCAGCCCACCTCGTCGGCGAGCTTCTTCGCGCCGTCCGAGGCCGGGCTGACCATCGTCTCCAGGTACGACTGGTTGTTGCTCACGGCGGTGTCGGCGACCTGCGCGAGCAGCTTGCCGCGGTGCCGCCAGGTCACCTCGCCGAACTTGCCGAAGGTGTCGAAGAAGTGGTCGTGGCCGTTCTGTCCGGGCGGGAAGTCCTGCATGGACCAGGCGCGCACGATCGCCTGGTGGAAGGCGCGGTCGGTGCGCGCGTCGGCGGCGGGGCGGGTGCCGGCGCCGCAGGGCGGGGGGACCGCGGTCATCGTCGCGGTGTCGATGCACAGGCCGTCCTCGGCGGCCAGCTCCACGAGGTAGTCCGTGTTCACCGCACCGGAGAGGTGGTTGTGCAGGTCACCGCCCTTGGGCAGCTCCCGGAAGAAGGCGCGCAGGGCGGCGGGCCGGTCCTTGACGGAGCGCAGATAGGCGTCGGTGCGCGCCTCGGCGGCCGTGGCCTGCCGGGGCGGCGGCGCGGCGGGCCGGGCACCCGGGCGCGCCGGCTGCGCGGCGGCGGGCAGGGCGGACAGCAGGGACAGGACGCTGAGGGTGCCGAGCACGGCCGGAACGACCCGGCGCGGTACGGCACTTCGAGGGTGCAGACTCACACCCGCATGATCACCGAAGGGGAACGGCGAGAGGGGCGCAACCGGCGCGCGGCATCCGGAGAGCACCCTTGCGAGTGACACGTCCGTCTTCATGTCCGGTACCGGCCGGGCCTCCCGCCCGGTGCGGACGTGCCGG
>NZ_VOGW01000178.1:0-12973 GCF_007896895.1 Streptomyces misionensis | reverse complement strand
CACCCCGCCGTACTGAAGGACCTCATCGCCCAGTACGAGGCCCTCACCCTGCTCGGCGCGGAGGAGAGCACCCCGGGGGCGCAGCAGCGGCTCGCGGACATCTCCTACACCCTGTGCGTGGCCACCGGGACGCGGGATGTCGACATGGCGCTGATCGCGGCCCGCCACCGGCTGTCCGGGGCGCGTCCGGAGGACGACTCGCTGCTCCAGGAACCGGCGCCCGCGGGGACGGGGTCCGCCGCCTGACCTCGGGGGCGCCCCGCCACTCCCCCGAAATCACCGCCTCCGGCTTCTGGTCGGCGGGACCCGCCGGACGGTATACAGAACCGGTCGATCGCGCGAAGGCCGCTGTACGGCGCCGTCCGCGCCGTGTACCGGTCCCAGGGGGAACCATGAGCAACGACAGCCGTCCGGCGGGCGGGGCGAGATCCCGGCGGCGGGCCGTGACCGTGGCGGCGGCGGTGGGCGGGTGCGCCCTCGTCGCCGCCTCCGCCGTCCCGGCCGCCGCGCACCCCGCGCAGCATCACGGGCACCGGCTCGACTACGTCGCCCTGGGCGACAGCTACACCTCGGGCCCCGCCATCCCCACGCAGGTGGACGCCGGCTGCGCCCGCTCCGACCGGAACTACCCCTCGCTGGTGGCCGGCCGGGAAGGGGCGGGCACGTTCGCCGACGCCAGCTGCTCCGGGGCGACGACCGCGCAGATGTGGCAGGCCCAGGGCGGTAACCCGCCCCAACTCGACGCGCTGTCACGGGACACGGACCTGGTGACGGTCCAGATCGGCGGCAACGACATCGGGTTCGGCCCGATCATCGACACCTGCGCCGGCCTCGGCGTCCAGGACCCGACGGGCAACCCCTGCGAGCGCGCCTACGAGGCGTCCGGGCAGGACGAGCTGGCCCTCGCCGTCCGGCGGACGGCACCGAAGATCGCCCAGGTGCTGCGCGCCGTGCACGCCCGGGCGCCGCACGCCCGGGTGCTGGTCGTCGGCTACCCCGATCTGCTGCCCGACGACGGCGTGGGCTGCTTCCCGCAAGTGCCCTTCGCGCAGGGTGACTTCGCCTACCTCCGGGACACCGAGAAGCGGCTGAACCTGATGCTGCGCACGGAGGCGGCCCGCAACCGGGCGGAGTACGTGGACACCTACGGACCCACGGTCGGCCACGACATGTGCAAGGCGCCCGCGGACCGCTGGATCGAGCCGCTCCGGCCGGCCGCGCCCGCGGCCCCGGCCCATCCCAACGCCCTCGGCGAGCAGGCCATGGCGGGCGCGGTCCTGGACCGGCTGGCGGGGGACCACGGGCACCGCTGAGCGCTCCGGGCGGCCGGCGACCGCGGGTCGCGGGCCGCCCCGCCACCGGCCGGGCCGTCGGTCAGCCGCCGAGTGCGCCCCGCACCACCGCCTGCGCCTCCTCCTGCACCCGGGCCAGGTGGTCCGGTCCGAGGAAGGACTCGGCGTAGACCTTGTACACGTCCTCGGTGCCCGAGGGGCGGGCCGCGAACCAGGCGTTCTCGGTGGTGACCTTGATGCCGCCGATGGCGGCCCCGTTGCCGGGCGCCTCGGTGAGCACGGCCGTGACCGGCTCGCCCGCGAGGGTGTCCGCGGTGACCTGGGCCGGTGACAACTTGCCCAGCAGTGCCTTCTGTTCGCGGGTCGCGGGCGCGTCGATGCGGGCGTAGGCGGGTTCGCCGAAGCGCTCGGTGAGGGCGGCGTAGTGCTCGGAGGGGGTCCGGTCGGTGACGGCGGTGATCTCCGAGGCGAGCAGGGCGAGGATGATGCCGTCCTTGTCGGTCGTCCACACCGAGCCGTCCCGGCGCAGGAAGGACGCGCCGGCCGACTCCTCGCCGCCGAAGCCGAGGTCGCCGCCGATCAGCCCGTCCACGAACCACTTGAAGCCGACGGGGACCTCGACCAGCCGGCGCCCGAGGTCGGCGGCGACCCGGTCGATCATCGTCGAGGAGACCAGGGTCTTGCCGATGCCCGTGCCGGCCGGCCACTGCGCGCGGTGCCGGTAGAGGTAGTCGATGGCGACGGCGAGGTAGTGGTTGGGGTTCATCAGGCCGGCGTCGGGGGTGACGATGCCGTGCCGGTCGGCGTCGGCGTCGTTGCCGGTGGCGATGCGGTAGCTCGCGCGCTGCTCGATCAGCGAGGCCATGGCGTAGGGCGAGGAGCAGTCCATCCGGATCCGGCCGTCCCAGTCCAGCGTCATGAAGCGCCAGGTGGGGTCGGTGTGCGGGTTGACCACCGTGAGGTCGAGGCCGTGCTGTTCGGCGATCCGGCCCCAGTAGGCGACGGAGGCGCCGCCGAGCGGGTCGGCGCCGATGCGCACCCCGGCCGCGCGGACGGCGTCGAGGTCCAGCACGGAGGGCAGGTCGTCGACGTAGGTGCCGAGGAAGTCGTGGCGCCCGGTGGTGTCGGCGGCGAGCGCGCGGGCGTAGGGCAGCCGTCGTACGTCCTTCAGGCCGCCGGTGATGATCTCGTTGGCGCGCTCCTGGATCCAGGAGGTGGCGTCCGAGGCGGCCGGTCCGCCGCTGGGCGGGTTGTACTTGAAGCCGCCGTCGGCGGGCGGGTTGTGCGAGGGGGTGACGACCACGCCGTCGGCCAGGTGCGTGGTGCGGCCCCGGTTGTGGGTGAGGATGGCGTGCGAGACGGCGGGGGTGGGCGTGTAGCCGTCCGCGCTGTCGATCAGCACGCTCACCCCGTTGGCGGCGAACACCTCCAGCGCGGTGACTCTGGCGGGCTCGGACAGGGCGTGGGTGTCGGCGCCCAGGAAGAGCGGGCCGTCGATGCCCTGGCTCGCGCGGTACTCGCAGATGGCCTGGCTGGTCGCGGCGATGTGGTCCTCGTTGAAGGCGCTCGCCAGGGACGAACCCCGGTGGCCCGAGGTGCCGAACGCCACTCGCTGGGCCGGGTCGGCCGGGTCCGGGTGCAGCGCGTAGTACGCCGTGACCAGCCGCGCCACGTCGACCAGGTCCTCGGGGCCGGCAGGCCGGCCGGCTCGCTCGTGCGCCATGAGTCCGTTCCTCCACGTCGGTGTCGGTCGCTCGCTCCCGCCATCTTTCCTCGTCAGGGCGTTCGTATGCGAGTGTGGCCGCCGCGTGGCCGACGACTTTCGGGCCGCCGTGCCGCGCGGCCGGAGCGCGCGGCACGGCGGGAGGCGCGGGTCGGGCTCAGCCGATGTGGTAGCTGTCGCCGTAGACCTTCCAGTCGAGCGGGGTCCTCAGGTCGAGGTTGCCCTTGCGCAGGAAGACCCGCTGTTCGGTGTCGACGCGGCTGGTGTCGCTGTGCGCCTCCTCCTGCTTCATGGCCCACACCCGGGCGTCGAGGAAGGCGTCGAGGTACGCCGTCTCGTCGCCGCCCTGCGCCGGTGTCCTCGCGCTGCGCAGGGCGCGCTTGCGGATGCTGCCGAAGCCGGTGGGGTCGTCGCCGTCCCCGTGCATCACGATGGCGTCGTAGTAGCAGAACTGGCCGAGGGCGCGCAGTCCGTCGCTCTTGCCCCGGGACACCGCGGGGTCGAAGTAGACGCGGTCGCGCTCGTCGTTCTGGCACTGCTGGAACACCGTGTCCTGGGCGGCCTTGCGCCAGTCCTTGGGGAAGTCCGGGTCGAGGCCGGAGTGCGAGTCGCTGCCGTTGACCTTGCGCAGGGCGGGCAGGTACCGGGCGAGGACGTTGCCGGGCTCGCGGTCGGCGTAGAGCTGGACGACCTCCAGCATGTCGCCGGTGCCGGAGCAGAAGCCGATGATGCCCGCCGTGTAGCCGCGGCCGTCGCCGATGTCCTCGATGTACTTGTACTGGGCCTTCCAGTCGAGCGAGGAGTTCTCCGCGCTCGACACCAGCTTCATCGCGATCTCCTTCTTCGCCGGATCGTCGAGACCGGTCGCGGCGGCCACCGGGGCCGCGCCGGCGCGCTGGGCCCCGATGACGGCGCCGGCGGCCACGGCGCCGAGCGCGGCGACGAGGGAGCGGCGGGACAGTCGGGCGAGGGCTGCTGTTTCGCGGTCTTCGTGCACCACGGGAGCTCCAAGGGGAGTGGGGGGTGGTGGTCCGGGCCAGCGCGAGCACTGGTAGGAAAGTTTCCTATCAGAGGGGGTCCAGACCGGTAACCCGGCCCGCGTGAAGTTCGTAGGATCGAACAGCCCGGGGTTCCCGCACGGCTCAGCCGCGCGGTGCGCGCTCCCCCGCGTGCTCGTACAACTCCCGGGAGACGGTGATCAGTTCGCGCCGCTCGGCGCGCGAGCCGACCATCGGCCGCGAACCCTTGAGCGGCACCTGGGCGCTCTCGGGCAGGAACCCGACGGTGAGCAGTCCGATGGCTCCGGCCAGCATCAGGTAGTAGGCGGGCATCAGCTTGTCCCCGGTGGCGTCGACCAGGGCGGCGGTGACCAGCGGGGTGGTGCCGCCGAAGGCCGCGACGGCGATGTTGAAGCCGATGCCCATGGCCGCGTAGCGCACCGCCGTCGGGAACAGCGCCGGCAGGGTGGCGGCGCTCGGCGCGGCGAAGCAGGCCAGCAGGGTGGACAGGATCAGCACCCCGAACACCGGAGGCCAGGTGCCGTGTGCCTTGAGCAGCAGGAAGGAGGGCACGGCCAGGACGATCATCGCGGCCGCGGCGACGCCGTACACCGGCCGCCGTCCGACCCGGTCGCTGAGCCGGCCGAGGAAGGTGATCAGGACGACGATCCACAGCATGCCGACGAGCACCAGGAGGTCCGCGAAGCCGGCCGAGCGGTGCAGCGTCTCGGTCTGGTAGGTGGGCAGGTACCCGGTGACCATGTAGTTGGTGACGTTGTACAGCAGCACCAGGCCCATGCAGATGAGCAGCGGCCGCCAGTGGTTGCGGACGATGTCCTTCAGCTCACTGCCCGTCGACTCCTGCGCCAGCGCCTTCTCGTGCGCGTCCAGCTGCTGCTGGAAGGCCGGGGACTCCTCCAGCTTGAGCCGCATGTACAGGCCGATCACACCGAGCGGCCCGGCGATCAGGAAGGGCACGCGCCAGCCCCAGGAGAGCATCTGGGCGTCGGTCAACAGCAGCCCGAGCACGGTGACGAGGGCGGAGCCGAGGGCGTAGCCGACGAACGTGCCGAAGTCGAGCCAGCTGGACAGGAAGCCGCGCCTGCGGTCGGGCGCGTACTCGGCGACGAAGGTGGTGGCGCCGCCGTACTCGCCTCCGGTGGAGAAGCCCTGGACCATCCGGGCGATCAGGAGCAGCAGCGGGGCGGCGATGCCGATGGTGGCGTAGCCCGGGATGACGCCGATGGCGAAGGTGCCCGCGGCCATCATGATCATGGTGGTGGCGAGCACCTTCTGCCGGCCGACCCGGTCGCCGAGCGGCCCGAAGAACAGCCCGCCGAGGGGCCGTACGACGAAGGCGGCGGCGAAGGTCGCGAACGAGGAGACGATCTGGGCGGCCGGGGAGGCGCCCGGGAAGAAGACCTTGCCGATGGTGGCGGCGAGGTAGCTGTAGACGCCGAAGTCGAACCACTCCATGCAGTTGCCGAGCGCCGAGGCGCCGACGGCGCGCCGCAGCAGCG
Organism: Streptomyces misionensis; assembly: GCF_007896895.1. Lineage (GTDB taxonomy): Bacteria > Actinomycetota > Actinomycetes > Streptomycetales > Streptomycetaceae > Streptomyces > Streptomyces misionensis_A. Next base: position 7,440 of record NZ_VOGW01000178.1, on the reverse strand, counting down.
GGCGCTCCACGACCTGCACGTCGTCCGGGCGGAAGGCGCGCCGGTTGCGGTGCAGCCTGCGGGTCAGCTCCGCACGCACCTGACGTGGCAGCCGGGCCACCGCTCCCGGTGCCGTCCCTCCGTTTGCGTCCCGCCGCTCCCCCGGGGACATCGCCTCGCTCACGAGGGCCTCCTTCCGTACTCCGTACCGGTCACCGCCTGCCCCGGTGCCCGATTCAGAAACGGAACCGCTCAATCCCATCCGGGTGCGCGGTTGGACTTGGGGATCATCGCGGAGCAGGGTGGACAGGTCCCCTGGCACCGCGGGGACGGCCCTACGCACCACCCGGAGAACACCCGATGACCCATGTCGCGGACCCCGCTCGTTACGACGGCACCATGCGCTACCGGCGCACCGGCCGCTCGGGGCTCGACCTGCCGGTCCTGTCCCTGGGCTACTGGCACAACTTCGGCGGCGACCGCCCCTTCGAGACGCAGCGCGAGATCGCCCTGCGCGCCTTCGACCTCGGCATCACCCATCACGACCTGGCCAACAACTACGGCCCGCCGTACGGCTCGGCGGAGGAGAACTTCGGCCGGCTGATGCGGCGGGACCTCGCCCCCTACCGGGACGAGCTGGTGATCTCCACCAAGGCGGGCTGGGACATGTGGCCCGGCCCCTACGGGCAGGGCGGGGGCTCGCGCAAGTACCTGCTGGCCTCGCTGGACCAGTCGCTGCGCCGGATGGGCGTGGACTACGTGGACATCTTCTACTCCCACCGGCTGGACGCGAGCACGCCGCTGGAGGAGACGATGGGCGCCCTGGACACGGCCGTCCACCAGGGCAAGGCCCTCTACGTCGGCATCTCCTCCTACGACGCCGAGCGCACCCGGCAGGCCGCGGCGATCCTGCGCGACCTCGGCACCCCGCTGCTGATCCACCAGCCGTCGTACAGCATGCTCAACCGCTGGATCGAGACCGAGGGCCTGCTGGACGTGGCGCAGGAGGAGGGCTTCGGGGTCATCGGCTTCACGGCGCTCGCCCAGGGTCTGCTGACCGGCCGGTACCTGGAGGGCGTGCCGCGGGACTCGCGGGCCGCGCGGGGCGCGTCGTTCGACCGTTCCTGGCTGACCGAGGACATGCTGCGCCGACTGCGCGCCCTGAACGGCATCGCCGCCCGGCGCGGGCAGACGCTGGCCCAGCTGGCCCTGGCCTGGGCGCTGCGCGACCAGCGGGTGACGTCCCTGGTCGTCGGCGCCTCCCGGACCGAGCAGTTGGAGCAGAACGTGGCCGCCCTGGACAACCTGGACTTCACCGAGGAGGAGCTGGCCGAGATCGACGCCTACGCCACCGACGGCGGCGTGGACCTGTGGCGGGACGCGCGACTGGGCAATCTCGGCTGATCGGCCCTGACAACCAAGCGGTGTGACGTAGGTCACAGGATTTAGGGATAAATAGGATTTATTCTGGCAACACGGATATTCCTACGCCCCCCTCACCGCAAGGAGCCGCTCACCGCATGGTGCACGGACCGCGCCCCGGCCAGTTCCCGCCGCCGCACCCCGATCTGGATCTCGCTCGCGACTGCGAGCGCTGCCTCGGCTGGGGGACCGTGGTCACCCCCGACGGGGACCACGAGTTGTGCCCCGGCTGCCAGCCGGACCCCGCCGCCGGGGAGGGCCCCCGCCACTGAACCGGCCCCCGGCGGTGGCCCAGCGCAGCGGGCCGGACACCGAGCGGCGCGCCGGCGACGTACCGTGGAGACATGGCCGCCCCTCCGCTTCCGGGACCGCTGGCCCATCTGGCACCGCTGCTCGGCCACTACGGCTACTGGGCCGTGGGCGCCGTCGTCCTCGTGGAGGACTTCGGCGTCCCGGCACCGGGTGAGACGATTCTGCTCGCGGCCGGCGTCTACGCGGGCGCGGGCCGACTGGACGTCGTCAAGGTGGGGCTCGTCGCCTTCACCGCGGCCGTCGTCGGCGACAACATCGGCTTTCTGATCGGCCACTTCGGCGGCCGGGCCTTCGTGCACCGCTGGGGCCGGTACGTCTTCCTCACCCCGAAGCGGTTCGCCACCGCCGAGGAGTTCTTCCACCGGCACGGCGGCAAGATCGTGACCGTGGCCCGGTTCGTCGAGGGGCTGCGCCAGGTCAACGGCATCATCGCGGGCACCTCGGGCATGCACTGGCGCCGCTTCCTCCTCTTCAACGCCCTCGGCGCGGCCCTGTGGGTCGGCCTGTGGACCTCGCTCGCCTATCTGGCGGGCAGCCACATCACCGAGGTCTACGACGAGATCAAGCGCTACGAGATCTACGTCCTCGCGGCCTTCGCGGTGCTGGTCGTCGCGCTCGTGGTCCGCCATGTCCTGCGGCGGCGCCACGAGCGCTGAGCCGGGTCAGGAGGAGCGGGCCGTCCGGGACGTTCCCGGCGCCTTCCGCCCGGCTCCGGTCGCCGCCGGGTCGTCGGCGCGCTCGTGGCCGCCGCGCAGCGCGGAGGCCACGGCGGAGACCAGGGCCATGCCGGCGGCCACGCTGAAGACGACGGTCAGGCCGTGGTGGAAGGGCCCGGAGACCAGTTCGGGGAAGAACCGGTGGCCCGTCAGGGTGGCGCGCTGGGCCGCCGTCAGCTGGTCCAGCGTGCCGCCGGACCCCAGCAGATGGCCGATCGGGTTGTTGCCGAGGAAGGTCGCGAACAAGGTGCTGACCGGGGGCAGCGAGGCCACCTGGTGGGCGGTGGCGGCGGGAACGCCGTTCGCCTGGAGCCCGCTGCCGAGGGTCTGCGGCAGGGTGGCGGCGAGGCCGGAGACCATCAGCGAGAAGAACACGCCGATGGACAGGGCCGTGCCGGAGTTCTGGAAGGTGGAGCGCATCCCGGAGGCCACGCCCCGGTACTTCGCGGGCACACTGCCCATGATCGAGGAGGTGTTGGGCGAGGAGAACATGCCCTGGCCCAGCCCGTTGAGCAGCAGCAGCGCGGCGAACGGCCCGTAGGCGAAGTCCACCGGCAGGGCCAGCAGCCCGAAGAAGGAGCCGGCCACCACGATCAGCCCGGCGGTGGAGAAGATCCGCGCGCCGAACCGGTCCGAGAGGTAGCCGGAGACGGGACCGGCGAGCAGGAAGCCGACGGTGAGCGGCAGCATGAAGATGCCCGCCCACAGCGGGGTGTCCTCGAAGTCGTAGCCGTGCAGCGGCAGCCAGATGCCCTGCAACCAGATGATCAGCATGAACTGGAGCCCGCCGCGGGCGATCGCCGTCAGCAGGGCGGCCAGGTTGCCCGCCGCGAACGCCCGCACCCGGAACAGCGACAGCCGGAACATCGGCTCGGCGACCCTGGTCTCCACCACGCAGAACACCAGCAGCAGGGCCACCCCGCCGATCAGGCCGGTGAGGACCCAGGGATTGGTCCAGCCGGTGGGGTGGCCGCCGTAGGGCTGGATGCCGTAGGTGATGCCCGCGAGCAGGATGCCGGCGCCCGAGGCGAAGGTGAGGTTGCCGAGCCAGTCGACGCGGCCGCGGCCGCCGGCCGCGGTCTCGCGCAGGCTCAGGTAGGACCAGACGGTGCCGGTGACGCTGACCGGGACGCTCACCCAGAACACGGCCCGCCAGTCGACGGCGGCCAGCAGTCCGCCCGCGAGCAGGCCGAGGAACTGTCCGGCGAGCGCCGTGATCTGGTTGATGCCGAGGGCCATGCCGCGCTGCCGGGCCGGGAAGGCGTCGGTGAGGATCGCGGCCGAGTTGGCGGTGAGCATGGAGCCGCCGAACGCCTGCACGATGCGCCACAGGATCAGCCACAGCGCGCCCGCGCCGGCCCGGAAGGGGTCCAGCGACAGGGCGACGGAGGCGATGGCGAAGACCAGGAAGCCCAGGTTGTAGATCCGCACCCGGCCGAACATGTCGCCCAGTCGGCCGAGCACCACCACCAGGACGGCCGAGACCAGCAGATAGCCGAGGATCATCCACAGCAGATAGCCGATGTTGCCCGCGGCGAGCGGGTCCAGGCCGATGCCGCGGAAGATCGCGGGCAGCGAGATGATCACGATGGAGGCGTCCATCGTGGCGATCAGCACGCCGAGCGTGGTGTTGGACAGGGCGACCCACTTGTAGCCGGGGCCGGGGGGCGTGGCCCGTCTGCGGGCCGAACGGGCGAGGAGGCGGGCGCGCGGGCCCGCGCCGGGCGCGTTGCCGTTCACAGCCGCTCCGCCAGTCGGTCGAGCAGGGGCAGGACGTCGTGCAGGGCCTGCCGTTCCCGCGGGGTGAACTCCTCCAGGGCGTGGGCGAGCCGGCCCACGGACTCGGAGCGTCGCTGTTCCAGCACGGCCCGGCCCTCCTCGGTGATGGCGATGACGACCCGGCGCCGGTCGGCCGTGTCGGGCGTACGGCTCACCCAGCCGCGCTGTTCGAGCACGGCGAGGGTGGCGGCCATCGCCTGCGGCCGCACCCGCTCCGTCTCGGCGAGCGAGCCCGGTGAGTCGGGTCCGCCGGCGGACAGCCTGGCCAGCACGGACACACCGGACAGGGAGATGTCGCCCACCGCGTGCGCCTGCCGCAGCCGGCGCACGATCCGGCCCATGGCCAGCCGGAGCGCCCCGGCGAGCGCGGGCGTGTCCTGGGTCCGGACCTCGGCCGCCCCGCCTCTGTCTGTCACATCCATGATTAGTAACAGTAGGTTTATCAGTCTGGGCTGTTCAACCCAGCGCGGGTAATCGGTTTGAGGCGCGTCGCAGAGGCAAACCGAACAGCGAACGGACATCACGACACGTTGGGATGTGAGACCGCGATGGCTGGCGACCAGAAGGCGAAGGGCAAGGCGGAGCAGGCCAAGGGCAAGGCCAAGGAGGCCGTGGGCCGCGCCGTCGGCAACGAGCGGATGGAGGCCGAGGGCCGCGCGGAAGGCGCGCGCGGGGACGCCCGGCAGGCCAAGGAGAAGGCCAAGGACACCTTCAAACACTGAGGCCCCGGCGGAGCGTCGGCCACGGCGCCACCCGTACGACCGATGCGCGGCGGGTCCCGGGAATCCTCCGAGTGGATTCCCGGGACCCGCTGCGTGTCCGCGACCCGCTTGGGCAGGGATTCGTGTGCAACCGGAGGAATCCCGGTTGACGTCCCCTTGATCGACGGGCCAGCGGGTAGCCGGGAAAAGACGGCACGTTTCTTCACAAGCGCCGAAGGGACTCCGAACCCGGAGGGAAAAGGGCGACGAGGTATGGACATCCCGCTGAGGACGCAGGCGAGGACACAGGACGCGCACTACCGCCGCGACTGGACGACCGGCACGTGCAGCGGCGCGGACGCGCGGGCCGCGGTGGCCGCCCTGCTGGGCTCGGCGCACCCGGCCCCGGTGCGGCGCTCGGTCCAGGACGCGCAGCTCGTGGTGAGCGAACTGGTCACCAACGCGGCCAAACACGCGCCCGGGCCGTGTGCCCTCGGCCTGGAGCTGCTGCCCGGCGCCCGCGCGCTGCGCATCTCGGTCACGGACACCTCCCGCGAGCCGCCGCGTCCGCGTCCGCCCGACCCCACGCGCGTCGGCGGCCACGGTCTGCACCTGGTGACGGTGCTCTCGCGCGACCTGGAGGTGACGATGCTGCCCGAGGGCAAGCGGGTCACCGCGACCGTGCCGCTCGTCTCCGAGGGCGGGTACTGAGACGCCGTCTCGTCTCCGCCACCTGCGGCAGCGCCTGTCACAGCGCGGCGTCCGGCACCGCATCGCCCGCACGGGCGTCGAGACGTCACAGCGACCGGACACCCACCGCGGCCGCCGACCGCAGGAGTATGGCCCGGTGATCAGAACCGAGCAGTTGCACAGCGCGGCCCGTCTCCTGCGGAAACACCGGGATGCCGGCTTCCCCGCCGACCTGCGAGGCGTCGAGTTCGACGACATCGACATGGTGATGCTCGACGCGGACACCGCGGGTTGCGCCTCCACCTGGCTGACCAACGGCGGCGTCCTCGATCCGGAGCGCAGACGCGTCCTGCGGGCCTGCGTCGAAGACCTGGACCGAGTGATCCCGCGGATCAGCGACCGCTCAGGCCGTCGGTACTACCAACGCTTGCACTGACTCGCCCTGCTCGTCTCGAGCGCACTCGACACCGTATGAGACGGCCTCCGGGACACGGCCGCGGCAGCGCCTTCTTCCCGGACCGCTCGCGGCTGCCGTCGGCCGCCGCCCGGCCCGGCGGGATCTCCCCGCCCACCACGAACTCCAGCAGCGGCCTCGGCCGTGTTCCCCCACGGTGTTCTCCTCGCTCTGTGCCCACCTGTCCGGGCCACCGGGCAGCCCGCGCCGACCCGCGCGAACGGTGCCCGTGACGGCGGGGCCGCGCGGCTGTGCCCCGTCGTTTCGGACGCGCGGAGTACGGGCACCCGTGCCACGCTCGAAGGGGGGCACCGAGTGTGAACGGCCCAGCACCGGCGGAAGGCGAGCGACGAGTGGCGGCGTCCGAGGAGCGGCCCCCGGGACGGGGCGAGCGTCCGGTGCGCTCGATCGACCAGCGGCTTCCGGTCGTCGGCGTCGGGCAAGGAGTGGGCGCACCTGACGTACGTGGTGGTGCACGAGCACACCCAGTGGGCGCGGCCCGGCCACACCACCCGGAACATGATCGGCGAACCCCTCTTCCCCCCGCTGCCGGGGGCGCTGCTGCCCGCGCCGCTCTTCGCGGTGCCGTACGCCTCCCCGTTCTTCGAGCGCGGGATCACCGGCCGGCTGCCGGAACAGCACCTGCTGGACTATCTGAGCCGGATGCTGCGGACCCTGCTGTTCGTCGTGCCGTTCGTGCCCCATCACCCCGCCGAGCGGGCCCGCCCGGACCCCAGGCGTCCGACCGGCGCCGGCTGCCGGACGGCGGGACGACCCCCGAGGTGCGGCGCACGGCGGGCGGCCGGTACGCGGAGGCGCGCACCCTGCTGCCGCGCGCGGAGGGCCACCGCGCCCCGGTGCGCGAGGTGCCCCGGCCGTGTGCCGAGGGCACCGGGGGCCGGCGCCAGCACCGGCTGCGCAACGCGCTGAGCCGCTGGTACTCCGGCCGCCGCGTGGAGAGGCCGGCCGCGCCGTGGGAGCGGCGCCGGTGGTCGCGGTGCGGGCGGCGCCGGGCGAGGTGTCCGAGGGGGGCGAGGAGTCGTGAGCGAGTCGTGAGCGAGGAGGCACGCCATGAGCGACGGTCCTGACGTCCATGGAAACCAGTGGTACGGCCCGCAGCCGGACGTGGCCGGGGCGGCCGGCTATCCGGACGCCCCGCCGAGGATGGGGTTCTTCACCGACACCTCGGTGTGCATCGGCTGCAAGGCCTGCGAGGTGGCCTGCAAGGAGTGGAACGCGGTCCCGGAGGACGGCCTCGAACTGACCGGCATGTCCTACGACAACACGCAGGGCCTGGGCGCCGACACCTGGCGGCACGTGGCCTTCATCGAGCAGCGCAAGCCGTTCGGCGGGCAGGAGCCCGGCGTCGCCCACGAGGACACCGACG
>NZ_VOGW01000177.1:122712-138857 GCF_007896895.1 Streptomyces misionensis | reverse complement strand
GCCGGAGAGATCTCCCCCCTCTCCCCCGACGGCCGTACCGAGCTGCGCTGGCTGATGGCCTCGGACGTGTGCAAGCACTGCACGCACGCGGCCTGTCTGGACGTGTGCCCCACCGGTTCGCTGTTCCGCACCGAGTTCGGCACGGTCGTCGTGCAGGAGGACATCTGCAACGGCTGCGGCTACTGCGTGCCCGCCTGTCCGTACGGCGTGATCGACCAGCGCAAGGACGACGGCCGGGTGTGGAAGTGCACCCTGTGCTACGACCGGCTGGGCGCCGGTATGGAACCCGCCTGCGCCAAGGCCTGCCCGACGGACTCGATCCAGTTCGGCCCGCTGGACGAACTGCGGGAGCGCGCGCGGGGCCGGGTGGCGCAGCTGCACGCGGCCGGGGTGACCGACGCGCGCCTGTACGGCGAGAGCCCGGACGACGGGGTCGGCGGAGACGGCGCGTTCTTCCTGCTGCTGGACGAGCCCGAGGTCTACGGGCTGCCCCCGGACCCCGTGGTCACCACCCGGGACCTGCCGGACATGTGGCGGCACGCGGCGCTGGCGGCGGTGACGCTGATGGGGCTCGCGGTGGGCGGTTTCGCGGGCGGTCGGGTACGGAGGCCACGGTGAGGTCGGTCGGTGGTGCGAGGAGCGGGCGATCGGACCGCGCCGGTTCTGCGAGGAGCGTGCGATGAGCGAAAGGGATGTCACCCGGGGCGGCGAGAAGGGTTCGCGGTCCGGCCGGGAGGCGCCGACCGGCGCGTACGCGGGGCGCCGGCGGCGCCGGCGCGGGCGGGGCGAGCAGCCGATGGTGCCGGAGGCGTCGTTCTCCTCGTACTACGGCAAACCCGTGCTGAACAAGCCGACGTGGAAGGCGCTGGACATCGCCGGGTACCTGTACGTCGGCGGTCTGGCCGGCGCGTCCTCGCTGCTGGCGGCGGGCGCCCAGGCCACCGGCCGGCCGGGGCTCGCGGTACCGGCGAAGGTCGGCGCGGCCGGCGCGATCTCCCTCTCGCTCGCCGCCCTGGTGCACGACCTGGGCCGGCCGGCCCGCTTCCTGAACATGCTGCGGGTGTTCAAGCCGACCTCGCCGATGAGCGTGGGCTCCTGGCTGCTGGTGGGGTACGCGCCGCTGACCATGGTCGCCGCGGCCGTCGAAGTGGCGGGCCGCCAACGGCTGCTGGGGTCGGCCGCCGCGGAGGTGGCGGACCGCTTGCGGCCGGTGGGCGCGGCCGCCACCGCGGTGGCGGCCGTCCTCGGATCCGGCGTGGCGACGTACACGGCCGTCCTGATCGCGGACACGGCGGTGCCGTCCTGGCACGAGGGCTACCGTGAACTGCCGTTCGTCTTCGCGGGCTCCGCGGCGAGCGCCGCGTCCGGCCTCGGCCTGGTCGCCGCCCCGACCGCGCAGGCCGGTCCGGCCCGCCGGACGGCGGTGCTCGGCGCCGCGCTGGAGCTGGGCGCGTTCCGGCTGATGAAACGCCGCATGGGCCTGACCGCCGAGCCCTTCGCCCAGGGCAGGCCGCGGGTGCTCCTGCGCGCGGCGGAGGCGCTCACCGCGGGCGGCGCGGCCCTCGCGCTCCTGTGCGCCCGCGTGCCCGACCGCCGTCTCGCCCTGGCCGCGGGCACCGCCCTGCTCACCGGCTCGGCTGCGCTGCGCTTCGGTGTCTTCGAGGCGGGGGTGGCGTCGGCGGAGGACCCCCGGTACACGGTGGTGCCGCAGCGGGAGAGGCTGGCGGCGAAGGGCGGCTGAGCGGTCACGGGCCCCTCCACCAGCGCGGTCACGGGCCCTGCACCAGCGCGGCCACCAGGCGGCTCATCGCGGGCCGCGGGTCGGGGGTGCCGGGCCAGCCGGTCATGAGCAGATGGTGGGCGGTGCCGACGATCGCGAGGGCCGCGGTGCCCGGATCGACGGACTCCGCCACCCGGCCGAGTTCCTGCTCGGCCGTCAGATAGCCGGTGACGGCCTCCTGGACCGCGGCGAAGCCCGGCGCCCCGCCCTCCAGGGCCGCGCGGACGCGCGCCATGGCGGCGGGGCGGGTCATCGCCAGGCCCGACAGGGCGGGGCCGCCGGAGTCGAACAGGGCGAGGACGACGGCGTCGAGGTTGCCCGTCACCGTGCCCTGCCCGGCGAGCCCCGGCAGCGCCCGCGCCCGCGCCGCCGTCCGCGCGAACCGGTCGAGGCAGAGTTCGGCCACGAACTCGTCGAACCCGGCGAAGTGCGCGTGCAGCAGCCCCTTGGCGCAGCCGGCCTCGGTGGTGACGGAACGGCTGGTGAGCGCGCCGGGACCGGCCCGTTCCACGACGCGCTCGGCGGCCGCGAACAGCCGCTCGCGCACGTCCGGCGTCGCAACTCCACGCGGTGCCATGGCCCTGCCCTCCGTCCTGGCGTCAAGTCCCTGGATGGTATCGGGGATTGCCAGTATGGGCGGGTGCCCATACTGTTTGGGCAAGCGCCCATTCTCCGTCGCCCACAGGAGGCACCCGTGCCGGACATCGTCAACTCTCCGCAGGAAAAGGCGTGGAACGGTCCGGAGGGCGTGCACTGGGCGCGCCACCAGGACCGCTGGAACGCCGTGAACGAGGGCTTCGACGAGCCGTTGCTCGACGCCGCCGCGATCTCCTCGACCCACCGGGTCCTCGACGTCGGCTGCGGCGCCGGAGGCACCACGCGGCTCGCCGCGCTCCGCGCGCCCCGGGGCGGCGCGCTGGGCCTCGACCTGTCCGGCCCGATGCTGGCCGAGGCCCGGGCCCGCGCACGGCGGGAGGGCATCGCCAACGTCTCCTTCGCCCAGGGCGACGCGCAGGTGCACCCCTTCGAGCCGGGCGCCTTCGACGCGGCGATCAGCCGCTACGGGGTGATGTTCTTCGCCGACCCGGTGGCGGCGTTCGGCAACATCGGCCGCGCGCTGCGCCCCGGCGCGCGCCTGGCGTTCGTCTGCCCGGCCGACGTCTCGCTCAGCGGCGGGGCGGCGGCGCTGGCCTCGCTGCGCGACGTCCTGCCGCTCGGCGGCTTCGGCACCCCGGGGCTGCCCGGCATGTTCTCCCTGGCCGCCCCGGACCGCATCCGCGCCGTCCTCGCCGCGGCCGGCTTCACGGGGGTGGCCGTCGACCGGGTGCGGGCACACGAGACCTGGGGCCACGGGGCCGAGGACGCCGCGGAGTTCATGCTCGGCACGGGCCCCGGCCGCCATCTGATGGCACAGGCCGGCGCGGCGGAACAGGACCGCGCCCGCCGCGCCCTGACGGACCGGCTGCGCGCCCATGAGGCGGACGACGGCACGGTCCGGCTGCCCAGCACGTCCTGGCTGGTCACGGCGGGCCGCCCGGACCACCCGGCGGGCGCGAGGTGAGCGGCCGGTCCGTCCCCGGCCGGGGTCGCACGGCCGGGGGGACGGCGGCGCGGTGTGCCGAGTGCACCAGGCGAACGCCCATGCCGAGGGCGAACGGCGTCCTGACCATGTAGATCATGCCGGAGCCGTGCACGGTGACCGGCTGATCGTAGGAGCCGCGGCGAGGGAGGTCTCGTCGGGCCGGGCGAGCCGGCTGCGCATCAGCAGCGCGAACACGCCGAGGACCATGCCCGCAGAACTCCGCGCACCCGTTCGCGATCACCGGGACCTGGTTCCCCGCCGCGCCGGCGGCACCATCGCCCGCCGGAACCGCGCCCAGTCCTCGGTCGCACCCGGCCTTCAGGCCGTTGACCAGGGCAGATGGAGAACCGGGACGGGAGTATCTAGGGTCTGCACGTGGCTTTCATCGTGGTGTGTGAAGACGACGCGGCGGTCCGCGGTGTCCTGAAGCGCGCCCTGGAGCACGACGGCCACACCGTCTCCGTCGCCGCCACGGCCGACAGCCTGCTGCGGCAGCTCGCGCCCGCGCCCCGTCTGGTCATCCTGGATCTCGGGCTCCCGGACGCCGACGGCCGCGACGTCTGCCTGGCCCTGCGGGCTCGCGGCGTCGACGCGCCGGTGCTGATGCTCACCGCCCTGGACGGCCTGCACCACAAGGTGGGCGGCTTCGAGGCCGGCGCCGACGACTACATGACCAAACCCTTCGACATCCCGGAACTGCTGGTCCGCGTCCGGGCGCTGCTGCGCCGGGCCACCGTGGCGCCCGCACCGCGCGAGGTCGTCCTCGATCCGGCGAAGCACGTGGTGACCTACGATTCGGTGAGCATGAGCCTGACCCCGACCGAGTTCCGGCTGCTGGGCCGCCTGATCGCCTCGCAGGGCGACGTGGTACGCCGCCACGCCCTCGTCGCTGCCGGCTGGCCGCACGGAGCGCAGGTCAACGACAACACCCTCGACTCCTATGTGCGCCGGCTGCGGGCCAAGCTCGGTCCGCTGGGGGTGGCCGGGCGGCTGGCGACCGTCCGCGGCGTGGGCTACCGATGGCAGTGACGGGATTCCGTAAGCGGGTCGTCGCGCTCACTGTGCTGATCGCCACCGCCGTGGTCGCGATCCTGGTCGTCGTCTCGCACGTGCTGCTGAGCCGGGTGACGGACGCCGACGCGCACGATCTGGCCCGTACCCGCGCCGAGGCGGTCGCGGCGAACGTCACCGCCCAAGGCGGCCGTGTCGTACTGACGGAGAACAGCAGCGAGGCGCTGGACGAGGTCGCCTGGGTGTACGCCGACGGCCGCCTGATCGATGGAAACGTCCCGCCGAGCCTGGTCGATCGCGTCGAGGAGCTGGCGGGCTCCGGGCGATCGCAGACCGCGTCGGTCGGCGATTACCTCCTGTACGCGCGGCAGGTCCCGATCGACGGCCATCACGTCATGGTGATCGTCCGGGTGGACCTCACGCCCTACGAGACGTCCGAGCAGCGCAGCCTGGCCCTGTCCCTGATGCTGGGCGGCCTCACGATCGTCCTCGCCGGCGGTGTCGCACACCTCGTGGTGCGCCGCGCTCTGCGGGTCGTGCACGAGATGGCCGCCCTCGCCGACGACTGGGGCCATCACGAACCCGGGCGCCGCTTCGACCTCGGCGTCCCCCGCGACGAGTTCGGGGAACTGGGGCGGACCCTCGACCGTCTCCTGGAGCGCGTCGACAACGCGCTGGCGGACGAGCGCCGGCTCACCGATGAGATCGCCCACGAGCTGCGGACACCGCTCACCGTCCTGCGGGCCGAGGCGCAGCTGGCGCAGCTGTCGGGCGGGCCGGTGCCGCCGGAGGCCGTGCTGGGCGAGGTCGACCGTCTCGATGCGGCGATCACGACGCTTCTGCGCGCCGCACGCGCACGGTCGGACAAGGGGACCCGGTGCGATCTGCGCTCCGCCGCACGGCAGGCGATCGCCGGCCGCGCGGTCGAGGTCGCCTTCCCCGCGAAGGTCGAGGTCGCCGTGGCGGCCGACGTCGCCGTCTCGCTGCTGTCACCCCTGCTGGACAACGGCCTGCGGCATGCGAAGTCCCGGGTGTGGATCACCGCCCGCGACCAGGGCGAGGCCGTCGTGGTCGATGTCCTGGACGACGGCCCCGGATTCGATCCCGCGGACGTCGACCGGGTCTTCGAAGCGGGGGTGACCGACGGCGACGGGTACGGGCTGGGGTTGCCGGTGGTCCGGCGCATCGCCGCCTCGGCCGGTGTGGAGGTCCGCGCGATCGCGGACGGCCGCGGTCACGTCGAGGTGACGCTCCCGGCCGCCCGTGCGACCGCGTAGTCAGGTTATGTGCAGGTTCCCCGCGCAAACCTCCCCGCATGACAACGACTACGGAAGCACGCACGCGCAGCGGGCGTCTCATGCTCAACAAGGTTCCCGAGGTCACCGTCTGGTTCTGGGTGATCAAGATCTTGTGCACGACCGTCGGTGAGAGCTTCGCCGACTGGATCAACATGAAGCTGGGCGTCGGCCTGGTGAACACGGCCTGGATCTTCACCGCGGTGTTCGTGGTGGTCCTGGCCGTCCAGCTGCGGCTGAAGCGATACGTCCCGTTCCCCTACTGGCTGACCGTGGTCGTTGTCAGCGTCACGGGCACCCTGTACACCGACATCCTGACCGACCAGCTCAACGTGCCGCTGTGGATCAGTTCCGCGGTCTTCTCCGTACTGCTCGCGGTGGTCTTCGGTGTCTGGTGGCTGCGTGAGCGCACGCTGTCGATCCACTCGGTCACCACGCTGCCGCGGGAGTCGTTCTACTGGCTCGCCGTTCTCGTCACCTTCGCGCTCGGCACCGCGACCGGCGACTGGACCCTCGAACTCACCGGCTGGAGCCCGGGAGTCTCGGTCCTGCTGCCGCTCGGCCTCATCGCGGCGATCACGGCGCTGTGGAAGTTCGGCGCGAACCCGGTGCTGTCCTTCTGGCTCGCCTACATCCTGACCCGCCCGCTGGGTGCGAACATCGGCGACTGGCTGGCCTCCCCCAAGGTCGCCCAGAACCCGGGCGACCCCACCGGTCTCGATCTGGGCACGTTCACCACCAGCCTGATCTTCCTCGGCCTGATCCTGGCGACGGTGGCCTACCTGACGGTGACGCGCTCGGACGTGACCGAGACCCACGAGGCGACCCACGCGGCGGCGGCCACCGGCGACCCGCGCAAGGAGCGCACCGCGCTGGCCGGCTTCGGACTGCTCGCCGTCGCCACCGCGGGCCTGCTGGTCTGGGCCCACGGCCAGCCGCACGTCGGCCCGGCACCGGAGGAGGACAACACCTCCGCCGTCCAGATGGCTCCCGGCCAGGCCGTGAAGAAGTTCCCGCCCACGAAGGTCTCCGCGCTGCGGACCCTTGCCTCCACCTCGCTCAAGGACGCACGCTCGGGGAACGCGACCGGCGCGCACGCGGCCGCCCAGAAGCTGCGTGATCTGTGGGACGCCGACCAGGCGTCGCTGCAGCCGCTGGACCAGACCGGCTGGACCTCCATCGACGCCCAGATGGACAAGGTGCTCAAGACCTTCGGCATCGATCACTCGAACCCGCCGATGTCGCCCGCGCAGCAGGAGAAGGAACTGAACGCCCTCCTGACGGACATGGGCTGACCGACCGCACAGCGCCCGGCCGGCCCACCCGGCCGGGCAGGCTCGGTGTCCCGCGGACACCGCGATGCGGCCGGGGCCGCCTGTGGCAGCCGCGGCACGCCCGCAGACTCGCGTGGCACGGTGGCCGGCCGGTTGGCGTCGGCCGGTCCAGGCCACCAGGAAGACGGCGAAGGCGGCCAGGGCGCCGAGGTGGGCGGCGCGAGGCCGCTCGGTGCGAAACACACCACCCCGGCGGGATGCCCCACGGCGGCGGCCTCCCACCTGCGGAGCGGTCCGCCTCCCTCACCGGATGTGCGCCTGCGGGAGCCATCCGCACCGGGCCGCGGGGAGTGCGCCCGCCGCACGGTTTGCCCCCGGCCCGCGGGGGTACCCCGGCGCCGCAGAAGATGCCGCAGCGGCGGTGCCACGGGACAATCGGGACACGAGTGGGAGGAGTGGCCGTGGGCGTACGAACGTGGATCGACTCATGGCCGGTGTACCGCCAGCTCACCGGGACGGACCCACTGGGCCGGGGTGCCGCCGCCAAGAGCGGTCGCAGCGAGCGGCTCACGCCCCGGGTGGCCTCTGCCGACCGGGTGGTGAAGTCGGTCTGCCCGTACTGCGCGGTGGGCTGCGGCCAGAACGTGTACGTCCAGGACGAGAAGGTCACCCAGATCGAGGGCGACCCCGACTCCCCCGTGTCGCGCGGCCGGCTGTGCCCCAAGGGCTCGGCGAGCCTCCAGCTGACCACGGGTGAGGCCCGCCGCCACGAGGTGCTCTACCGGCGCCCGCACGGCACCGACTGGGAGCGCCTCGACCTCGACACCGCGATGGACATGATCGCCGACCGGGTGATCGCGGCCCGCCGGGCGGGCTGGGAGTGGGAGGTCGACCAGACCCGCACCCGGCGCACCATGGGCTTCGCGAGCCTCGGCGGGGCCACGCTGGACAACGAAGAGAACTACCTGATCAAGAAGTTGTTCACGGCGCTCGGCGCGATCCAGATCGAGAACCAGGCGCGCGTTTGACACTCCTCCACCGTTCCCAGTCTGGGAACCTCGTTCGGACGCGGCGGCGCGACCACCTTCCAGCAGGACCTGCAGAACTCGGACTGCATCGTCATCGAGGGCTCGAACATGGCCGAGTGCCATCCGGTCGGGTTCCAGTGGGTGATGGAGGCCAAGGCGCGGGGCGCCAAGGTGATCCACGTCGACCCGCGGTTCACCCGCACCAGCGCGCTCGCCGATCTGCACGTGCCGCTGCGCGCGGGCTCGGACATCGCGTTCCTCGGCGGGATCGTCCGGTACGTGCTGGAGCACGACAAGTACTTCCGCGACTACATCCTGGCGTACACCAACGCGCCGGTGATCCTGCGGGAGGACTTCTGTGACACCGAGGACCTGGCCGGTGTCTTCTCGGGTCTGAACGGCGAGACCCGCTCGTACGACAACACCAGCTGGCAGTACGAGGGCACACAGGTGCAGGCCGCCTCGGGCGAGCGCGACCAGGAGTACGACGAGCGCACCGGCGCCGGTGCGTCGGTGACCGAGGCGGCGCGCGGCGAGGCGCACGGCTCCGGTGGCGCGGTGATCGGCGAGGGCGAACCCGAGCGGGACGAGACGCTGACGCATCCGCGCTGTGTCTTCCAGGTGCTCAAGCGGCACTTCTCCCGCTACACGCCGGAGATGGTGGAGCAGGTGTGCGGGGTGCCGCAGGATCTGTTCCGTCAGGTGTGCGAGCTGGTCACGGAGAACTCCGGGCGGGACCGGACGACGGCCTTCGCGTACGCGGTGGGCTGGACGCAGCACACGGTGGGCGTGCAGTACATCCGCACGGCCTGCATCCTGCAACTGCTGCTGGGCAACATCGGCCGGCCGGGCGGCGGCATCCTCGCGCTGCGCGGGCACGCCTCCATCCAGGGCTCGACGGACATCCCGACCCTGTTCAACCTGCTGCCGGGCTACATCCCGATGCCGCACGCGCACCAGAACCAGGACCTGGACGCCTTCGTCGAGGCGGAGGCGGCGCACAAGGGCTACTGGGGCAACATGCGCGCGTACCTGGTGAGCCTGCTCAAGGCGTACTGGGGAGACAAGGCCACGCAGGAGAACGACTTCTGCTTCGACTACCTGCCGCGGCTGACCGGTTCGCACTCGACGTACGAGACGACGATGGCCCAGCTGGAGGGCACCTGCAAGGGCTACTTCCTGCTGGGCGAGAACCCGGCGGTGGGCAACGCCAACTCCAAGCTGATGCGGCTCGGCATGGCCAATCTGGACTGGCTGGTCGTGCGCGACTTCTCCCTGATCGAGTCGGCGACCTGGTGGAAGGACGGGCCGGAGATCGAGACCGGGGAGATGCGCACGGAGGACATCCGCACCGAGGTGTTCTTCATGCCGGCCGCGGCGCACACCGAGAAGGACGGCAGCTTCACCAACACCCAGCGGCTGCTGCAGTGGCACCACCAGGCGATCGAGCCGCCCGGTGAGTCGCGCAGCGAACTGTGGTTCACGTTCCATCTGGGGCGGATCATCCGGGAGAAGCTCGCCGGATCGACCGACGAGATGGACCGGCCGGTGCTGGACCTCGCCTGGGACTACCCGACGAAGGGCCCGCTGACCGAACCGGACGCGGAGGCCGTGCTCGCGGAGATCAACGGCTATGACGCGCAGGGCGATCCGCTCTCCTCGTACGAGCAGCTGAAGCCCGACGGCTCGACCACCTGCGGCTGCTGGATCTACTGCGGGGTGCGCGCCGACGGCGTCAACCAGGCCGCCCGCCGCAAGCCCGGCCGGGAGCAGGACTGGGTGGCCGCCGAGTGGGCGTGGGCGTGGCCCGCCAACCGCCGCATCCTGTACAACCGCGCCTCCGCCGACCCCGAGGGCCGCCCGTGGAGCGAGCGGAAGGCACTGGTGTGGTGGGCCCCGGAGCGGGGCGAGTGGTCGGGGCACGACGTGCCCGACTTCAAGAAGGACAAGGCGCCCGGCTACGAACCTGACGAGGAGGCGAGGGGGCCCGCGGCGCTCACCGGCCGGGACGCGTTCATCATGCAGGCCGACGGCAAGGCGTGGCTGTACGTGCCGTCCGGGCTCACCGACGGGCCGCTGCCCACGCACTACGAGCCCCAGGACTCGCCGTTCCCGAACCTGCTCTACGACCAGCAGCGCAACCCGGTGCGGCAGCTGATGCCGACGCTGCCGGACAACCGCTACCAGCCGAGCGGCGACGATCGTGGCTCGCAGGTCTACCCGTACGTGGCGACGACCTACCGGCTCACCGAGCACCACACGGCGGGCGGCATGTCCCGCTGGCAGCCGTATCTGGCCGAGCTGCAACCGGAGTTCTTCTGCGAGGTCTCCCCGGAGCTGGCCGACGAGCGGAGCCTGGAGCACACCGGCTGGGCGACGATCGTCAGCGCCCGCGGGGTGATCGAGGCGCGGGTGCTGGTGACCGACCGGATGGCCCCGCTGACCGTGCACGGCCGGCGGCTGCACCAGGTGGGGCTGCCGTACCACTGGGGCCCCAACGGCTACACCACCGGCGACGCGGCGAACGAGCTGCTGCACCTCGCCCTGGACCCGAACACCCATATCCAGGAGGCCAAGGCGATCGCGGTGGACATCCGCCCGGGCCGCCGGCCGCGCGGCCCGGCGTCCCTGGAGCTGGTGCGGGCCTACCGGGCCCGGGCGGGCATCGACGAGCACACGGGCACGGAGCCGTAGGCCCTCGCGCGGGCCGGCGCTGGTGCTGTGACCAGGAAGGTTCACCGGGTTGGTGGTCGGAGCGGTTGGATACGGCGTGTCGTTCGATCCGACTGTCGGGAGTGCGGTGGCTGAGCCTGTTCGTGTGCGCAGGTTGTCCGATCAGGAGGGGCAGAAGCTGCAGCAGATTTCCTGAGCGGCACCCTCGCGACCTATCACCGCCCGCACGGGGTGCGCTACTTCCACGGCTGCTATTCGGTCGGCGACGACAAGTTGTGGGGCGTCAACCGCAGGAAGAAGGGCGCCGCGAACACCCTGGCCGCGCTGAGGTCGACCCGAGGGGCCCGCCCCGACGGCGCTCCGATCTACGTGATCCTGGACAACCTGTCTGCGCACAAGGGCGAGACGATCCGGCGCTGGGCGAAGAGGAGCCGGGTCGAGCTGTGCTTCACGCCGACCTACGCGTCGTGGGCCAACCCGACTTGAGCCACACCTCGGGCCGTTGCGGCAGTTCACCGTCGCCAACTCCAACCACCGCAACCACACCGCGCAGACCCAAGCCCTGCACGCGTATCTGCGCTGGCGCAACGCCAACGCCCGCCACCCCGAGGTCCTCGCCACCCAGCGTCGCGAACCTGCCCGCCTCCGCAGCGAGAAGGGCATCCGCTGGGGCGGGCGCCCCCTCGCCACCGCGGCCTGAAGAACCCGGCGAACTGTGTCTTGGACGGGCGAGGCTGCCGTAGGGGGCGATGAGTTGGTCTTGAAGCTCTGAAGGGCCCGGCCCGTCACCCGTTCCGCTGGGCTGGATCCTCCTCGGCGCGGATCCCATGCCGGTGTGCGTACACAATGGCCTGCGGGCGGTCGCGGCTGCCGGTCTTGGCGAAGATCTGATGGATATGGGTCTTCACCGTGGAGCGGCTCAGGTACAGCCTGGCGGCGATCTCCGCGTTGGACAGGCCCTGCGCGACCAGGCCGAGCACCTGGGCCTCGCGTTCAGTGAGGCCGTCGGGGAGGGCTGCGTTCTTCGCGGTGTGGCCTGGGTCGGTGCGGCGGCTTGCGTGGATCAGTCGGGCTGCGGCGATCGGGTCGAGCATGGCGTGGCCGCAGGCGGCGGCCTCGATGGCGCGGTGGATGTCCGCGGCGGAGGCGTTCTTGGTCAGGTAGCCGGTGGCGCCGGCTTCGAGTGCGGCGAGGATGGAGTCGTCGTCGGTATAGGTGGTGAGGACCACGACGGCCGTGGCCGGACGCTCGGTCCTGAGTCGGCGCGTGGCCTCGACGCCGTCGGTGCCGGGCATGTGAAGGTCCATCAGGACCACGTCGGCCTCGTGCCGGGCGGCGAGATCGACGGCCTGCGCGCCGTCCGCGGCCAATCCTGCGATGTGCACCCCGTCGAAGGCGCCGAGGATGGTGGCCAGGCCCTCGCGGACGACCCGATGGTCGTCCGCGATGATCACAGAGATGGGTGTTGGGCTCATCGGTCGCTCCCGTCGCTGCGGTTGCCCAGGTTGCCCCGTCGGTAGGGGATGCGTGCGGCGACCCGCCATCCACCGTCGGACGTGGGGCCGGCCTGGAGATCGCCGCCCGCCTGCTCGACGCGTTCCCTCATGCCCTGGAGCCCGAACCCGCCGCCGCTCGCGTGCAGTGCCGCGGGTGCGTCCGGGGCCGGGGCGGGTCTGCTATTGCTGACCTGTACGGTCACGGCCCTGGGGCCGAAGCCGATGCGCACGCTCACGCGCGCACCGGGGGCATGTCTGGCGGCGTTGGTCAGTGCTTCCTGGGCGAGGCGGTAGAGCGCGAGCGTGGTGTCGGCGTCCAGCTCCTGCCGGCTACCGTCCAGTTCGAGTGCTGCCTGGTGGAGTTCGCAGAGCCGTTCGAGCTGCGCGGCCAGCGGCGTGGCCTCGCCGCGCAGTGCGCGGACGGCTTGGCGTGCCTCGTCCAGGCCCGTGCCGACCAGCTCGTGGCCGAGCTCGATCTGTGTGATGAGCTTCTCGCGCGGTGCGTCGGTGCGGGCGAGGGTGTCGATCGCGGTGAGCTGGATCGACAGGGCGCCGAGGGTGTGGGCGAGCACGTCGTGGAGCTCGCGGCCGAGACGGTTGCGTTCACCGGCGAGTTCCGCCTCGGCCCGGGCGAGCTCGGTACGCCGGCGTTCCGTGGCGACCAGCGTGCTGTGCCGGGCACGCTGGTCGGTCTCGCGTCGGCTCGCACCGGCCACCAGTCCGGCGAGGGCCACGGCGGCGGTGCTCAACAGGCGCCCGGGAAACGGCTCGTGGGGGATCGCCGCGAGGCAGTAGGCGACGGGACCGGCGGTGGACAGCACGAGGGCGGCGACCGGATCGAACGCGACGGCGGCCAGGCTCGCCGCCACGCCGGTGAAGATCAGCCCATTGGCGTCGGTGACCGCGAGCACCGCCCCGGCCGCACACATCACCGCGGAGACCGCGGCCACGTGCGCACCCCGGGCACCGGCGGTCAGCAGGGTGCCGGCGATCAGGACGAGCCAGGCCAGCGCGGCGACGGCCAGGGCGACGGGCACCACGACCCCCGGGTCGGCGGGGAACGTGGCGACGTTGATCCAGACCGACACGCCCAGCCCCACCAGCATGGCCGCGGCACGCGCCCGCGGGTCGGGGATCATGCCGCTCAGCCCGATCCCGGGATGGTCCGCGGCCGGGCTGAATCTACTGGTGATACTCATCGGTCCTGATTATCCCAGGACGACGTGTCTGAAGAGCGTGCCCGAAGCGCGCGGACAGTGCGGATGATCAGGGTGAGCAGCGGTGTGAGGATCACCGTGCAACGCCCATCGTACGCGCGGCGCCCACGACCGGGACGGCCTGGGCCCGGCACGCGCGGCCTCGCGCCCACAGCCCCAGACTGCGGAACAGGCTCATGCTCACGGACAGGAAGATGAAGCCGTTCGCCAGAGCGGTGCCACTCAGGTGGTGGGTGGCCATGAACACGCCGAGCCCCAATGGAAAGACGTGCTGGGCGCCGTAGGCGAAGCCGAGCCGGGCGGCGGTCACGGCGATCCAGACCGCCGCGTAACCAGCCCCGGAGCGGCTGACCGCAGCGGGTCTGCCCGGGGTGGGCGAGGTGCGCGGCCAGCGCCATCGCCAATCCGGGTGGTAGTCGACGGACACCAGCAGCGGGCAGACCGAGAACAGTCCGAGCGCTGCCCCGGCCAGCGCGCTGACGCCTTGCAGCAGCAGGTCGTTGCCGCCGGTGGGCAGCGAGGTGAAGAAGAACGGCACGATGAGGGCGACGCCGATGATCGGCCGTCCCACCCGGAACCAGCCGATCTTGCGGCGGCCGAGATCGGATTCGAGCACTACGGCCAGGATCACCAGCTGCATGATCACGATGTTCGCTGCCATGCCCCCACCCTCGCCGCGATGCCCGGTCCTGCCATCGGCCTGCGGGCTGGTCACCGGGTGGGGGCGCGAGGACGGGGGGTGGAGAGCGCGGTCCACCCCCTCTGGCGATGGCCGCCTGTGGCATCGATTCATCCGGTCATCGCGTTTGTGTCCAGACCTCGATCAGATCCTCGGGCTCCCACTCCTGACGCATGTTCCCCTCCTGCCTGACGATCAGTGATAACCGCCACCCTTAAACAGGACCAAAGCCCTCAAGATCCCCTTCCGTTCAAGCACCACCCAGGCACCACGCTCGCCATACCACTGACCGCCAACCCGGTGAACCTTCCTGGTCACAGCACTAGCGGAGCACGACGGTGTGGGAGCCGCGGGGTACCAGCTCCCCCACCACCGGTGCCCCGGGGATCTCCCCGGCGACCAGCAGCCCGCCGGAGGTCTGGGCGTCGGCGAGCAGCAGCCGGGTGTCGGCGTCGGTGGTGCCGAACTCGGTGTGCGGGGCGACCCATTCGAGGTTGCGCCGGGTGCCGCCGCTGACGAAGCCGTCGCGGACGGCCTCTCGGGCGCCGTCCAGATACGGCACGGCGGCGGTGTCGATCACGGCGCTCACCCCGGAGGCCTTGGCGAGCTTGTGCAGATGGCCGAGGAAGCCGAACCCGGTGACATCGGTGGCGCAGGTGGCCCCGGCGGCCAGCGCGGCCTCGGACGCCTCCCGGTTCAGGGCCGTCATGGTGGCGACGGCCTGTTCGAACCGCTCGCCGGTGACCTTGTGCCGGTTGTTGAGCACGCCGAGGCCGAGCGGCTTGGTCAGCGACAGCGGCGTCCCGGGCCGGCCGGTGTCGTTGCGCAGCAGCCGCCCGGGGTCGGCGACGCCGGTGACGGCCATGCCGTACTTGGGCTCCGGATCGTCCACGCTGTGCCCGCCGCCGACGTGGCAGCCGGCCTCGGTGGCGATGTCGAGTCCGCCGCGCAGCACCTCGCGGGCCAGGTCGAAGGGGAGCCGGTCGCGCGGCCAGGCCAGCAGGTTGACGGCAAGCACCGGCCGGCCGCCCATCGCGTACACGTCGGACAGCGCGTTGGCGGCGGCGATGCGCCCCCAGTCGTAGGGGTCGTCCACCACCGGGGTGAAGAAGTCGGCCGTGCACACCATGGCCGTGTCCGGGCGGCCGGGCAGGGTGACCACGGCCGCGTCGTCGCCGGTGGAGAGGCCGACCAGCAGCGGGGTGTCACCGCCGACGAGCCGCGGCACGGTCAGCCCGCCGACCACGTCCTCCAGCTCACCGGGCGGGATCTTGCAGGCGCAGCCGCCCCCGTGGGCGAACTGCGTGAGTCGGACGGTCGCTTGGCGGGTCGGTGTCATTCCGGTCTCCTGGGGCACTAGCCTGACGAGCGGTGGAGGCGTGTGGGTGCCTGGTGGCCCTCCCGGTCTTCAAAACCGAGGTGCCCGAGGATCTCGGGCAGGCGGGTTCGATTCCCGTCCGCCTCCGTCTTCTACCTGTACCGATCGCTCTCGCGGCCAAACGCCGCGCGCTCGCGGCCGCCCTCGGCCGGCGGCCCGGTGCGGCAGCGTCGGTGCTGGTCGTCGACGCGTTCCGTGAGGCCCCGGCTGTCCAGGAACTCCAGCAGCGGTACGGCCACCCGGCGGGTGGTGTCGAGGGCGCGACGGGCCTCACTGAGGGTGAAGGGCTGGGGCAGGGTGCGCAGGACGGCGGCGGCCCCGGCGTCCGCTCCGGGCAGCAGGACGATGCCGTCGGCGATGCGCAGCAGGGCCCCGGCGGTGACGGCGGCGGCCAATGCCCTGCGGTCGAGCCCCAGTTCTTCGAGCCGTCCGGCCTCGGGCGCGCGGAACGGCGTCCGGGCCAAGTCGCGGCGTACGGCGTCCACGGCGGCGCGGACGGGGGCGGGCAGACCGGGTGCGTCGGGGCCGTACAGTCGGCCGTTCTCGACCCGGAGCCGGGGGGACGCCTCGGCCAGCGCGTCGACGAGGGCTCGGTCGGGCAGGCCGCGGAGCCGCCGCCCCGCCTCGGTGGGCCGGCCCGGGCCCCAGGGGTTGGCCCCCGCCCGCCCGGCGCCGTCGGCGGCCAGCCGCCCGCGCGCATCGCCCCCGAGCCACCCGTCCGGCAGCCATCGC